>JAFWHH010000009.1 GCA_017512025.1 Clostridia bacterium
AATAAATAAAATATTATTTTGAGAAAAAAGTTTTGATAAAGACAAACAAAGCAGAAGAAAATAAAAATAAAATATTTATATAATAAATAAAAAATAAATTTATAATAAATAATTAATAAATGTATAATAGACAAAATTATATAAAATATAGAAAGAGAGGGAGAGATATATGGCTATCCAGGAGTGTATAATCCAATATATAACATTGCACAAAATCAAAGTTTTGCGCAAATAGAAGTAGGAATAAATCCCTGGATAGCTAATAAAGTCCCTCCTGCCAGTAAAATTGCATGTTTGGGCCTTATAGCTGTTTAGTCTTTTTATTATATATTTATATAATTATTATACTATTATTACTCTATATTGAACCTCACGAGATTCTCTTTTAAGCTACTTTTATAACTTACTACTATAATTCTATTATTAATATATTTTATATGTTTATTTTTGCTCCTATCTCTAAATTTCTTAAAAATGCCCGAAAGCCCAGAATGGTCGTATTTTACCGACAACAAACTATATTACCTTTTCATAAAAACGTCTTAAAATCGATTCTCGCAAGCCTATATTTTGAGGCTTTTTTGAGACTTTTGGGTATAGTATTATTCTATATAAAATTAGGTCATTTTTTAGTTGAAATGCCCAAAGCACTAGAATCGTCGTATTTTGCGGACAACAAACTATATTACCTTTTTATAAAAATGGCTTAAAATCGATTCTCGTGCGTCACTATTTTAGGGCTTTTCGGGGATTTTTCATAGTTCTGATTTAGGTATAAATTTTTACTAAAAATCATCAGATTTATAGATCAATTTAAAATTGAATTTTATATTCAAATGATTAATTATATAACTTTATTATTAAAATGTCTTAAAATTGATTTTGAAGCTTAATGAATTATAATTTATTACCAGGAATAATCTAATAATATTTTGAAGATAAATTTATATAGAATTACATTTATGAAATTATAAATGAAGTTCAAGATCAAATTATATTGAATACAAATATTTAAAATGAATAATGTATCTAGTGTAAATATTAAATGTCTTAAATTTGATTTTCAGACTTAATAATTACGAATTAAATTTGAATTAATAAACTAAAATCATAAAAACAAATTTACACAACAAATGTTCGCTTTTGAAAATCTAATGTTCGTAAATTAAAAATTTGGCTAAAAATCATAAAATTTGTAAAAATCTAAAAATTTATAATTTTATATAAATTTATATTTATTTATAAAATATTTTATTTTTTATATTTATTTTTTTATGGCCTGCTCTTTCCTATTTTGCTTTTTACAAAATTTTTAAAATTTGAAAAATATAAATATTTTTTTATTTTATTATATAAATAAACTTCAACTCCCCCTACTCCCTCTCTATGATAATCAAAATACAACAAAATGCCTAAAACACTAGAATTAACGTATTTTACCGACAACAAACTATATTACTTTTTTATAAAAATGGCTTAAAATCGATTCTCGTGCGTCGCTATTTTAGGGCTTTTTGAGGATTTTTCATGAATAAAAAGTGAAGCCATAAAACTTCACTTAAAATAATGATTTATTATTTCTTTCTTTAACTACATCTACAAATTCTTTGATTGCTGATTTATTGTTGTTATTCTTAAGGTAAGCACAGTAAATTGATATTTGAGGTAGTTCCTCAACAGTAGGTATTACCACTAAATTACCACTTTTTATATCATCATCAATATAATCGGCATTTAGATATCCAATTCCGCTATTTGATTCTATTAAACCTTTAATAGCTAAATAGGTAGGAACTTCATATTTTGGTTTTAGAGTTACTCCTTTTTTCTCTAATTCTTGTTCAAGTATCATTCTACTTCTACCAGTATTATCTTTTATTATTATAGGGTAGTCGTTAATATCATAGATACTTATCTTATCGGGATATTGGTTTCTTATTTTGCTTGATACAACGAATCTATTTTTTATTTTGTAACATTCTTTTATTACAAGATTATCTGTATCGTCTGTAATTCTATCATGTCCATAAAAGAATAGGTCTATTTCTCCAGATCTTAATTTCTTTACAGATTCTTCAAAGCTGCAAGTCTCAACTCTAAACTGTATTTCTGGATGTTTATCTTTATATCTTATTATTATTGGCATTATAACTTTATCTATAGTCATATATCCACCAGAAACAACTATTGTTTTCTTTACATCTGTGCTATCCAAATATTTTGAGTCAATATTGTTTAGTATTTCACATGCTGGTTTAATTTCCTCATAAAGAGCTTTTCCTTCATCAGTAATAGTTATTCCTTTATTATTACTTTTGATTAAATTAATACCAAGCTCATTTTCTAATGCTTTTATCTTTTTTGTAATAGCAGGTTGTGATACATAAAAGTAATTAGCAACTTTTGTTAAATTCTTAAATTCACATACATAATAGAATATTCTATATAAATCCCAATTAACTTCCATTATAGATATAAATCCTCCTATAATTAATATTGGAACAATTTTATCATTTTTTCTATACAAAATCAAATTTCTAGTTATATATAGGGAGAAGAGCCTGCAAATTGCAGGCTCTTCTTTTAAGTGTCATAGTACGGTCCATGATTTCCCCAGTAGCCTCCTCCATAGCCAGGTTCATCATCATCCGAACCTCTGGAACAAGACTTCCGTTTCGGGCAGGACTTGCATGGACAGTCATCACATTCGCTTTTCGGTTCTCTGTACGGCGGGTCATCGTCTTCAAACGGATAGTGATTACCAAACCAACTCATAATTACCCTCCTTTGCAAGGTATACAGTCGGATGTTCTTACATACCGTTTCTTAACGGTATGTGCATAATATATAATCTTTAGATCCCTAATTCTACACTTTTTTTATAACAATTGGTTATGGCAGTATAATTTGTACACTTGGTTTTATTATATGAATAGAGCCAGAGGAGCACCTGCAATTATGCAAGTGCCCCTCCGTTGTTGTGGGAACTATTCGATCGATTGATTACTTTTTCTGACCGTCAGGCCAGTACTCAGCACCAGTTTCACGATCCCATAAGCAGCCATTTGACAGTGTCGTTACGTCACCATTCTCAATTGCACTGTCAATTTCGCCCGGCTCAAAGTTCCCGTCATCATCAAACTGATAATGATCCTCATTCCAACTCATAATAACCCTCCTTTACAAGGCACACAGTTGGATGTTCGTTACATACCGTGTCCTTCACGGTACACATATAATATACAATCATTAAAAAGCTCATTCAATGCTTTTGTTATAACAGATAGTTAGAGTATCATAACCTACAAGCGTTTTTATATTTGAATATTTATGTAAATAATGATATAATAAAGTATGCACTGTTGTTAAGATACAATGTGTGTAAAATCAATTACATCGGCTAATTAGCCAGAAGGAGAGATCAGCTATGAAAGAAAATGCGAAGGTAACAGTTGAGACAAGAAGTTTTGTGTGCATCAAGACACGGTTTAAGTCAGAGATAGTTCAGGTCGAATCAAGAACGCTTGAAGCTGTTGTTGAACATCCCGAAGAGTGTACACTATACTTCTTTGACTCCTATGTGGGCATTGTAGACGGTGTTGAGTATCGTTTCGGACCGCAGCTCAATGTAAGTACGAAGTATTTCTACGCAGGTGAGTATTATCCGGATACGGTAATCTTCAAGCACTATTTAATGCGCTGCTACGGTTGGACTGACGAACAGATTGAGACTGAGGAGCTGCCTACGTGGTCAACATTCTACGATTTAACCGAAGAAAAGTACCCTAAGGGTGTTCTGATTATCAACACCGAGATCATCAATCCCATTGACGGAACTGTAGTTCAGACTAAGAAAACCTTCACCGAGGAAAAATATCCGTCTCAGGAGATCATCAACGCTTATCTCCACTGCGAATTCTGATTTCTGAATATGTAATTGGAATGCTGAGGCCTCATGTGTGTATTCACATGGGGCCTTCAGTTTGTCTATATCATAAAAAAGGGTAGCAAGTCATAGTAACTCACTACCCCTAATTTTTTGTACTCAAGCAGTCATTGATTCTGTGAATATTTGAATAAGTCTCTCACGAACGGAAGTATACATATTCTTTGCTTCTTCCTCCATTGTAGAAACGTCCGGAAGGCTATCGAAGATATCTTTTACTTTGTTCTCCCGAATAGCATTCAACAAGACGGTTGGAGAGCCATCCCCACAGATATAAGAGGCAACTGCGACGTCCATAACTTTGTCAGCACCATACTCATCGATAATTGCAATGAATTTCTCCATCTCATCTAAAGTATATATCTGCTTACCATAGTAATGGAACCAATGTACAAGTAAATTCTTCAGCTTAATTTCAGCCATATCACAGGCTCCTTTCTTTTTGCATTGCAAAATGTTGAAAAACGGATGTTGTATACAATGCATACCTCCATAGCATTGTTCATAGAAAGATTTAGAAAATTTGCCAATATGTGTATTATATCATGTTTATGCTGAACTAGCAAGTTCTCTGGTTGTTATGAAGAAGTTCCTTTTCTCTTTACTATATTATTCATCATTATCTATAAATAGTGCCCAAGTATGTGCTGCTGGCAATATTTTATTTTGATTATAATAACCACTATTAGATCCATCTTCTGCAGGATCTCCTAAAAAGATTTGACCATCTTCGTTCTTACCTAAAAGAGTTACAAAGTGTCCTGATCGTACTTTTCCATTACCAATTGCTGTATTTTTAGTACAAATAATTATTGGTTGTCCTTTATCTAAATGCTTATTTATTTCTTCATTAGTATACGAATATTTTTCTGTATATTTAATACCATAATCATCTAATGTTTCTTTAATAACCTCATAACTTGTAACTGAACCATCATTTACAACTGTTCCAAAATCATGTCCAGCATTTTTATATATTTGTTGACCTGATTCTATCGGTGTAATATCTGGATCTGAGTTACTTGCTATAATAGCAACACTTGTTGCACCACATGCACTTTTTTCATAGTTTTTTTGAGAATACGGAACATCTGCCCATAATTTATTTTTTCCTTGAGCATAAACATTGTATATTTTATCTCCGTTCTTATACATTCCAGCTGAACCCGTATTTTTTACATCTGGTGTTTTTAACCAGGTGTTTTCTTTGTTATAAAAAACACCATATAAGAGCTTATCTTTAGAAGATAATTCTTCATTCATAATTTGTTTTGCTAGTTTAATATCACTTGCTGTTACATCGCTAGTAGATGATTTTTTTAGCTTAGAAGTTGATTTTCCAAGCAATGCATATAAATATGCATTCAATCTCATTTTTTTCTTTTCATCCAGCGTATTTTGAGTTGTATTAAATTTATCTCTTGATGATAATGAACCATCAATAAGACTTCCCTCTGAATTTATTATGGCTCCTCTTGCATACCTTTCAGCATAATTATATTTAGACATAACTGTATCTACTTTGCTATTAAGTAACTGCCATTGCGCAATAGCATCTATTCTATTTTCTTCAGCTCTATAAAGTTGATTAACAAATTCAAAATTATCAGGAATGTCTGTAGTTATCTTATTAGCCATTTTTTGTAGGAGATTATTCAATTTGTTCATATCGCTTTCATATTGTTCATTAAAATAACTTGTATTAATTTTTAACATGGTATATTTCCCTTCAATTACATTTGATTATATTGCTCTTGCAATCTGTTTAGCCTAATCTGTTGTTCTTCTATCCATACTGACAAATTATCTAGAACGTAACTAATATTTAATTGCATTCCATACACATGACCATTCATTGTACCAGCTATCTTATACATTTCAATATTATTTGATTTGTAATTTGATACAACATCAGAGTATATTTTTTCTGTTAATCTTTTTGCATTAGCTAAATCACCATTATACAAATTATATAATTTTCGATAGAATTCTTGATTCTCAGATATCGTATTTCTTATATATTGAATAACTTTAGATAATTGTTGCTTTTCTGCATTTACTTCCATAATTTTCCTCACAAATTTTAATAATTTTCTTTATGTTTATATTATATAAAACGGCATTTTTTATTTCAAGGTGTTAATTTTATATACAATAAAAAGCTAGATTGCTCTAGCTTTTAATATTGGCATGCATCAATAAATTCCTTTTGTTTTTGTGTTATAGCTTTAAGTGTTGCATATTCTTTTGAGTTTTGGGTATTACCTTGTTCTTCCATCTCTTGCATACGTTTTATGTTTGCATTATAGGCTTCTTCAACATTTTTTCCATATTCGTCCATATTTGCACTATACTTTCCAGTATTGTATTTTTCTCCATCTTCTTTTTGTTTCCATTTATCATATTCACTTTGTAATTCACCAAATTTTTTGATTTTTTGTTGCTTTAAGTATTCCTCTTGTTTATTTACGATTGCTTGTTGATCATTTACTCCATCCTTGTTGCCATTTTCTGTTTCTTGTTTTATGTATTCTGTTCTCTGGTCTTTTGAGTCTTTTATGGCTTGGTTATATTCTTGCTCATCAATATTTGCTTGATGTACAGTATTTAAATAATTATCTTCTTTTTTAGTGATGATTGTTAATGCTCTATACTCATCTGAATCTACATGTCCAGCTATTTCTAATTGTTTCAATCTTGCCTTATGGCTTTCTGCTGATTTTTCTACACTCTTTGTATATGTTTCAATATTTGCATCATATTCTGGATTGCTAAAATCTAGGTTGCTATACACTTTCTCATATTTAGCATATGATCTATTTAGCTCATCCATCTTCTCAATACATAAACCAGTTGAGCTTTTTGAATATTTTATTTCTCTGCATCCAGTATAAGGACTATATGGTATAGGGTCAATATCTGATCCTGTACAAGTTCTTGACTTATCATCTCCTATTACGCATTCAACTTTTCTGTATAGCTCGATTTTTGCATTTTTATCAATTACACCGTCTTTTTTCAATTTTTCTATTTCTGCATCAACATCACTTCTATATGATGTTGACCATTCTCTATTCATTGTTTTT
Organism: Clostridia bacterium; assembly: GCA_017512025.1. GTDB lineage: Bacteria > Bacillota > Clostridia > TANB77 > CAG-508 > CAG-492. The sequence continues at coordinate 7,033 of JAFWHH010000009.1, forward strand.
ACAATTTTACCATCAACTACAATAGCTATCGCTGTTACTGTAACTCTTGTTTTTCCATCTCCACCATACGCAGTTGGCTTTTGATTTCCATACCAATGTATTTGGTCGATATCGGCTTCATAAGATAAACTATTAAGGGTAGCAACATCTGCCTCAAGAAATTCATCTTTGATTTTAGTAACAATAATGTGTGCATTATGTAAAGCTGTATTTGCAACTATCATTGTATTTAAAATTTCACGTAATAAACCAAATTGAACTTCTCTTTTGCTCTTGTAACCTGGTGCTAGCTCTATTGAATCTATTTGGCCCTCCATTTCATGTGCTTTTTCTTGTATTTCTTTTCCTTTATTACGTGTTTTATTATATATTTCGTCAAATAGTTGGTAGCTATCTAAATCTACTCTCATTATACATACTCCTTTCGTATTACTTTAAGCTTAATAAATATTCTAATTTCTTTTTTGCGTTCGTTAGATCAGTATATAATTTTTCTCTTTTTGTTCCTTCATGATATCTTAAAGTTTTTTCCATAGTATCTACATATTCCTCTGCAAGCTTTATTGCTTTTGCTGCTTCCTCGTATGCAGTATCCATATATGTAATTGGTTCATTATTATTACCTTCATACGTATCATTCATTTCTGTTTCAACATTTATAAGCATATTTTTATACGTCTTACAATCATTCAAAAGTTCTGTTCCCTGTTTGTATGCATTTGTACATAACTCCACTTGTTCATCTTCATGAACAATTTGGGACTGTAGTTCAGCAATAAGTCGTCTTACATTGCTTATTTCTTGTTCATTTCCAATATTTCCATTTCTTGTATTATTTGTACCAACAATCTCTTTACTCATTTTAGCCTCCTTAAAAAAATATTCTGTAAGCATTTATAACTTTGCTTACAGAATATAATTTACTATATTATATTTCAAGTTTTTTATTACATTTAATGTAATTGTAATAAAAATGTAATTTCTTTGTAACAATAAAATCTATTTGTTTATAATCAAATCAACAACAATTGGTAATTTATCTAGACCACTTTTCTTTCCCATATGTCCTATTCCCTCTATTGGCATTGGAACGGAATCTATTTCTTTGCAGAAATCTTCTAATACATTAATTGGTACCAAGTGATCGCTATCACTATAGATTGAGTATTTTTCATCAATATTAGCTTTAATATATTCTTTTTCTTTATTGTCCAGAATAGTAAGTTTAACTTTCTCGTTCAAAGTATCCTTACCTTCATTATAAAAATCTTTAGAGAAACCAGCTAAGCTTATATACTTCCCTACTTTTAAATTGTATTTAGAAATATATTTTATGAACATTGGATTTCCAATTGAGTGGGCAATTACAATTAAGTCTTCGTTAAAATAGTTGTTATATTTATCAAATATACTAAAGTATTCTTCTACAGTTATTTCTTCTCTAACAGGAAACTCCGGCATTAAAACATTATATCCTAAATTTTCTAATTCCTTTTTAAAATAATTAAATATTTGGGGAATACCATTAAATCCATGAACTAATAACACATTTTTCATAATTAACCTCCTAAAATACATTATTTTATGAAAGGAGCACTCAAGTAAATGAGTGCTCCTCTTTGAAATCTCTCTATCTGATGACAGGAGAAACCTCGGATTAATCCAAATTGAGAATAACTTTATCAACATGATTAATGCGATGAACCGAACCTTCCGGAAAAATCTTCTTGAAGTCTTCTTTTAAACACCAAGCGTTACCTTCAAATTTCCAAGTGATAGTCACGGTATTCTCATCCAGAGAGAAGTTGAAAGATAACTCAATGGTGTCTCTTTCTGCTCTGTAGTGTTCAACTGCATAGTCGGCAAATCTTTTCATCGGCTCAAATCCAGATTCACTGCTATTGTTAATTCTCCTGGCATATTCATTTTCGTCATTGCAACCATATGCATGACCGCTAACTATTACAACGAGATATATGCCATCCTCGTTTAGGTCGCAACGAAGTGATGTTTTTGGCTTTCGGATTTGTGGATAATGTTGTCTATGCGCGCGATACTTCTTATAGATAATTTCCCTGCAGTTAGCCTCAAGCTCATTTTGAACGATGTGAATAAGCTCATATATCATATCTTTGAGTTTATTCTCATCTTCAGCAGCCTTTTTAGCTGCAAGTTCTTTAGCTTCCCGCTCTTTCTCTGCGTCAACCACATACTGTTTTTGTATTTCCTCATACATTTCGGTTAAGTTCATAATCTTTTCCTCCTATTTTCATTTGATTTCAATGTACTTATACAGCAGTTTTGCTGTTATATTAATTGTAAATCGTCATCTGTATTATGTAAAATACAAAAAAGTAAGCAAGATATAACTTTATATTATATCTTGCTATAACTTTTATTTATATTTAATTATCTTTTTATTTAATATTTTCAAATAATTTCTTTATATTTTTAAGTTTATTATTTGTATTGTAATAAGCTCCATATTCAACTTCAAAAGGTTTAATACTAGTAGATAGTCTCTTTATATTACCCTTATCTAAATCATCCGTTATATACTCTTCTGTGATGTATGCAATTATATCCTCTGTTTGCATCTTTTCGAATATAGTAGAGAATGTTGCATTCTTTATTTCGATATTCTTTAGTTTCTTCTCAGCAACTATTTTTTCAAGACGTTTACTAGTACTAGAGACTGTTCTTAATGTATATATTGTTATATGCTCTTTTTCATTGAATATATTTTTCTTTAAATACTTAGAGCCCTTATTTACAAAGAAATCGTCATGAAAGTATCCAAGTGGAACAAATTTAATTGAATTATCATGTACATTTTCTGGTTGCTTTTTTGATAAGTATGCATCAATCTCCTGTTTTTCTAGTAATTGAAACATATTCTCTGTATACGTCTTTTCTATTGATATATCTAGATTAGTATCTTTTTGTTTTAATTTGTCTATTATAATACTATATAATTTTTGTGGAAAGTTTGTATGTATTCCAAGATTTAATGAAGTGTCTTGCTTTATGCTGTTTTCAACATTCACAAGGACGCTTATTGGATCTTTTATTTGTGAATATATCTTTTTACCATCTTCAGTTAAAATCATGCCATATCTTGTTCTCGTAAATAATTTAACCTTTAATTCATTCTCTAAGTTATGAATGTGTTTTGTAACTGCTGGTTGTGATATATTTAACTTTTCACTTGCTCTTGTTAAATTCTCCTCATCAGCTACAGTTTTAAATATTCTATATAACTCTAAATCAACCATATTGCTCTCCTCTACCCTTTTCTCAAGTTCGATATAATTCTATCATAATAAAATAACGTATTCAATCTAGATTTTATTTTAAATAAAAGAGCAGCAGAAATGCTGGTAATCACTCCTACTGCTCCATTGGTATTATGCTTCAAATAAATCGCTGCGAAGACTTCCAATGATGATTCTACGAATAATATGCTTTGTTCCTGTTCTAATATCGTTGTCTTCTTCTTCAAGTAAAAACTCGACATCGGAAAGGGCATGATTTAATTTTTGTATTTCATCACGTTCAGGATATGCTTCGCCGTTTACTAAAGCATTTAACCGCTCTTCTGGAATAGAAACGCACTTTGAAAAATCGGCCATATTAGACATAAAGCCAACCTCGAGAGCCTCTTTCAGAAGACTAGCCATTGCTTCCTCTTTCATGCAATGTTCCTTTCTCTTGTATAATGTGTTATTCGCACATTAGAAGTCAAAATCGAATAAAATATCCGATATTTTTCTGCATCAGATTAAATCTGATTTTTATATTTTAGCAAGTTGAATATTTGTTGTCAATCAAAAATAAAAAAGAATACAAAAGTATTCTTTTTTATTAATTATAAACCTGAATCAACAAAAATCTTCGTACACTTACCATTCTTGAATTCGAATGTGTAAGAAGGTGTTGGATGAGTATTCTCTGGAGCTTCCGTTTTAGTGAAGTCTCCAAATATTGCACTAGCATTACTTAGCTCTTCTGTATATATGTTCTCACATGCTATCGATTTATTAACTGTTATTTTTCTCTTCTTATCTGTCTTTCTTTGACAAGTAGAAATTTGAGCTAAACGAATTAAATGATATTTACCATCTTCATGTTTACGAATAGAATAAAGAGCATCTTCTTCCCTACATAATTCATACATTTCTATGTCATCATCATCTTCTTTTTTTATAGTTAATGTTTCACCATCAATAGTTAGCTTTCCATTTTCTAAATATTTATTTAATTCGTCTTTTGTAACAATATATTCATCGTAAATAATACCTTCTAATGTATAAGTATCTCCGTTATCTTTTACATCTGTAACAAAAAAAGAGCTACCTTCTGGTAATTCAGATGTAATTTCCTGAACTTTATCATTGTCTGTATTATTACTAATAGTATTCGTTGTGGTATTTTCTATAGTAGTATTATTCTCTACTGTATTTTTCTTCTTTTTTGTACCGCTTTCCTCATCATCCCCACATCCTGTAAGGAGAAATATAACTCCCGATATCAATATAATCATCATTAAAATTTTTAGTAACTTATTTTTCATTTTATTATTATCCTTCCATTTGTTAACAATTACTTATCTTCTACAGTACATATATATATTTCATATTCTTGACTTTCGATTAAGTTATCATACGTAATAAGATATTCTTCACCCCATGTTGAAACCAATATACCTTCATCAGTTACTCCCGTTACATAGACAGCATGATCTGAAGTTGATAATGTGTCTGTATAATCACGTTCTCCATCAGTTCTATGGTATGTTGTTTCTTTATGATTAACTGTCATATACACAACATGATTCTCATCTATATTATCTTTTAGGGTTTTCTTTAGCTCTTCTTTTTTATCTACACAATTAAATTGTTCTTTTGTTTCATCTGTCATTTTATTATTCATATAGCGCAAATCGCTAACCACGGTACTTTCATTTCCATATATAACTTGTTCAACAGTAATTCTTTTTGAAGATTTCTTGCTCTCCAAAAACTCTATCCCTGCAATCGACATATAGAATGTATTAGTTTTTGGATCTTTTTTTATATATGATGTTGGTCGTACTTGATCATTACCACTCTTCAAGCTATAGTTGTCTGTCTCTTCATTTACCACTTCTACATATTCGTCGTTAACCTCTAGTTTACCATTAGAGGCCTTTTTGAATATCTTTCCACCATTTTCTTCTGAGTTATAGTATATATACATATCCATTAGGAGTCTATCACTGTTTACTACAAGATTACCATCTTCATCAAAATCAAACATTGGATAACCAAAATCTTCTTCAAAGGCAGCTGGATCATATCTATATGCCATCAATATCTCATTTGCAGTTGCTGCATAACTACACGCACCTATACTATCAAGTATTGTACAAGCCTTAGCAGCATCTTCATATGTCATATTATATATTTTTGCTACTTCTTCAATTGTTTTTCCTTGTTCGCCCGAGTTAAAATCGTGAACTACTAAATGTGTATATATATTCTGGCCTGTACCATAGTAGTAACTTTCTGTACCAAATATTTCTTCAAAATAGTCCCCATCTAGGCTATATAATCTATCTATTATTTCCATATTAGCTTTTTCAGCTGAATCAAACATACTTACTGTTACCTTTGTTGCAATACATATATCGTTTGTATATTTTTTTGCTTCTTCAATTAGAGTAGTACATTTGCTTCCATTAAAACTAATCTGTACATCACTTGCATTTCTTGCTATATCTTGAATTAATTCATCACATTTTTCAGCCATGCTGACACCTTTTTCAAGATTTGGAACCAAACGTTCCTTCAAACTTTTAGAATCAAATTTCATATTATCCTCCTAGCAGTATATTATAATTCTTTATCTTTGTATTTAGCTGATTAATATTGTTTTTTGTATTTTTTATTCCAAAGGTTGTGTCTTTAATTGCGGCACTAACCTCCCCTCGAATATGTTCGATATCTGATTCAACAATATCAAATTTTTCAGCTTGCTTAGTTGCAGTTTCACTGACATAACACTCTGTAAAGATTGATTTTGATTGATTTGAATTTGATCTATATTTAATTAATTCTTGTTCCAATTCCTCAAGCTTTTTTTCAAGTGCAACAAGTTTGTCAAGCTTTGCATTTTCGTCTCCTAATTGTTTTTTTGCTCTTTCAAGCTCTTCACTTGCTTCTTTTCTTCTAGGTCCATAATTATTCTCTTTTGGAACAATTTTGCTACTACTAAATAATCCCATAAAACTCACTCCTTAAATTGTATTATATTATTCGCCTACAACAGAAGAAATTGTAAATATATAATCCTGTGCATTTATAAAGTCTTCATATCTAATAAGTTCTTCTTGTCCCCATGTTGAAATTACAACTCCTTCATCAGTTACAGCTGTTACACAAACCATATGTCCAGAGCCTGTGCCTCAAACAATATGGTTCACCACCATACATATCGTAGTAGGTATAGTTATTATTGTTGCCAATACTTAATTCAACAATTTTACCTTCATTTAGCTCCTTTTGTAGCTCACTTTTTTAGTCATTCTGGATCAAATTTCATATTTCCCTCCTATGTTATTTTGCTTCTTGATATGTTTGGAATTCGTAATATTCGCATTTTGCTAACTCATCATATGAAATAAAGAATACATCTCCATCAGTAGAATAATAAACACCATTATCATCCGCATCAAGAATATATGCTGCATGTCCTCCACCTTTAGCTTTATGTTTCTCACCTGTTGTAAGATCAGTTGTAACAATCTTTTTATCATATATACCATATGATAAAACAATTAGATTATCCTCATCTTTTACTTGCTTGGTTATATAATTCTTTATATCTTCTTTTCTATTCTTTTTTGAGCAATCATCTTGGCAAAAGTAATCTGTAGTAACGATCTTTTTAGAGGCTCCTTTTGCTTCCATAACTTCTTCTAGCTTTGTATCTTGTGAGTATACGTTACCCATACACACTTGATCATAACTAAATGTTTTTTCATCATTAGGGTCTGTTGGAGGTAGAATTGTACCTTTTTTATAAAATATATCCTCTTTCATTATAACTTTACCATCAGCATCTCTCGTAAAAAATGGTCCGCCATTTTCATCCATGTTGTAGTACAAGAATAAATCTGCTATTAGTAGTTCACTATTTACAACAACAGTTCCGTTAGATGCCACCTTGTATAGTGGATATCCAAAGTCTTTTTCAAATTGTATTGGATCATCTTTGTAAACTTCCGCTATAACATTTGCTGATGAAGCAAATGAACAAGCACCAAGTGAATCAATATACATACAATATTCTGCAGCTGTTCTAAATGACATATTACAAACTTCTGCTACTTCTCTTATCGTTTGTGGGTCTGAATAATCATCAACAGCTCTTGATAGAATATTTTGAGCAACACCATATCTTCCCTCTTCAGTTACGTATATAAAATCATTATATCCAATTTCAGACATAAATAATTGTTCAATAATTTCATTATTGTCGTGCTCTGCTTTTTTAAATATTTCAACACTAACATCAAGTTTGTTGGCCATTACATACATTTTTTCACTAATAGAGTTTATATATTCCTCGCATTTAGCTATATTAAATTTTACGTTAAATTCAGAAAACTGATTATTTATAGAATATATATCAACTTTATCAACTGCATGTAATCCATTTTCTATATATGGAATAACTTGATTTTTAATTCCATCTTGAATAAACTTCATACACAATCACTCCTATAGCTTATATCCTGCTAAAAGCAAGGTGATTTCATGCTCTAGATTAGATACTTTTTTACTTAAATTTGTTTTTTCAGCATCAAGTTGCTGGATTGCTGATTTTAGTTCAGTTATTGTAAGCTCTACTTTTTCGATACTATCAACAAAATCATTTTTAAAAATTTGAGAAGCTTTTCCTTCATAGCTTTTTTCTAAATTATATTTTGCAGATGTAAAATATCTATTTGCTCTTGCAAGATATTCTATTGCTTCGTTTATCTCTTGTTTTAAATTATCTGCTCTTTTTATTGATTCATCTAATTGAGCTATTTGTTTGTTACGCTTTGCAATCGCATCTGAAACTTCTTGATTCATATTTTTCCTCCTGTGACAGTTATTATATTGAATATTGATTATATTCTTCAACTACAACTGGAATATCAAATGTATTCTCGTATTTTCTATTCATTTCTTTAAGAACCATTTTAATAGTCTTAATTTTAGATTGATCTTGAGCCATCCATTGTTCATCATTTAAATTATTCTTAGCAAATCTGTCGTATCTAAAACCTATTACCAATGAATCATTTCTATGGAAATTTTTTGGTGTGACAGATCCATATGGTACATTGATTAATTCGTCACCACGAACTTTTTCAAATATGGCTTTAGGAAGTGTTCTTTCAATAAATTCTTCAATATCTTTTGCTTTGATATCACTATCTTTTTTAGCTATTCTTTTTAAATATTCTTGGTCTGGAGCGTCTAATTGTTCAATATAGATATTGTTTCTAAGATAAAAATAATTAAGCTCCTTTGATGAATACCACTGATAGAAATCCATTCTTGGAGTTTCCACTTTTGGAAACTTAATCGTACCCTCTAAGAAATACTTTTCATATTTTTTTAAATTGAATTTGTTAATTATATATTCAGTAAATAATTTACGATATACATTGTACAACTCAATATACTTTTCTTTTTTCTCATCATCAAGTTCATAATAGAACCCATTATTTGTTCTTTCCTTTAATTCATCCAAATCAATTTTTCTAACATTTTGAAACATAATATAATCCTCCATTCTTTATCTTTGTTCTGCAGTACATGTCATAATCGTATAATTACCAGTCTTATTTAAGTTTTCGTAAGTTATTAAATATTCTTCTCCCCATGATGCAACAATAATACCTTCATCTGTGGAGCCGACTATAACCATCGCATGACCATCTTCAAACGTTACTTCTCTGGGTATGCCCGTCACAATCGTACCTTCATGTATTTCTGATTCACGCGAGCTAGTAAGTGTCATATATATATCGTTATGATTATCAACATGTATGCTTAAGCAAGTATCTTCATCAAGATTATCCTCAACAAACTTTTTTAATTCTTTGTCATCATGAGCAATAAAAGTAGTCTCTCCGTTTTCTTCAATATAAGCATTTTTACTGCTCTCACATGTTTTTTCGTAGTTTAATACCTTAGATGTATTTTTTGAGCTCATAAAACCTTTTCCTTGCTCTGACAAAGCTCCGCCATCTAAGTATTTTTGTTCCTTTGCATAGTATGTTGGCATATCAGCGTTAGGATCTTGTACAACGTATTCATCATTTACTTTTACTATACCATTTTTGTCTTTAGAAAATAACTTTCCATTGTTTTCTTCTGAATTTGCATATATGTATATATCCATCAACAGCATTGTAGAGTTAACTACTAAACGATTTTCTTCATCCACAACAAACATTGGATATCCAAAATCCTCTTCAAATGCTACTGGATCATATCTATATGCATATAATATGTTATTAGCAGTTGCGGCGTACGTACATGCACCTATTGAATCAACCATTGTGCAAGCTTTGGCAGCATCTTCATATGACATATTGAATTGTTTTGCTATACCTTTAACAAGTTTAGAATCTTCGTCTCCATTATTGTAATAATCGCTGAACATTTTACTCCACAGTACATTTTGCCCAACTCCATACATAAATGATTCTTCTCCAAATATTTCTTTAAGATAATCTCCATCAAGTTCAAATAATCTGTCAATTATCTGCATATTAGCATTCTCTGCGTTTTTAAACATATTTACTGTGCACTCAGTTGCAATTGCTATCTTATTCATATTATCTATGGAATCTTGTATTAATGCACATATTTTTTGAGAATTAAAGTTGATATCTGCATCTTCTAATTTAGCTGCTTGCTCTAACATTAGTATGCATACTTCAGCTGCACTTATGCCGTTTTTAATCTTTGGCACAGTAAATGCTTCTAGCTCTATAGAATCAAACTTCATACCTAAACTAACGCCTCCATAACTTTTATATAATACTCTTTTGATGCTGTCATTTCTGAAATCTTTCTATTTGAATCTTTTAATTTTATATTTATTTCTTGCAATGCTTTATGTATTTCCTTTTCAGCTTTTTCTGTATATTCAATTGAAGCATCAAATTTGCTAAGTTGCTTCGTTGCTGTATCACTTATATAGTTCTGACTAAAGGAGTCTCTACCATCTGTATAGCATTCTTTTACCCTTTCTAGTTCTGGAATAACATCTTCCAATTTACTTTGTATTTCAACAATTTTTTTATTCTTATTATCTTCACGATTTATAGCTATAGTTAAGTCTTTAATTTTTAGTCGAACTTCTTCTTTCATTTGAGCCGGATTTTCGGATTTTTTGTTTTGATTATTGGGATTTGAAACAATTTTTTTACTACTAAATAAACCCATTTAAACCTCCTAAATTACTTATAAAATATTATAGTCATTTTATCATAACAGTACTTAGAAATAGTTTTTGTCACTAAAATGATATAGTATTGTAATATTACTGTAATACAATAAAAAAAGAGCCCTTTTAATTAGGCTCTTTTTTATTATTTCTTTTGAATTTTAAAGCTATTAATAAATCCTTCTGAATCATAATCTAGTATTACTTCATAGTTAGTAAAATCTTCTAAACTACTTTTAATATTTAATATTTCATCTGGATCAGTTGTTTCTTTATCTTCATATTTAACTGTTATTTTCCTTTCTTCATTAGTTTTATTACTCTTAATTACCTCATCTAATTGACGTCCTACTGAACTTCCAAATGATGTTCCTGAACGATAGAATAGGTTAAAACTTCTTGCTTCTGATGCTATTTCATCAGCTGTTTTAGCAGCTTTTTCTATAGTATAACAACATATATATCCGTCTTTATCATAGTCTAATGTTATTTCATAGTGTATGCTTAAATCTAGGCTCTTTTTAATTTCTGCTATTTCTTCTGGATTTGTTGTTTCTTTATCTTCATATTTAACTGTAATTTGCTTTTCGCTATATTTTTTATTGCTTTCAATAATATCGGCTATATCATCCTCAACAAATACTCCTGGTTGTCTTCCGTTGTTATAGTTTAAATTAAATTGATTTGTACTAACTCCAAATCCATTTGTTTTTCTACTACCTTTGAATGTTACTCCAATTATAACAGCAAATATAATAAATATTGCTATTGCTATAATCGGAATGATTATAAATTTAGTTGATATTGGTGCTACAGAGCTAAGATGTTCTTTTTGAGCTTTTATTCTTCCTTTTTCAAATTCATAACCTGAATTTTCCATATCTTCATATTTAACATGTTTAACTTCATCGTCAATTTTATAAGAAGCATTACAATATGGACATGTTATTATGTCTGTCCCCTCTTCTACCTTTAAACTTCCACCGCAATTCTTACATTCTAATTCAACTAGCTTCATATTATCTCCTCCATATTTTTTATCTATATATCATTTTATAATACTAATTAACTTTTGTCGATATTTTTATAAAAAAAGCCAGCTCTACATCGATGATGATACAGAGCTGGTTGTTATTCTCAATCGTAATTGAGAAAAACGTGCCGTTTTGCATGCGGAAACAGTCTACGTGCAGCTATGAAATCGCCTTCCTCCGTCGCAAGGATACGACTGGTAACATAGCGAGTTCTGTCGTAATGCTTCACGAAGATTTTCTTTCCATATGCCTTTCCGTCACGGACCATGGCAGTCAGCCTGCCATCCACCCAGATGTTGAGTTTACCGTAGCCGGCCTTCACAATACATACATACTGCGGATAGTCGGAGATCAGCGGTTCAACTCCTCTAGACATCTGGAATCTGCCGAGGTTGAATCGTACCGTATATACCTCACTGTCATTAAGCTCTTTCTCTGCTTTATCGAGAATTCGATATTTGAGCAGATATGCAAGCCAGTCAGACAGGATGCTGGGAATAGCCGTATCATTCGGCCAACCCATTACATCATAAGTATTGGGTTCACGGTTTTTCCGTTTGGTCGTTGGTTTAACCAGTGCGGAATCGATTCTGCCCATAGTGCTGAGTGACCTCATTGTGGTTACCCCCCTCTCTCATGTAATGAAGAGTTTACTAATCCACTTTCCGTGGGGCATGCTAATATTATACCATCTAGGGAGGCTTATGTCAAACGACTTATGCTTTTTTATCTATTTCTTCTAACTTTTCTTTCCAATGATTTGCAATTAGCTCTATAATGTCTTCAGCTTGTTTCTTATAATCATCTGTAATTGTTTCAAACTTACTAAATACAAATCCCGCTTCACTAACAGTAATACTATCCTTAACGAATGCTCCAGAAAGACCAATCATCTCTCCTTTATCCGCAAACTTATCAGAAGTAAATTTATAAATATAAAAAATTAAATCCTCTTTCTCGATAGTACCAACTAAAGAAATTGTATCCGGTGTTTTACCAAGTTCGGTTGGGTAGCTAAGCCAATCTATCATTACCGCTTCTGCTAACTTTTCTGTATCAACATTCTTTTTAGGAATAGTATTTTCCGCTTCTATACCAGTAAGCATTCTAGCAAGAGTCTGATAAGCTTGTTTATCATTAAATAGCTCTTCCCACCAAGAAGACTTAATACTCATTATATTATTAACTAACAGAGCCTTTATATAAAAAACTCTTGCATTACCATTAAGTTTTACATTGTCAAATCTTCTTAATAGTTCAATAGTATCATCGTTGTGAATATATGTAGCAAGATCAAATACCATTTCTAACGTCTCATATACACTAATTGGAATATCCTGTTTAGATTCAGTAATATATTTCTTTAAAACAGAGAGTTTGGTATTTATACTATTAGCTAAAGTATCATATTGCTCTTTAGTAAATAACTCTCCTTTTGGATCATTATTAAGTACGATAGCTGCTAAGCAATCAACTATACCATCATACGCATTATCAAAGACTGTTATTAAAGTCTCAATAAACATCTGATATTTAGCTTTATATATTTGAACATCTTCTAATCTTGTAATGAAAGGTAAGTTATTAAATGTAGCTTCAAATAACATACAAAAACTCATAAACTTTAATTTATCATCAGATCTATATAATGTATCAAGTACATATGGCATTTTATTTATATCAAGTTCATCAGATCGATCAAATATATCATCAATCCATTTATTCATTTCAGAATCATTTATTTCAAAGTCATTAACTTTATCAAATAAATCTCCTATATCTGTTTCATCAATTAATTGTTTAAAATTATCAAAGTTCATTTTAAGCTCCTTTATTTTAGTGTATATTTAATAACCTTTTTCATTTTTGGAATAGCATAGAAATATTTATCTGAGCTACTTTCAAATAGCATATATAAATCATTATCTATACTAAATAGTCCTTCTGCCATTGGTGGGAATTTTATAGTAACTATATTATTATTATTTGTGAACTTATAATAAGGAACATCCTTACCTTTATAATTATAAGTCTCTGCTTTTTCTTCTAGTACATTACTATATACCTTTAAGTCTGATTTTATTAGATTTGTAAATGAACATGTAAACACAAAACTCTTGTTTGGTGCTATAGTCATTCCCTGTACCATCTTTGGTAATGACATTATATATTTAGGTTCATCATAGTTATAATCTGTTTCTGTATCAAATGCAAGTAGAAGCGGATTATTATCTGGTACTTTATAGAAAGGAGCTAAACAAAAGTCTCCTATATATAGAGTATTATATCCATAGTAACAAAAGTCTCCTCTTATACCAAGCTTTGTATCAGCTTTACTTTGTACATAATCATTTGAAGTGCTCATAATATCATCTAATAGGTATTCTTTTACATAGTAGTCACTGGTAATCCATACTGTACTATCATCAGTAGCAATTCCCCCTACGTGTGTTTTATCATCCTTACCTTTTGTATTACGTAGTTTTAAACTTTTTAGTAATTTACCACTAGAAAAATCTATCACATATAGCATACTTACATCATTATTACCACTATAAGAAGTTTGTAAAACAACGTTATATTTTTTAGAATATGTCATTCCTTGCGGTACATATTTATCCTTGTTACCTTGAACATCGAACATTTCTTCGTATTTATACTTATCCATGTTATAAGATATGTTAAGTACAAAGTAATCCAATAAAAGAAAGCCAATTATAACTCCTATTATAATTCCAATACCTATTAATATTTTTTTTACTATTCTCATTATGTATTTCCCCTTTTGTTTTGCATATAATTATCTATTTTGATTATATTCTTCCGCTTCTTTTGTGATCGACTCATTATCTTCTATTTGCTCTGTTTTTATATCGGCTTGATTTAGTTGCTCTTTTGATACTTTAAGATATTCTATGCCACTATGTGGTCTTGTTTGTAATGTAATTTGGCCTGGTGTGTCTCCATTATAATTAACAGGCATTTTCATTTGTCTCCTTGTTTTCATCTTATGTATTTTTATTTTCACTTTAGTAATTAAGTTAGATATAAAGCTAGATTTTATATTAATAGGAACCATAGATCGCTCTTTTTCAGGGTCTTTTTCTCCAGCAGAAAAGTTTAGTTTTTCTTTTTCTCTGATATACATCGGAGTAATATCGTTATCTGAAACGTAGTAGAATGATAAATTACTCTCCTCTTCTTTTGTATCAACAACAATCATTCTTTGAGCAATGTGTATTACTGCATCTGGATACTTTTGTAAAATCTCAGCTCTTAATGCTTCAAATTTTCTTACAACAAGCTGTAAATCTTCATCTCTATCTGCAGTATAATCAAATGAAAATTTAGAATCACTATTTTTATCTATTGTACGCTCTGAGTGATATCTATCAATTAAAACTCCGTCTCCATATATAGCAGATGTAGTTACACCCCCTGTTTCTCCATTACTAGTTGAAAGTGTATATACTTCCGCTTCTGCAATTTTTTCGAATATATCATCATTTATATCTGCATACAAACCAAGCTCCATTATATCGTATATAGAGCTATTTATTGCTGGTTCGTATCCTCTCATTAGTTCACCTATAAAAATATTTGTAAGCGTATTATCATTACCAATGTATGGTTTTATTCTTTTTATACAATCTCTTAATGGTAAATCACCATTCTTATATTTTGTTAATTCTTCTCTTGCTATTTGTTTGATATATGCTATTTTTAAATTTTCAAATTTTTCAATTGTAACACAAGCAGTCATATCTTTACATAGATGTTTTGAATTTGTTCCCATCTCCCTTGAATTAAGAAAAGAGACTATTTGCTCTATTTTATGTATATTGCTCTCATCAATGTGTGTATCATCAAGGAAAATCTGATCTAAATCTTTTAAGAAGTATTTTTCAATTACCATACTTTCGAATTTAGCAACCAATATATCTCTTGACTCTATAAAGCCTGGTACCTTCACATCAATTAAATATTTTCTCACTGATTCGTCAGATATATCAGCATTATTCTCTTTAACCCAGGCTAAAAATGCAACATCACTTCTAATCTCTTCTATATCTGGTCCGTATTCAGCATACATACGTTTTCTTTTTTCAATGATATCGTCTGATAAATAGCTATAGTCTTTATTTAATGAATCTGAAATATCATTATACTTTGCTATTATATCTTCAGTTTTATATACAGAATCAGCTATTGAAAAAAAAGTATTAATATCTGCTGCAGGAATACCAAGAGCAGTAACTAGGTCACATTTTCCTAAAAGCATTACATTTTCGGTTCCTCTTGCCGCTTCAAGAAGTCTTATAAAATTAGTAAGAGTTTTGTACGCACGTGGCTTATGTCCAAGTTTTTCACACATCCATTCTGTATATCCCTCATTTAAACCTCTACCAATTTCCATTATTATATCGGTACCTAGTACTCTACGAAATTGTAATAAACCAGTACCACCAGCCAAACCAAGTCTATCACATTCTTCTTTTGTTCTTGACATGATAGCATGTATACACTCATGTACGGTTGTCTCTTTATCTTCAGGTTTATTTTCTATATCTGATGGAGTTAATAACGCACCATTTTTTCCAGATAAACAAAGAGTAATTGAAAGATCTGAAATAGATTGGTATCCAGCAGCTCTCATTTTTCCTACTGGCTCATTAGTATACACTTGAAGAACTGTAGATTTAATTCTTTTACGTGCAAAATCTTCACCAAATACTTTTACAAATATAGGATTATTATTCATTTCTTGTGGAACCATTTTATAGATGTATGATCTAATATCTGGGTTCACCGTTTTTATTTTTACTTTTTCTCTCATATCTTATACCTTTTTCCTTCGTATCATATTAAAAAATATTAGTATACAATATCAGAAGGTACATTTTCGCCTTTACTAAAATAATCGATTAGTACCTTATCTTTGATTTCGTTTATAGTTATCATACCTTTATCATCATTTTTAACGATATAGTATTTAAAGGCTGGATAATCTTTTGATCTATCTAACCCTTTTATGACATAACTATCATTATACTTATAAAAATTTACAGCTGAAGCATTGAATTCATCCTCAAGCTTCTTACATATTTCATTCATATTCATATAGATTACTCCTTTAAAACACAACAATCCAATTTAACTAGCTATATTGTATCATAATAATCATTATTTTAATTTTATGTAACAAAAATGACATTTTTTTGTAATATGATTGAAATATACAGCTTGAATACTTAATAAAAACAAAAAAGAAACACTACACTTAAATGTAATGTTTCTTGTATTTATATATATTATCTATCTCCTGGAGCCTCCGGATTTGATGGACTAGATGGGGTTGTTTGACCCTCTGTAGAATTAGCTTGAATTTCGTTTTCTTTTATAAATTCTTGTAATCTATCCTCAACCATCTTTGGCTCTCTTGGTTCAGAGATTTCACCAGTTGGTTCATCATACCCTCTTCCAACATATCTAACAAGACCGTCCTCTATGCAATATATAGCAGCACCATCGTATGATATATCTAAACATACAGAGCCATCTCTTTCGCATTTAGTAGCTTGTCCTGCTTGTGGTGTATGTCCATATAATGTTGTAACATTTATAGTATGCATTTCATCGAAAGGATTACTTTTACCTTTTCTCTTGAATTGCTCTTGGCTCTTTTGTGTACAGAACTCCATAAATGATTCCATAAACTTAGCATCTAATCCCATTAGTGTATTATAACGTATAGAATCTTCACTTTCTAATTTATCTATTAGAAATAAGAAAAACTTCTTATCATATGGCGCAGCATGAACAAGACAAGCTTTCTTTCCTTCAGTTTTTACAAATCCTATTACCATAGAATTAATTAAATATTTAACCAATTGCTCTTGCTCATTTTCTTCTAGTTCATCAAATGCCCTTAATGTTGGTAAACCACCGCCTTTTATCCATTCACTTATTTGAAAAAGTTCACTTTTAGGAATTCTCTTCTTTTCGAATCCTTTACTTTCAATTTGTTTAGAAATTTCAGTCATACCACGCATATAAGATTCTTCAGAAAGAAGATCCGCTTCTCTTTTTCTTATGAAGTCACTCATTCTTGTATAAATAGAAAACTCTGGAACTGTTAAGTTATGTTTTTTCATAATTTCATAACACTTCATAAATTTCCATTCATGATCTCCAAGAATAAGTCTAACATTTGGTCTATTCATAATATCTTGTAAAATTCTAATTCCATATGGACCGATATCTATAACATCACCAAGTATATAGAGAGTATCTTCATCATTTATACTATTAATAACATCTATGTATGTACCATACATACCATGAAGATCACCTATAACATAGTGCTTACCTATTCGATTATTAACTTGACCATTCGTATTATCCATCTAGGCCTCCTATATTATTTTAACTTACCGTAGAACATATCACTGAAAATACCGCCTTGGTCTATAAGCTCTTGATATTTTCCATCTTCTACAATTTCTCCCTTATTAAACACTATTATTCTATCACAATTTTTTAAAGTTGTTAACCTATGAGCAATAGAAATTATAGTTGTATGATTTTCTTCTTGTAATTTCTCAATTTCATTTTGAATAAACTTCTCAGAAGTATTATCTAAAGCTGAAGTAGCCTCATCTAAAATTAAGATTTTTGGTTTTCTTAAGAAGATTCTTGCAATAGCAATTCTTTGTCTTTGACCACCAGATAAATTATTACCACCTTCTGAAATAATTGAATTAAATTTATCAGGTAATGAATTTATATAATCTAAAATACAAGCTCTTCTAGCAGCTTCCTCAACCGCTTCTAGTGGCACTTCTTCGTCAATACCATAACATATATTATCATATATTGTACCAGCAATCAAGAATGGAGTTTGTGGTACTAATGCGATTGTCTCAGAAATATCTTTTCTTGATAAATTATTAATATTTTTAGAATCAATAAATATCTTACCATCACCTTTTTCAAGCTTACAAATAGCTTTAATAAGTGATGACTTACCACAACCACTTGGTCCAGCAATTCCAAGGAACATTTCCTTGTTAATATTTAAATTTAAATTATTAATTATAGTTTTAGATTTATCTTCGTTATAATAGAATGTTAAATCTTCTATCTTAACTGCAAGTTCGTTTTCATGAATGTTTTTAGATTTCTTATCAGAAAGCATCTTATATGAAAAATCATTTTCAATTTCAACCATACTAAAGAAATCTTTAGCAAGAACAGTACATTCTGATAACTCATCAAATATTCTATGTAGCTCTTCTAGTGGTTTTAATAATTGAGTAAAACATAAATAAGCTGTTAATACACTACCAGTTGTTATTACACCCTTAGTAGCTAAGTATGTGGAAATACCAATTATTAAAACAGTAAATACAGCTTGGTTAATAAATTTTAAACAATCATATAAAGCCATTGCTCTATGATGTTTCATTTCTTTAGCTCTTAAAAATTCTGATTTACCATCGAATCTTTCTGTCTCTGCATTTACACTATCACAAATTCTTATTACCTCGATACCATTAATAAGCTCAACGATACTACCATCCATTTGAGATTTACTTTCAAGAAGTTCAACTCTTATGCCTTTTTGGCTCTTGATTTGTTTCATAACAATCCAAACTCCAATTGGTATAACAAGCATCATTGGAAGTGCAAGCACTGGTGGTAGTGTTATAAATATAGTTATAATAGCAGCCACACTATTGAATATAGCTGGTGCAAAATCCATAAATAAAAGTTTTTCTAATTTAACAGTACCTTCTAATGATCTATTTAATTTACCATGAATATTACCAGTCATGTTAGCTCTAAAATATGATAAAGGAGCCATAAGTAATGATTTAATAACCATTCCCCTAGCTTTCTTTTCTGTTCTAGTAGCAACATCTTCTACTAATACTCTTCTTATTATCTTTATTACTTCGTTTATTACATTAACTATTAATATTAAGATTAAGAATGGAACAACTTTCTCAAAAGATACCTCGTTCTTATTTAAGATATCATCAGTAAGCCATCCAATTGTTTTTGGTGTAATCTGAGTTAAAACAGCTGATGCAATCATTATTGCTATAATAAGCATAAAAATGAACTTTTGCTTACGCTCTAAAAGTCTATAAATTTTCTTTAATACTACTTTTAAATCATTGTTTTTCTTCTTCATACGTACCCCCAATAATTATTCAATAACTTAATGTATCTATTATATAATAAAACGTTGTTTATGTCAACAAGGACAATGCTTAGCGCACTTTTGATCCAATATAGTAAAATCCTTTAGATTTATGACCATTCATAGTTGTATATGTAAGTACTTCATATTGTTTTTTCTCATATACACTAAGTAGTTCATTTACCCATTCTTCTGTCTGGTGTCTAAATACTCCTCCACCAGGAAGTTCAAATGCTCCATATACACCATATTTTTCTTTAAAGCTGTTATATCTTTCTACATTTCTTTCATCATCATTTACAAGAAAATCATTAATATAAACAATTCCACCTGGTTTAAGTATTCTATTAATCTCATTTATAAGGTTTTTCTGATCATCATTTGAGACTGTACAAGTTAGCACACCAAGTAAAATAATACTATCTACAGAATTATCTTCCATATTAAGCTTAGAAGCATCATTTTTAATAAAGTTAATATATGGATATAAACTTTGACCTCTTTTAATCATTTCTCCAGAGTAATCAATACCAATCAAATTGTTATATCCAAGCTCATGAAGCTCGTTTAATGTTCTACCATATCCGCATCCAATATCAACAACAATAGAATCTTTCTCTACATACTTTTCAAAAAGATCTGCTTGAAAAGGTGTAGTAAAATTTTTCTCTTCTGCAACACTATCCCAATACTCAATTTGTCCCATAAAAAACCTCCTTATTATTTATCTAATTGATTATATTTTATTTATGCGTAATTGTCTATTATAAAAAGAAAACTATTGTATTTTTTTCTCATATCCTCAAATTTACATTTGCTCTTTTATTTGCATAAACTATATAGTATAATCAAGTCAAATTCTAGGAGGTGTTTTATGAACATTACAAAATTTGAAACAAATTTATCTAAATTTAAATACTTACATAACGAAGGTACTAAAAATATAGATAAGAATTTAAAAAATATTGAAAATGATTTAATAATTATATATCCGGAAGTTACATATCAAGAAATAATTGGTTTTGGAGGTGCTTTCACAGAAGCGGCAGGTTATTGTTTTTCAAAGCTTCCTTTAGACCGTCAGAATCAATTTATAGACGATTATTTCTCAACAGAAGGAAATAACTATACCCTATGTAGAACACATATTGGAAGTTGCGATTTTTGTTTAGATACATATAGCTACTCAAATAACGAATCACTATCTGACTTCAATATAGATAGAGATAAAAAATTCATAATTCCAATGATGAAGAAAGCATTTGAAAAGAATAACAATATTAAAATGGTAGCAAGTCCATGGAGCCCTCCTGCGTTTATGAAAAGTAATAAAAAGCTAAAACATGGTGGTAAATTAGTAGATAAGTATAAAAACTTATGGGCAGAGTATTTAGTTAAATATCTTAATGCATATAAAGCTGAAGGTATTAATATAGACTATATGACTATACAAAATGAACCAAAAGCTGCTCAATTATGGGAGTCTTGCCAATATACTTCTAAAGAGGAACAAGAGCTTATTAAGAATAATATTGTCCCTGCTTTTAAGAAGAATGATATAGATACAAAACTTCTTATATGGGATCATAATAAAGAGCGTGTTGTATACAGAGCTAAAGAGATATTTGAAGACCCAGAAGTAAAAGATATGGTTGCTGGTATTGGATACCATTACTATAGCGGAGACTACTTTGAGAATATAAAAACATTTAAAGAATTATATGGTGATAAGCTAGCTATCCACACAGAAGGATGTACTGGTTATGAAAGATTATGGTTTAGAAAGAAAAAAAGACGTGTACCAAATGCAGAAATATATGCACATGATATATTTGGAGATTTGAATAATGGAGCTAATGGGTATATAGATTGGAATATGATGCTAGATGCTCATGGTGGACCAACACACATACATAATAGATGTAACTCCCCTATTATGCTTAATAAAAAAGGTAATAATTACAATAAGAATTTACCTTACTATTACATTGGACACTTTAGTAGATTTATAAAACCAGGAGCTAAAAGAATTGCATTTACAAAATATACAAGTGATTTAGAAGTCACATCATTTATTAATACAGATGGAAGCATCGCAGTTGTTATAATGAATCGTGGAAAACATGGAAAACGTATTAACTTATGTATAGATCAAAAGATATATAAAGATCATATCGATGGACATTCTATTGTTACATTTGTATTAGATAAATAATTATACAAGTAAGTTATATAAATAAAAGAAGCGGTTATCCGCTTCTTTTTATTATTATTTTATTTTTATATTTTACTTTTTCTTTTTATTATTTAATTACTTTATATCAGCTAATGGATTACTTTCAACAGCATTTCTAACTTGGCTATTATCAACGTGAGTATATATCTCTGTTGTTGATATACTTTCATGTCCAAGTAATTCTTGAAGTGCTCTTATATCAACTTGACCATATTGATACATAAGTGTAGCTGCCGTATGACGAAGTTTATGTACTGAATACTTATTTGTATCAAGTCCAGCTCTTTCAAGCTCTTTTTTTACGATATATTGTACGGTTCTATTGCTGATACGCTCTTTTCTTTCACTTAAGAATAAAGCATCTTTTGAATCGAATGGAACTCCATCATGTGGACGAATTTCTATATATTTCTTTATAGCACTCATGCATGCATTATTAAGATATATCGTACGCTCTTTGTTTCCTTTACCAATAACTGTTAACTTTTGCTCTTCAAAGCTAATATCTTTAAAGTTAATTCCAACTAGCTCTGATAAACGCATACCACAATTTAAGAATAAAGTAATAATTGCGTAGTCTCTTATATTATTTCTATCATCTTCATTTTCCTTAACAGCTTCTAGAAGTTTCTTGCTATCATCTAAAGTTAGATACTTTGGAATACGTCTATCAAGTTTTGGTGTCTCGAGATCTTGTGCTGGATTTTTATCTATAAGTCCTTTTTTATTACATAGATAATTAAAGAATACTCTTATACTAGATGTTTTTCTAGCACGTGTAGCTGCTTTGCTATTGAAGTTGTTTGTTAAATAGAAAAGAAATGAATGTATATCATCAAGTGTTATTTTAGCGACTGTATCTATACTCATATCTCTAATAACAACATCTTGCATCTCCTTTGCGTCAGTCATTCTAAAATGCATCAGAATGTATTTTAAGAACATATTTAAGTCATAGTTATATTCTTTCACTGTATTAGGAGATTTATTTAAAATAGTAGCGGTATAATCCAAAAATGAATTAAGAAATTCAGGATTACCCTCAATATTTATATTAACTTTCTTCATATGTATCACTGTCCTTTTGTAAACTTTTGTTTTCTAGAACCATTTTATCTATCTTAAAAATTAAAGTCAAGTATTAAAATATAGAAGAGGAGCAGAGCAAACTGCCCTACTCCCCTGTTTCAGATGATTAGTCGAAGCGGAAATGAACCGCACCGGTGTCATCAACGGAGCAATCAATTGCTCCATCCGGCACCTTAACTTTGCTCACAACTTTGTCTTTGTCAGTAACATAGACAAAGCCATTAATAGCATAGAATTCAAAGCGTTTGCCCTTTGTCTTTTCTACGTTCGTTTCCTTTCTAACTGTGTCTGCCATTGCCATGTCCTCCCAATAGAATATTGGCACTTAGATGTACTTGCTAAGACGAATGAGGAATCTATACAAATGTGCAATACCAATTATAACCTATTTCAAGGAGAATAGCAAATTATGTATACAAAAACAAATAAGAAGCACCTAAGTGCTTCTTATTAAATTTAATAATTATATATTTTTGCTTTCAATAAATACTCTATATCCAGTTCTTGTATTGTCGTTTTCTATAACAGCTGGATTCCATTTCGAATTTGGTAATTCAACACCATAAGCAGAATCAACAGCTTGTTTCTTTTGGAGTGCTTCCTCATATGTAAAACCGATATTTTCGTCTCCCCAATTCTTATAGAAAAAATCTTTTGACATATAAAAACCTCCTATCAATCTCATAAACTACAAGACAATTATAACATTTTTATGTTAATACTGTCAAATTAACGTATATTTATTAGATATATTTCTTCAAGAACTTACCAGTATATGATTCATCAACTTTACAAATCTTTTCAGGAGTACCTTCAGCAACTATTGTACCTCCGTTATCTCCTCCCTCTGGTCCAAGATCTATAATATAATCAGATGTCTTAATTAAGTCTAAATTATGCTCTATAACTATAATACTGTTGCCAGTATCAACTAATCTTTGAAGAATATCAACAAGCTTATGAACATCAGCTATATGAAGACCAGTAGTTGGCTCATCTAAGATATATAATGTCTTACCAGTAGCCTTCTTAGAAAGCTCTGTTGCAAGTTTAACTCTTTGTGCTTCACCACCAGATAATGTTGTAGATGGTTGTCCAAGCTTAATATAACCAAGACCAACATCATATAAAGTTTGAATCTTGCTCCTTATTCTTGGAATATTCTCGAAGAATTTAAGAGCATCTTCAACAGTCATCTCTAAAACATCAGATATAGTCTTACCTTTATATTTAACTTGAAGTGTTTCGTGGTTATATCTCTTTCCCTTACACACTTCGCAAGGAACATATACATCTGGTAAGAAGTGCATCTCTATTTTAAGAAGTCCATCACCAGAGCAGTTCTCACATCTACCACCAGCAACATTAAAACTAAATCTACCTTTATCGTAGCCACGTAGCTTAGCATCATTTGTACCAGCAAATACATCTCTAATTAAATCAAATACACCAGTATATGTTGCAGGGTTAGATCTAGGAGTTCTACCAATTGGTGATTGGTCTATATTGATAATCTTATCAATGTTTTCAATACCTTTTATTGCCTCACACTTACCAGGTTTCTCATTTGAACCATTTAAATCTCTTGCAATAGTTTTATATAGTATTTCATTAATAAGAGTAGATTTACCTGATCCAGAGACACCAGTAATACAAACAAATTGTCCAAGTGGTATCTTAACATCAATATTCTTTAAATTATTCTCAGAAGCTTTTTTAATGATAATAGACTTACCATTGGATTTTCTTCTCTTCTTAGGAACTTCAATCTTCTTTTTACCACTTAAATATTGTCCAGTTATAGACTCAGGAACTTTCATTATCTCTTTAGCAGTACCTTGAGCAATAACCTCACCACCATGAACACCCGCTTCTGGTCCAATATCAACTATTTGATCAGCAGCATACATAGTATCCTCATCATGCTCAACAACTACTAAAGTATTGCCAAGATCTCTTAATTTCTTTAAAGTATTAATTAACTTCTCATTATCTCTTTGATGTAAACCAATGCTTGGTTCATCTAAGATATATAATACTCCAGTTAATCCAGATCCAATTTGAGTAGCAAGTCTAATACGTTGAGCCTCACCACCAGATAAAGATCCAGCTGCTCTAGAAAGAGTTAAGTACTCAAGACCAACATCAATTAAGAACTGAAGTCTTAAATTAATCTCTTTTAATATAAGCTCAGATATCATAGCTTGTGTCTTGTTTAGCTTTAAATTACTTAAGAAATGTTTAGCTTTGCTAATAGACATATCTGTTAATTGTTTGATATTTTTATCTCCAACAGTAACAGCTAATACTTCTGGTTTAAGTCTTGCGCCATCACAGGCATCGCAATGACTTGTACTCATATACATTTCATAAAAGTCTCTCATACCTTGTGACTTAGTCTCTCTGTATCTTCTATCAAGAGTTGGAATAACACCCTCAAATGGAGCAGTAAATTTTCTTGTTCCAATAGATGATGTATATTCAAAATCAATCTCTTCATCAGTACCATATAGAATCTTTTCTAAAAACTCACGAGGAAGCTTTTTTATTGGTTGTTTTATATTAACACCATATTTATTAGCTATGCTCTCAAAATACATTTTTGCCATAGTGTCGCCTTTTTTCATGGTACTTGCACCAAAAGCTTTAACACCATCATATAATGTTTTAGATTTATCAGGTATGATTAAGTCCTCATCCATCTTCATTACATATCCAATACCAGAGCATGATGGACATGCACCGAATGGATTATTAAAAGAAAACATTCTAGGTGACAATTCTTCTATACTGATACCACAATCAGGACATGCATAGTTTTGGCTAAATAGAAGCGGCTCACCACCAATAACATCTATACCAACTAAGTTATTAGCATGTTTTAAAGCAGTTTCAACAGACTCTGTAAGTCTTCCTCTAATATCATCCTTAACAACTAATCTATCTACAATAAGTTCAATAGTATGTTTCTTTTGTTTATCTAAATCTATTTCATCAGATAAATCATATACATCACCATCAATTCTAGCTCTAACAAAACCTTCCTTTTGGTAGTCTTCAAGTTGCTTTTTATATTCACCTTTACGACCACGAACTACTGGAGCTAAAACTTGTATCTTAGTACCTTCCTCTAAATCCATGATTGTATCAATGATTTGATCTATAGATGTCTTTTCTATCTTCTTACCACAGTTTGGACAATGAGGAATACCAATACGTGCATATAAAAGACGTATATAGTCATAAATCTCAGTTACAGTACCAACTGTTGAACGTGGATTCTTGGATGTAGTCTTTTGGTCAATAGATATAGCTGGAGATAATCCTTCTATTGATTCAACATCCGGTTTCTCCATTAGACCAAGGAACTGTCTTGCATATGAAGATAAGCTCTCTACATATCTCCTTTGACCTTCAGCATATAAAGTATCAAAGGCTAAACTAGACTTACCACTTCCTGAAAGACCTGTCATAACAACAAGTTTATTTCTAGGTATCTCTAGATCTATATTTTTTAAATTATGAACTTTTGCTCCTTTTATAACAATCTTATCGTTCATAAATCCTCCTATAAAAATTTTATACTTATATTATATATACGAACATATATTTGTCAATAGTTTTTTTACAATCAATATCAGTATTATACTACGATTTACTACTCAAAACAAGTACTATGTTTTATTTACAAGCCCTGAAAATCGTGATATAATGGCATACAGTACATCATGAAAGGATGTGTGTAATATGTTTCGGATTATCTTATTAGTCCTCGTCTGTATTACTATCGCATACTGGATTGGTTATCGTGCTGGAATATCGGCAAGTAACTTTCGTCCTGTTATTTTCCTCACATTTGGGAAACATGATCCCAAGGATAAACAATCAGTTTCAGAAATATACTGGGGTTATTTCGAAAGGCCATATAGCAATAGAAATAACTTTGTATATTTTGCTGCTTCCGTGAATGGAAAAAATGTTTATTTCTTGGTTGAACGAGATGCTCTGATAGAGGAAGCTAAAGGACAGCAAGTTGTTGCAACAATAAATGTGGGCAATTATACCAGAAGAAAAAATGCGTATTATCTTGCTTACCTATTCCACCATGGTAAACATATCCTGCTTGAGCCTGAGAATACAGAATATGAGAACCCAGTAGATCCGAAAAAAGAGGAACCAGGCGCATAAACCTGGTTCCTTAACTTTTATTTTTATTATTAATCTACAAATACAGTATCTTTTAGTACAACTATATCATCGTTTTCATCTTTTAGTTTATGTACAATATCGCAATCATCATCAATCATAACAATAATTGTGCTCTCTTCTCTTGTTATATTTTTTATGAAATCACATTTAAGCTTATATGATTTTTCCATATTATTAGATTCTCTTGATATAATATATCTATTTTCTTTTTTGATGAATGGTACGTATTTATCAAGCCATATATTCTTTTGCTCTACTCCTTCGTCCATTCTTGATATTGATAAAATATTTAGCTCTATGTTAGGTTTGTTTGATATTTCTTCTAATTGTTTTATTGTTGATAGAAGCGGCCTTTTTTTATCATAGTCACTTGCTTCTCCAACAATATAATCAGCAATAACACCATCCATATCTATAAAAATTCTTATTTTTTTATATTTACTTTCTAATTCTTCAATAGTCTTTCTAAAAAACATATGTTACCTTCCTTCTATATCTTGTTTAATTGTCTGTTCATTACCAGCATTATGAAGCTCTTCATATTTCCTCTTTAAATCAGAAATCATTTGTTTAGTCATATATGGTGGAAATTGTATACTGTTGAATTTTTCCCTGCTTATTTTTCTTAAATCATAAACAAGGTCTGTGTCAATAATAACACACTCTCCTTTATCTAATACATCTCCATTAATCTCCCCAATCATATTTGTTGCTTTTTCATCAGAATACATTTCGTCAAATGTATTATCTATAGGATTTTCTTGTCTTGGAATATTTTTTCTTCTTAATCTTCCGATATTGTCTTTACTTGGATCCACCCAAGCATATCCATCATTTAATAGCTCATAGAATACTTGTTTAAGTTCATCTTGATTAACATCCATATCAACTACATCTGCTACTTCAAAGAATGCATTTTCATTATATTGTCTTATTATTGGTTGTAGTATTCTTCTATGATTTGGAATTTTTTCTTCATATCTACCTAATCCAGACTTGATTATATATTCTCCGACTATTGCAACAGATGAAGTAGATCCGGTTTCACTATTTCGGATGTCAATAAGTCTAATATTGCTATTAGATTGCCTTTTCATTAACTCGTCCACAAAAATTGAATATACTTTTATATCATTGTCTGTATATATAGCCTCATCTTGGAATTTATAGTCATAATATCCTTTTTCTCCATATATGCACCATTCCATATATTCAGCTTTGTGTTTTTCGAGAAAAGTATTAAAAATATCATCTAGTTCAGTATTTGAACCTTTTTTCATATCTATTACTGAAAAAGCAAGTGGTATATCTATATCTCTTTTTTGACATAGGTCTATGAATTCTTTGTATTCATCATTTGTCCATGTTAAACTTGGCACAAAACTTTCTTTTATACCGGTTACCATGTTTTTAAAATCAACTATTTCACGTTTTCCAATACTTTGAAATGAAAATATATTAATTTCCATTAAAAAATCATATAAATTAATACAATCTTTTGGTGTTTTCTTGTTATTTGGATCATCAAAGAATAATTTTATTGGTCCATTAAAGCTATAAACGTACTCGTAAAACTCTGGCAAGTCTTCATACATTAGGCTAAAAATTCTTTTTATTCTTTTTTCTTTTGTATCAGAAGCGGTATCATTGTCATTTCTTATTTTATTAAATGTTTCGCTTAATAATTCAAAAAATGGATCTAGTAAGTCATCTCCCAATTTGGTACGCTCTTCAAAAATTTGGTTTCTTATTTCTTCTGCTTTACTGTTTGTATCGTTATCTTGTGTTTCATCTATCATTGAAAGTTCAGTTACTAATGAATTAATCTTCTCTGTTGATAATTTAGCTGTATTTCTAAACATCAGATATAACGTTGTAAAATTATCATCATTCATAATACTTGAAAAACGTCTCGCAGATTTTAGTGATGCTCTATCCATCATACCATGATTTATACTTTTAAGCTCTCTTATAAAAATATTAAAAAGCTTTTGTAAGTCATCTTCCGTTTTTATTGCCGGACTTTCGGCAATAGTTGCAAATATAAAGAAATCTTTATATTTTTTTACGAATCTATGAAGTTCATCTAAAACGATATGTGCATTTGTCTTTTTTCTAACAATACTTCTGTGAAAAATACTTCTTCTTTTTGCTCTCTCCGGAATATCTATCGATACATCTTCTGATAAATCTTCCTTTAGAAAACTATACACGACAGCAGCACGTTTCCATGGAGTCTTGGCTTGCTCACATCGCTTTCTAAATTCTTTAACTTTATTCATTATTAGCCCTTTCGTTACTAAACTAATCCTTCAAGTTCCTTTATTCTGTCTCTTATTTCAGCAGCTTTTTCAAATTCCATTGCAGCTGCACATTTTAACATTTCATCTGTTAATTTATTGATAACATCTTGCATATTAGCGTCTTTATCTAATCCATACTCTTCTTGAGCTTCCTCAACAATTGTAGCACTAATGGCAGCTCTAATATCTTTCTTAATAGTTTGAGGTGTAATACCATGCTCTTCATTATATTTCATCTGGATTTCACGTCTTCTATTTGTCTCATGAATAGCTTTTTCCATAGACTCAGTTAATTCATCTGCATACATTATTACTCTACCTTGATCATTTCTTGCAGCACGTCCAATAGTTTGTATTAAGCTTCTTTCTGAACGTAAAAAACCTTCCTTATCTGCATCTAAGATTGCAACAAGAGATACCTCTGGTATATCTAGACCCTCTCTTAATAAGTTAATACCAACTAAAACATCAAATTCACCAAGACGTAAATCTCTAATAATTTGCATACGCTCTAAAGCTTTTATATCTGAATGCATGTATTTAACCTTAATATCAACACTAGATAAATATGAGGTTAAATCCTCAGCCATTTTTTTAGTTAAGGTAGTAACTAATACTCTCTCTTTCTTTTCAGTCGTATTTCTAATTTGTTCGATTAAATCATCCACTTGGTTAGTAACTGGCTTTACTTCAATCTTTGGATCAAGAAGTCCTGTTGGACGTATAATTTGTTCAACAACATTTGATTTACTATGCTCTTTTTCATATTCAGCTGGTGTAGCACTTACAAATACAGCTTGATTAATTCTCTCTTCAAACTCTTTAAATGTAAGTGGTCTATTATCAAATGCAGATGGTAATCTAAATCCGTAGTTAACCAATGATTCTTTACGAGCTCTATCTCCATTATACATAGCTCTTACTTGTGGAATTGTAGCATGAGACTCATCAACAAGTAATAAGAAATCATCTGGGAAGTAATCAAATAATGTATATGGAGGACTTCCAGCAGGTCTACCACTAATATGTCTTGAGTAGTTCTCAATACCTTGGCAAAAACCAGTCTCCCTCATCATTTCCATATCAAAGTTTGTACGCTCTTCTATACGTTGAGCTTCAATAAGCTTACCTTGTGATTTAAAGTATTCTACTCTCTCTTTCATCTCTTCTTCGATTGTAACAATCGCTCTATCAAGCTTCTCTCTACTTGTTACATATTGAGAAGCTGGTGGGATAAGTACATGTGATCTTAAACCATTACTTTTACCAGTTAATGGATCAATCTCATGTATCTTTTCAATCTCATCACCCCAGAATTCAATTCTAAGAGCTGACTCACTTTCAGATGATGGATATATTTCAAGAACATCTCCTTTAGCTCTAAATGTTCCCCTTTTAAAATCAAGTTCATTACGAGAATACTGCATAGAAACAAGTTTTCTCATAACATCATTACGAGGTTTTTCCATGCCTGGACGAAGAGATAACATCATCTCTTGGTAATCAATCGGGTCACCTAAACCATATATACAAGAAACAGAAGCAACAATAATAACATCTTTTCTT
Organism: Clostridia bacterium; assembly: GCA_017512025.1. Taxonomy (GTDB): domain Bacteria; phylum Bacillota; class Clostridia; order TANB77; family CAG-508; genus CAG-492. The sequence continues at coordinate 38,173 of JAFWHH010000009.1, forward strand.
TCAAAAAGAGCAAGTGTTGCTGAATGTCTAAGCTTATCAATCTCATCATTAATAGACGCGTCTTTTTCAATATACGTGTCTGATTGTGGGATATAGCTTTCTGGTTGATAATAATCATAATATGATACAAAGTATTCAACACTATTTTCCGGAAAGAATTCCTTAAACTCAGAATATAATTGTCCAGCTAAAGTTTTATTATGTGCCAAAACTAAAGTAGGTTTTTGAACCTCTTGGATAATATTAGCCATAGTAAATGTCTTACCAGAGCCAGTAACTCCAAGTAGTGTCTGAAACTTCTTACCTTCCTTGATACCATTACTTAAATATTCAATTGCTTGTGGTTGATCACCAGTGGGTTTATAATTAGAAACTAATTTGAACATAAAATAAAATCTCCGTCTATAGATAATTTTCTATATTTTATCATTTGAGACGTTAAAAAACAAGTGCTGTTTATCCAGCGAATGTGTGATTTTCATGAGAATCTACAAAAGACATATAAATATTAATTTGATTAAAATATCTGATTATAATAATTCATTTAGATAATCTTTACCGTTTTCACGAGGTTTGCACTACAGCTTCTTTTGGGTACAAATGTTAACATAAGTTTTAAATAATCTCTGTGCGCGTAAACTTATTATGTTATATTGTAGTATAAAAAAGAAACAGGATATTATTCCTGCTTCATCTTTATATTTATTGTTGATTATAGAATGCTATTTACTGCAGCAGTGACAATTATTCCTGATACTATTGCAGTACATATACATACTATACCAACTATTGTAAAAACCTTTCCTAAAGTTGATTGTAGCTTGTCTCCTTGCACATAAAACATTGTTGGCTTCTTTGGATTATAGAATATATTAACCACTTGTCCTTCTTGGTATTTAATTTTTGAAGTACCTACAAGGTATTCTTTTTTTATTGTCTCTTCCCCAACATGATATTCGAATACTGGATGCATAGTATATGTTGTATGCATGTCTATATCTGTAAAGCTTTCACGAACATTTTTTAATACTTTAGCAGAAGTAATAATCGTACATTTTTTATATTTCTTCTTTGCGTTATGTGATATGCAAATACCTATTATCAAAAATATTACTCCTACAATGATAAATAAACCTAAAACTAATGCTGGTATCATATAATCACCCCTTCTTTGCTCTACTTATATCATTTATCACTATAATACAAGAGGCTAACTATTGTTAACCTCTTGCTTTAAACTTTATTAATAATTTAATACTTTTTTCTTAATTACTAATCCTGAAATTCCGATAAATGCTACTAATCCAACTCCTAAAGCAATATATTTGATTACTTCAGATCCTGTCTTAACTGCTAGCATTACTGGTGCATCGTCTATATCATCTTCTTTTGGTTTCTTATTTCCTGGTGTTGAATCTATATCTTTTGTTCCATATGCGTTATGATCTTCTTCAATCTCTGATACGTTAGTTTTTACTGCTAAATTATCTTCTCCATTTATCCATGTTAAGATAATTTCCATCTCTGTGCTCTCTTCTGGTTGTAATGTAACATTTGCTAATTTATTTGTTACAATCTTTCCATTCTCTTCTCTCCAATCTGGGTTATCAGCTTGTACAAATTTTAATCCTGCCGGTACATCATCTCTTACTACTTTTGCTTCTCCAGCTATTTGTCCTTGGTTTGTAATTCTTATTTTGTATCTAAATTTAACTGTTACTTTGCTTAAGTCAGATTTCTTTAAATCAACTTTAACAATTGATTCTGGATTATCTTCAGCTTTATGTCCTGTCTCATAGATTGTTTCTTTTCCATCTTTTGTTACAATTGCTTCTACAACCCATTTACGAAGTGCTAAATCGAAGTACATTACTCTTACTTGCTCGTAGTCTTCATCATCTTCTCCTAACCACTCATTTGGTGTAGAATCTCTATCTGTAACTACATTTCCATCTTTATCTACTTCTTTCATTATTTGAGCTTTATTAACTAATACTCTATCAGATGTTGTTGGCTCTGTTACTTTAAACTGAACTTTAACTATCTTAGAATCTGGTTTATCCATTGTTTCTGGATCAAATGCTTTAATTAAGTTATCTGATCCTTGTCCTCTTGAAAGATAATCTGTAATGATGTATTTAGCTTTAGCTGGATCTGTTACTTCATTATCATTCTCATCAACCATTACCCATCTATATTCATTATTTAAATCTGAATCTGGTAAGAATTGTAATCCTTCTGGAATATCATCTTTTGTTAATTCAGAATAAGCATCTGATGGACCTTCGTTATATACTTCAATATTATATGTAACTATATCTGTTGTATGTACTAATACTGGATCCTTTACATGCTCATAATTTAGTGTTGTACAATCAGCTGTATTGAAGTTCTCTGGAATTGTTACTTTTGGAATTCTTGTATTAACTTCTGTTGTTTCTCCTGTATCACCATCTTTAACAGCTGTTATATATTTACGAAGTGCTAAATCATATATCTTCTTTTGGTTTCCAATTTTTAATAGGTTTCCTATGTTTGTATAATCAATACTATCATCTGAGCTAACTGTTATTTCAAATACTTCCTCGATTAAATCGAATCCTGATGGAGATACAGTTTCTTTAACATAGAAAGTTCTACTTTCGTCTGTTCCTAAGTTAACACCTGAAAATACTGCTATACCATCTTGTCCTGTTGTAGCTCTCTTTACAAATCTACCATTTGTTGCATTCTCACGAGTTGTTGCTAGACCAAATGTAGCTCCTGCTAATGCTGGTTCTCCTTGATCCCATTGTCCATTACCATTTACATCTTCATATTTATATAATCCAGCTTTACCGGTATTTTGAACTGGTGTGTTTCCTATATCATTCTCATGGAATGATGTTAAATTTGTTTTATCAAAAGAACTGCTTACTGTAACTTGGATAAAATCATCAATTTGTTCATATCCGTCTGGAACTGATTCTTCATGTAAATAGAATTTACGAGATGTATCTGTTCCTAAATCTATATTTTCAAAATATGCAGAACCATCTTGTCCTGTTGTTACTTGGTATGCCTGTCCATTTACCATTACTGGATCATTTAAGTTTTCGCTATTATAAATACCAAATACAGCATCTGATAAAGCACGTTCTCCATTATCCCATTGTCCATTTCCATTATCATCTATGTATTTATAGAATCCAACTCCACCTGTATATGATTCTGGTTCAGATGTAATTCTGTATACTCTTACACTTTCAAGTGATTTATTTCCAACTCTATATGCCCAGTTGTAGTTACTTAAGTATGGCTTATTAACATTAGCTTGTGTTCCTGAAGCTATTGGACCATTTCCTGTTGGTGTATATGTTTTTGGATTTTGCGGATTACTAAAGTTGCCCTCAATAAACCAATATTCACATTGAGTACCTTCTGATACATCATTTTGCCAGTTCATTTTTCCAATACTGTCATTAAGCACATTTGAAGTTATTGTTTCAATTGAAACTCCTGTTTTAGAAGCTAATTGTTGGACAATTTCTTCTTTTGAAGATGCCTTACCAACATATAAGAACATATGACCATGACCTGAAATAATATCACCTGGTTTTAATAAAGATGTATCAATTACAGTAGTCCATGATGTTGCATCTGGAACAGTAGCTGATGTGATAAGAGTTGCTGTAACAGTTTGTCCATTATATGTGAATGGAACAGCTCCATCTTCCCAATCGCTTGCTGAAAAATCATAAGAACCGCTAAATTGTCCTCCAAGTTTCATAATAACTGTTGAAACATATGTTGAACAATCTAGATAGTGAGATCCAGTTGTTGGGAATCCCCATGGATTTGGCTCACCATTTTGCCCATATGTGTATCCATTCATCGCAACATCAACAGCTGCTCTTAGAACTTCCTCTTCTGTAAATGGCATTTGTGTTGCATTATCTTTTGCAACATTAACTGTAGCTTGATTTGTTTTGTTTACAAAAGTACCTACATTGATTCCTACTATGACTGTAACAATCATAAGTAGAGCTAGCATTTTACTGCTAAATTTGTTTTTAGTCTTTCGTGTATTTTTTCTCATTTCTTCTCCTCCGTAAATTTAATATATTTTATAATATACAGGCCTTTGGCCCTTTATTAACAATAATGATTGGGGTTCCTTCTTGAATTTGTTCATAATCTTTTTGAGATGCTTGAACTCCAGTATATATCTTTTTTTCACCATTATCTGGTATAAAAGTTATGATATAAACATATCTTTTGGCGCTTCGCCTTGAACCAACATGTCCAACCAGTCGTCTGTACTTGTACACCGCTCTTCCATATGTGACTTTAGGTTTCTCAAATATAGATTTAAGAAATACATACCCTATTATTCCCGTTATAACAGTAAGTAGTGCTTTAACAAGAATTGTCGTATCTGTTATAAACGTTAGTACCGTTATAGTACCAAATACTACAAAGAATAGTCCTATAAACAAATTAAATTGTATTGCTATCTTTCTAGCTTTCTTTTCATCTTCAGGACTTCTTGCATCCTGATAAACAATTTCAGAAACAGGGCAACTTTGGTAGTCACTATATTTTTCACTCAGTGTTTCAAGCTCATCGAACTTATCAGTTACTACTTGAAAATTCATCATGTTACCTCCTATTTCTATTTTATACTTATATATATATTTATATCAACCAAAATCGACTTATTTTATATTAATTTTTTGTTACAAAAATATTACAAAAATATTACTTATCTTAATTCTTAATAGCTAGAGTACCTATATTCCCCTGATGGCACAAACTTTAACATAAGCCAAAAATAATCTCTGTGGCGTAAACTTGTTATGTTATATCGTCAATAAAAATAAGAGCCTTTTCAGGCTCTTTTCTTAGTTATTCTTTACGTATTGTTCCATTGACATATTAGCATCAATATTGTGTACCATCATTTCTACATAGTAATCTAATATCTTTTTTGCATCCTCATACTCTACGATTCCATCTCCATCAACATCTGCATATTTAATAGCATATTGATAGTCTGATTTATCATTTAATGAAGATAATGATAAGCATAATGAAGCATCTATTGCTGTTATACATCCATCACCATCTAGATCTCCTAATTTACTTAAATTACCTTCTGGCGCAATTGCTATTGTCTTTTTAGATTCTTCGTATTCTTTTTGTTTATCTACAAGATGAGAATATCTTTCTTCCTTAAAATTGATTGTACTGCATACGCCAACTACAAAGTTGGCTCTAGATATTTCTCCTCTGTCCATTTGTCCAGCATACTTTTGTATTATTTGATCTTGAACATCATCTCTATCAAATAATACTTCAATAATCTTTTTCATGAATTCATAGCTAGACATAGATTCTGTTTCAATATTAACAAAAATATCTCTAGTTATATTTTCTATACTTTTCTCTGTCTTATATTGCTCTACCCAGTGATTAACTTCACTATCCAAAGCTTTTCTTCCAAGTACTGTTCTATATAAATATCTAACATATACTCGTACATCTTCTATCTCTTTGTTTGCAGCTTCTTCTTGTCTCTTTTGCTCTTCTTCTTTTTTTCTAGTTTCCTCTTCTTGCTTTTTCTTTGCTTCTTCCTCTTGTTTCTTCTTTTCTTCTTCAGCTTTTCTTTGCTCTTCTAATTTTTTAGCGTCATCTTCTTTTACTTTATCAATGATTGATTTACATCTTAAAGTTGTAAATTCTTGTGAGTTACATAGCATCTTTAAATAGTCTTCTCTAGTCCATACTCCCCTATTTAGTTTGTCTAAATGACCTGACATTTCACTTTCAGAGTAATTATTTCCTCTATATAGAATTATTTCGTAAGTCTTCTTTAAGAAGTCTAAATTTCCAAGCTCACCATTCTTATTCTTGAATTCTTCGCTCATGAAGATTCCGTGAGTTACTTCATAGATACTTCCTGTATTTACATATACATTAGCCCAGTTTTCAGCTTCATTACTAGAAGCCTCTCTTTTTAGAGCTGTACTATATAAATATCTTACATATGCGGTAGCATCATCTTTTGATATTTTCACAAGCTTACTATCTTCAACTGGTTTATATACATCCGGCTTAGATCCAATGTATAACTCAGGGTCATAGTTTGTATTTGAGTTTGTTAGCTTTAGATAATGATATCCATATATAGTCTCAGAAACAGTTGATGCTCTATCTTTTCTTATTTCAAAATGAAGATGCATATGTCCTGAATCTCCAGAGCTTCCCATAGTTGCGATTTCTTGACCAGCTGATACTGTATCACCTTTCTTAACAACTAGTGTTCCTCCTCTTAAATGTGCATACAAAAAGCATCTTCCAGTAGATGGCTCTTGGATAATGATATAGTTACCATATCCACCACCATCTCTAGAGCTTTGTCTTCTATTTCTATCGATAAAATTAACACCAGCTCCATCTGCTCTATTTCCACTTGTAGCTATAACTATACCATTACATACAGAAACAATTTTATAGGTATGACCATAAATACCTGTAATATCCATACCATAATGAGATTCACATGCTGCATAATAGCTCTGCTCTTCTGGCCATAGTGTATTATTTACTACATATTCTCTACCAGACTTACCATCTTTATAAGGTGCAGCATAAGCTTTACCATAGAAATCATAGTCCTTATATGTTTCATATGCATTATCTCCTCCAACTGGCCAAATATATTCAGCTGCATGAGATTTTTCTGCTCTAAGTGCTAGAGCTAAAATAAAAATTCCAACAAATAGTAATATTTTACTTACCTTTTTCATCTTTAACGTCCTTCCTTTAGTGTTTTGTAATCTTGTATATTTTCTTGTCAATATCCTCAATCTTTTTATTTATATCACTAATACGATTATCACACAACTGAATTAATCTAATTTTTGTGTCTAAATCAATATCATCCATACTAATCTCCTTATTGACAACCTTTTTTAATATCTCAAAATCATTTAGTTTTTGATTGTATGAAGTAACCATATCTCCTCCTAAATACTATATATCTCCAAAATCATCATCTGGATCAGCTTCTGTTTTATTTTGTCTTTCTTGTAATTTTGCCAGCATTTGTTCCTTCGTAGCTAGTGTTTGATATGAATCTCTTAATGCTTCTATCTTACCTAATAGTTCATTATCGACATTCTTGGCACTTGTTTGTTCTACTTGCTTAATCTTACTTATAAGCATCCTATTAAGCTCATCCTTAACTTTTTCATCAAGGCTAGACTCATTAATTAAATATGAAATGAACTCAATATTTGGTTTATTCATGTATGAGGCTGTTTTCATTAGACAGCGTTGCTCATTCCATACAACAGGATATTCAAGACCCATACGCTCAAGCTCAGTCGTTACAAAGTCAAAATACGCCCCATATGTTTTTCTTAAGTAATTAATATCTCTATCTCTTAAACGATAAATATCTAATACTCTGTCGATTCCATGTGACTTTAATATTCTAATAACCTCATATGGTATTTCCATGATTTCTATAGAAGTATCATAATCAAATGGATAACCCAATAAATCTATTTTAGTGCGAATGCTTTCAGCCAAATCCTCATTTGTTATTCGTATACCATGAGTGTTTTTAATAAAGTCAATACGATCTTCTATCTCTATTTTAGAGCTATCAATTAAAAATCTTGTTCTTGCTCTATATCTAATTTGTTCCAAATATAATGCTAACTTTGCACTATCAATTTTACTCATACGACATAGTATTTTTTCGTTTTTAATTTCTGTTTCTGGGCTCTTCTCCTCATCTTCAAGTACTAATCCAAGTCTTCTCATTAAAGTAGTTAACTCTTCATATGATTTACCGCCCATGTATTTTATCTTTTTGTGTATTGGAGCATCACATGCTCTTGAAAATTCAATTATATCTCTGATATTACATGCTCTATTCTTTGAAATACCATTTATTAGACATGTTCTCGTTCTTTTTGAAAGATTAAACTTACTAATATTCATTCTTCCAACAGTAAAATCTTGAAAATCAATATCTTCAAACCTATCTAACACATCGTCAAACTGCATTTTCATTTTTGCATTTACTATTGATCTTTCTTGCTCTAATGTAGCAATTTTATCTCTCAAATGTCTTGCAAATGACGCACAATATATGTCATCGCTTAGTCCTATGTCATCTGTCTTTACAGAATTTTTCGTTATGTTTAGATTTTCTTGTTGCATACCTGAGCCCCTAAGAACATCATTTTTTCTATAATAGTTAACTAAAAATCTACGAGTCTCACTGTCGTCAGATAAATAAACGATGTTATAAAGTTGTGACTTTCTTTGTGCAAGCTTAGAAATACCATAATCTAATATTTGTCTAACTCTAGAATTAGAAAGCTTCATTACCTTGCTTAACTGATCACTTGTCATTTTAGTGCCATTTAAACCATATATATCACGTATTATTCTTCGTTCATTGGCAGTTAGTACGGTACGTGTCTTATCTAAATCAAAATCAATAAATCTATTCATTTCTGAAACAAGGTTTGTTCCATCAAATACAAAATATTGAACACCTAATACATCTCTTAAAAGTTCAACATAATTTCTGTCAGTCTCTCTTACTCCGTTTGCCCTACTTAGGTCAATTTCTGAAACAATAAAATTTGCAGTTCGAGGACATTTTCTTAAAACTTCTTTTTCTCTGCCTTGTTCAATCGCCTCTGAATAAATCTCTTTAAATCTTTGATAGCTTGTAAACTTTTTAAATATATAGCTCAAAACATTTTTATCAACACCTAAAGATAGTAATCTATCAAACTCTCTTTTTCTCTCATCAGATAGTCCAAAAGTTCTACCAATACCTGCTTGTCTTAATTGCTCAATTTGCTCTTCAGTAATGTCATATGTTGGTGTTGTATGTTTTCCATTTTTATGCTCATAAAATCTGGTTCTAATAGCACGTAATGCAGAAAAATCTTTTTGGGCCTGCTCATATAAGCCTCTAATACGAGCTTTTTCTTTTTCATCACTCGTAATAAGGCTTATCTTCTCATCAATACTTCTACCATTCTCATACCATAATTCAATATAGTCTCTTAAAAAGCTTAATAATCTCTCTACTTTTTTAGATGTATGGATTACATTACTCCCCTTATTTTTACTACTATTTTTTCCTACTGATTTCATTTACTATCCTCTTACAAAAAATTATGCCTTTATGTTAACACAGAAGTGCCCAAAAGTCAATAAAATCAAGGCTTAAAATAAATAAAGCTACGATGTAATCGTAGCTTTATTTTATTTATGAAATAATCCTTTAATCTTTCCGATAATTCCGTTATCTGCACCTAATTTTGCTTTAACCATTTCGATAATATTGTTTATTTGGTCATCTGGTAAGTCCATTCCAACAACGCTTTCAACTGCTTCTACTGGATTAGCTTTGAACTTGTTAGCAAAATCTCCATCGTTTTTTACTTTATTAACAATTTCTTCTACTTTTTTCTTAATTTCTTCCATAACAGAATACCTCCCTTTATTAAGATACTCACATTATATATATCTAGTAAAAAAATGTCAATAATACCTATTTTTAAAACAAAATCATATATAACGGCAGACCGCCCGTGTTATTCACACGAGCGGTCTACCTCCCTCTCAAATTTTCCGATTACTGTTTGGTGCGGAGCTTGATATCATGACCATGCTCCAGCCCCTTCTCCATCAGCTTCGGATTTCTCTTCCGGACGGACGGTTTCACGTCAACGTATCTCACCGTGCCATCCTTGGAAACGATACGTCTCTTGTGTCCTCTAGCTATCCACTCCTCCGTATGTCCGGTATAGATGCGCTTCTCACGCTCTTCATCCGGCTTCTGCCCTTCCTCTTCAGCATTTGGCTTCGTTTCAGTAGCATCATACGTAACAGTGATACGCTTGGGAACATATGTCGTTGCTCTCACGGTTTTCTTCTGGGGCTTTTTCTTCCCCTTCTTAGCAGGCTTACCCGGTTCCACATGCGTATCAGTTTTCTTCACGACATACTGCGGATTGTTCAGATTTTTCTGCATAAAGAAGATAACATAGTGTACAACATCGCTGATATAAGTTACAACAAAGCTCTCCTCAGAAGTTACATAATCCATAAGACCACCCTCACGGTGAACGGAATACGACTCCATATAGTAGCCCTGCTCAACCTTCTTCATCGGCTTAGAATTGTCCAAGACCTCAGTCCACAGCACACGATCACCGACAGTCTTCTGGTACATATCAACCTGGATGAACTTGCCATCACAAATTGCACGAACCAAAAAGATCATCACATCCCTCTTCGTCGGACTGCCTTCGATGTCATTCACGACAGCAATAGCAAACCGGTTAGAAAAGAGTGTTATCGGCTGACCATCATAGTGCTCGTTGTAGAAGTCACGGAGAAAATCCAAGTCACTGTCAGCGATTTTCACGACGTCGCCCCGCTGCACCGTAGCCATCGGCACATTGGAGCTTTTGAGCTCAGTGAGTTCAAAGGGAAAATGTTTCTGCATAAAAATAACCTCCTTGCAGATATAAAAAGTTGTTTTAACGGCTGAACTTTATTATACCATACAAAGAGTTTTTTGTAAAATTATGTAAATTATATTACTTGTTCCATGGACTATTCGGAGAAGGATCTGTTGGATCCCAGTTTCTACATTCTTCATTATCAGAAATCTTTGGCATAGATGGTTTTCCAAGTGGTCCTGGATTAGAATCAGCATAGAACTCAACTGGTGTACCAGACTCGCAATTATCAAATATCCACTTGCAATCTCTTACACACAATCTAACACATCCAAGAGATGCAGTTGTTCCTAATTTATCAAACTCCCAATATTCAAGAGTATCTTCACTTTCTTCAACATAAGGAACTGAATGGAACATTATACCACCTTTAATTCTTGTTGAATATCTACCAAATGTACCACCTTCAAGATATCCCCATTCATAACCTGGAGAAGTCTTATACACACCACTCTTTGGAGTAGCTGTACCACAGCTACATATCATAGCCTTAGTTGGTACTGTATAATATCCATCATCATCTTTTTCATATATTGTAACGCAGTTTTCTTGATAATTAACCTTTATATAATATTTCGTATTACCAGTTGGAGCTTTATTTTCTTCTTTTTTTTCCTCTTTCTTTTCTTCCTTCTTATCTTCTTGTTTGCTTTCTTCCTTAGTTACTTCTTGCTCTTTTACTTTATTGTTTTCTGCAACATTATCTGCAGTATTATTCTCCTCAGCAATCTCGTTATTTCCAACATTACTTGTCGTTGTTACAACATCTTGAGAAGTAGCTGTTGTAGTACTTTTATTTTTTAAATTACACCCAATAATTAGAATTGCCATTATAGCCAAAAAAGCTATACAACCCATTATAAACTTCTTATTCATGTTTTTTCTCCTTAAATCTATTACTAAATTATTATAACATACCTCATATAAAAAACACCACCCTATTCCTCAAAAAGGCACGAAGTTAAATCTTCGTGCCTTTTATTTTTACTAAAATACATTAGTTTTATTTACTTTGAACTACAATCTTATCATCTTTAGCTGTTATTGTTGCCTTTTTACCAGCTACAATATTACCATCAAGTATTTCTTCTGCTATTCTATCTTCTATCATATTTTGAATAGCACGTCTTAATGGTCTTGCACCATAGTTGTCATCTACACCTGATTTAGCTATTAAGTCCTTTGCCTTTTCATCTATCTCTATTTCAATATTTTGATCTTTCATTCTCTTTTCTACTTTCTTAAGCATAATATCAATTATCTTAGAAATGTCATCGCTATTTAATTTATGGAATACTATTGTTTCGTCTATACGATTTAAGAATTCTGGTTTAAATTGTTTCTTAAGCTCTGCTAATACTTCTTTCTTAGTATCTTCATAGTCTTTAATATTAGCTTTATCCTTATCTTTATCATCAACATTAAATCCAAGTGCTTTCTTATCAGCAAGTAGTCTTGCACCAACATTAGATGTCATGATTATAACTGTATTTTTAAAGTTAACTGTTCTACCTTGGCTATCTGTTAATCTACCATCATCTAGTATTTGTAGAAGCATATTCATTACGTCTGGATGAGCTTTTTCAATTTCATCAAATAATATAACTGAATATGGTTTTCTTCTTACTTTCTCTGTAAGTTGACCGGCTTCATCAAATCCGACATATCCTGGAGGAGCACCTATTAGTTTACTTACTGTATGTGACTCCATATATTCAGACATATCAATTCTTATCATAGCATCTTCATTACCAAATAATGTTTCAGCCAATGCTTTTGATAACTCTGTTTTACCAACACCAGTTTGTCCTAAAAATAGGAATGAACCAATTGGTCTATTTGGATCTTTAAGTCCAAGTCTACCTCTTCTAATTGCTTTAGCAACTGCAGAAACTGCTTCATCTTGACCAATAACTCTTTCATGAAGAGTTTGCTCTAAGTTCTTTAATTTATCATTCTCATCTTGAGTTAATCTCTTAACTGGAATATTAGTCCAGCTAGAAATTACTTCTGCAATATCATCTTCTTTTAATGTAAGTACTGCTTTACTATTTTTATTTTCCCATTTCTTTTTATCTTTTTCTAACTTATCTTTAAGCTCACGCTCTTTGTCTCTTATAGAAGCAGCTTTTTCAAAGTCTTGAACTCTAACAGCTTCCTCTTTTTCTTTAGCTAAGTTCTCAACTTGCTCTTCAATTTCTCTTATTTTATCTGGTACAGTATAAGTTTTCATTTTAATTCTAGAAGCAGCCTCATCAACTAAGTCAATTGCTTTATCTGGTAAGTATCTGTCTGTTATATATCTAACTGATAATTTAACAGCTGATTCAATTGCTTCATCAGTAATTTGAACATTGTGATGTGCTTCATACTTATCTCTAATACCTTGTAATATTTTAACTGTATCTTCTGGAGATGGCTCTAGCACAGTAACTGGACTAAATCTTCTCTCTAATGCACTATCCTTTTCAATATACTTTCTATATTCATTTAATGTAGTAGCACCAATTAATTGTATTTCTCCCCTTGCAAGAAGTGGTTTTAGAATATTTGCTGCATCTACAGCACCTTCTGCAGAGCCTGCACCAACTATTGTATGAATCTCATCAATGAATAAAATGACATCTCCTGCCTTTTTAACTTCATTTAGACATTTCTTTATACGCTCTTCAAAATCACCTCTATATTTAGCTCCTGCAATCATGCTAGACATATCTAAAGATACTACTCTTTTGCCTTTAAGCATTTCAGGAACATCTTCGGCAATAATCTTTTCAGCTAATCCTTCAACAACTGCTGTTTTACCCACACCCGGTTCACCAATTAAACAAGGATTGTTTTTAGACCTTCTAGAAAGTATTTGAATAACTCTATCTATTTCTTCTTTTCTACCAATAACTGGATCAAGCTTACCATCAACAGCTCTCTTAGTTAAATCAGTACCATATTGATTTAATGTTGGTGTTGAATTGTAGCTACCTCTTGATGAAGAGCTATTTGGTTTTGCTGACTCTGTATCATCATCTTCCTCTTTCATAACTTTAACAAGCTCATTATAAAGCTTTTGAGAGTTAATATCTGAGTCTAAAAGTATTCTAACAGCAATACTATCTCCTTCTACCATGATACCAATTAATAAGTGCTCTGTTCCAATAAAGTCATTGCCCATCTTTTTAGCCTCTAAGAATGCATTTTCAATAACTCTCTTAGTTCTTGGAGTAAATCCAGCTGGTTTATCTATAGCCTCTCCTCTACCAATTAATTCATCTATTTCGTCTAATACTTTTTCAGAAGTAAGACCTTGATCTTGTAAAACTTTTGAAGCAAGACCAGAGCCCTCTTCAATTAATCCATATAATAAGTGCTCTGTTCCAATATAATTATGGCCAAGCTCAGCTGCTATATCACTTGCAATATTAATAGCTTTCTCAGCTCTATTTGTAAATTTATACATCATCTTAAACATCCCTCCTTTGACTAAACAAAAAATATTTTAATTATCATTCTTAATCAAATTCTTTATTACTTCACAACGCTTGATATCCCTATCATAAGCATTTAGTTCGTCTCCTAGCATTTTTTGTAAGTTACCAACTTGTGTATATAGCTCTAGCTTCTTTACCTTTGTATCGTCAAGCTCAGTGATAATTCCAAGATCAACACCAAGCTTTACATCAGATAAAAGTGCTCTACACTCATCAGATGTCATCTTTCTGCTATTTGTAAGTAATCCATATGATCGATATACTCTATCTTCTAGCTCTATTGGTTTCTTTTCTAAGTTTTTTCTAGCTAGACGCTCTTGCTCTATTATCTTATCTGTAACAGCTTTAACATTCTTCATTATTTCTTTCTCAGTAAGACCTAATGATTGATTATTAAATATTTGATATATATTACCTTTGCTTTCAGATCCTTCTCCGTATATACCTCTAATATTCATACCAAAGCTGTTAACAGCACTAAGTACTTTTGATATATTACCTGTTATAGCTAATGCTGGTAAATGAACCATAATTGATATTCTAAGACCAGTTCCAACATTAGTTGGACATGCTGTTAAATAACCAAAATCTTTGCTATAAGCATAATCTACAAGTGTACTTAATTTATCATCTATTTCAGTAATTAAACCAACTAGATTTTCAATCTCAAGGCCACTGCTAAATACTTGTAATCTTAAATGATCCTCTTCATTAACCATAATACAAATATTTTCGTCATCATTAATTAAAATAGCCTGATTCTTCACGTCCCTCATGGCAAAATCTGGACTAATTAAATGCTTTTCCATAAGACTAACCTTTGTTATATAGTCTATGTTTTCCATCTTTAAAAACTTTAACCCATATCCAAGACTTGGAGTTATTTCCTCAATTTTATCAAGTACTTTTTTAGACTCGTCTTTAACATAGCTATTTTTAAAATTAAATTCCGCAAGGTTTCTAGCAAGCCTAGCTCTTGAACTAATTACAATATCTGAATCTTTACCTGTTTGTAAATACCAATTTGACATACTATTACCTCCTAATATTTTATTCAATTACCTCAATGTGTAAATGAACTCTACCTTGATCTGGACAGATTACATCTGTCTCTTTACCTCTTGTACCATCTGGCCTATCATCTTCTGCACCATTTAATAATGCCCATACATATGGGTATGCATAATGCCATAATTCCATACACATTTCTGGACATACTGTTCTATCTTCATCAATAATGAATTCATCACCTGCTTTGTGGAATCCACTTCTACATCTACTTTCAGTAACTGTTATTTTAACTTTTCTTCCCATATAAACTCCTTATTTCTTATTGATAGTATCTAATACTATTTATTTTTCTTTTCCTCTAATTTTTTAATCTCGTCTCTAATTTTAGCTGCATCTTCGTAACGCTCTTCTTTTATTGCAAGCTTAATATCATTATTAAGTTTATCAATTTGTTCCATAGTCTTATCAACTAGTGGTTTATTCTCTACTTTAACATCATTTTTGTTTTCTTTTTCATCCTTTTCAGTAAGCTTAGATGTCTTTTCAGCTAATCTTTGAGGAGCTCTTCCTCTATGTTTAGCAGAGCCATGTAAATTCTTTAGTACTGATTCAATTCTATCAGCAAAAGTTTCATAGCAATCTCCACATCCAAATTTTCCATTCTTAGCAAATTCATCATATGTTAAACCGCATTTTGGACATTTAGTAATCATATTACTTGAGAAGCTTGGTAATAAGCTATCCTCTTCGAAGAAATCACCTAAAAAATTAGAAAAACTAATAGGCATGCTGAAATCCATTTCATCTATGCCCAGTTTTTTAGCGCATTCATCGCATAAATTGTATTCTGTCTTATCTCCATTAATAACATGAGTATAATGTACATTTGCTTCATTCTTACCACAATTTGAACATAACATATAAATCATCCTCCTTATATTACATCCTAAATTAAACAAGATTAATAAGCATATTCTTAAATATACTTGCTCTTAATAAGTCTCTATAACCACTTGGAACAATAAGTACGTTATCACTTGTTGCTACCTTTAATAGCTTAGCTTGTTCCTTGGTTATTACATCATATGAAAGTAAATTACTTATGAAAATATCTGCTTCTTGTGAAGTAATTTCATCATTTATACTTTCAATTACATGCATTATGTATTTGCTCTTTGAAATATTCATCTTCTTTATTGTGATGTGTCCACCACCACCACGTTTACTTTCTACGTAATATCCTTGTGCTGGTTTAAATCTTGTTGCTATTACGTAATTTATTTGTGATGGCACACAATTAAATTGTTCCGCTAGATCATTTCTTTGTATTTCTATGTAGTCTGTTTCATCAAATAATTCCTTTATAAACTCTTCTATCATATCTGACATTCTCATAATGGAATCCTCCTTTCTTGACTTTGACTTTCTTTGACCTTACATTATATTATATTCTTTATTTTCATAAAGTCAATACTTTTTGCAAAAATTTTTGACCTTTTTTGACTTTTGTATAAAAATAGTAGCCACTAGCATCCTCTAATCCTTGCTAGTAGCTACTTTATACCTATTATGGTTTTAATTTACATATTATCTTCTTTGCCCTCTTTATATTCTTTGACACACACTTCTCTAGATCAACATCTTCACTTTTGTAATTATAATAAACTAAATTAAATATATCTTCTTGATATTTTGCAGGAATTCTATACCATACCTTCTGTACACCTTCTACGAAGTTAATCCATTCCATATATATCTTTTTATACTTAAGGTATATCCCCTTCTTCCCATCTAGCCAGTCAATTACTTTCGTATCAACTTGTCCTGGACAATCACATGAATCCTGCTTAAAAAACAAATCTTTTTGTAGATCTACTGGAACTAGTGGGAATGTTGCGCACTGCATTGGTCTTACTGGATGTATAGTACATCTTGAAGTAATACCATCATTCATAATACATCTTCTATGACTACCACGAGCTCTAATAACAAGCTCTAATGGTTGGCCTTCCAACTTTTCTGTATATATTTCAACAAACTCGTGTAGTGATAGTTGCATGTATCTGCTTATCTCAATAATATTTACTGGTGTTATTTTTATATCACCTCTATTGATGCAGCACTTATCACATATATCACATCCAAGCTTTGTTTTTGATTTAAGACTTACATATGATCCCATACTCCAGCTACCTTTCTAAAAAATCTACATGCAAAAACTCCCACAACATACCTAAGTTACAAGTACGTTGTGGAAGTATTAATCAAACACTATATTGATACATACTATTTATCTTTTTTGAACAGGCTCTTTATCTTGTTGATGATTCTCTTAATAAAGTTATCATTATTCTTGCTTATATCAACTGGTAGATTCTCACTGTTGATTGGTTCACTTTGCTCATTTTGGCTCTTTTCAAAGATTTTATTAACGTCATATTTCTCATTTTTAGCCTTTTCTTCTTCGATAGAGTTCTGTTTTAATATCTTTTCGATGATACCTTTTTGTTTTTCGTTAGCAAAATAATTCATATATAGAGCAACAATAACAGTATTAGCCTCTTTTGAAATTGCTTGTTTGTCTACTTCTAAATCCTGGTTATATTCGTACTTATAATTCTTATCACAATTATCTTCATAAAACTGAAGTTCTGATTTTGGTATTCTTTCAAGCTCATCCTCAGGAATGTGCTTTAAAATCTCTAAAACTTCTGTGTATGCTCTTGCATATTTTTTCTCCATAATTACTCCCCCAAGTGATTATTTTATCTTTCGTTATTTGTAAGTACCTCTTTAGTTGCTCTTCCTTCCCTACATAAGCAATTCTGATAGTCATCGTATTCTTCATGCGTAATTCCTGCTTTGAGGGCTGATTGTGTTATACTTTTCATTACTGGGTACGTCTTTTCAACACCTGTAACCTCAACAACTTCCATCTTGTCCTCCGTATATTTATTCACCAACATTCTTTATAGAAACCATTTGATTGTCCATATTATTTATAATCTTGGCACATTTAACTAATTCATTAGAAACCTTTTTACTTAACTTATTATTGTTCTTGTATTTAATATCATGCTCTAAACTAGCCCAGAAATCCATTGCTAATGTTCTAACTTGAATTTCTACTTTAACTGGTATTGTCTGTCTCAAAACTTGAACTGGAACTTCAACTACCATATGGTAACTTGCGTATCCGCTCTTCTTTGGTTTAGCCACATAGTCTTTTTCAATAAGCACATTTATATCTGGTGTATTTTTTAATACATCAACGACTGTATATATATCGTCTTTCATTGGACATACAATTCTAACACCTGCAACATCGTTTATATTTTCAACCATGCTTTGATATGTTAGCTCTTGTTTTCTGCCCTCTAATTTTTTAATAATGCTCTCTGGTTTCTTTATCCTTGTTTTTGTATGATCAATTACTGAACATCCATAAAAAAATTTAAATTCATCTTGAAGTATTTCTAACTTTGTTTCTAGCCCTTTAATCGCAGCGGAATAGACAAACATTAATTTACTATATGTATCATCTGATGAATTAATTTTATCTGAGTTAACTAGAAAATTGTCCAACCTCAGCACCTGTTTACTCTGTATATCACCCATAAATTAATTCCTCCTTTGCATAATAACATTCTATAGTACATTTGTTTCCTTTTAATATTTTTTATGTGATTTTTTTGTGACCACACAACAATTAAATATACTCCAAATTTCTATATGGTTATTAATACTAGAAAAAGATTAAAAAAAACTTAAAGCTATAATAATATTTTTTTCCAACACTATTATAACTTTAAGTTTCTTTATGTACAAGATATTTTTAAAATATTTTTATGCCTCAGGGCTATCATTTCCCTGATTTACTTTTGCATATTTACGTGCATCATATGAGCTTTCAATAGCTCTTATGATATCTAGATTATCCATAATAAACGCTTTTGCTTCTTCTTTATCCATTGGAACTGATGGAAGATCAGCTGTTTTCATAACTACTTTTCTCCCCCAGTTTCTTGTATGGTTAG
Organism: Clostridia bacterium; assembly: GCA_017512025.1. GTDB lineage: Bacteria > Bacillota > Clostridia > TANB77 > CAG-508 > CAG-492. The sequence goes on from JAFWHH010000009.1 coordinate 57,253, forward strand.
CACTTCTTATATATTTTTTGTTTCTATTAAACTCTTTTCTTGATGTAGCATTTCCCATTAGATCCATAGTTCCATTTGGATTATTAATCTGCTCGAGAACAATCTTAAGAGGAACAATATATGTTCTACCATCTTTTCCCTCAAGATAAGCTACTTTTTTATCCATTACTGGAATTACAACATAATCTTTAAATACTGGACATTTCTTAGTGTCTATTTCAAGATATTCAGTAGCACCAAGAGCAATATATAAATCTAGAATACATCCACCATCAATACCAACTGCACCCCTTGTATATATTTGAATTTGTGAATTATCTGTATCTGATGAATTTGTTAAATCTTCAATTGGACTTCCTTCAACACCTTTTTCTTTAAGTAAGTTCCAGTCTTTAATAATACCATACTTCTCGTTAATCTCATTTGCAACCTCAATCGAAATAACACCAGCGTCTGCTAATCCGTATAGCTCTGAATATGTTAATCTATCTGTTAAATATAACTCAAGTAAAGTACTTGTTCCTCTACCAGATTTAGTCATTCCCTTTTCATCTAAGCCAATATCAATATCCTCTATTATCTGAGCTAGATTTTGATATGAAAGCTTAGGTGGTATTTCGTTACCATCATTGTCAATTGTTGGTCTTGTCATTTCTATAAGTTTTGTTGTCGTTTCAAACCCCTGTATAATTCTAGCATTCATACCTTGTTTAATAAGTTTACATGCATAATCAAAGTCAGTATCAAGAACTTCCTCAAACATTGTTAGATTTTGAACTAACCCTGCATTAAATACATCAATAATCAATTGTGTATTACTTTTGTGCTTTTTACAATAATTAACTATATCATCTTCTGAAGCTTCAAATTTTCTTAATATATCAATACTTACTATGCTATCTCTATATAATAAAAATCCTTCAGTAACTAAACTTGCTGCATTTAATCCGCTCTTTCCTTTTATAAGTGTAGCAATCTCATCTTCTAAATCACGCTCATTTTTTCTATATAACTCATGTATAACATTTTTATAGAATTCATCATATGAATCCACCTTGCTTACATTTGAATGTTTTCTTGATATTTTTAGTATTGTTTCTGGTGTATGATATTCTAATAACTTTTCTTCTGAAATTGTTGGTATCTCTCCCATTTCAGATGCAATAACTCTATTTCTATTATCCATATACTGCTTAACAATATCTTCAATACTTAAATATCCAATTTCTTCTAAACGTCTTAAATCAGTTAGTGATATTTCGCTATTTTCAAATAATAACCATATTTTTTCTGATTCTTTTCCCTCAAAACATTTTGTATTTCCTGTAGATAATAATAATCCTATTTTCTTTTCAATCGAAATGTTATCATTAAGAATGTCTCTTACAGTAACATACTTGCGTAAGTCTTTAAGCTCTATCTCTTTTTCAAAATATAACTGAAGTAATTGCTCCGGAAGCATATATTGTAATAGCTCTTTATCCTTGCCATATTTATATATTTCAAAAACCGTCTCTTTGTTAATAATTTGCTTAAATTCCTCCATAGAAAACATACCAGCTTTTGAATGATCATGCTCTGGAGTTGAAGAAGTGATATATTTAACTACTTTTTTACGATCAATAATACTGTCTCCACATTCTCTTATAAATCCTTCAAACTCTTCTCTAGTAAAGTACTCTTCAATGTATTGAATTACCTCATCATCAGTAAGGTTTTTTAGATCTAATGCTTCCGGAAGAATTGAAAATCTTGTAGCATATTTTCTAAATGCTGTGGAAATACACCCATATTTTATTCCGTTAGCCACCCATGTACATTCATCAATAGTTTTTATACAAAATTCAATAAGTCCATCTGCGTACTTTGTAATCAGTTCATTTACAACTTCCTTATTTGGAACCTTGCCAAAAGATTTTTTATACGCATGAAGAATAAAGAATGCATCCAAAAAAGATTCTGTTATAAATCTTTCATATGTTAGCTTTGTATATTCTTTTCTACCTTCTTCACCTTGTACCACATATTCTCTATTTACAATATACTTATCAACATCTGCATCAACACGCTTGTCTGACTCATCCATTGCATCAATAGTTTCTTTATCGACTTTCTCAGGTAATTGGAACTGTGGATCATATTTTCGCAAGTATGCAAGTCTAACGTTGCTCAATGGTTCAAGAGCAACAGTTTTAATATATCTTTGTATTAATCCAAGTACATCTGTAAATATATATTCCCTATTTACCCCATCTTCAAACTTAATCTTCATCTTTATATCTCGATAATCTTTTGCATTGTTATATCTAACATTATTAGGATTTAATACAGCCTTTGCAAGTTGTTTTGGTGTAATAATCTCTTTGCTCAAATCCTCATCTAGATTACCTATTGAAACATTGTTATTAGCTAATTTTTTGAATAAATTCGCCTGCTCTGGGGTTAATTTCCCTTTCTTAATTCTTGCATTATTGGGATCAAAATTTGCCATCCTACATCCTCCTTTATTACTCTGTTTGTAATAAATAATAAAATATGTTGCTATTATACCATTTTTAATGGTATATGTAAACTAAGTAAATATAGAAAAACCTTGAAGCTTTCATACTTCAAGGTTTTATATTATCTTTATTCTTATCCTCTTAAAACAGCTTTTCTATGATCGTATGATTGTTTAACTTCTTCGATCAAACTTGCATTTTTCTTCTTGAATAATTTGACATCATTCTCATCCATAACAGAGCTAATTTCAGCCGCTTTCTTAAGAGTATTTTCAACCCAATTCTTTGTATGGTTTGTACTTCTAACAAAACGTTTATCTCTATTAAAATCATTTCTTGAAGTAGCATTACCAATTAAGTCCATTTGACCTCTTGGATTGTTTATTTGCTCAAGTATTATCTTTAATGGAAGTATGTATGTTCTACCATCGTCTCCTTCTAAGAATCCAATCTTCTTTCCAACAATTGGTATAATAACATAACCATCAAATACTGGACACTCTTCACCATCTATTTCTATAACGCTTTTAGCTCCCATTTTAGAGTAAAACTCATAAATATATTTAGACTCAATACCAATAGCCTCCCTTTTACTACTTGGAGATGGTCTTGGTGTTGGTTTTGGTCCTGGGATTGGTTCTGGTCTATATAGATTATCTATTGGTTGACCACTAACACCTACTCTTTCAAGTGCAGCTACACCTTGATCTAAGTTGAAGTGATCATCAATCTCATCCGCTTCTTCCTTAGAAATAATTCCTGCATCTACCATATCATATAAATCTGTATATCTAATTGTTCCATCTAAATATAAGTCTAGTAACGTAGTTGTTTTATCTCCGGCTCTTTCTTCTTTGTTTAATCCTGTAACAATATCATTCTTAATCTCAGCTAATTGCTCTAATGTAAGTAATGGTTCAACTGGAATACCAGCGTAGTTAACGTCTGAAGTAAATGTAATCAGCTGTGAAGTTGCATAGAATCCTTCAATAATTCTTGCACTCATTCCCTTTTTGATTAATTCAAATGATCTTTCATCAAAATCTTCATCTAAAAGATCTATAACCATATCTTGTGATAAAAGCTCAGCATTAAAGAACTCTATAAGTTTTGTATCGCTCTTGTCACTTATATAATCATTAACTACTATACTTTCTGGTATATTTATTCCTTTAAGTTTATCTACTGATAGGAATCCATTGTTATATAGTCTTAAACAAGAAATGTATTCTTTAATGCTTGTTTCATCTTTATAAGCCATTATAAAATCTACTACTTCTTGCTCTAAATCTCTTCCAGCTGCAGCATATAGCTCTTTTAAGTCTTTATTATAAAACTCTACTTGCTCTCCATTCAAAGTATTATTTAGCTCTCTTACTACAATATCTGGTGTAAAGAATTCAACTATCTTCTCATCAGTTATATTTGGAATAACACCAAACTCAGCTGCTATTTTTCTCTTCTTATCGGCAAAGTAGTTTTTAATTACAGTATTTACATGTAAGTATCTAACTGACTCAAGTTCTTTTATCTCATCATGATTAAAGTAATCCTTTTCAAATAACTCCCATATTAATGCTGTCTCTGTTTTAGGAAATACTCTTTCACCATTACCAGACATTAATATCTCCATTTTAGAATCTTTAGATATCTTAGATGTTAGTAATTGCTCTAAAGTTGTATATCTTGGTATTAGAGAAAGCTCTAATTTACCCATATGATATAAGCTAACAAGGTCATTAACATTCAAATATTTTAATAATTCTTTATTTCCTTTTTCAGCATAACATATAAATACAGAAGCTCTGTTTAATAATGTATGTAGTTCTTCTTCTGTAAAGTATTTTTTATTTATTAATTGCTTAATAACACCTTTTCTCTCGATTATATAAGCACCATAAGCTTGCATGAACTCTCTTATCTCGTCTCTACTATATAAATCGGTCATCATTGTTACTACTTCGTCGTCAACAAATGGTCTAGGTGAATATTCATGCATTAATAAATCTACACCACCAGCATCTCTTGTTGTTAATTGATATATATATTTAAATGATGTTTTTTCACGTCCCATGGCTTTATCAATTGCAGCAGAATACATAACAGCAATTTTTTCCTCTTCAATAACATGTGGAATAATCTCACGAGTTGGTTCAACCATATTGCAAATCCTTTTTACTTGTTCCCACATATATACAGCCGAAGTAAAATCATTAGCAAGTAAATCTTCATATAGTAGACAAATACCAACTTCTCTTCTATCTGGAGCTTCATTTTCATCACTTCTATGATCATCATACAAAGATGTAACCATTTTATCTATATCAATTCTTTGTTCTTCTGTTCCTGTATTAATTGATGGAGACTCCACAGTAATTGATCTATGTGCAGAAAGATATGCATTTGATGTTAAATAATATCTATTAATATGGCTATCTGCTAAGTTAACCATCATCATAATAACATCTGTTATTTCATATTTTTCTACTGATCCATCATCAAATCTAATTGAAGCATAACCCTTACTATCTATTTTAATTCTACCAGGTATCATGATAGCTTTAAGAACTCTATCCTCATCTTTTCTACGAAGTCTATGCTTATCTCTTGAAGAGCCATATGTATCTTCTTGTTTTCTAACAAAGATACTTCTATACTCTCTTCCTTCGCTCCCTGTATTAACACTTAATACATCATTTTGAATACTTGCAATGTTTGGCACATTTGAATTTGGTTGTGATTTCTTACCTTTCTTACTCAAATTAAAGCCCTCCTACAAATTTAATAAATTGATAAGAAATATTTTATCATATAATGGATAATATGTAAACTAGTTTTGTGAATATTATTTCTCCATCCATTCTTTAAATTTGCATACTCTTTGCTCGTGAAGCTTCTCTTTTAACTTTATACCATCTTCTATACCAAACTTAGCTTTTATCATTTCTCCATTTACTTCACTAAGTAGTCTTTCACCAATAGTTGCAAATTCAACTTTTCCGTAATAATCACCCCTACAGTTTCTGTCTGAATCAACTATAATCTCCATACCAATTAAACCAATTTTAGTCTTTGATATTCTCTCAATAAAATCAACCTGTTTATTTGGTGTCATTCTATAAAAAATACCAGCTCTCATATGCTCTCTTGAAGCTACTTTGCCATAATCAGCCCAATCATTTGGAAGTTTTAGTCTATTAGATAAATTAATAACTTCTTGAACACCTTTAATATCATGATTAATATGATGCGGATACTCTTCTTTTGGAGTAACACCTTTTCCCAAGTCATGTACTAATGCTGCAAATCTTAACTTAACATCTGGTGTTAAAGAAGCACATCTATCAAGGGCAAACATCGTATGTTCAAAAGCATCACCCTCTGGATGATATTTTTCCGGTTGTAAAGCACCAATTAATTTATATACTTCAATAAAGTGAATGTCTAGTATATTAGCTTTTCTAAGCTCCTTAAAAAATATTGATGGTTTATCATAAGAAAGTGCTTTTCTAAGTTCGTCAAAAACACGCTCTGGAGAAAGAGCTAATAGTTCATCTTTTAATTCCTCCATTAACTTTAGTGTTCCTTCATCAATTTCAAATCCAAGCTTGCATGCAAATCTAGCAGCTCTATATGCTCTTAATGGGTCTTCTTTAAAAGCTTCTGAAGTTGCTCTTATAATTTTATTCTTAATATCAGATATACCATTAAATGGATCAATTATATCTCCAGTTAGTACATCTTTAGCAATTGAATTAATAGTAATATCTCTTCTTCTTAAATCCGCTTCTATTGTAATATCTTTACCAATTGTTATATCAAACTCCTTATGACCAATACCTGTCTTAGATTCGGTTCTTGCAAGAGCAAATTCTTTGCCATCAATTTCAAATACTTCAAATGCTTTGCCTCTTGCAATAGCATCTGGAAATAGATTAATAAATTCATCTTCACTAAGACCTGTCACACAGTAATCTTCATCATATACATCTATACCAATTATCATATCTCTAACAGCACCACCAACAAGATACAGATTTCCACCATGCTCTTGAATTTTCTTTGCAATATCAATTATATCCATAAACACCCTCTCCTATTAAAAACATTATACGAAAAAAAGTCGCAATAAACAATTACGACTTTTAATTTATTATCTATCAAAATCAAAATCTACATGAGAAACCATGCTAGATTGCTCTTGGATAGGTTTAGCTATGTTTTCTCTCATATCATCAATACTGATATTTGCCCATCCTGTATCAGCTATTCCTGGAACTAATGATAATAAAACACTAGTATTTATATCTTCTACATTTATACCATTTTTATCTGCAACTTCATTTAAAGTCTTTTCAACATCTAAATCTCCACGATTCATGATTTTAAGTATTCTACCTTGATATGTAAAAGCAACTCTCTCGACATTATATTCTGTAGCAGGTCTCCAGCTAACAGCACCTATTCTATTGCTATTACCTCCACCCAGACAATCAGCTGTATATTTAAGACCATCTTGAACAGATATTTTATCACCAATGTTTATTATAACCTTTTCTTCTTTATTATCCTTATTACCATTATTATAATTATCATTATTATTATCATTTTCTATAACAGTAGTTGTTTTTTCATTGCTATTATTTGTAGTGATTGTTGTAACAACATTTTCTTGTGTTGTTGCGGCTGTTGTAGTTGTAGTTACCTCTGTTGTTTCTTGCTCCGTTGTTGTACCAGGAGTCAATGTATCAGAATATGAGTTTTCTGGTAATGTTTCCTTATCATTATTGTGATTAGAACTATTTAGACCAGTTAAGCCAGCAATACCTGCTATAGCAAGAGCACCAACAACTGGTATTGCAGCATACCATGGAAGTTTTCTTTTATCTTCTAATACTTTAGCTGCATTTTTTTGTTGTTTAGCAGTTCTTCGTATACTACGTCTTTCTTTTGAAGATATATATCCTCCTCTACCTGACTCTAGTCCACGTACATCATATGTTACTTTAAAATTCTGTGGTGAAGACTTTCTATATTCGTTTCCACTTAATTGTTTTATATAATCTCTAGCAAGTCTTATATCTTTAGACAATAATAATTCGATTATATACGGATCACAATTCTTTAGTGCAGTTCTTTCATCTGGTATATATGTATCAAATAAAAATCCAAATTCTGACTGATTTCTTATCTTAGATCTAATATATTCTTCTTTCTCCTTGGCAGTAGTTAATCTTTTTGGTCTTTTAATAACTGGCTCGCCATCAAGATAATAAGTATTATTTTGATACTCATATCTAATAGATACAGTATCGCCTTGCTTCTCTTCTTCATCAAAATCTTTAAGAAGTTCCTTTATTTTTCTTGCCATTACGCTTTCGTATCTAGCATTTTCCATAGAATCTATTGAGCGACTTTTTTTCTCAGCTTTCTTTTTAGCAATAGCACTATCTATTCTTAAAGTTCTTTCTGCTGCTTCCTTAATCTCATTTACATCTAAAGTAGTAGCTGGTGTATCTTCTCTTACACCATATTTTGCTCTTTTCTCTTTTGCGGCTTTAAAAGCATCACTTATTCTATCTTCAAGTCCTGGATTGAATGCCTCTTGTTGCTCTTTTAATACTTGATTAACATCTATTTTATCTGAAGTATCATATTCGTAATCAGCTCCATATTTTGAGCATAGCTTAGATAAAATATTAGATGCTTCAAATACTTTCCATCTATCATCTGTTCTAGTGCTATGTAATGTATTTATTAGCTTGTGCAAATCCTTCTTAAGCTCTCTTTTCTCAAAAAAGCCAAGCTTGTCATCAAGCTCTATAGATTTATTCCTCATAGCATCAAACATACTTTTAAATTTCTTTAATGTAGAATTCATGCTATCAATACCATTAGTTGCTTTTGTATCTGAGTTAACTGCAATTAATCTAAGCACATCTATATTTATTTCGGTTAACAAGTCCGTAATTCTCATTATCCTTCTCCCTCGTATATCTCGTCTTCATTTGTCGCCATTATAGCATAGAAAAAAGCCTTTGTCTAAAATAACTAAAAAAATGATAAAAAGTTCTATAAATTGCTTAAAATTGACTTTATGTATATTTTGTAATATAATGTTGGATATTCTAATAATAGGAGGAAAGCATTATCATGTCTGCACTGAATGAGCTCAGCATTATCACTTGTGACTGCAGTCACTGTGGTAATTGCTGCAAAAGATGTGGTGAGCTAAGTTTAACTCCGCTTGATGTTTTTAACATATCGCATTACTTGGGTATGTCTGCAAAAGAGTTCATCGAAAAGTATTGTGATATCGGAAAAGGTTTTGATGTATGTATTCGTAGTAATGAATCTACTAAATTATGTATATTTTTCACTCGTGACTCAGAAAATGGTAACTTTTGCAAGATTTATGAGGTACGCCCCAGGACTTGCTATTTGTATCCATTAAAACCACGACTTGAAAGTAGAGATGCATTTTTTATTGATTCAGCTGCAACATGTCCTACATCAGGTGATAAAATGTCCTTTTCTGAGTATGTTGAAAAGTATTCAAACGGGCGTTACGATGAAGACTTCACCCACTTCCAGCGATTCTGTATGGCAATCGGAGCATTCTACAGCGACCACGACAGTCCAAGTCAAAGTGACATGTTTGAGTACCTGTTCTACAATGACTCCGCAGAAGAAGCAAAGCAGAAACTTGAGCACTATCTATTCGGCAAATAACATGAAGACACGGCGTAGATTATCTACTCCGTGTCTATTTCTTTTTTAGTACTTAATTTACAAAATTTTGATATTATAAAAAAATAATCGACATTATACAATTATTTTTTTATTTTATGTAACTTATTTCTTTTCCACACCCCTGTGGATAATGTGGATAACTCTGTGAATAGTTGTTATTACTGGTCTGCATTTTTAATCTTATACACATAATTTTCCACACGAAATATTACAAAATTTATGTACATTATTTATTTATATTTGAACCAAACAGGTATTCTTTTTGGTATATTTTCTTGTTATTTTTTTAATAAAAAGTTACAAAAATACTTTAAAGAAGAGCAATAAGAAAACCTTGATATATCAAGGTTTTCTCTGTGTTAAATATATTATTTTTCTATATCATCATTACTTGTTTCTCTAGATGTATCTTGTATCTTATCTTTGTCAACTTTTGCAACATAATTTCCATCAACTTGTAAGTCTTCGATGTAGCTAGACTTACTAATTTTCTTTACTTGGCTTATTGCTTTATTTTGAGCTGAAACTCCATACTTTTTATTTAGCTCTTGTAATTCTTCTTCTGTATATATACCTAAACTATCTAAAAAACTATCCGGCATTTCAATTAAAGTTTTGCCAAGACCAAATGAGCATCCACCAAGTGGAGTTACTCTCATTTCAAGAGGATGTGTTTGTCCCATTGAATTAAACATTGTAATTTTTCCATTATGATATAATCCAACTCCCGCATTTGTTGGATCAAGCACAAGTGTAACACCATCTTCCTCTATGTCTACTAATACAACAGCATGGTTACCTGTATGAGGAATTACATATTCATCAAGGAATTCATCTACATCTTTATCTGTAATTGACACTACTTCTTTTCCCTTAACAGAAATATGAATTCCATCGTTTTCATTATATTCAGGTGTTATATCTTGCCCTGTTGGATTACTTCCATTTACAACTGTATCATCTTTATCTGCGATTTCCTGTGATTCATCTGAGCCAGCCCTCTTCATTGGAATATCTGCTCTAATATATCCACCTTTTTTAGCAAATACTGGAATTACTCTTGCATTATACTTGCTATCAATTGCATTTAGTCTTCTTGCACAATCATCGGCCATATTTCTACAAACACCAACACCCATTTCTTTGGATACATCCATCCCCGCATATTTTTTAAGATCAATCTCTGGATTACCATATCCATCTATTCTTGACCACATATCTTCAGTAATTTTCATCATTGTTTGTAGTGGTGTTAGTTCATATTTTTTGGCTTCATCACTATATTTTCTGATATCATCTAAATACTCAACTATATCTGTTTTGTGCTCCTTACCCTCTTGATAGCCTTTTATTTCTGCATTTGTTACCAAAGAAGCAGCCGGAACCATAATTGCCACTGTTCCAATGCTAGCAATCAATCCCATTGCATCTTTAACCGTTTTTTTAGCTTTTTGTGGGAAGTAATACTTAAACATTGCAGCTAACTTTTGTTTCCAATCATCGGTTTCAAATGTAATATCATCTTTCATTATCATTGGTAATTTATTATTATATATGTCCTCGCCATGTATGTCGAATATATCCATATATCTCTTTTGATTAATAGAATTAACTAAACTTTGCTGTCTCTTTTTTTCAGGAACTACTTTTACATACATCTTTCGGCCATATAAACTGCATATTTGATCATAATCGTTAGCTCTAAGTTTAATATATTTCCTTCTTCTAAAAAAACCTTTTACTTGTTTGCTATCTTCTTTTATCTCTTCATCTATTTTTTTCTTTAATTCTTTTGCTTGCTCTAGCTGTTCTCTTTGCATTTCTAATTTTTTCTTTAAATCTGCCATTTGAACCTCCAATATTATAACTTAAGTATAACATAACGATTTTTCAAAATCTATACAATAAAATTATAAGTTAGCAAAGAAATATATTAAGAAAGCTATTTCAAGTATTGTTATTAATGGAAAACCAATTTGAAATTTAAGCTTTTTAGTTTTATGGTGGAAATATATCATACCAAGTATTCCTCCAATACCACCACCAAATAAAACGAATGTAAATAATGCAGATTCTTGTACTCTCCATGATCCACGTTTTGCTTTCCATTTATCAAGTCCCATTACTAAAAATGTAATAATGTTTATTGCTATAAGATAAATAATAAAATATAATATCCAATCTTTCATAAATTACTCCTTAATGTTTTATTTAAAAGCCATCAAATATACTTAATTGATTGCTTTGGCTCATACCTTCTAAACATCCTGTGGTCTTTAAGACCTCTATTGCTTTATCTCCAATTTTAGCTCTAATTTTTAAATCATTAATAGACATGAACTTACCATCTTTACGTGCTTCTACTAAACTTTGAGCAGCTACTGTTCCAAATCCTGGAACCTTATTAAATGGTGGTCTTACTCCATCATTTTCTACTATAAAGTTTGTAGCATGTGATTTATATAAATCTACTGGTAAGAACTTAAGTCCTCTTTCATAAAACTCCATAATAAGCTCTAGAACAGAATATGCATCTTGCTCTGTCTTAGAGGCAGCATTTCCTTTTAGCTCTATTTCTTTCATTTTATTTTTAGCTCTTTCTTTACCATTACACATAGATTCTGCATCAAATCCATCAGCTCTAATCGTAAAGTAAGCTGCATAATATGCCTTTGGAATATGTACCTTATACCAAGCAATTCTAAATGCATTAGTAACGTACGCGGCAGCATGGGCCTTTGGGAACATGTACTTAATCTTTTCACAAGACTTAATGTACCATTCTGGAACATCATGCTCTCTCATCATTTCTTTAAAGCCTTCCCATTTAGCTGGGTCCTTAAGTGCCTTCCCTTTACGTACAGTTTCCATTATCTTAAATGCTGGGTTTGGTGGAACACCTTTTTTGATGAGATAAATCATAATATCATCACGACAACATATAGAATTTTGAAGTGTCGTTGTTCCTTCTTCAATTAATGTTTGCGCATTACCAAGCCACACGTCTGTACCATGTGATAAACCTGATATTCTGATAAGCTCATCAAATGTTGTTGGCTTTGTATCAACAAGCATTCCTCTAACAAATTTAGTACCAAACTCAGGTATACCAAAACTTCCTACTTGGCTTTTTATTTGCTCTGGAGTAACCCCAAGAGCTTCTGTTGAACAGAATATTGACATTGTTTCTTTATCATCAAGTGGAACCTTTGTTGGATCCATTCCTGTTATATCATAAAGCATTCTTATCATTGTTGGATCATCGTGACCAAGTATATCAAGCTTTAATAGGTTTTGGTCTATAGAGTGGTAATCAAAGTGAGTTGTTATAATATCTGATTCTGGGTCATCAGCTGGATGCTGTACGGGTGTAAACTCGAATATCTCTCTTCCCTTTGGAACAACAATGATACCACCAGGGTGTTGTCCAGTTGTTCTTTTGATACCGGTACAACCTTGAGCAATTCTTGCTGTTTCACAGCTATTAATTGGAACTCCACGCTCTTCATAATACTTCTTAACATATCCATATGCAGTCTTCTCAGCAACTGTACCAACAGTACCCGCTTTAAATGTTGTTCCTTTACCAAATATTACTTCTGTATATCTATGCGCTTTAGCTTGATATTCTCCAGAGAAGTTTAAGTCGATATCAGGCTCTTTATCTCCATTAAATCCAAGGAAAGTCTCAAATGGAATATCCATACCATCTTTATCTAGTCTATGTCCGCATTCAGGACACATCTTATCTGGTAAATCAAATCCATTGCCATATCCATAATCTGTAAAGTCTGAATAATGACACTTTGGACATCTATAGTGTGGTGGAAGCGAATTAACTTCCGTGATACCGGTCATATTGGCAACAAATGAAGAACCAACTGATCCTCTGGAACCAACTATATACCCATCAGCATTAGACTTCCAAACTAACTTCTGAGCAATAATGTACATAACGGAGAATCCGTTACTAATGATAGAGTTAAGCTCTTTTTCTAACCTCTCCTCAACTATTTGAGGTAATGTTTCACCATATAATTCGTGTGCTTTTTTATAAGCAATTTCTTTAATTGTCTTCTCACAGTTGTTAATGTATGGAGGACATTTTTCTGGTGATATAGGGCTTATTTTCTCACACATATCAGCAATCTTATTAGTATTTGTTACTACAACTTCATAAGCTTTTTCGTCACCTAAGTATTCAAATTCTTTAAGCATCTCTTCAGTAGTTCTTAAGTATAGAGGTGCTTGTTCATCGGCATCATCATATCCTTGTCCTGCCATAAGAATACGTCTATATACTTCATCTTGTGGGTCCATAAAGTGAACATCACAAGTAGCAACTACTAATTTATCTAGCTTCTCTCCTAAGTCAACAATCTTTTTATTAATATCTTCTAGAGCTTTTGTATCTGGAACTGTTCCATTACGAACCATGAACATATTATTTCCAAGTGGTTGAATCTCTAGATAATCATAATCTTTTGCAATCTCCTCTATTTCTTCATCAGACTTACCGGCAACAATTGCTCTATATAATTCCCCCGCTTCGCAGGCACTTCCAAGTATCAATCCTTCAGAATACTTTTTATACAAAGACTTTAATATACGAGGCTTCTTATAAAAGTAATCTAAGTGAGAATATGATACTAGCTTATATAGATTCTTAAGTCCAACATAGTCCTTGGCTAAGATAATTGCATGATAGCTTGGAAGCTTTTTGTATTCTTCCTTTTTCTTATATTCAGCAACAGCTACTCTATCGAAATCTTCAAGAGTTTTAGCTCCTCTTTCTTTAAGCATATCAATCATTATCTTAAATACTTTAACTGTTGTATCAACATCGTCTAATGCTCTATGAGCAACTTCAACTTTGATACCAAGATTCTCAGCAATTATTCCAAGCTTATATTTCTTATAATCTGGGAATAAATCTTTAGCTAGTCTAAGTGTATCAACATATGTATTTTCAAACTTTAGTCCAAGTAACTTACAATTATGTTTTAAGAAACCAACATCAAAGTCTGCATTATGTGCAACTACAACAGAATCTCCAATAAACTCTAACACCTTTGGCATAATTTCATTTATCTTTGGAGCATCTGCTACCATCTCATCTGTTATATTAGTTACATCGATAACTTCTTGTGGAATTGGTCTTTCTGGATTTACAAATGTTGAGAATGAGTCAACTACTTCTCCACCTTTATATTTCATAATACCAATTTCGGTTATCTTTTCAGTTCTAAATGAAAGACCTGTTGTTTCCAAGTCAAGAACACAATATGTAGTATCTATATCTTGTCCTTTTGGACTATTTACATTAGGTTCTTTATCAGGAACATAGTATGCTTCAACACCATAGATAATCTTCATATCTTTAGCTAAATCTTTATCATCTTCTAGTAAATGGTGTGCTTCTGGGAAAGATTGAACAACACCATGGTCTGTTATAGCAATAGACTTCATTCCCCACTTATGAGCTCTCTTAATTAAGTCCTTAGCATTAGTAATAGCATCCATCTGACTCATCTTGGTGTGCATGTGAAGCTCTACTCTTTTTTCCTTACTTTCATCCGTTCTACTAGCTTTCTTCGTACCTTGCTCTTCTATAATAACATCTGCAATAACTCCAAGCTCTTTAGAGAATGGATCAAATTGTGCAGTACCTCCAACCTTAACAGCAGGTGCCTCTTTCATTCTAGATTTAAACTTCTTAAGTTTTTCTTCTTCAATAAATGCCTTACATGTAATAGTACTTGTACCATCATATAAGTCAAACATGTATAAAGTTTTACCGCTCTTTAATAAACGTTCATCTGCATAATTAGTAAATACTTTTTCTTTAAATCCAACATAATCTTTACTATGATTTAATATCTCTCCTTCAATACAAACCTTTCCGCTATCTACTCCAAGATCTATTATCTTAGTTAAAGGCTCTCTTATATTGGCATTTCTACCAAGGATAAGAGGTGTATCTTCCTCTGGCTCTTCAATTGCATCTGCTGGGATATCTTTATCATCTGGAAGTGGTGGCATTTCTCCATTTGAAGGATTATTTATATTTTGAATACCACTTACTTCTTTACCAGCTTTCTTAGCCTCCTTCTCAGCTTTCTTTTGCTCTTTCTCAATTTTAGCTTCTTCTACTTGTTTAGAAACATTATTAATTGCTTCATCTTCTAATTGTTTTGTAGCTTCTCTATATTTAGACTCCTCTTCTTTAGTCATAGCATCTGAGAAAGATACTTTGAATTTTTTATTATATAAATTCTCTACTGTATCTTCAAATACTTTGTTCATTCCTCTAGCTGCTAAAAAGTCTTTTCCAGACATATGAAGCTTAATGTTTATGTTGCTATCATTTATATCAACGCCACTATTTCTTAATATGGCTTTTGTCATTGGGTATCTATATGAAATATAATCAACTATACTTTTCCAGTCCTTATCAAGATTCTCGCTATAATCATCTTCATTTTCGTAATTGATTCTTATTGATGCAGTACTTAGCATAAATCTTTTAACCAAGAACTTTTCAAAGCTATATAATTCGTCTACTGTAACTGGTTTATCGGTCCTAAGAAAAACTTCAAAAGAGTTGTTTTTCTTATATAAGTTAACACGCTCAATTTTAGCATTAAGTATGTTGCTATTGCATTTAAAATCGCCAAAAACCGTACCAATTTTCTTTAAAGCTTTTTCTTCTGACACTCTAACTTACCTCTCCTAAATGTAATAATTTCATCTCGTATTCTATATCAAAATATCAAATAAATCTATATAAAAAGACAAAATTTCGTATTAATTTTGGTTATTTTTAAGCTTGTCTCTTTACCATTTTATTAATAATAAAAAAGCCAAGGGCTCCGTGTATACACACGAAGCCCCTGCTTCAGACATTGCGAATTTTATTCATTGCCAGTGGAATCAGGATTCAAGCCTTTGAGTACGTCACTCGAGTCTCTAACGAGGCCTCGTAATTCACTCATGACTCCTCTCATTTCAGCATCCTTTGCTTCCAGCTCTTTTATTCGAGCCTTCAGCCTTGCGATCTCATCAGATTCAGCAGCATTACCATTCAAGATATTTTCTGCAAGCTGAATGTTACGAAAAGAACCGCTCATCCACTCATGAACCATTCCCCAGTCAGACTGGGAATCCTCATTAAGCGAAGGAAGAAGTACCTGCCCAGCATAGATTGCAATGATGTAATTTACAGAATCAATTGCATTCTGAAATACAACACGCTGCTCGTCAGTGTACAC
The DNA here is from genome assembly GCA_017512025.1 of Clostridia bacterium. GTDB lineage: Bacteria > Bacillota > Clostridia > TANB77 > CAG-508 > CAG-492. The sequence continues at coordinate 73,778 of JAFWHH010000009.1, forward strand.
TATGTCCCTCATTGCTTCCTGGAATAAAATCCGCTTTTTAGTGAGCTTACGCTCCAATGTCTCACCCATAATCAAACCATCCTTTCATGTTGTTATTATATATGCATATTTGATTTACTTGGGATTTGCATAGGGTATCTTACCCCTTAGCACCCTTAATTATACCATTTTTATGCATTACAGTCAAAAATAGCAAGCTTCACGCTTGCTATTTTAATCTTTTAAAAGTCTCTATTTATAATTTTCTCTATGTTTTCCTTATCATATCTTGTTACAAAAATCTCAATTTCAGTTTCATCTATTCTTGAAATCTCAACCTTCTCTATAGTTTGATCATATCCTTCATAAATTTGAGATGGTAGTTGTTTAGTAGCAATTATATGTCCGTCATTATCAATCTTTAAGATTTTATGAGTCATGCTTGTTCCTTCATCATTCCATGTCTCAATTAAAGCATACAAATCACCTTTATAGTATCCAACAGCTACGATTCTTTCACCGTGTTCAAATTGAACTTCTGATCTTTTATCTCCAGTAAATGTATTAAGAATAACAAGCTTAGAATCTTCTAGTGAAAATACACATTCATAATGTGGCCATAACATATCATAAGAATATTCTGCCATAGATGAATAGTCTGTTTTATATGTCCATACCACATTTGAATCGTTATCAAAAGCAATAATTTTCATTGAAACTTCTGTCGGAGTTTTATATTCATATTCCTTTACAATAATTACATCATCTGGTGTAGTTATTTCTTTGTCGCTCTTTGGTAATGTAACCTCTTCTAGTTGTTTTCTTAATTCAGCAACTTCAGTATCTCTTTCTTTTTTGATATCCATCACATACCATCCAAAAATACTCATTGCTAACAAAAATAGTACAACAATTACGATGTATGTTAATTTAACAAATCTTTCCATACATACCTCCTTAAATTTGGTTATATAAATTTTATTATAACTAATTTTAAATTTCAATTGTTATTTATTATTATCAAGAATTTTATCTAAATTAATTACGTTCTCATCTTTAATATAATATTTTGTACCCAGCATTTTATCTGGAAGGTATTGTTGTTCAACCTTATGTCCTGGATAATCATGTGGATACTTATATCCTTCATGGTATCCAAACTGCTCCATACCTTTTGCAACTGCATTTCTAATATGCATTGGAACCTCACCAGTATCTCTACTTTTTACATCAGCAAGAGCTAAGTTGATTGCATTATATGATGCATTAGACTTTGGAGACTCAGCAACATATACAGCTGCCTCTGCTAAAATTATCCTTGCTTCTGGCATACCAACCATATGAACAGCTTGCATAGCGTTGTTAGCTATAACTAAAGCATTTGGATTAGCCATACCAACATCTTCAGCAGCAGCAATAACAATACGTCTTGCTAAAAACATTGGATCTTCACCGCCATTTAATGCTCTTGCTAAATAGAAGATTGCCGCATCGCTATCTGATCCTCTCATAGACTTTATGAATGCACTAATATTATCATAGTGGCTATCACCATTCTTATCAAATATAGCTTTTCTATTTTGAACGCTATCAGCAGCAATTTCATTTGTTATATGGATAAAACCATCTTTATCCATCTTAGTAGTTAGTACTGCAACCTCTAATCCGTTAAGAGCTGTTCTAACATCTCCATTTGCCGCATCAGCTATTTTCATTAAAGTATCATCATCTATCTTTATGTTATAGTTTCCAAGTCCATCAGGGCTTTTTAAGGCATTCTTTAGAACTTGGAATATATTTTCTTTAGTCAAAGGCTCAAGTTTAAAAATCATAGATCTAGAAATCAAAGCCTTGTTAACCTCAAAGTATGGATTTTCTGTTGTAGCTCCAATTAAAATAACAGTACCATTTTCCACATAAGGAAGTAACGCGTCTTGCTGAAGCTTATTAAATCTATGAATCTCATCGATAAATAATATACATTTACCAGATGGATTTAGTAATAGATTTTGAGCTTCTTCAATAGCACTTTTAATATCACCAACACCAGCAGAAACAGCATTGATTCTTTTAAATTTATATTTAGTTGTATTACTGATTACCTTAGCAAGTGAAGTCTTCCCACACCCAGGAGGACCCCATAAAATAATACTAGATAATCTATCTGCTTGAATTGTTCTATATAGAATTTTATCTTTACCAAGAATATGCTCTTGACCAACATAATCATCTAATGTCTTTGGTTTCATTCTAAAAGCTAAAGGCTCGTTATAATTCATAATATCTCCTTAATGATTTACTAATTATTCTTGCTATAAAAATATCATAAAAGCAAGTAAGTATCAAGTTACTTGCTGATAAATCTCCATATAAAGTTATTATAAATGAAAACGCCAAGCCCCTACCTTTCGGTTGGAACTTGGCTTTTCGAGCATTTACTTCTGGCCATTGATTTTACGAACAGCAGCATCGATCTGGGTGGTATCGAGTCTGAAGTTACGTACAGCCTCAGTAGCAGCATGTGTTTTCTCAACAGTAGCTTTAACCTGAGCATTAATGGCTTCCGCATCAGCATTATGTCCGCGAATCAGCTCCGCAAGACTGTGGTCCAGCTTCTCCATATCGGTCATGCCAAGGACCTCCTTTCCTTTAATTTAGGAATGCTACGACACTTACCCAAGGTGTCTTTCGCCGATATCTACCAGCGATAGGTATAATTATAGTATACTTATGTAAACATGTCAAGTATAGCTACTATTTGTTATTTAATATATTTTTTAATCTTATCGCGAACAAATTCCCATCTATTTTGTATGAATTGTCCATTATTAAATATTTCTTCAATCTCATCATATGTTGCAAATTTAACCTCAGAAACCTCATCTGGTTGCATAACAACCTTATCTAAATCAATATCTTGTCTAACAACATATCCTTCAATCCAAACGCAACCTGTTTTATAGTGAAGCTCCTTAACAGCATGCTCCATATCTAAATCAATTCCAAGCTCCTCAAAAGCCTCTCTTTTAATTGTTTCAATCTCAGTCTCACCTTTAATAACAGAGCCACCTGTCATAGCCCATACATTTGGTTCAAGCTTCTTTTGAGGTGCTCTTTTTTGAATTAATATCTTATTATCAGAATTAACAATCCAAACATCTACACCTTGATGATAAACTCCCGGAGCTCTAGACATTGGATCTGCCTTATCAATTGTTCTCCCTGTTTTATTTCCATTTTCATCTAGTATATCCCAAATTTCCATTATGATCTCCTTAAATCTTTCTATTACTTATCGGTATCAATAAGTTTCTTAGAGTGTTCTACAATGCTCTCTATTAGCTCTTTATTATCATATTTATCTAGTAAATACAAGTCATTTAGTATTCTATATATAATCATTCTTTCATCAATATGTTCTGTTTTAGCAAATCTTGGATAGTATTTTTTTATGTACATATCAATATATTTATAATCTTCAGGCTTTTGATATGGATCCATTTCAAGGTTAGCCCATTTCCATGGAACATCCTTACACATATATAAAATTCTAAATTCAAAATCTATTGCAGCGACTCTTGCTTCATTAAAATCTATTAAAAATAGCCCTCTGTCATTTTTCAAAATATTATCGAAATGAATATCATTATGAATAAATGCAAGTTCGCTATGCTCTAAATATTTATCATATTTAGAAAAAGACTCTTCAATTATTGCTTTTTGTTCATCAGAAAACTTATTTTTGTTTGCCTCATAAAGTTTAATATTCTTTTTCTTAATAGTAGAGCCCCAATCAAATTCACTTTCCTCAATAGTGTGCATATGAACATCTTTAAGAATATCAATTATTTCTTTTATTGTTTCTTCTCTTTCAGACTCCGTCATTTTATACCAGTAATAATATAATGATTTTCCTTCTATCTTTTCTATTATCTCATATACAGAATTAATTATCGTTTTAGAATTATCATATTTATAAAGCTTTGGTATATGACTGTTTTCTTTATTCTTCTCATAAAACTCTGCTTCTGTATCAAAACCAGACTCAGCTACTTTATCGCAAATCTTTATGATGAATTTATCATCCACGTCAAATACATTATTTAAAAATCCCGCATTAATCATCGTAATATTATGTCTATCATCACCAAATATATCTTTATTTGCTTGAACAACCTTTTTGGCTTTTAGTGTTGGAAATAAATCTGATAACTCTTTAAACTCATCTGATGTATCAATCTTCTCCTCAATGTAATCACCGCTCTTCCAGTATCCAAGAATGCCATATGATTCTATTCCATAATTTGACGCATCACTTCTAATTAATCTATATTTATCATCAACTATTTCCATAGCACAACAATTAGAGAGAGCAATTCCTCTTCTCGTTCTACCTTCTAATGTATCTTTCATATGTTGTAATCTATTAGTGTGCTCCGTTGCTACATCGGAATGTGGTGTAAAGAATCCTTCAAGAAAACCTAAACAATCTACTTCAATAAGAGGTGCCGTTTCATCTTGTCTTTGAATTTGAAGACTATCAGAGCTACATGATTCAAACCAGCAGTTAGCTCCTGCAGATACTCCACACATAACCTTACCTGACTCATATGCAGATTTAAGAACTTCATCAAATCCAGTTTCCTTCCAAAGCTTAATCATGGACATAGTATCACCACCACCTTCGTAGATGATATCTGCCCAGTCTACAACAGAAACTGCTTCCTCAAAATTATTAATTAAGTCTGCTCTTGTAATATTTTTACATTCACACCCAAACTTATCTCCATAAATATCTTTCATTGTATTAAAATAACCAATTTCATTGTCTGGATTTAATTGAGAATGTGCAATTAATAAAAAGTTTGGTCTATCTTTTCCAGTAAGTCTAATTATTTCTTCATCCATTGGACCTGTTTCATATGGTGCTCTTGTTCCATCTTCTCTTAATCTACCATTACTCCCACCACCAATAGCTACTATTTTTCTACTCATAAAATCACCTCAACTTTTTAAATTTTCATAATAGTATCATACATAAAAATAATAATCTATACGTACATACAAATATATAAAAATAAAAATCGGAAGATTAACATCTCCCGATTGGTAATTGATTATATGAATATTAAACTAACTTACTTAGCTCTTCATATCTCTTAATTTTCCCTGTTGTTGTTTTGATAAGTGGAACTTGTGTTATTTTAACATCACGAATTGATTTGTATAAAGGCATAGATTTATTTATCTCTTTAACCTTTGCTGTTACTATTTCAAGGATTTTTTCTTCATCCTCAGTATCATACATTTCTTTCATGATATCTTTATTGTAAACAACTTCAACACCAATCTTGATATCGTTTTCATCAACAGCATCTTTGTTTGGAAGTGGATATACCATAGATTCTGTAACACCTTCAATTTTATTTACTAGTGCTTCCATTTCTTCTGGGAAAATGTTCTTACCGTTCTTTAGAACAATAACACTCTTCTTTCTTCCCTTAATGAATATATATCCCTCATCATCTATTGTACATAAATCACCTGTATGTAGCCATCCGTCAGCATCAATTGTTTTCTTTGTATCTTCTTCATTTCCATAGTACTCAAGCATTACATTTGGTCCTCTAAATAGAAGCTCTCCTAATCCGTCTTCATCTGGATCATCTATTTTTGCTTCACCATTGATAACAACTTTACCAATACTTCCATAAACATGTTTGTTTTCATCTTTACCTTGTGTACGGTTAGCACAAACAACTGGGCTTGCTTCTGTTAAACCATATCCTTGGATAAAGTTAATTCCAAAGTTTCTGAATCCACGCTCAACATTAATATCAAGTGCTGCAGCACCACTTATGAATAATTTAACATGTCCACCAAATATAGCATGTATATCTTTAAATATAGCAGCCTTTTGTTCCATTGTATCATTCTTATGAGCTTCAACAAGTTGCATAACAGGCTCTAATTTACCTGCTTTCTTTAAGTTTCCTAGTATTCCCTTATACATTAATTCATATAATGCTGGAACGCATACTAAGAAAGAAACTTGGAAATCTCTTAAGTCATCAACTATATGACGAAGTCCTGTTGAGAATGCTGTACATGCACCTAAATACATAGCAAGCATAAATCCAGCTGAACACTCAAATACGTGATGAACTGGTAATACAGAAAGGAATGTGTCATTACAATCTATATCATATACTATATCTTTCATAGCAAAAAGATTTGCACATATATTCTTTTGGCTTAATGCAACAGCTTTTGATTGAGATGTTGTTCCTGATGTAAATAACATTATAGACATTACATCTGGATCTACCTCAGCATTTACGAAGCTATTGTCTCCACTTTCTCTTAATTCTTTACCTTTTTCAATTAGCTCTTTGAATGAATAAATACCATCCTCATGATCATCAGCGTCAAAGCATATCAAATGCTTTAAAGCAACTGTACCATCTTTAGCTAATCCTTTTAGAGTTTCTTCATATGCTCTTGAATAGAATATTGCTTCTACTTCAGAACGTCTAATTAAGCTTTTAAGTTCATTTTCTGGTAGTGCCTTATCTAAAGGAACAACTATACCTGTTCCTGCAACTATAGAGAAATATGAAACTTCCCATTCATATCTATTTTCACCAATAACTGCTATTCTCTTACCTTTAAGCTCCAATAGTGAAACTAGTGCAGTACCAAGATTATCAACCATATCTCTTACTTCTTTGTGTGAAATTGTTCTAAATTCTCCTGGTACATCTGTTTTATATTTATATGCTGGTCTGTCACCATATAACTCACCAGTCTTTTTTAGCATATCTTTTATGTCTCTTACTTCTAATGCTCCCATTGTTTCATCCTTTCAACGTCATAAATTTATTTTTCTTCAACAGTAAATCCATTACTTTCAAATAATTCTTTTACTTGATCTTTAGATATTTTACCATCTTCGAATGTTAACCCCTCTTCACTTAAGAAGTCTTCTGCACTCATTTCAAGAATAATCTTATTATCCTCAACATTTAAGTTAGAACTTTCTGATTCATCAGCTATAGTTTGAACTAATGATTTCATAGTTTCAACTTTCTCAGCATCATCTGGAATTATTGTAATAATGAATTTAGAAGCGTTTCCATCTCCATCTAAGACAGCCTCTATTGTTTCATTGTAGCTTCCAGACTCAAAGTATTTAGATCCAACTATACTACCATTTTCATCTTTCTTTTTGTCGTCTTTTTTTCCACATCCTGCAAAAGCAACACATACTGCTGCTAGTAATGAAAATACCAACATGCTCTTTAATAATTTTTTCATATTAATTCCTCCTTAATTCATTGGTTTAAAAATACATTCACATTATAACACAAAAATAATTTAAGTCCATAGAATTAATCAGCTTTATTGTTTTTTTGTTTAAACCAATCCTCTAAAACCTCGAATTCTTCGTAATGATTCTTAAAAAATTTTCCTTCTTTCATCAAATTATGAATTTCTTCAGCAGAAAACCAATGAAGAGATTCAACTTCTTCTTCTTGAAGTTTTAATTTACTAATATCATCAATATCCATTTTTATATAATAGTTGTCCCAAAAAACTCTTGTAGTTTCTGATCTACCACCATAATAAAGAGTTAAATCATCTGGATTAAGATCTAGACCTATCTCTTCTTTAACTTCTGTAATGATTCCGTCAATACTACTTTCTCCGCTCTTTGGATGACCACCTGTTGTAGCATATAATCCGTTCTTTCTGGCACTTCTCTTCTGAATAAGAAACTTACCTTCAGAATTTTGAATATATATTAAAACAACAACTATATAGCTACCATCTGGAATTTCCTCTCCTTTATAGATTGTCTTTCCAGTTAGGTTTCTATCTTTGTCATATAAATCTCTTTGTTCCATTTTATACCTTTCTATTACTTTATAAAATCTTGCTCTCCAGTAACCTTTGCTGCTCTTTGAGAGCTATCTACTACTGGCTTTTGTTTTACTAATTTATCAACTGCAGATATTGTATTTAGAATATAGCTCTTTCTTTGAAGATCATTTTCTCTATATATTTGCATTCCTAAACTACGGTTAGCACCCCTAAAGTCGTCATTTTCGACTGATTCAATAAACGTTAATAATCTTGCAATTTGCTCTTCTCCTCTATAAATCTCAAAATTCGTAGAATATATTTGAGCAAGCATATATCTTGAATCTTCATTTCTATTTCCATTAGGATGTTTTCTTTCTGCTTTAGGATTGTTATATGTTCTAACAAATTCTTCTAAAGATTCAGCATTATTAAATCTAGAGAAAAATGTTGATAATCTTCTTGTCTTTATATCATCTTCCAATACATCTCTATTAAATCCAAACTCTTTTAATTCACTGTCAGACATTTTATGTAAGAATTGATCTAATAATCTTTCCATACATTGAGGTGCAACTTCTCCTAGCACCATTCTAGTTGGAGTATCACCATTTTTAACATCAAAAGCGTGAGTTATTTCATGAACTGCTTCATATACTCCTCTTAAGTCTCCTCTTAGAGGTATTGATATGGTTACAGGTAATCCATTATCAGGATTAGATGTTTTGGCTTTTGTACCTTGATAATCTCCGTTTATCTTTCCTTCTGGATCAGTACCATCATAAAATGCACAAACCTTTTTATATAGATTTGAATTAATACTTGCAAAAAATCTCTTAACAAGTATCTCTGTGTCAGCTGCAGAGACAATTGTATTAAGTGGATGCTCGTACTGATCAGAACCATACTCTGCTCTCTTAGCTACAAGCTCCGGAGTAATACTTTCTACCAACATCTTACTTAATCCATTATCATCTATTGATTCAACGTATGATTTGTATTTTTCTGAAGTACCATCAACAACTGGATTATCTTTGCCCTTTTTTAATTTACTAAAAAAATCTTTAATACCCATATTATTTCCTCCATATTGAATTAACCAATTCATTTAATTTATCTTTAGCATATCTCCAAGCGTATTCGTTTCCTTCTTCTTCACTAAGTTCGGCTACAGCAATATCATATCCATTTGGAACAGATACCTGACTTAAAGGATATGCATTTTCATAAAATGCTGCTCCATCTTTATATTTATAACTATATGGAGTCTTCGTTTCAGTTTTAAAAATATCGCCAGATTTACTAATTAGGCAATATGCTCTGTAAAAAGCATACTCTTCTCCGTCAGATAAAAAGTTTTCATATAAAATCTTTTTAATATAGTCTTTTATATTTTCTTGAAGAGCTCCCTTTATAAATATACCATCATCAATACCAATAATAAATTCAAAATCATTAATATTATTATCGTCTAGATACTCTTTAACAACTTTAGCTTTATTCTCAGCCCTCTCAGCAATTGTACCTTTCTCTTTTTTATCTGGACCATCATAGTTAATGTCATTAAGAGACTGATATAAATAATCATCAAGTCCTGCTTTCTTTAGTAAGTACGTTACAACACTATATTTATCAACGTTAGTTGTTGCAATTAGAATCTTATTCATTTAGTCCTCCTGATCAATCTTCATAATTATATTATCATAAAACACTCCATCTTTTTCTTCTCTCTTTGGTGCAATAAAACACTCTTTAAAGCCACACTTCTTATAACAAGCAATTGCTCTTGGGTTATTTGTCTTTGGATCAATTACAATAACATCAGCTCCATATCTTTTAAACAAAGTAGATGTTAATAGTTTAAGTACTCTGCTACCAATACCTTTATCACGGAAGTTATCTTCACCAATAAATAAGTCAATTCCAATTACTTTGTCTGTATAATTGCATAACTTACTCATTTGTTCAGAAGATAAATCATAATTATCACCTGTAACTTCAAAAAACTGTATATACCCAATAGGACCACCATTGAACACAATAATACATGGAAACTGGGTTTCATCGTCAATCTTTTTACCATACTTTTCTTTTACAAAATCAAATTGCTTCTCGCCACTATCTCCATAAAATGCGTACACATTTTCATTATTCAGCCAAGTCCATATTAACTTAAAATCATCATCACTTTTCTCAAGATATCTAATTGATAATTCATTATCATTGCATACTATATGCATAAATACCTCCTCAGTTATGAATATATTATCTTTTAACACCAATATACATTGCATGTCCACATGTTTCAATAATTGATTTATCAGCAGATGTCTCTTCAATTAAATTAATAATTTCATCAAACATTGATTTATCTGAAATAGAATATATTTTATCTTCCTTCTCATATCCAAATCCACGAATTGAAGAAATACTAACTTTATTAAATCCATATTCATTAAACAATATTTCAATTTCATCTGATGTTGGATAATATCCTTCTTGGAATCCTTTTGTATCACTATTATTAAATCTACCAGACTTAAATACTTCTCTTAAATTATCACTATTTACTTGCTCTGGATGTCTAAAATATCTATCAACAATGGCAATACTACCAGAAAGATATGGAATAAAACTAGCAAATACCATTCCACCTGGTTTAAGTACCCTATTAATTTCTTTAACACAAGTAGCTCTCTCCTGCTCATCTAATAGATGATATAATGGTCCAAATAGTAAAACAACATCAAATTGTCCATCACTATACCTACTTAAATCAATAGCATTAACAACATCACAAGAAATAACATTGCTCTCACCAGATTGCTCTGCTCTATTCTTTGCTTGTTCAATTAATGTATCAGATAAATCAGCTAGATACATCTTGTATCCTTTTTTAGCTAGAGGAAAAGTATAGACCCCAGTTGCTCCACCTAAATCAAGAATAGTAGCTTCTGCTGGTAAATGTTTCTCTAACTTTTTCATAGTCATCTCAAACTCTAATCTACCACTACTATCACTAATTAATCTATCATTCTCATTAAACTCACTATAATACTCTCTAATTTTATCAAAATCAGTCATAAGTACCTCCTCTTATACGTCGCATCTTCTTTTAAGCTCAGCTCTTCCCTTATCTATAAAATCTTGTTTATTGTTTCTAATACCATAAATTATTGTTTCAATAGGCCAGTATTCATCCACTAATTCTTGGTATTCTATTGCTTTACCAATATCTATATCCCTGTATTGATAAAGAATATCTAGACCAAATTGTCTTCCAATTTCTTCTTCACTATTTTCTAGCAAATATATAAAATCACAATATTCATCTATAATACCACTATCACCAAAGTCTATTACTCCAATAAACCTGTTGTTATAATCAAGCAAGATATGATTGCAGCTAAAATCATTATGACACAAACATTTCTTATCAGAAAAGATTGTTGTATGTTCTAGTCTGTTATAAAAGCCTTCTACATACTTCTTTTCCGCTTCTGTAAAATCATTATAAATAATGCTCTTTAATATCTCATATTCTTCTAAGCAATTACTTTTATTATCAATAACGTACTCACTAATCGAACTATAATCTAGGTTATGTAATTCTTTTAAGAATTTAGCAATATCCGACTTAAGATTATTTCTCTCTTCTTTAGACATATACTCATATATATCTGGAGTAAGAGCTCTACCTTCTATCCTTTTATATCCCATTATTTGAACACTTTCATCTATAAAGAAGTATTCTACCTTTGGAATATTAATATCAGTCTTTAAATTGTCATTTAAGAAATCTAGAATAGCTTTTTCTTTTACATATCCTTTCTTCTCATTAGCACTTATCTTAATCTTAAATATATACTCATCATTGATAAGATATGCTTTGCTATCATATCCTTCTCCAATTACATTACAGCTAACAACAACTATATTAAATTTATCTTCAATAAGATTCTTAATATCCAATTAATTCTCCTTCTAGTACCATCCACCATCTACTTTAAGTACTGTTCCATTAATGAAACTTGCATTATCACTTGCTAAGAAGTAAACTGCTTTAGCTATTTCTTCTGGCTCTCCAAATCTCTTAACTAATATATGCTCTGTTTCGCTCTCTACAAAATCATCTGGAAGTTCATCATTCATTTCAGTATTAACCCATCCAGGTGCAACACAATTAACTCTTACATTTGGAGCATATTGTATAGCTGAATCATATGTTAAGCTTATTAATCCAGATTTAGAAGCATCATAATCTACACTAGTTGGATAATATGTATTAATACCATTTGTACTAGAGATATTTACAATAGATCCGCTTCCTTGTTTAACCATTTCTTCACCAACTAATTTAGTTAATACAAATGGTGCTATTAAATTAACATTTAATGTATCTTTCCAATCTTGAACAGTTCTTTCATCGAATTCTTTATCAATAACAATTCCTGCATTATTAACAAGTACATCTATCTTACCAAACTCTTCCATAATTTCATCAACCATATTTTCTAGCTGAATCTCATCAGAAACATCTGCTTGAATTGGATATACTCTAATTCCATATTCAGCCTCAAGCTCTTCTTTAAGCTCTTCTGCTTTTTCTACACTTCTAACATAATTAATAATTACATCATAACCATTCTTAGCAAACTCTCTAGATATTGCTTCTCCAATACCTCTTGTACCACCAGTTACTAATACATTCTTACTCATATAATTCTCCTTCTAATCAAATTTAAAAGCATTATATCAAAAAGAGCTCTCTAATAATAGAGGGCTCTTTAAATTTATTAAAAAAATCTATTTGAGAGAAACTAGACTATCTTATTATCAAATCCATGTTCCCATAATTCTTCGCAAGATAAATCAATTTCATCATTCCATGAAATACCATATCCTCCTTTATCAACTTTTACTTGTTGAAAAAGATTATTAATCGTAAGGTCTTTAAAAACCTGCCATTTATCAAATACACGACTAACATCATAATACTTACATATATCATCTTCAAAAATAACTTCTAAAATATAGTTTTCTAATGGTTTTACACTTTTTAATTTATGAAACATATTTTACCTCCTAATTTAGTGGAGAAATCTTGCTGAATTCTTGTGTATTCCACATATTTAATACTTCTTTCCTATTGATATCTAGCCATTCTTGTACTAATTTAAGTGCCCTTTTCGGTAAATCACCTTCCATAAGCTCTCCTGTCTTAATATCGATAGCTCCAATATATTCACCATATATAGCGTGAATATGTGGTGGATTATGCTCAGATTGCTGAAAATACATCTTTATTACTATTCCGTAAAAACTAGATAATATTGGCATTACAACTATTCTCCTTTCGCATTTTACCATATGTTTTTTATAAAATCAAATAAACTAATAACATACCTCCTTAGAATACAAAAAAGAAGCAAGCACTTCAAAACAATGTACATGCGCACTATGTACACTTATTAAAATTAATTTGCTTCTTTTTGCTTATATATTTTTATTTCAATGTTGCTACGTTTTATTCTACATCCAAATCGGTATTAATTCTCACATAATTATTACGAACATTTGTATTGTATTATCATCTTAGACATATGTCAAGTGTTTTACGAAAGTTTGTTTTATTATTTTGAGCTGTTGCAAATTTTGCAATAACAACTCATGTATTAATAATGCTATCGTCTTTCGTTGGAAATACCAACAAAAGTTTTATATTGCAACGTCGATATCTCCGACATTGCAATATGCATTTTTTGCATATTACTTACATACCTTATTTATTAAATCTTCATACTGTTTTACTAGCTTACGGTAGCTATCTACTGAGATATTTTCATTTACTTCGTGAGCTGTTACTGGTCCAGTACCAAGTATAATACGTTTTGATTTATCTCCAATTAGACTTGCTTCTGTCATAAAGTTTGCTGTTTTTATTTCATCAAAGTAATCTATTTTATTTAAGAATGGGTTGATACATTCTATTATACTTACTTCTGCTTTATATTTATCTGAAAGCTCCTGTAATTTTTTATTTATTGAATCTATATGACTTGCTTTTATTGTACGAAAATCTATTACTACATTACAGTTTGCTGGTACAGAATTTTTAGCTGTTCCTCCATTTATTATTCCAACATTCATTGTTGTATATGGTATTTCAAAACAATCTTCTTTCTCTACTTTTATTTCATTGTTATAAAACTCTTCAAGCTCATATAGAAACTTAACTGCATTTAAGTTAGCACTTATTCCTTTATCTGGATTGCTAGAGTGAGCTTTTAATCCTTTAAAGTTAATATCATACTCTACTAATCCTTTACCACCAATTAATGCTTCATTGTTAGTTGGCTCTCCAAATATCATTACTTCTGGGAACTCTTCTTTATTTCCAACAAGTTCATATGTACCTCCAAAACCAATCTCTTCATCATAAGTAAAATATAATTTCATACCATTTTGTAATTTAGAAAAGTCTACTTTAGATACTGCATCCAGCATTGCTGCAATACCACCTTTCATATCACATGCACCAAGTCCATATAAATAATTATCTTTTAATGTTAGATCAAATGGTGTTTTAAATTCATCTATATATTCTACCGTATCTGTATGACCTAAGAATCCAATTTTAGGACTTTTACCAATACTCATAACTAATGTGTTGGTTTTATATTCTGTTTTAAATCCTAGTGCATTTAAATAGCTCTCAATGTAATTAATAATCTCTTTATTTTCTTTATCCTTAATCGTATTAAATTTTACTAAATCTTTTAAAATCTTAAACTCATTAATATTATCCATAATAATTCCTCCTAATATAAAATTTTTTCTTCTACACTTACTATCTCACCTGTAACACAGGCACCAAATATATACTCATCTTTTGCATCTAACTCAATATCTATTGAATATCCGGATGGTTGCATAATAGAAATATCTTCTGTTTTACTCTTCGTGTATTTATATATAGCAGCAGCTAAGCTACCAGATCCACAAGCAGATTCGTAGTATAAAGTATCTATTTCTTTAACCCATATAACTGGATTAATCTTTAATTTATTATTTTCTTTTTCTAAAAGAATAACTCCAACAGCTTTTTCATCTGTCTTAATATTCTTCATAAATTCTTTAAGCTCATCTTTAGCTTTATTCTCATCTTCCTTAAGCCTTTTAATTGATTCTTTTGATTTATCCTCATCAATTACAACAAGAGTAATTCCATCTAGATTTACTATGCTATATTCCTTTTCTTCATTCACTAAATCAGATAAATCTTGTTCAATCTTTAAGTTTGCATATACTCTATTATTCTTGATTCCACCATTGATACTACTTTTATATCCAGAAACAGTAATACTAAGCTCTCCTGTCTTTCCTTTTAATAATTCCCATATAGTACATCTTGTTGCATTCATACAAAACTCTCCCCCAGCCATTTCAAGTCTATTTTGCTTATAATCAATAAAACCAACTTGCTCAACTTCTTTATTTATTTCTAAAATTCTATTATTAATCTCTTCTCTTTCTTTAGCACTAAACTCTAAACCATTAACCAAAGCAGTTATATTACCACCTGGATTTACTATTTTATAATTAATATCTTTATTCATTTTTCTTCCTCCTAATATAAATTTCAAAAATATATCTACAATGTCGCCATTTTCCCAAATATAATTCTTTCATATAAATTCTCCTTTCTATTTTTAATTCTAAGAGCTAAAAAAGGTGCACCGTTATTGCTAACAAGTACACCTTTAGATATAAAATGATACAAAAAAAGATGTACGAGTTTTTAGATTTCTCTAAACCACTCATACATCTTGTTTGTCTTTATATTTATGTATTATAATTACTCCTCGACAATACTGTATGGGTGATTTTCACTCCATACATGATGTCTTAGATTTAATTGGACTAAACTAAGTTTAATAACCATAATACATCTTCCTCTCAAAATTTTATTGTTAATATTTTATACTATTTAAATTAAAAATACAAGTTATCTTTATAAAAACGTACTAACTATAAGGGCGAGTTAGGGCGATGTGTTGCCACACCGCCCTAAACTCATTTTTTGTTTTTTTGAATCTTGGCCACAAGTCTCCGGCCACGTCTGATGCCATAGGAAATATGATCGTAAATATCTGAACCCCCTCTTTTCTCAATCTTATACGGCTCATCAGAAAAAATATCCACTTCGATATCAAATTCTTCTGCAACGTATATTATTGCGGTTAGATACTCCGTAAGAGTGAATTGATCGTTTGCCACATTGTAGTACAGCTCCGGCGTTTTCGTTTCTGCGTAGAACTTAACAAAATTTTTGTCATAGAACACTACATCTGTGCTGCCGTCGTCATTCTTGCGAAAAGTAAGCATTTCGTCACAGGCATCAACAAATTCCCGTACGATTGCTTTACGCTTTCTCGTCAAACCACTAAATGGTACATGTCCACGATTCTTTCCGTTCTTCCAGAAATCGATTTTAACATCATAGCTTCCATCAGGCTTTTGATTTGCGTAAAAATACATTTCCAGCATAATTGTACCCTCCAAAATTTTTTTAAAGGTGAAATTCTACTACCTTGTATATCATGCATGCTCCACATAAAAACCGTATCGTTTTTCTGTTTTACGTTTAATCAAGCTCTATTTTTTGACTCCAACCGTAATGTTGGAAATCTATATTGCTTAATTATTATGATAATACCTGGCCATATCGCATTTGCGACATAGGGCTATTGTATCATATATTATGTTAAGTGTCAAACTTATAAAAAAAGCAAATCCTTCGATTTGCTTTTTTTCATTTAATTCAAAACTTTATACTTTAGCTGAACATACGATTTCTTTAGAATATGGCAGTCCATAAGCTCTAATGCTCTTAACTTATTTAGCTCCTCTACTGAAGATATTGCTTTACCATCTATTAAAGTATTTGTATCAGATCCACCAACAAGTAGTGGTGCTATTACTATATTTACATTATCAATTAAACCAGCTCTTAAAAACTCACAGTTAAGAGTTCCACCAGTTTGTATTGTTATTTTATCAACATTATATTTATCATATAAGTCTTCCATTAAAGTATTTAAATCTATTTCATCATAGTAAATAATCTCTAGATTGTCATATTTATGTCTTAAATTATATGCTGGATGACTTTTATTATCTGTTACTAATAAAAGCTTATTTACCCATTTACATAGAAAAGCAACACCATTTTCATTTAAGTGTGGTTTTCTATCAATTATGATAAAGCTACAGATAGTTTTTTCGGGCTCATCAGTTCTTTCATTAACACCAATCTTAGCCATAACTCTACCACTATTTAAAGAATATAGATCTGTTTCTGATTCAATATCATAATATTGTTGTAGTCCCTCTTTAACTCCTTTGATAGTCTTCCAATCTCTATCAACATCTAATGCATCAGTGTTACCACTATTAATCTTTCCATCTAAAGATTCAAGTAAAAATAAAGTTGTTTCTGGTCTATTATTTCTATTATTCATTTGTTCATTCACTCCTTAATATTTTCTTATGACATTATAACAAAAAGAAAATTTAATGTGTATACTTTATTAAATTTTTTATATATAAAAGCGCAGTATAAATACTACGCTTTCTTTACTAAAATTCATATATTTTTTCTATTTTATTATTTTTCAAATCATAGCTATATGCTGCAGTTTTTAATCTCTTATAGCTATATCTCCAGCCCACATCTTCAGCTGGGTTATGAGTTGCATTATCCATTATGATATATAATTTGTCACCTGATTTGCAAGAAGTATAAACTTCTGTAATATCCTCTGAATCATCTGTAGTTAGCTTGAATCCAAACTCGCTCTTTACTTGCGCATTTGGAATAATTGTCGTTGTAGCTCCATTTTCTGTATAAACAATACCTTTTCCTACATCAAAAGCAACTGGACCTTCAATATCATATAGACTTATTACACTTTCTTCTGCTTGGTTATTGTCTTGCTCTTTTTTAATATCAGATCCATCAGCATTCATTGTGATTGCCCAACCTTCTTGAACAAAGTGTCCTGTTCCTTGAACATCTCCAAACTTGATAGTAACCTTATTTTTTTCATAAGAAAATTCGTATAAAGTAATATTAGCATTTTCTACTTCAGTTATTTTGTAGTCTGTTGTCTTAAATAAAGCAACATTTAATGTAGGCACTCCTTCTGAAATATATCCAATACTAATCTCTTTTGAGCTATCTCCAGAAACAAAATAAGCATAAGATCCAGCCATACCAATTAATTCTGAATCGTCTACTGTTAATACATTTAAATCTTCATCAACATCAATAACTGCTATATCCTTAGTTGATTGAATATATAGATATTTTCCATCTGCATACTTAATTTCACCTTTAATATAAGACTTTTTATTATTTCCGTCTAAATCCATAGAATATACATTATATTCACCATTTTCATTTAGTTGATAGAAAATCTTGTTATTAGCAATATATAAGTTTCCACTACCTGTATCAGTCAATATCGTTGTTTCTTTTCCATTTGAATCTCTCTTAACTAAATCATTTTTAGCACCAATAACAATGCCATAATTAGCAAATAATGCTGAATCCTCTCTACTGCTTGCTGTTAGCTTCCAGTAGTATAAATTGCCATCATATTCAGCAAAGTTTCCTAAATTAGAATACTTTGTTTGATCTTTACTTTCTTCTTTCTTCTCTTCTTCTTTATCTCCGCATCCGGCTAAAAGAATAACTGATAGTAATAAAACAATCCCTAGTAAAAACAATTTTTTAATTTTCATTTGTGTTCCTCCTTATTTATATTATTATAAATTAAACTAAACCATAAAGGATGCGACAAATATCAAAGCACTTGATATAAAAAATACAATCGCATAATACATGCTTAATTTAACATTATAATCTGTTAATATTTTTCCATTGCCAATGTTAACGATTCTAACATGAGAGCCTTCTTTAATTAGTCTCATATTTGTAACACCGCTCTGACGAACAGTTATCTTTTCTCCATTATCAACGTATGTGATAATTGGATATAGCTTTTTCCATATTCTTTGGTATTCAACAATAGTACCTTCAATAACATCATTATCATTTAAATATCTCTTTTCCTTCTTTGACTTTAGTAAGAAAACTACACTAATTATCAAAAGAATACCTGCTATACCTATGGTAAATTCCATCTCATATCCTCCTAATCTTTAACAGTTAGACCAACTGGACAGTGATCGCTTCCCATCACTTCGTCATAAATTCTTGTCTCTTCAACTTCACTTAAGAAATCTTTAGATATTACAAAGTAATCAAGTCTCCAACCAACATTTTTAGCTCTAGCATTTCCCATGTAGCTCCACCAAGTATATCTTTCTTCATCTGGATGGAAATGTCTATATGTATCAATAAAATCAGCATTTAAAAGCTCTGTAAATTTAGCTCTTTCCTCATCAGTAAATCCAGCATTACCACGATTAGATTTAGCATTTTTAATATCTATTTCTTCGTGAGCAACATTAAAGTCACCACATACAACAACTGGTTTTGATTGCTCTAATTTCTTTAAGTAAGCTCTAAAATCATCTTCCCATGTCATTCTATAATCAAGTCTTGATAAATCTCTCTTAACGTTTGGAACATATAAGTCAATTAAAAAGAACTTCTCAAACTCCATAGTAATTACTCTACCTTCATGATCATGCTCCTCAATTCCTAGACCATATGTAACATTTAACGGTTTAACTCTTGAATATACAAGAGTTCCAGAATATCCTTTCTTCTCAGCTGGATATAAATACATCTCATATCCTTCTGGTTTATAGTCAAATTGGTCCTCTGTTACTTTTGCTTCTTGCATACAAAAAACATCTGCATTTACTTCCTTAAAGAAATCATCAAAACCTTTCTTTAAACATGCTCTAAATCCTGCTACATTCCATGATATTAATTTCATTTTACTTCCCCCTTTAATTTATCTTAATTCAAAACTAATGCTTCCTTTTCCATTCTCTGATTTAACATTAGCAATAGCACCATTTATTATTGTCATGCTTGGTCCTTTATGTGATACATCTATATCATATACAATTGGTATGTCTAACTTAGCAATTGCACTATCTTTAAGTGCTGTTTCATAAGTATATCCAAGATATGATTCTTTATCATTACCATTACGTCCAAATATAATTGCTTTAGTATATTTAAAGTATCCCATCTCATTTAACTTCCACATAGCTCTAATTAAATCTTCTTTACCAAGCTCACAATTTTCAAGATACCAGATAATGCCATCATCTTTATATCTTTCGATAAAATTAGCTGTACCATCAAATCTCGTACCACAAAGCTCTAGTATTACATCTAAGTTACCACCAATAATTCTTCCAGTAACATCTACTTTGTCTCTATTTAGATTTTTCCAAACAACCTTATCTGTGTAGTTATATGGTTCAAGTCCTGTTATAGATTTAATATGCTCATTTTCAAACATTTCATAATTATCTTGCTTAATGATATTTCCTGTTATAATTTGTAAATTATCTTCAACATCTCTTCCATATGGCTCTGTTCCATAATCACCAAAATTTAATCCGTACAATGTTGCTATATCATATTTAGTTGTTAGTGGGAAAAGAATACCTTGTGGATCAGAAAATCCTTGTACCCACTTTGGATTCTTGGCTATATTTTCAAAATCTATATATGGAAGGGCTTCGTCAATAAACTCTCCACCAGAAGAGCACATAATAAAATCTATGTCTGGATTTGTCATCATATCAGTAAATTCTTTGCCTCTTGTTTCACCATCAGCACTTCTACATTTATCTGATATAAAAACATTCTTAGACCATTCAACTTTATATCCCATCTCTTCAAGTTTTCTTCTTGAATTTTTATATTTATTACAATGTGGCTCATCATAAGCTCCACTAGATGGAGATGGTACACCAATTGTATCTCCCTTACTTAAAAACTTTGGATAAATCATATAAATCTCCTTATCTTTATTTCATACATCGAATTCTATCATATATAAATTAATAATAAAAGAATAAAATAAATTAAATATCGTGAATTTGTTTTCCATTGTTTCAATTCTTTTTTATATCACAAAGAGCAGACCAAACCTTTTACAGTTCGATCTGCTCCTTGCATTTACTTGTTACAAATTTCCGTCAGTTTCTTGAGTGCGTCTTCGAGAGTACCTGCAACATAATACAGCTTTTCAGTCGTTTCTCTTGTTGCCAGACCTTCATCATAGATTTTGTCAAGCATTTCAAGCACCGGGCCAAAGAAGTTGTTCACGTTCACGATAACAATCGGATTTTCGTGTTCGCCGCTACGTCTTGTCTCAATACCAGAAATAAGTTCATCCAAGGTTCCAATCCCACCAGGGATATAAACCAATACGTCGGCAAGCTGAGCATAGAAATCTTTGCGCTGATTGATTGTGTCAATAACGTGCTTGTTCTCATCTTTGATGTCAAGACCATCAAGCTCGTCCTGATAAACCTTTGCCTGGGTTGCATGAATTTCTCCGTGGCCTGCAGCTACCTTTCTATAGATGCGGCCCATAAGACCTTCACCGCATCCACCAAAAACAAAAGCATGGCCGTTCTCTGCGATCCACTCACCGATACCATCAGCAACTCGATCATAATCGGGATTGCCGATGGTTCTAGATGAGCATCCAACAAAAATCTTCATAATACTTGAACCTCCGTTTCAGATGATTGATATGTATCTGCCATATTGCAAAATACATTTTGGATTATATCAGCAGCCATTCAGCTTTTCAACATATTTCGTCATAAATAATTATTTTTTAGAAAATAAAAAATCGAAGACCTTTACCCCTGCCTTCGATTTTTCTATATCAAATAGAGCCCCGAGTCTCTATTTTGAACTTCAATTATGCTCTTGGATGAGCTTTCTTATAAATATTCTTTATTCCTTCATCTTGGAATTGCATATATACTTGTGTTGAAGAAATATCTGAATGTCCAAGCATTGTTTGAATAGCTTTTAAATCAGCACCATTTTGTAATAAATGTGTAGCAAATGAATGTCTTAAAACACCTGGTGTGATTTCTTTATCTATATGAGCTTGCTCTTTATAGAATTTAACTATTTTCCAGAATCCTTGTCTTGTTAATCTCTTACCATTTATATTAACAAATAGAGATGGTTCATCATCACTCTTAATTAAATATGGTCTAGATTCATCAACATAGTTCTTTAATGCTTTTATAGATAATTCTCCAAGAGGAATAGTTCTTTGTTTTGTTCCTGTCTTACAAATAACATATCCTTCTTTAACATTAATGTCTTTAATGTCTAGAGAAATGATTTCTGTAACTCTCATACCTGTTGCATAAGCAAATTCAAGCATAGCTTTATCTCTAATTCCTTTTAAATCTGTATCCTCTGGTTGTTCAAGTAATAACTCAACTTCCTTAGTAGATAAAACGTTCGGAATTCTCTTTTCAATTTTTGGAGATTGAACATTTTCTGTTGGATCTTTCTTAATGTTCTTTACTCTTACAGAATATTGATAGAATGATCTAATTGATGCTAAATTTCTAGATACTGTAGATGTCTTTTTTCCATTTTCTTGTAAGTATGCTAAATAACCTTTGATAGCTTCTTCATCAACAGTAGCATAATCAAGATTATTTTTTTCTATATAGTTCTCATATTGACTAATATCTCTCTTATAAGATTGTAGTGTGTTATCTGTTAATTTCTTGTCCTTTTGTAGGAACTCTAAAAAGTTATTAATTTGCTTCTCCATTCTTGCTTCTCCTCACTTATTTTTTCAAATTTACATAAACTACATATGTTATATCAAATTAATGCCCAAAAGTAAATAGTTTTTTTATAATTTCTATACAAAATTTATTATTATATCACCAAAAATTAAGGTTGTAAAGTAATATTCTAAAAAAGTTGCAAAAATCAAACCAATTGTCATAAAACTTGAGAAAATCGTATGCCTACATATCTCAGCTTTCAAATTCTCTTTATTTCTGTTTATGGTAACTGATTTGTACATTTTCATAGCACTAACCATTAATGCTAAATAACATGGAATAGCTATCACATTCTGTATAAGCATTGTACTTGTTGAAAAAACTATTCCCTTTGTTTTTCCCAATGTAGCAATTATTGCAGATATAGAATATCCAATACACATACCCTTATAAGCAATGCTAATATAAATAATTGGAATACCCACTATAGTTAATCCAGATATCCATATTATTCCAGCAAGCTTTAAGTTAGAAATTAATGACTTTATAAATAATTTCTTTCCATCAATTGTATATTCTTTACTTTTAATAGAATCAATAAAATTACATATATAACCTGTTATCTCCCTTTTATTTTCTTCGGAAGATTTATTTACTAGCATGACGCCAATTACGATTCCTATAAAAAATATAAGAATCGCAATCATATAATCCTTACTATTTTTGCTTATATGCTCTGATATAATCTCTAGAAATTTATTTTTCTTTTTGAAAAATTTTCTTTTGTTTCTCATTGTTCCTCCAAAATATTACAAGAAAAATATACTTTTAATAATTATTATTCTTCTACGTAATAAATAGAACAATGAAAGTAAGAATACTAAATCATAACCATATTTTTAGTGTAATCTAAACCTGCAATACAGTCATTTTTACAAGCCATTGTATAAATATCTGTTGCAAGCATATCAATATCAAGCATTCTATTATATGTCTTATTAGTATTTGTATCTTTAAACTTCTTAACAGAAGTTATAATTGGTAATCTAGGATTTGCCTTCTTAATTCTAGAAATAAGCTCTCTTCCATTTTCATTGAATCCTAAAATTCTAACATATGGAGTAACTCTTTTCGCCGTCTCAACGTCTTTTTTCTTTATTCCAAGTAAAACACATATTAGAATCCTTTGAATTCTTGATTGAGTATATCTTTTAGATTTAACAATATCTATGAAATCAGATAAATTATTTGTGTAACATGCAGCATTCTTTATATTATTTTCTAATCCTTCATTTACATCTGGAAGCTCTCTTATCTCTTCAATTGTCATCTTTCTTAGATTGTAAATAATTTGTTTCTCATAATATGATAAATCAAGAATTATATTACCAAGCTCAGTTTCTCTACTTAATAATTCGTATGTACTATTTGGTACAACTCTTCTAATCTCTCTAAAATCATTATCAGCTAATAACTTTCTAATTGCAGTAGCACTGGCAAACTCATCAACTATTTGATTATCGTTATAATAAACCTTCTCCCTCTTTACTGGAATTGGTTGTATTGTTGACTTAATTTTCTTTAATGATTTTAAATATTCAACAGCTAAGATATTATTTGGACCATTCAAGATATTTGCATATCTTTCATTATTATCAAAATAAAGCATTAAAGCATTTTCTCTTGCTTTTGGAAAAGATAATCCTTTTTTAAGCTCTGCACTTAATAAATCTTTATATTGTTTTGGTTCATCACAAACAACACTTGCAATGTTATTTAATGCTCCATAATCCTCTGTCTCTGTTCCAAAAGATATTGAATCAATAACACCAAGACTATTAAGAATTTTAATAGCTCCAAAAGAAAAACCTTCTGCACTTGAAACACTATATACAGTTGGAAGTTCTATTACAAGATCTGCTCCATTTAGTAGAGCCATCTCAGCTTTTTTCCATTTATTGACAACTGATGTATTTCCCCTTTGAACAAAGTTGCCGCTTGTAACACATATTGTATACTGCGCTTCAGACTTCTCTTTTGCTTTTTCCAAATGATACGCATGACCATTATGGAAAGGATTGTATTCAGCCACAACGCCCAAGATACTATTCTCTTTCATAAAACCTCCTTCAAAATATACATAAAATCCTATACATTTATATCAAACATAACAACCATTTGTCAATGCTTCCAATTGTTATTATGTTTCATTTGTATAATTATTGTAAACTAAAAGAGAGGCTGATACTGCCTCTCCTAAATTAAAACCATCCCAATATGCTACCAACTACAAATAAGACTGCTCCTGTAAACATTGCAATTATTAGAAGTGTTACGAATATTGAAACAATAACTTTTGTTGATTTTTTGCTCTTAGATGCTTTTGCAAATATGATTAATCCTAGTAAGAATATTACTGGTACTAAGAAAAATGTTAAACATCTAATTAAGAACATTGAATCTAATTCAAATGAAGATGATGCTTCACTAACTTTGTTTGCAGCATGTGCTGTATTATTTACAATATTGTAGTCCTCTGGTGGACCATATAATGCAGATGCATTTGGATCAGCTGCAAATATTTTAGTAGGTAACATCATTAGAGTTGTACCAAACATCATAAGACCATATTTAATCTTCTTAAGTATCTTCATATTTTTCCTCCTTTCTCCTTTGTATTTATTAAAAATAATTAAAACCAACCTTGAATACTACCAACAATAAATAATACAGCTCCTGTTAACATGGCAATAACTAATAATGAAACAAATATAGTAACTGCCACTTTAGTAGATTTTTTTCCTTTAGATGCCTTAGCAAATATTATTAATCCAAGTAAAAATATAATTGGAACTAAAAAGAATGTTAAACATCTTATCCAAAACATCGAATCTGGTTCAAATGAAGACGATGTTTCTTTGACAGCATTTGTTGTATTCTTTGCAGTATTGGCTGTATTTATTACGAAATCCTCTGGTGGACCATATAAATCTGCTTCATCTCTTCCTACTGCAAATATCTTAATAGGTAACATCATTAGAGTTGTACCAAATAGTATTAAACTATTTTTAATCTTTTTAACAATTTTCAAGTATCTTCCTCCTTAATATACTTTTATATAATTGTATAATTAATTGTATCTAGTAAGTATAATTACTTGTTACATATATAATAAAAAGTGTAGCAATAATTGCAACCGCTATAATAATTAGTATTTTAGCTATGTTTTTCATTTTTGACTTTTTATAGAAAACAATTGCCCCAACCAATAATACAAGTGGTATTATTACAAATGATAATATTTTTAAGAAAAGTTCACTATAACTAAACTCTGGCGTTGGTTCTTCTTTAGGTGCTGCATATAAAGAAACCATCTCTGGCTCCCTTGCCGCAAATATTTTATTAGGAAGTATCATTAAAGTCGTTCCAAACATTATTAATCCATATTTTATTTTCTTTAATACTTTCATAACCTTCCACCTTTCACTTTTTATTGTTTTATTATTAAAATTAATATCTAAATAAGATATATCCAATATACGCACCGATGATAGCTGCTGCTAATCCAATAACTATTAATTTAATCACCTTTCTACATTTTGAATTTATATAGAAAACCGTAGCACCTATTATTATTATTAATGGAAAAAGATAAATTGTACAAAAAGCTCTTATAAGCCCCTGTATTGTATCCCAAAATCCTAGATGAAATTCAGTTTCATCTGGTTTATCTGGCACACCATATATTGGTTCCATTTCTATACTATTTTTGGCATAACTAATTTTAACCGATACTGTTAAAAATAAAAGACCAATACTGTGTAGTATTCTTTTAATCTTTCTTTTAATTTTCATCTATAAATCACCTCATTTTTTATCTTCGAATATCATTTTATAAGCACATCTATTTTGTTTGTTCTCTTCAAAATTCCATGTATGGAACGCTCCCCCTAAGCAATACTCCCAATTTTTACATTTATTACATTCTTCACATGAAGTTCTATTTTTATCTCTATATACCTGATACTTATTTTCCCATACATCTTTGAAATTATCTGTTTTAATGTTACCTTGAATTAAGTGTGGAAGCCTTGGAACATCTGGACATACAGATAAATCTCCATTATATAAAATACTCGCAATGCTAATACCTGCTCTACATTGGAAGAAATTCTTTCTAACTTCATTTTCATAATCAATACCAAGATATCCTTGGCAGCTATACATTATTTTTAGTTTGCTTTTCTTTCTCTTTTCCTTGATAAAATCTAATAATCTCTTTAAGTCATTACCATCTAGTAGTAAATCATCATTATCAATCGCTCTACCAATTGGGTCCATAGAAGCAAGTCTCCAAGAATCTATTCCTAGGTCTTGCATAACTTCATATAACTTTTCTATCTGATCAATATTTTTTTTATGGAAAACTGTTGTTACCTGAACATGATCAAAATATTTAGAAGCAACCATTTTTTTGATATTTTCTGTAACAATTTTGTACGATCCAGGAACACCTCTAAAATCATCATGAGTTTCTTCTAATCCATCTATACTAATTGAAATTGTACTCATGTTTGCTTTCTTAAGTTTTTCAATATTTTCATCATTTAGTAGCATACCATTTGAGGTCATCCCCCAATAAAAACCAAGTTCATTGGTTGCATACTCCATAACTTCAAACAAATCTTTTCTCATAAGAGGCTCACCGCCTGTTACATTAATCAAGATTTTACTAGCATCCATATCACCCGCAATCTGTTTAAAAGCAGTTTTAATTTCTTCAGTAGTAAGCTCTCCTTCATACTTCCTACCTTCTGCATTACTACCACAGTGTTTACATTTAAGATTACAAGTTAATGTAGTCTCCCAAAACAAATCTTTAAGCTCATGTTTTTTTCTACATTCTTCTTTGTATGTCTTGTAAATTTCTTGCTCTCCCATTTTGTATATCTTCTTAAACATCTTCATCCCCCAATATTATTAATATTTATTACATCTTTTAGATACATTAAACTATCTAAATTATTGGTAACTCTTAAGTTTTACTATATATTCTTGTTTTTTATTTTTTATTTTCATTTTTTTCAGCTAATAATTTTGGCTCATCTGCAAAAAAATCTCTTTTATTAAATCCTGCTGTTAAAAATCTGAAAAAAGCTTTCCTATTTGTAAGCCAGTTAATTTTCACATTATTTTTAGTATTATTAATCATATTATCAACTAAGAACTTTCCAACTGTCTCTGGTGTATCTCCAAGTATGTTATATACTTTCTTTGTTTTCTCTGAAAGTTTAATTGTATCATTAACAAGAGAATGAGTAGTAAATCCAGTTATCATTATTCCTGGACTAAGTTTACCAACTATTACTCCTGTATGTTTTTCTTCAGATTCTTTAGCTAGGCTCTCTGTAAAATACGTAACAGCTCTTTTACTTGTACCATACATATTAAGACCAAGCATATGCGCATCATTGCTACCATAACCTTCAATATTATAGATAGCACCATCATGGTTTTTACTCATCTCTTCCATAGCAATCTTAGAGCCATATATAGCTCCTTTTAAATCAACATCAATAATTGTATCTATCTCATTTAAATCAAGCTCCCAAATTGCTTTTTGAGGCTGATTAACACCTGCATTATTTATCCATATATCCACCTTGCTAAATACTTTAAGTGAATAATCCATAAGAGCTCTAACATCATCATACTTTGATACGTTACATACCTTATATGCAACAAATCCTCTTGATTCAATCTTCTCAAGCTCTTCTTTTGCTTTAACTAAATTTTCCTCTTTTAAATCACTAATTACAACATTCCAATTATACTCTCTAAAAAATCTTGCCATATTAAAACCAAGACCTCTGGCACTACCTGTAATTACAACTGTTTTCATTTGTTATCCCCCTCTTCATTTTTCAAATTAATGTTGCAATATAAGCTATTACATTATATAATCTCATTAATTTGAAAGACTAATAAGTTCCTTACGATAATATGATATCACAAAGTAACTTTTATAGTAAAGAGAGGATATTAAAAATATGGATGAAGTTGTAATTTATACTGATGGCGCATGTTCAGGCAATCCTGGCCCTGGTGGTTGGGGCGCTGTATTAATCTACAAAGATGTAAAAAAAGAAATATCTGGTGGAGATAAAAATACTACAAACAACATAATGGAAATAACAGCAGTACTTGAAGCATTAAAACTATTAAAACACCCATGTAAAGTTAATGTATATAGCGATAGTGCTTATGTTGTTAATTGCTTTAATCAAGGATGGATATATAATTGGATGAAAAAAGGTTGGAAAACAGCCGGTAATGATCCCGTAAAAAATAAAGAGCTATGGGAAGAATTATATAATCTAACAAAAATCCATGAAGTAACATTCAATAAAGTAAAAGGTCATAGTACAAATGAACTAAATAACAGATGTGATGAATTAGCAAGAAACGCAATTCCAGAGTAAAATATAAGCGAGGCCGGTATAAAACCTGCCTCGCTTATTTCTTCAGTCTGTGCTAGATGCATGACGCCGCTTTACTTCTTTGTATGCGTTAGAAGCAACTTTAAATGCATTCCAGCAATCTGCAATCTCTCTGATTGTAGCAATTCCATCACTGAATTCTGTGTGAGCATATGGCATAGTATTGGTTCTGTTCATATAACATTCAAGAGTCATAATCGCATCAATACCTGCCTTGATCGCCTCTTTTTCTTTCGGCGTAGCATACACACATTTCTCGATGTCATGAAAGCCCTCCAGTAACAATTGGAGCGAATCTCCGAGATTCCTATATACGTGTGTCATAATCAAAATCTCCTTTCTATTTGTTAAAATTTGAATACGCGATTTTCGATAGACACATATGGGTTTTACCCAAGCTGAATAAGCTATATTATATTCTACTTTATGTAAATTGTCAACAAATATAAAAGTATGTCAGCATTTACGATATAGTCATAATAAAAGCTCCCTAATGTGCTAAGGGAGCTTTTGTATCAACTATATATCTTACTATATTTATGCTGTTTTTTTAATTATTTTTTCCACCATATTACTGTTCCAAATAATACGGCATTTGCGAAGACTAAAAGTTCAATCATTACAAGTATGTTGTCTTCTGTTCTAATAGATTTATTTTTTGATTTTTCTTCAATTTTTTCACTTTCTGTATTATATGAAGTATTCTCTGATTCACCACTTGACGTATCTTCAGGTGTTTCCTCATTTATTTTTTCACTTAATTGTTCAAAGATTTGAACTTCTCCAGTTTTATCTATTACAACTTTTACATTCTTTGATTTTATATATCCTTCTGCTTCTTCAACTTCAACAATAGTATATTCTCCAGCAGGAATTTTTTCTATGTAGTATGGCTCTTCAGTCGTTGTCCAGCTTGCTATTTCATTTCCTTCTGAATCTAATAGTTTAAGTTTAGCATTTGAAATTCTCTTCCTACTTATTGCATCCAATTTTTCTATTTTAAGTTTAATGAAATCTTCTTCCATCTGAACTTCTTGTACTTCATTTGTATCTTCTATTTCAAATGGAACACTATCTGCAATAATATATCCTTCTGGTGCTTCAGTTTCTACTAATGTATACTTTCCAATTGGTAATTTTTCTATTAAATATGGCTCTTCAGTTGTTGTCCAGCTTGCTTTCTCTATACCATTTTCATCTAAAATTTTTAATTTAGCACCTACAACAGCTTCACCGTCATTTTTATCTATTTTTTCTACTTTAAGTTTAGTGCTTTCATTCTCAACTCTTACCTCTTGAACATCAGCAGTTTTAACTACATCAAACTCAAAATCTTCAATGCTAGCATATCCATCTGGGGACTCTTCTTCGATTATTTTATATCTTCCAGGATATAACTTTTCAACTCTATGTGGTTCATCTGTAGTTGTCCATGAATCATATATTTGTGATTTATCATAACTAGTCAACTTTAATTTAACTCCTGGTAGTTTTTCTCCACTCTCTTTATCTACTTTTGTGATATCAACCTTAGTAAAGTCATTTTCCACATTAAACACATAATCTTCTACATTTTGTTTTACTTCAAAATTATATTTTGTATCCGGTGAAAACACAAGGTTTGTTGGACCCCCATTTTCTTTTATGTAATACTTTCCAGGTTTAGTATTATATTTTCCCAGTTTAATCGTAAAGGTAATTTTTCCGTCAGCATTGGTACTTCCACCGTCTATAGAATTATCCTTCGAATAGATTTTATATCCCATTTCATTGTATATATCTTCTGCTGCATACACTACAAATACCGCATACTGAACTGGGTCTGTAGTACCTTTATATACTTTATTAATTGTTATAGTAGTAACAGCTTCTTCATTTTCTACATCAAGATTATATTTTTTATAATCATTTTCAATCGCATCAAATTCCCATTTTTCATCTGATATAGCATATTTAACAGGAGCTGATATTTCCTTAACATAGTATTTTCCTGCAGGAATTTTTCTTCTATCTAAAACCAATTCTCCTTCAGTGTTTGTTACTCCACCTGCTATTAGTTCATCCTTAGCAAATAGTTCATTGTCTTCAGAAGAATATAACCCAAATCCAACACCTGCAATTACAGAATCATCATTTTTATCTGTCTTTTTAATACTAACTCTAATTGAAGTATCTTGAAGATTTCCTACAGTAATTACATTCTCGTTTCCGTCTATATCAACATTTTCAGTATTTGCATTAGTAACCGTCTGAGTACTAATCTGATCATAATAGATAGTAAATTCTTTCATTTTTACATCTGATACAGCATTGCTACCTCTGTAGAACATAACGGTTGCTCTAGTCCTGCAAAGGCGCTGCATAGCTGGAATATAGGCTACTTCCTCTTTTCCGTCTTCTGTATGGCTCCAATGTCTAGTTTCTACCCATGTAGCAAGAGCATCATCATCAAATACAGTACCAACTGTCATATCCAATCCCCAATCAGCCCTATAAGTTGCTCTTGATGTATCGGGCTTAAAGGAAATCTTATTTATTCTCTTGTTGTTTTCATTTTCATAATTTTTAATATAGTTTGTTATCTCTGGGTTTGGACCAGCAGAAGTATTTACAATTTGATATGCTGGAACTGGCACACTTTCTATTAACTTACTTTCAACAGGCGTTGTTTTTTTCGCTATCTTTCCATTAGCTTTAACTTCAAATGCAACGACCTGTGAAACCTTGCTATAGTTCTCAGGAGCGCTTATTTCATATAATAAATAATTTCCTTCAATAAGCTCTACCGTTTTTGGCTCATCAGTACTTTCCCACTGATACAAAACTTTTCCATCCAAGTCTCTTATTTGTAATATTGCTCCTGCTAAATTTTCATTTGTTTTTGCATCTATTTTCTTTATAGTAACTTTTGGCATATCAATAAGTGGAACTGAACTTACTACTCCACCAAATTCTTGATAACCCTCATATGATTTACACACCAAACTTCCAGATAAATGTCCATTACATTTTCCGTCTTTCCCTGCATCACTTCCGGCAGCATTTGGTGCTAATATACTTCCAACCCAGTTTCCTTTTAATGTAAACGTTGTTGCACTTGGTAGATTATAAAGAATATGATCTGCTCTATCCCAATACCTATCATTTCCATTAAGTAGTTTGGCAAATGTTTTTACATATCCTTCTTCGTCTTTGCAATAATCTTTTCCAACAACAACAAGAGCTTCATCCTCTTCACTTATTCCTTTTTCCAAAAGCTCAACCCTTGAAATAGGATATAAAACATTCTTTTCTTTAAGAACTCTATCATCGGTTGTTCCATCAAATACGACATTTGACCCAGTAATATTAATTATAATATAAGAATCATATGGTACATCAAACGCTATAGTTTTCGCGCTATTCCATGTGCCACTATCAACAGTAAATACATTCACGAAAGGATTTTTACCGTCTGAAAACCGTTACATATCTATCTGAAAAAGATAATTGTCCATATGGATTTGCATTTGCTCTTGTAATATATCTACCTGGAGCATATTCACCTTTTGTATGGTAACCTACTAGCTCGTTACTTACCTGTCTTAAATATTGAAATTCGCTTGCAAAATCTATTGCATTTGCTTGTACAAATGTTTCTAGCTCTTCTTCCGAATAATCTTCCCAGTTCATGCTAGTAGCATCTTCTGATACAACAACTTTCTTCTTCATATTATAATTTTCACCTTCAATTGTTGCACCATATTGAGTTTCTATATTCTTTATTGGCCCATTTCCAACTACAATCTCTGCTTCACCATTATGTGTGCTTACCCTGTAATTATACAATCCTGATCCAACTTGATATTTATAATCGGTCGTTGCTTCCACTTTGCCACCAGCAGCAAGTTTACCGCCTGTTTCAGCATCATGAATTATAAAATCTTCTTCAACAAAAACTGAGTACTTACCTGCTAATCCTAATAAATTATCTTGTCTTGCTTCGCTACTTGTCGTTCCAAGAAGATCCTCTATTTCTTCTTCTGACGTTACATGTGCAATATTTGGATTTAATGCGTATGTACTATTTTGAAATAAAAAAGTTATTAAACTAACTAAAACAATAAAAAAAGCTACTTTTCCTTTCGTTATTTTCATCTTCTTTTGTTCCTTTCATTACATATTTCATATATATTTTCTCTTAAATAAATTTTAAAGTCAATATAAAAAAAAAATTACTTTAATTCAATTCCTTCTTCTTGCATTTCCATCATTAAATCGTTCATTGTGTAATTTGCATATGTTTTAACTAGTTTCTCCGACATTTTTGCTTTTATTGCTACTTCCTTGTATATTTCCACATTAGAATAAACCGCCTTCATATCATCTTTTTGGTAACTATTTAACATATATTCAGCTACTTTCTTGTTACCACATTCCGTATAAACGTATATTTCTTTTATTTTGTTATCTTTAAATACATATTCATAGTAGCTACCACTTCCCTGTTTATATACTAATCTTCCATTTTCTTTATCCGATTTTAAATCATCTAATACATACTTTTTGTCTTCTGAATCAATCAAATCTTGTATATCTGATGTACTTTTAGAATTATTATCTAAGTCATTACTTCCTATTGTACCTGCTTTTCCATCCCCATTTGCATTTTCAGTTTTATTGTCTTTAAACACAGTATAACCTATTGCAGTAAGAGCAATTACTACCAATAAAGCTACAAAAAGTATATTTAATATTTTTTTCATCTTATCGTTTTTTATTTTTTTTCTCTTATTACTTCTTTTACCTCTTTTATTTGCTGTTTTTTTCATTATTTATCTCCCTCACGTTTTAATATTTATTCATCTTCTGAATATTTTAGGTTATTTTTATACATCTTTAAATTCTTTAAAAATAAATCGCAAAGAGCATTCTGATTATCAGAGCTATCTAGATAATATTTATATTCTAGTAAGTCGTAGTCTATTTTTATTAATTCAACATCAATCCACTTGTTGTTTACAAAAACTCTATCATACTTAACATTCTTGAATCTACTAATATCATCTTCATTAATTTTAATCTCTATACCATTCTCACTTATTCTTTCTATTTTTGAATCTAAACAGTCTCCATCATTTTCAACTAAAATGTTAATCTCTTCATTTATTTCAATACCACTTTCCATTTTACTACGTGGTGGTTGATATGCAATTTTTAAAGAGCATATTAACCCAGGAACATTATATAAAGACCAAAATAGATTTATCATAAATGCCTGAATTGGTAATGAATTATTTACTAATTTAAAAATCGCAATACAAAAGCTAAATATAATAAGCAAACTAAGTACTATATGTGGTAAAGCAAGTCTCCAATTATAATACGCTTTTTCATTTTCACATCCTTTATTCGTAACATTAAATCTAAAATTAGAATGAGTATAATGTTTTAAAACGGAAAAAGCTAAATGTGGTGCCATAACCGTATTATATATATTTCCAATTGCGAAAAATCTCAAATAATGTTTACTTATTTTCTTTGGTAATATAATTTTAGACAACATAATTTGGCTAAAAAAACTTAAAAAGAATAATGGTATCAGTGGTCCTGCATATTTATCTACTATTGGAATTCCTATAAATCCAAATACAGGCATCACAAGAAATATTGTTTTTGTTACACCAGACAACCAGTACAATACACCATCAAAATATATTGTTTTTTGTATTAAATTTAGCTTTTTATAAATTACTTTTTTGTAATTATGCATTACTTGTAAATTTCCTCTGCACCATCTATCTCTTTGTTTAATCAAATCTCTGTAAGTTGTTGCACTCATCCCACATGCAAGCTCTTCATTTACAAATATACTATCGTATCCTTCCGCTTGTAATAACAATCCAAGTGCCATGTCTTCAGTTATAGATGTAGTTGGATAGCCTCCAACATTAAGTACATATGCTCTATTAAATATTGCATTAGTTCCAACATGTAAAACTGCATCTTTAGAAGCTCTTGCCTGTTCAATGTATCTCATAAAAAAATCTTGTTCATTGTTAAATTCTTCGTTTATATTATATTGAAATACATCTGGATTGTAAAACGTTTGTGGTGTTTGAACAAAAGCTAAATTCTTATTACAAAAATACCCCATAGTCCTCTCTAAAATTTCTGGATATGGTATCATATCAGCATCCAATACTAAAAAGTACTCACCATCAATTCTATTAAGTGCATTATTTATATTTCCAGCTTTTGCAAAGTCATTATTAGATCTAGTAACATAATTAACTTCTAGACTTTCACACAATTTTTTCAATCTGTTATTTTTCCCATCATCCAAAACATATACTTTTATTTTTTCCTTTGGATACTTTATTCTTTTACTTGCTACTATAGTTTTTTCAAGTAATGCAATTTCCTCATTATATGTACAAATAAGTACATCAACTGATGGATACTGTCCATTTAAACATTCTATTCCTTTCTTCTCAGCATTATATTTATCTTTAAATATTGCAATATATGTACCAAAAGCAATATATCCCATGATTTCAGATATAAGTAGTAAAATTCCAAGAATAGAGCTTATAGCACCAAACCTAGTAGGAACACTAAATATTCTTATCGTTATATATATTAAGTATATAGTAAATGTTATCGCAATATAAACATTCTTAATAATTTGAATCTTTTTTTTGCTCTTTAAGACCGGCGTTATAAGATACAGTTCCACTAATAATATTAAAAGAATTAATTCTATTATGTACATATATTTTCCCTTCCTTATTTTTTTTAATTCTATATCATATATAATTATTTTGCAAACAAAAATATTGTTAAATTATTGATTTTGATTAGCTCCATACAGGCATATTACTTCGCAGCACTATTACATTTTTTTAAGTCGCATGCACGTACTTTTCATTTTATAAAAAAAATAGTCGTGCTGCCAGATTAGCAACACGACCTAATTCTCCTCTTTACTCATCCCTTTTGTTCGTTCGCTGATACCAGTCCTCAAAGGACTCTGCGCACTCGCCATCGTCAGCCATAGAAGCAGCTTTCAGCAACGTGTAGGTCATAAGTAATATCAGTGCCAAAACAATGCCAGCACAGACTTTGAGAATAGTCGCCAACATATTTTTTCACTCCCTTCATTGAGGATTTGTTGACACAAGCATTATATATCATATATTACCAAATATCAATGTTTTTAAGCATTTTTCCGAATTGTTACACAAAAATAGACTCATATGATAAACATAGAGTCCATTTTAATTATTATTATAAGCAAATCTGTAAGCCGGGTTCTGTCGTGAATAGTCATTTATCTAGTACATATATTACTATATGTCTCAAGCCACCAGATTAGGAAGATGACGAGCAGTCTTGACCTTCCAGTCCCGGTGTTGCTCCAGATGGGGTTTACACAGGCCCAGTATGTCACCATACCAGCGGTGAGCTCTTACCTCGCCTTTTCATCCTTACCTACAAGTAGGCGGTTATTTTCTGTTGCACTTTCCTTAAGGTTTCCCTCACAGGACGTTATCCTGCATCATTGCTCTATGGAGCCCGGACTTTCCTCGTACGCTGCCTTTCGACCATGCTATACGCGACTATTTAATTTGCTATAATAGATATTATAATATTTTTTACGATTATTGTCAATTAAATAAAGAAGGACTGCAGAACATATATCTCCTTTTCAGAAGATATTTGCACTACAGTCTACACATTTTGATTAATCATATAAGACTTGCCCATATTCTCATATGACTCACCATATTTTTTTTCTCTCTATATCTCACTCTTCTCCAGATTTCTTCCGTCCTTTGAATGGCCTCAAGCTGAATAAGAATGAGAAAATTTTTGTCAGATAATACGACAAGGATGCTGCCACAATGAGAGAAACAGCCAGTGGAGCAAGCAGATGCAAAATTGATCCGATTTGGTTTTGTGCTACAAGGAATTCGCCATCTCTAACGAATATGAATGCAACAACGAGTGAAATCAAACCATCTGTTAGTGCTTCTTGTGCGGATGATTTAGCAAGTGCCTCAGCAATACAACAAGCGAACCAACAGATTGCAGCCACAAATGCTCTAGTAAGTGCAAGCGATGCGCCAAAGATAACATCCTCAGAATTATATCCGTGGTACAACAGCACTGCTGCTGCAAACTCTCCAGCAGCAAACGCGCAAATAAGCGATTTCAGAAGATCACCCAGAGAGCTTTCTTCCTTCCCACTTCTATTTGCCATATGTTGCCATCTCCTTTCAGGAATCTCTGTGGGCATTCAGAGAGGATGAAAGTATTATATCATTTAATAATTATTATGTCAATCCAAACAAGAAGCTTGCCCCCTGCTATGATGGTGACATCACGCACATTGGATGCTGCATTGAAGATAGTATCGGTGAAGAATGAGCTGATGTTATTGAATGTTAATTGAACGGTTTAGCCGGCGTTCCCTCCTGGGGGCGCCGGCTATCGTTTACTTTTTATAATTAATTATTTACTTTATTTTATCATTAAAATCTTAGATTCTTTTTAATGTTTCTCTTGCTATTACAAGCTCTTCATTTGTTGGGATAACAAATACATTGATTGAAGAATCATCTGTAGAGATTTTCTCTTCTTCTCCCTTAACTTCATTCTTTGCAGGATCTAACTTAATTCCTAAGAATTCTAAGTTCTTGCATATTCCAGCTCTTCTGTTCTTTTGGTTTTCACCAACACCAGCTGTAAATACTATGTTGTCTACTCCACCCATTGAAACAATAAATTTAGCAATATATTGAGCAATATTTAAATCATATGCTTTTAGTGCTAAAGCTGCTCTTTCATTTCCATTTAGGAATTCTGCTTCAACATCTCTTACGTCTGGAGCTACACCAGAAATACCAAATAATCCTGATTCTTTATTTAGAATCTTATCCATTTCTTCTGGTTTAATATTTTCTTTCTTCATTAAGTATGTAACTATAGATGGATCTAAATCACCACTTCTAGCACACATCATGATTCCTCCAAGTGGAGTTAATCCCATACTTGTATCTACTGACTTACCACCATCAACAGCACATAAACTTGCACCTTGTCCGATGTGGCATACGATTGTTTTTAATTCTTCTACTGGTTTTCCAACTATTTCAGCAACTCTTTGTGATACATAGTAGTGAGATGTTCCATGGAATCCATATTTTCTTATCTTATAATCTCTATAATAGTGATATGGAATTGGGAATAAATATCTTTCTTCTGGAATTGTTTTGTGGAATCCATTATCAAATACAGCAACCATTGGAGTATTTGGCATTAATGCTTTACATGCTTCCATACCCATAGCAGCAGCCATGTTATGAACTGGAGCTAAATCAGCAACTTCTTTAACACCTGCAATTACACTATCATCAATTCTTACTGGATCTGTATATTTTTCAGCACCTTGTACAACTCTGTGTCCTACTCCACCAATTTCATCTAAGCTACTAACAACAGCATATTCTGTATTTGTTAATTGTTCAATAATGAACTCTAGAGCTTCTTTATGAGTTGGAGCTGGGTGTTCCATTCTGTATTTTTCTCCATTTACTTTATGAGTAATAAAAGAAACTTCTGGCTCTCCTATTCTCTCATAATTTCCTTTTGCAATTACTTCTTCATTATCCATGTTTATTAACTGGTATTTTAATGAAGAGCTTCCGCAGTTTAATACTAAAATTTTCATGATAAAATCTCCTTTACATTTTTATTTTGCATTTATTATTTTGTTAATTTAGCAGTTTCACGTGCTATTAATAATTCTTCATTTGTTGGTATTACATATACTTTTACCTTTGAATCGTTTGCAGATATTTCTGCTTCTTGGTTTCTAATTTGATTCTTTTCATAATCAATTTGAACACCAAAGAATTTTAGGTAATCGCATATTTGTCTTCTTGATAATGGACCTTTTTCTCCAACTCCGGCAGTAAATGTTAATACATCAAAACCACCCATTGAAACTGCATATTTAGCAACATATTGAGCAACTTGGTATGCAAAGTTTTCAAGAGCCATCTTAGCATTTTTATCCCCATCATTTGCTTCTGCTTCAATATCTCTAAAATCTACAGATACTTCTGATATACCATAAACACCAGATTTTTTATTTAAGATTTCATCCATTTCTTCAACTGTATGGTTTCTATATTTAGCAATATAAGTTACAACTGATGGATCTAAGTCACCTGAACGTGTTCCCATTGGAATACCTCCAAGTGGTGTGAATCCCATACTTGTATCAACTGATTCACCATACTTAATTGCACATACACTAGCACCTTGTCCAAGATGACAGTTAATGATTTTTAAATCTTTAATATCTTTTCCCATTACCTCTGCAACTCTGTGTGAAACAAATTCGTGAGATGTACCATGGAATCCATATCTACGAATTTTATATTTCTCGTAGTATTTGTATGGTATTGGATAAATATATGTCTCTGGTGGCATTGTTTGATGGAATGCTGTATCAAATACAACAACATTCTTCTTACTAGGCATAACAGCCATACAAGCTTTAATTCCTAGTATAGCAGCTGGATTGTGAAGTGGAGCAAGCTCTATACTATCTTCTAGACCTTTCATAACCTCATCATCAACTAATGCTGGCTTTGTAAATTTTTCTCCTCCATGAACTATTCTATGTCCAATAGCATCTATTTCATCTGGATCACTAATAACTCCATAAACGCTATTTTGTAATGTCTTTAAAACAAATCTAATTGCTTTCTCGTGATTAGAAACTGGTTTCTCAAAAGAACGTTTCATATCAGCAACTTTGTGTGTTAGAAAAGAATTGTATTGACCAATTCTTTCGAAATTTCCTTTAGCTAAAACTTCTTCTGTTTCCATATCTATAAGCTGATACTTAAGTGAAGAGCTTCCGCTATTAAGTACAAGTACCTTCATAGTATTCCTCCCTTTTGCTTGATTAAGATTGTGCTTGAACAGCTGTAATAGCAATTACTCCCACGATGTCATCACTTGAACATCCTCTTGATAAATCGTTAACTGGCTTTGCTATACCTTGGCATAATGGACCATAGGCTTCTGCCTTTGCTAATCTTTGTACTAATTTATAACCAATATTTCCAGCATCTAAATCTGGGAATATAAGTGTATTTGCTTTTCCTGCTACTGGGCTACCAGGAGCTTTTGATGCAGCTATCTCTGGTATAATTGCAGCATCTAATTGTAATTCTCCATCACATATTAAGTCCGGAGCTTTTTCTTTTAGTAATTTAGTTGCTTCAACAACTTTCTCTGTTAATGGTGACGTAGCACTTCCATATGTAGAATATGAAAGCATTGCAACTTTTGATTCTACACCAACTAATTGCTCAAAACTTTTAGCTGAAGAAATAGCAATCTCTGCTAAACTATCAGCATCTGGATATTCATTAAGACCACTATCTGAGAAGATAAATGTTCCTTTTTCTCCATATTCACAATCCGGTACACACATTACAAAGAATGCAGATACAAGTTTTGTATCAGGAGCTGTCTTTAATATTTGAAGTGCTGGTCTTAATGTATTTGATGTTGAGTGGCATGCACCAGATACTAATCCATCTGCAAAACCTGCTTTAACCATCATCATACCATAATATGTCTCATCCTTAAGAGTTTCTCTGGCTTTTTCTGGAGTCATTCCTTTAAGCTTTCTTAACTCATAAAATTGATTAACTAGCTCTTCATATTTGCTATCTAATACTGGAGTTACAATTTTTACTCCATCTATATCAACATTGTTCTCCTTTGCAAGATTTAATATCTCTTCCCTATCTCCTAGAACAATTACATCTGCAAATCCTTCCTTACGAACCTTTTCAACAGCCTGCAATGTTCTAACATCATTTCCCTCAGGTAAAACAATAGTTTTAATGTCCTTTTTCGCTTTCTTTTTCATTGATTCGATAAAAGTCATATAATTCACTCCTTTCACGTTGAACCTATTATATAGGTAATTATATAAAATATCAATAAATATTTATTAGTCTCTTTCTATGTCTCTGCTTCCCATTCCACCAACATTATCTGTGGTTTCATTTGAATCACCTTTAGTAGATTCTTGCTCTATTTCTTCTACTGCAATCTCATATTGCTCCTGATAAGATTGGTCCATTTCTGGTGTTATCTCAATACCAACAAAGAATCCGTTTACTGCAAATTGTGATATTTTTTCATATGTATTAAAGTAAACGATTGGATTTTGATGCTCGTTTGAATAATATGTTCTTGGAAGAACAAATCTATATTCCCCCATTGGAATTCTATATTTCTCGTCTAAATTTTCTACGCTTTCTTCTAAAGCTTTTCCCATTACACTCCATATAGCACGTCCTTGTGCTGTAGTGTTACTAATTGATCCATGAGTCTTATCGAATCCATTTATGCTTTCTACAAAACATTCATCTATTTTTTTTCCAAATTTAACCTGATAATAATAATCTAGTAATTCGCATACCTTTTTATACTTATCATCTGTGTATTTCATAGCTCTATATCCATATTGATCAGGCTCAGCTCTTAACTCGTCAATATAATCTAATAGTTCTAGAGCATTCTTTTCCATTTCATATCTACTACCAGCTCTAGTTAACTCACCACTTGCATTTCTTTCTATCTCAACAAGCGCATTGGTTAAAACAATTTCAGATGGAACTGCCTGATATTTTTTTATTGTTTCTTCATCAAGTAAATTAGCTATTAGATAATACACCTTCATACATTGGTCATATCCAACACCATATACAGGAACGTCATATTCATTTTGAAAATCTTCTTCTTTTAATATTCCTTCATCTACGAGACGTCTCAACATCTCTCTTGTTGCTAACTCATTTGATAATTCCATAGTAAATCTTTTAGAAAAACTCTTCTGAGATACGTGTAAAAATTCATGAGCTAAAACTGCATAATCACAATTTTCAAAAGAATCAGTTGAATATATCGTTATAGTATTTTCAACAGTATCATATTCACCAGCAATATCTGGAGATTTACATTTCTCAGGAGTATATATTACTTTTAGATTTGCTAATCGATCTGCTATGACACTTACATCCATATATTGACCAATTTCATCAAAATATGGTCTAAATTTACTAAAGAATATCTTTTCAGCACTAGATAAGTTTTCATTTCGATTTAATGCATCATTAATAATGTTAAAGCTATATTCTTGTTTCTCTACTTCGTCGTACTTACCCTCTTCGCTTACACTCTTACCATTAAGAAAGCTACTCATTTTATGAAGGTAATCCGTATGGATGACACTATCAGATAAACGTGCAAAACAAACTCCAGCTATAATTACTAAAGCAACTATCTTTCCATGTGTAAAAATTGCTCTTTTGATAGTTCCTGGTCCTTGTTCCGGTTCTTCTGGCTCTTCAGGTTTTTCTTTATCAAAATTTGGATCTTTTGCCCAATCATATATTTCTGGATGCTCTTCTTCAGGATTTTTGCCATCCATGTCAAAATATGAATATGCCTGCCAATCATATGGATCTTCATTTTCGCTACGACCAGATCCAAATCCTTCACCATCTTCAGCATATTTTAAACATTGATTATTAAATTTATAATTCAAAAGCTCTAAATCTTTTTTGGTTGGTGTTACTCTTTTTTTCTCAATAATCTCATACCAGAAATATAATTGCTTTTCTACATCATATAAAGTTTCAAAAAACTTGCCATTATATTTTCTTAATCCCAAATTAATAGCTTTTTCTTTATCAACTATTAATGAGTTATATACATCATAAAATACTTCAAGCTCTTCTTTAGAATAATCGTTAGACATTTCGCCATTTTCGTACTTAAAGAAAACGACTTTCCCATCGTCAAGAGCAATGAAGTATTTTCCATTATTGTAGTTATAAATTGCAATTGGATTATATAATCTTTTCATATCAAAAATCCTTTCAAAATTATCTGGTCATAGTATATAACATTTATATATTTTTTTCAATTATAATGTTTTTTTGACAAATCAATAATTTTATTGTAAACTATATGAGATATTTTGTAAACCAATGTGTACACAAATACATATATGAAAGGAGTTTTACATTGAAAGAAAAAGAAAACAAGAAAAAAATGAACATTGTATTAAAAATATTTTTAATACTAATTGTAGCAATCTTAATAATTGTTCTATCAACAATAGCAACAATCTTCTTTTACTTTAATAGCAAACTAAACAAAATTGAATATAGTAATCTAACAAAAAGTGATTTAGATATAGATACGAATATTGACAACGAATTATCTGATTATCGTAATATAGCTATTCTTGGTATAGATGCAAGATCTGATACATTTAGTCCTGGTAATAGAAGTGACTGTATCATGATTGTCAGTGTTAATAAAAAGACAAACGAAGTAAAAATTGCATCTGTATACAGAGATATGTATTTAGATATAGATAACAGAGGCTTAGATAAAGTAACACACGCTTACTCTTTTGGAGGACCTCAACTTGCACTAAATACTTTGAACAAGAACTTAGATTTAAATATATCAGAATTTATTGCAATAAACTTTGACTCAGTACGTACAGCTGTCAATAGTGTTGGCGGAGTTACAATTGATTTAGATGCATCAGAAGTTAAATATATCAATGGTTATATAAATGGTCTAAATAAACAATTTGGTACATCTTCATCTAATATAACAAAGCCTGGAACATATACATTAGACGGTGTACAAGCTTTAGCCTATGGTAGAATTAGATATACCGATGGTGGAGATTATAAAAGAACAGAAAGAATGAGAACTGTTTTACTTGCAGTATTCGATAAAGCGAAAAATAAAGATATTGGAACATTAAACAAATTACTAGATGAAATGCTACCTCATGTATATACAAACATCACAAAGAGCCAAATAATGAAAGAAATACCAAAACTTAAATCATACCATGTAGTAAATAATTTTGGCTGGCCAGATGTTGATATGGTTGATGGTAGATTGATTAATAAAGTCTGGTATGGCGTTCCAGTAGACTTAGAAAAGAGCGTTTCAAAGTTACATGAAGAGCTATTCGGACAAACAAACTATGAACCATCTGAAAAAGTTAAATCTATTAGCAATTCAATAAAAGAAAAAGTTCAAAGTCAAAACTAATTTTTATACATAAAAAATAAGAGCTTCCTTGTGGAAGCTCTTTTATTATATACATTTTGTTGATTATTTTATCAATTATTTTAAAGCACCTGTAAATCCAATCAATAATACTATAATTCCAAGTACAATTCTGTATATACCAAA
Organism: Clostridia bacterium; assembly: GCA_017512025.1. Taxonomy (GTDB): domain Bacteria; phylum Bacillota; class Clostridia; order TANB77; family CAG-508; genus CAG-492. The sequence continues at coordinate 118,204 of JAFWHH010000009.1, forward strand.
TACTTTAAAGTCATGTTTCTTTATGTAGTTCATTAAGAACTTAATTATAAACATTGATACCGCAAATGCTACTATCATTCCTACAATTAGAATTGCAAATTCTAGACCTGTAAATCCAAATCCAAATTTTACTAGTTTTAATAAACTTGCTCCAAACATTACTGGAACAGCTAAGTAGAATGTAAATTCAGCTGATGTTTTTCTTGATATTCCTATTAGTAATGCTCCTATGATTGTAGCACCTGATCTTGATACTCCTGGGAATATTGCAGCTAATAATTGAAAACCACCAATTATCAATGCATCTTTATATGTTATTTGATTTATATCTGTAACCTTTGGCTCTTTTCCTTTATGCCAGTTTTCTACAACAATAAATGCAATACCAAATACTATTAATGCAATTGCTACACATGTTGGATTATAAAATAATCTTTCAAATTCTTCATCAAATAATAATCCTATTACTGCAGCTGGTATACATGCCACAAGTATTTTCCCCCATAGAATTGTTATATTTTTATCCATGTGTGATGCAAGTTTTAGTATTGGATTAAATACTGCAGCTATACCTTTTGTATATCCTTTTTCAGGATTAGGTATTAGTTTCATTGCTTTAAAATTCTTTGACTTATCTTTTGAGAAAGGCCATATATCCTTGAAGTAAATCGCTACAACTGCTAGTATTGCACCAAGTTGTATAACTACTTCAAACATCTCAAAAAATCCATCAGAAACACCCTTAAATTGCATAAATGCTTTAAATAATATTAAGTGTCCTGTACTACTTATTGGTAACCATTCCGTTATACCTTCAACTATACCGAAAATAATCGCCTTTATTATTTCCATTGTTATTCTGCCTCCATTCTTTTGCTTCTTATAAAATCATTGCTAATACTGTTATAATAACTACTATTATACATGAAATAATATAACCAATATTATTGTATAATTTCTTTTTATCATATTTAGATTCATTTGATATCTCAATATCCTTTTTAGATGCTTTTATTGGTACAGTTATTATTGCAGCAACTGTTATAAAAATAACAATAACTGATAAAATAATCTGCATAACATCTGTTCCATGCACTGCTACAAGAGTCGCAATTGATCCCATTAAATTTATTATCATATGAATCAGTATGGAATATTTTATATTATTTGTTTTACATACTACATATGCAAAAACCATACCTATAATTGTTGCAAATAATATCTGAGATAAATTCGTATGGAATAAACCAAAAGCAATTCCTGTATATATAATTGCTGTCTTATCTCCATACACTCTTAACTTCTTTAATAGTAATCCTCTAAACATCAATTCTTCAAATATTGGACCAATAATTGCAACAAATAAAATAAGTGGTATTGGTGTTGAATTCGACATTATCTCTTCAACACGATCTGATATTTCATTGTTCATTAAATCCGAAAACATTGTTATGATTTCATTTGTAAAAGTCGCACAGAAAATTCCAAGTCCATACGCTATAAAAAGATACCACATAAACTTTTTAAAAGTAAGTTTTACTTTAGGTTTTGGTTCAACGTTCTCTACTTTTCTAAGTAATAATTTAACCAATAGAAATGAAACAACATATAAAGAAAAAGCGTTAAAAATGTATGTTAGTGTCTCTGTTTCTTCTATGTTTAAATATTTTAACAATAGCTCTATTAGTGTAAATACTACTTGAGATGAAAGTACAATTAATCCAAGCGAAAGCCCAAGTTTTCGCTTCTGCTTTAGTATACTTTTATCCATAAATAAATCTCCTATTTAATTTTAACAAATTTATTCTTACCAAATTGTACAACTTTAGCAGATGTTAAATCAAGCGTTGCATTAATATCGTTAACTACTTCTGAATCAACTTTAACACCGTTACCTTGGATAGATCTTCTAGCTTCGCTCTTAGATGCAGCAAATCCTGCTTCTACTAATGCATCACAAAGTTTAACTTCTTTGCTATCAGCTGTGCTTAATGTTATCTCTTTGATATCATCTGGAATTCCACCTTTAGCAACTTGAGCATATCTCTCCTCTGCTACTTTAATGAATTCTTCTCCATGATATAATCTAACAATTTCTTCAGCATATAATCTATGAGCTGCTATTACATCTTCATTAATTAATTTTTGAGCTTCAGCTAAATCAATATTATCTGTTGTTAGCTTGAAGTAATCAAATAAAACATCATCCGGAATCTTCATAGCCTTTTCATACATAGACTCTGGAGCTTCATCAATTCCAATGTAATTTCCAAGTGATTTACTCATCTTCTCTTTACCATCTAAACCAACTAATAGTGGGAATGTAATTACAACTTGAGGCTCTTGCTCATAATTTCTTTGTAATTCTCTACCAACTAAAAGGTTAAATGTTTGATCTGTTCCACCAATTTCGATATCAGCATTAATAGCAACAGAATCATATCCTTGCATTAATGGATAGAACATCTCATGCATACTTAATGGTAAATTATTTTCATATCTGTTTTTGAAGTCATCTCTTTCAAGAAGTCTTGCAACAGTATATTTACTTGCTAAAGATAAAACATCTTTTAAATCAAGTTTAGATAACCATTCTGAGTTAAATACAATTTTTGTCTTCTCTGGATCTAATATTTTTGTAACTTGCTTAAAGTATGATTCGCCTGCACTATGTGCTTGTTCATATGTTAAAGCAGGTCTTGTTTTGCTCTTTCCACTTGGATCACCAATCATAGCTGTGTAATCACCAATGATGAATACAACCTCATGACCCATATCTTGGAAATTCTTAAGAGCTCTTAAAACAACAGTGTGTCCTAAATGTAAGTCTGGTCTACTTGGATCAGCTCCTAATTTGATTGTTAATTTCTTACCTGATTTAAGTTTCTTCTCTAAATCTTCCTCTGAAATAATTTGAACAGCTTTTCTTCTAATTAAATCTAATTCTTCCATACTCATTCCTCCTTAATATATTAGTGATGCCACAATGCTTTTTACGATTAAGTCTATATAAACAAAAAGAGCTAAATCAATCCGTAAAGGACGATTTAGCTCGTGGTACCACCTTAATTTGCAAATATAAATTTGCCTTATTAGATTTTCGTAATCTTTCACGTAACTACTAAAGAATTGTAATTCAATTTTACTCTTGTAATAATTCACACCAACCATTATCTCTCTTTAATCAAAAAATAAAATCTACTAAGTTTCTCATCAACATAGTTAATTTAATTGATAACTATGTTAACATTTTTTTAATTTATTGTCAACAAAAAATAGATGATTTTAAGTTAATCCTTAAAATCATCTATCTATCAGATTTATCTCCGTTTTTCTTTCCACCCTTTTTTCCTCCAGGACCTTCAACATCAACTTTTTTAATTGCTGAAATAGTCTTTGTTTTTAAATCGAATTCTCTAGTTCCCGGTTTATGAGTAAACATTGGTGGATTATTTGGTTGTTGTAACCATCTAACATGTGCGTAGTAGTTTGTTAATGCTCCAGTACCTTTTAATTTAGAAAGCTTTTTCTTCTCATCCTTAGATAACGGATATAGAACTTGGGTTGTTACTCTTTGTTTAATACTGTAGTTATACATATCATCTGCACCTTCATACACACGAATCTTTGTATCTCCTGTTAATTCACGAATGAATTTAACAAGTTCAGAATACTTCATATGTACAAATAATGGTGCATTTAATGTCTTAATATCAAATCCAAGTAATGCAAAATTATTATTTTCAATTTCATCTTCTGGAACATATCCCCAGTTTATAATGTTTTTCTTTTGGTCAGTAATAGCTGTATATAGTAATGATTTAACAGCAAAACCTTTTAAAGCATACATTTCGTCAATTATTTGAGCATCCATCATTATATAATCGATATCTCTTTCATAACATAATCCTAAATCTGGATAGTATTTTTCGTATACTCTTTTATATTTGTTAAGTGCATTACTAATTCTTTTATGTACATCTTCCTCATATAATGGATCTGTTGGAGATACATTTTGGAAGAAGTTTTTAATCATTAACTTTTGGAAACATTTGTAAATAGACATATACATACGAATATCTTCGTCTGATACTTCTAAATCTTCAAATGTTAAGTCTGGATTCTCTCCAATTCTCTCAATTATGCATAACTTATCTAATATAAATCCTAGCATAGAATATGATTGTGCTTCTTTTGTCATACGATTTGAATAGAATGCAGACATACCAATTATTGCTTCATCAGATGCAAATGAAAGTGGAGTTTCTTTATATGCACCTTCATAGTTCATTTTATCATCTATAAAATAATAACTACCATTTTCTGGATTGTTTATAAATTTAGAGAATAATGTATCCTCATCTATTTGTAAATCTCCAAGGTATATTCTGCTTAGTCTATTATTACTTATATCACAGTATTCTCCTAGACAACCTGAAGCTTTGTAAAATGTCATTAATACTGCTAATCTTTCCATTAAATGCTCTCTTGCATGTAATAGGTTCTTATCAAAACCAATTTTTAAAAAGAAATCATGTATTGTTGCTTTTGTTTTTTCTCTTACAAATTGTGATTTACCAGTTTCAGAAGCCATAAGGACCTCATAAAATTGTGATAATTGAATATCGTTTAATTTACGCAACGCTTCACTCATAATAATTAAGAAGTTTGCTTCTTTATCATCACTTATAAATGGTCTATCTGGAAAGCTTCTTAATGAAACTTGTATGTACGATCTAGCTGCTCTAGATTGATTCATAGATGTTATTGTATTAGCAATCGGTCGTTCAAATGTACTTTTTTTATGTTTTAATAAATCTACTTTTGTTATTCCGTTTGAACTATCTAGATTATCATCTTCTTCATTATAATTAGTTGTGTTAGGTGAAAAATTTAAAACTTTAACATCAAAAATCTCATCTTTATGTTTTAATAATAGCTTTCTACAAGCTTCTGGATCTTTCTTTTGCTCTGCCCAGAAATTAGCTTTACCAATTTTTAGCTCTTTTAAGTACATTTTTATATATTTCATAAGAAGATTTTTATCTTGAATAGTTAATCTACCATTTTTAGCCTTTTCAGCTAAAACATAGAATTCCATGTTGCTTGTACGTATTCCAGCCTCAAGAAAATCATTTATCATTCCATAAAGCTCAATGATAACGTTCTTATCAACATTTGCTGAATATCTATTTCTATATAGTTCTTGATATTTTCTTAAATCAAAACCATCGTTTAATAGCTCTACAATATAAGGCTCTAGGTCTAAATCCATCATGTATTCAAGTGTTCTTAATTGATAGAAATTTACTAGATTTGGATATTTAATAAGAGTAAATAAATTTGACATATTATATAAAACTCTATCATCTATATCCATGTATTCTAGTCCATCAGCATAAGCCTTTTTGATATGCATCATAACATTTCTGATAGCGTCTTTTTGGGCTTCAAGGTCAGCATCAGTAATGCCATTGTATGTTTCAATGACATCAGAAATAAAGCTATTTTCATAGCCTTGTTTGAAAACAAATTCACTTCCTAAATTACCTTTATTTTTACCCATAAAACGATAACACCTCATTGTTTATGTTAACATAATTTTGTAAATTTGTCAATTGTAGTTGACATTTATGTAAAATAGGTTTATAATAAAGCTCTGTTCAAAAAATACTTCAAAGAAAGGTTGGTACAAAACAATGGATGAGCAGAGAAAAACAATGGAGCAGAATAAGTATTCTACCGAAATCCGGGAGGTCGTAAATAGCGTCTCCCTCCACTCAACAACCCATGATCACTACGACGTGGTTCCCCAGGAGGATTCTGATGACATTGTGCTGGTTATCACAAACCGCACTTATCACCAGGATATCGAGGAAATTGCACATGCTCTTAGCTGTGAAGATCACATTGTTGATTATATGGGTACAAACTTTCTCAAGGTTCGTAAGAACCCCTACCCAACACCGGATGCCTTTACACCTCAGCTCGATTTCACGCCGATTTCATTTGAAGAGGCAATGAGAAGACTTGAGCAGTACAAGGACCATGTTGAGGTAGTTCTGCCCGAAAACTGTGAAGTTAATGCGGCTACCATCATTTGTAAGCAGAGCAAGGATAAGCCTATTCTTTCAGAGATTGCTCTTATGCTTTCATGTGGTGGCATGTACGTTTCCTTCCACAAGGGCTGTAACTTCCTCGAATTTGAGGAATGCCTCGAATATGAGGAATCCCAGCCTATAATCATCCATACCAATATCAACGCAGGTGTTGCAGCAATGCTCCCTGTTGAGAAGATGGCTATGGGCTGATATTTTCACAGAGCCAGTTACGGGAAGATCGAGAGGGTATATGGAAAGAGTCAGGCACGCATGTGTCTGGCTCTTTTCCGTTTATAAAATATTTATTTGAAATTATAATAATTTAATAAGTTCTCCCATATCCTTGCCTTGAACTTTTGGAATCTCTATTATTTCAAATTTACTAACCTTGTCACCAAATTGTATTTCTATAATATCTCCAACTTTAACTTCATAACTTGGTTTAACAACTTTTCCATTAACAGAAACTCTTCCATTATCAGCTGCATCATTAGCAACTGTTCTTCTTTTGATTACTCTTGATACTTTTAAAAATTTGTCTAATCTCACTATACTCCTTCTTTCTGTAATATTTAACATTCAATCATTTTATTTAATCTAACTGAATATAGATATTTCCTTGATACTTGTCTATCTAATGCTTTTTCTAGAGCAGCTGCATATATTTCAAGCTGCTTTGTATACTTATCAATTAATGTCTGCTCTTCCCCTTCTTCTACCCAGTCCGTTTTATAATCTACAAGAATAACTTCATCATTACTATTAATATAATATAAATCTATAATACCTTGTACTAAAACATTTTCATCTGAGTTATCCTTGTATATTTCATTTGATTTTAAATTGATGTAGAATGGTTGCTCTTTATATACCTTTTTAGCTTTCTTTAGTTCATACCATAAATTAGATTTAGTATACTCAGCAAGCTTATATTTGTTAATACCTTCTCCCTCAAGTTCTGTTATGATATTTCTATCAACTAAGTCTTTAACGAAGTTATCAATATCTGCTCTTGTATAATCTCTTGTATGATCTAATCTTTGGAAACATAAGTGCATCAAAGTACCCTTCTCAGCACTTGTTAATTCTTGTGTTTCATTTAAGAACTTTGGTTTAGCAAGTTCATTTGCCTCAGCACTATATTCTTCATTTCCTGCTAATTCTTCAGCTGATATTACGTTTCCTTCCGCTTCTTCAATTGCCATCTGTTTTACTTTTGTAACAGATGTCTTTGTTGGAACAGATATAGAATTTACATATCCATAAACCCACATCATATTCTTCTTAAGAAGCTCTATATCTTCTTCTTTAACATCTTTAGATTTCTCATTTAATTCTTTAATAATATCAACTTCATTATCAACTATAGCATCTAATGAAAGCTCTTTCATTAAATCTTGTTTCTTAAATATTTTAAGTTCAACATAGTCATTTATCATGTCTTTATTATTTAGATAAACAAGTGTAATCCAATCTAAATATGTTTTATACTTCTTAAGAATAGATGAATTAATATTCTTACCCATAGTTCCCTTATATGTATCTATTAGTTCTTGCTTCTCGTTATATGCCTTATCCCAGTCTTTAGATATACCAGTAATAATTAGCTTCTCTTTAGCTCTTGTTAATGCAACATATAAAACTCTCATCTCTTCAGATAAAGATTCAACTTTAGTTCGAAGCTTTATCGCTTCTTTCGCTAAAGTATCATATTCAATAAATCTTTCTTTATTTATATACTTTGGACCAATACCAAGCTCCTGATGAAGAAGTATACTTCTATTTAAGTCTTGCATATTAAATTGCTTTCCTGTACCACATAGATATACTACTGGGAACTCTAGTCCCTTACTCTTATGAATACTCATTATTCTAATAACATTTTCATTCTCACCAATAAGCTTAGCTGATGATAAATCACCACTACTTGTATGAAGCTTATCTATAAAATTTATAAAGTTAAATAAACCTTTAAAGCTTGCAGACTCATATTGCTTAGCTCTCTCAAATAACATCTTTAAGTTAGCTTGTCTTAAAGCTCCATTTGGCATTAATGTTACGTAGTTATAAAATCCTGTATCAATATATATTTGCCAAATTAGCTCATCAAGAGACATATACTTTTCTTCAGCTTGCCATCTCTTTAAATTAGATATAAAGTTTCTTATCTTAGATACTAAAGCTTCATCACCCTCATATTCTTTTAGTGATGTATAGAAAGCTTGCTTTTTATTCTTTAATCTAATCTTAACAAGTTCATTATCAGTAAATCCAGCTATGCTAGATCTAAGTACTGTAACTAGTGGTATATCTTGCATTGGGTTATCTATAATCTTAAGAACAGACATTATTGTTTGTATCTCCATAGATTCCAAATACTCAGATGAAACATCACTAAATACTGGAAAGTTTAACTTAGCTATTTCACTTTCATATATTGGAGCAGTTGCAGTAGTTGCTCTTAATAAAATAACTATATCTTTATATGTAACTGGTCTATATTCCTTTGTCTTTTTATCAAATACCATATAATCGCTATTTAATAATTTCTTTATATTATTTGCTACATATCTAGCCTCTAATACAACATCCTCAATACGTTCTTCTGAAGATGTGTCCTCTTCCTCATCTTCATCCCCCTTAAAGACATTTATCTCTGGCTCTTTTAAATCAATAACATGAAGCTCTGTCTTTCCTGCATAGTTTTTAATACTTTCATCCTCTGGATTTTTATAATCAGCTCCAAGATTTAAGAACTCATTTTCATTATAATCAATATCTCCAAGCTTATTGCTCATAATATTTTCAAATATAATATTTGTAACATCAAGAATATTTGATCTACTTCTAAAGTTCTTAAATAGCTGAATCTTTTGACCAGAAGTTATACCTTCATCTTTTAGATTATACTTGCTATATTTATCCAAGAATAAATCTGGACAAGCTTGTCTAAACTTATAGATACTTTGCTTAACATCACCAACCATGAAGATATTATTTCCTTTAGAAACACTTGTTAAAATGTATTCTTGTACGTAGTTACTATCCTGGTACTCATCTATTGCTATTTCTTGGAACTTAGCCTTATATTTCTTAGCAACATCTGTATCAGAAATTGTACCATCTTCATTACGTTTAACTAATATCTTTAATGCAAAATGCTCTATATCATTAAAATCTACAATGTTCTTTTCTCTCTTACGAGCTGCAAACTTCTCTGAAAACTCTAATATAACAGACTCGATTGCTTTTAAAATATCGTACATGCTGTAGATATTCTCATAAGCTTCTATAGATGTATATGATCTAACATTTGCTGTAATATCAGTAAACTTCTTCTTAATAGAATCTCTTACTTCTTTTGCTTTATCTTTAAGCTCAGATTGTATCTTTCTATCAGATGGCCATGTATCAAATACCTTAGTTCCGGCTATCTCATTACACTTATCCCATGATTCAATGTTCTCAATCATATACTCCAAGTTAATGATATCTTGGCCTATCATAGTCTTATATTTTAATAAGTCTTCATCTTTCATAAGATTACTTTCAACTCTTCTTAAACGAAGTACATAATCCTCAAGGTTTTCTTTTAAGTCATCAAGTAAAATCTTTCCCCATATAGTATCTGCAAAGTTATCAGTCTTCTTAACATTAAATGCTTCAACCTGCTCTTTAAGCCATACTTCTGGAAATGGACTACTTTGTATATAACCATATATCTTAAGAATAAGCTCCTTCAACGGATCATCATCAATATATGTTGTATATGTATTAATAAGCTTTAAGAAATCTTTATCATTCTTTACATACTTGTCCTCAAATATATCATCAATAACTTCCTGTTTTAATAATTCAATTTCAGTTGTATCAGCTACTCTAAAGTTAGCAGATACATCTATCTCATAGAAGTTATTTCTAATTACATCCAAACAGAAAGAGTCAATTGTACAAATACTAGCCTTATTAATTAAAACAAGTTGTCTTTGTAAATCTTTATTATCAGGAAGCTCTTCCATTTTCTTATAAATAGCCTCCAAAATACGCTCTCTCATCTCACTAGCAGCTGCATTCGTAAATGTAACCACTAAGATTTTATCTATATCAACATTTTCATTTATAACTTTATTAATAATTCTCTCAACCAAAACGGCTGTCTTACCACTACCAGCAGCTGCAGCTACTAATATGTTTGAACCTTTATCATAAATAGCATCTTGCTGCTCTTTTGTCCATTTAACATCTGCCATGTTTTATCTCCTTTTGTATAAGATACGTATATAATATCATTTTTATTTTCATCTGTGAATATTTTTTTATTTCAATCAAATAATAAATTAATAAACATTAAAAACATTATATTTCAGGAGATAATTATGAAAAGATTATATAAATATATAAAATTGTCTATTACTTTATTATTTCTATTTTCAAATATATTTATTCTTACTTCATGTAATAGTGAGAATAAAAAAACAGATACCAATCAAAATGAAAATAAACAGCCTCAAAATATTAGCTATGATAATAATCCATCTCAAGAACAAAATGATGAAAATAAGCAATCTAATGAGAATAAAGACAATAATAAACAAGAATCTATACCACAAGAAACAACTATATCAGAATTCTCTACTAAGATATTAACTAAATCTAAAAACAGAGCTAATAACATTAAGATTACTTGTGAAAAGATTAATGGTATGGAAATTAAATCTGGTGAAGAGTTTTCTTTTTGTGGTAGAACTGGTACATCAAAAGAATCTGAAGGTTATAAAAAAGCTGATGTTATTGTTGGAGATGACACAATAAAAGCCCTTGGTGGTGGTAATTGCCAAGTTAGCACGACTCTATATAATGCCGTATTAAACAGCTCTGAACTTGAAGTTACTGAAAGACATCCACATGGTAAAAAAGTTAACTATGTACCAGAAGGAAAAGATGCTGCTATTGCTCATGGTTCAAAGGATTTTAAATTTAAGAATAACTCTGATAAGACTTTAAAGATATATGCAAGCTCTGATGGTAAGACAGTTAATGTAAAACTTGCTCTTCTATCTTAGTCATTAAATAAAAAATATTTAATATACTTGAATAACAATTAATGTCGGAGGAAATAATGAAAGCTTTAAAAAATATATTTCTAAAGGTTATATGCTGTTTCTTATCGCTATCTATAACGATTATTCTATGTAATAAAACTTATGCAAATACCAAGTATGTGTGGTCTACAAATGTAAGCACTGTTCCAACAACCACTTCAGAAGAAACACCTATATCAACAGTTCAAAATACATTAAACTTACAATCTGGCTCTGCTATTCTAATTGATCAAGACTCTGGTCAGATACTATATGAACACAATATGCATGAAAAGCTAAGACCTGCTAGTGTAACAAAAATAATGTCTATTCTTCTTGTCATGGAAGCATTAGACTCTGGACAAATAAAGCTAACGGATAAAGTTCCTTGTAGTGAAAATGCAAGCTCTATGGGTGGCTCTCAAATCTGGCTTACGACAACAGAAACCTTAACTGTTGATGAAATGCTTAAATGTATGTGTGTTGTATCTGCTAATGACTGCACTGTTGCAATGGCAGAATTCCTATGTGGTAGTACTGATGCTTTCGTTGAAAAAATGAACAAAAGAGCTAAAGAGCTTGGTATGAATGATACCTGTTTTAAGAATTGTCATGGTATAGATGAAGATGGCCATGTAAGTAGCAGCTACGACATTGCATTAATGTCTAGAGAATTACTTTCTAAACATCCATCAATAAAAAACTATACTACTATCTGGATGGATTCAATACGTGATGGAAAATCACAGCTAGTTAATACCAATAAATTAGTTAGAAATTATGAAGGATGTACTGGACTTAAAACTGGATCAACAAGCCTTGCTTTATATAATCTATCTGCAAGTGCAACAAGAGATAATTTAAATTTAATAGCAGTAATCATGCAAGCCCCTACCACTGCTCTTAGATTCTCAGAAGCAAAACAATTACTTGATTATGGTTTTAATAATTACACTTCGTATCAGTTATCAACTGAGAATGAAATTGTTAAAAATATATCTATCTCTCAAGGAGTTGAAAAGAATATAAATGGAGTCTACTCATCAACCAATAATATTATGCTCCAGAAAGGCTCAGAATCAAAAATAACGCAAGAAATAAACATACCTGATAAATTAACCGCCCCCGTATCACAAGGCGAAAAAATTGGTGAAATAAATTATTGTCTAGATGGCAATATAATATCAACAGTAGATGTTGTTTCAGATAAGTCAATAAAAAAGATTGGCTTTGTAAATATGAGTACTTATCTAATAAAACAGTGGTTTACTTTGCTTAGAGCATAAAAAGAATCTGAATAAACTTCAGATTCTTTTATTTATATACGAATTATTAGCTCCTTTACTTTAGCCATTATTTCAATTTGATTAGCTGATGGGTTATTTCTTAGAAAGTTAAGCATTTCATTTTGTTGAAATGATGTTTCTAAGTAATCTAATGCTCTATTACATGAATCTTCATTTAATCCTGCTTTTTTCATTAACTCTACTATTTGTTTTTGTGTATCGTTCATCTTTTTATTCCTTTCGATTTTCTTTAAAGTCACAGTTTGTGACCTTATACATTTTTATCTTTCTTCTACATCTAAATTTTGTGTTTCTATTCCAAGTGCTTTTAAATGCTCTTCTATAAAGCTATAGAATGTTTCTTTGTTTCCATATGGTATTACTTTATCTAAATCATTTACTCCAATTTTCTTTAAGAACGCTAGAATGTTTAAAGAAGAAAATACTGCGTATATCCTTAGTCTTTGTTCATCTTCCTTACTTAGATTTAGCTTCTTCATCAACTCTTCATATAATTCTGTTTTATATGTATGAGCTACAAAGTCACCATATCCCATTAGCTTTGGAGCACTAATTAGCTCTCCTGGATCAATAAACTTAATATCTCCACTTTCAGTAACCATTATATTCTTTGCATTTGTATCAATTGGAACTAATGAGTTATCTCCAGCAATTGATCCTTTATATTTCTTATAAATCTCAGTAAAAGCTGTTCCAAGTACTGGATAATCTTTTAATACTTCTTCAGTATCAGATTGTCTTTTTACGATAAAATCTTGAAAGCTTTGGCTTGTACCATTCATATTTTCATCTAGTAAACCAAAACCTTCTGCTTTTTGACCTCCAATAGTCTCATAGAAATATATTAAGCTATCAATTATTTTTTCTTTATTTTGAGAAAGCTCTTCTGGTGTTAACTCATCGATAGTCTTTCCTTTAAGCTCTTTAAATATAGCAAACTTTGGACTTTCAGATGAAGTAATAACTTCTTTTAAATACTTTTGATCCATTAAGCTATATAGATGCATCTCATTATCAATATGTGATGATTTATTTAAATAAAACTTAGCATAAACAACACCATATTGTTTTGTTGTTACTTTAAAAACGATATTACTTGTTTGGCTTACAAGCTCTACTTTCTCCACATCACCATTAAGTGCATCAGTAATTATATCTATATATTCTTTATTCTCCATTGTTACTCCTTTAGATTTCAACCATTTCAAATATTTCTTTTAATCTTTCATCTTGTTTTGTTAGATATAGAAAACCAACTAATCCCTCAAAAGCAGTTGCATACATATAGTCTGCTGGATCTGCATTCTTTGGTAAGTGATGGTTTTGAGTATTTCTAGCTCTTCTAACAATATCAAGCTCTCTTTCTGTAAGCTTATCTTCAATAGCCTTTAAAAAGTCTGCTTGAGCTTTAGCCTTAACATATTTAATTGTTTCAATATGTAACTTATGTGGTTTAAGTTTAGATTTATTAACTAAGTTAGTTCTAATATATAACTCAAATATGCAATCTCCAACATAAGCCCATGTTAATGGTGATAACATATTAACTTCTTCTTCTGATTTTGCTCTATCAATTAAATAATCCAAATAATTCCTCCATTAATCTAATTTCATTATTCCTTTATATATTGCTGGTTTATTTTTATAAAATCCCCAGTTTCTATCTCCATATTCAAAATGCCAACATTCACTTGGTAAATTAGTAAATCCTGCATCTACCATTGCATAATATAATATTCTTCTGTTATTTCTAACTGTTTCATCCATACCTTCACCTTCAAAAGCATCTGTTTCAGATAGTTTAGAGAAGTCATCAAATCCAACACCCATATCTAAAGCAGATCCATCAGAAATATTTGCAAGTGTTAAGTCAATAGCAGCCCCTGTTGCATGTAATGGTGGTATCTCTTCGTCTGCTTGTGGAAGTGATACATATTGTCTAATAATTTCATCTTGCTCTTCTTTGGAAAGTTTTTCCAGATTAAATGTTTCAATTAATTCAGCTCTATATTTATAATAAAGCTCTTCTTGCAGCGCAAGTGGTCTGTATGCATCCCAAATTTTAAAAGTTAAGCCTTCAGGTAAATTCTTCTTAGCTTCTAATAATTTTTCTAAAACAGTCTTTCTAACTAAACATTTATCAATAGCTGTTTTCAATCCCATACGTGGATATTGCATATCAACAAGTATGCCGCTATCTTCTGGTATCTCAACTAATTCTTCGTCTATAAATTCATGTGCAGTATATATTGGTGGCACATCAATATGTGGTATTTTTCTCATAAATCTTTCTCCTAATTCAAAGTTTATTTTCTTATTGCTTCAACTATCTCAATGAATTTCATCGCGTTTGATGCCTTAACAAGGATAATATCTTTGCTTTCCATAATTGATTTTATTTTCTTGATAGCTTCTTCATTATTATCGAAATGATATTTTATCAAGTGTGTACCTCCTGCAACCTCATTAATCAACTTACCAAGCTTTCCGATAGTAATTAAAACATCTATGCTGTTCATTGAGACTTCTTCACCAATTTTCTTATGAAGTGTCTCAGAAAATTCTCCAAGTTCAAGCATGTCTCCTAGTACAGCAATTTTCCTTCTATTTTCAACTTTACCTAGGTAATCAATAGCAGCTTTCATTGAATCATAATTTGCATTGTAACAATCATTAATTACAACTATATCATCACTACATTTGATCATTTCCATTCTGCCTTTTGTTAACTCGATATTTTTAATGCCTTCTACAATTTTGTCATCTGAAATATTTAGCTTTCTACCAACTACAATACCAAGCAAAGCATGGTATATATAGTGTCCACCAGCAATCGGAACTTCAAATTCTCCTTCATCAATTTTAAATGAACTACCTCTTTCTCCTATTTTTATATCTGTTGCTCTAATATCGCTATCACAATCAATTCCAAATGTAATTATCTTATCTTTATTTTCTTGCTTATCATACCAACTGCTAAGCATATCATCATCATTATTAATTATAAGTAATCCATCTTGCTTTAATCCATCTAGTATCTCAAGTTTAGCTTTAAGTATTCCCTCTCTAGATCCCAGATTTCCAATGTGTGCAGTACCAACGTTTGTTATTATAGCAATGTCCGGCTTAGCAATTTTTGATAAAACACTTATCTCTCCAGAATGATTCATTCCCATTTCAACTACTAAGGCTTCATGGTCTTTTAATCCAAGTATTGTTAGTGGTAATCCTAAATGGTTGTTATAGTTTCCTTGCGTTTTCCATACGTTATACTTTGTTGCCACAACGCTCGCAACCATATCTCTAGCACTCGTTTTTCCTACACTTCCTGTAATACCAATTACGGGTATATTATATAAACTTCTCTTATACGCAGCTAGTTGTTGAAGAGCCTTTATTGAATCATCGACAATCACAATAACTCTATCTGGATATTTTTCTTTAATCTCGTCACTATTATCAATATGCTCTAAGATACAAACCTTCGCACCTTTTTCAAAAGCTTGCTCGTATAATGTATTTCCATCAAGGTTATCGCCCTTAATACCAACATATACATCGTTCTCTTTTATAATTCTTGTGTCTTTAACAAAATCACCAAGAACTACATTTTCATCTCCACATACTAATTTAGCATTACATTCTCTTAATATATCACTAACTCTTAAATCCATTCTATCTCCTCGTTTTCTTACTTATTTGGCAGCTCTAATGTTATATTTCCAATCTTACCGCTTCTAAACTCATCAAGTAATATTACAGAAACCTTCTCGTAATCTACTCTACCACCAGAAACAATAGCTCCTCTTTTTCTACCAATTAATTCAAATATCTCTAAATATTTATCATTCTCATCTTGATATTCATCTGAGTTCATTATTTCATCTATGCTATTCTCTAATTTATATCTCTCTGATAAGTTAGATTTATAATTATTTACTAAGAACTTTAATAATGAATATGCAATCTCTGTTCTTTCTAGAATATCATCCTTAATTGTACCAGTATAAGCCAAGTTCATAGCAACTTCCTCGCTACCAAACTTAGGCCATAGAACACCTGGTGTATCCATAAGCTCTATACCATCTTCAACTCTAATCCATTGTTTTTGTCTAGTAACACCTGGTTTATTACCAACCTCTGCAGATGTCTTTTTAGATATTCTATTGATAAAAGAAGATTTACCAACATTTGGAATACCAATAACCATTACTCTAACACTTCTACCAGTTCTCCCCTTTTCGGCAAACTTCTCTTGAGCTTCTTTAAATACTTCTTGAACTTTCTTAATAACCTCTCTAATACCTTTACCAGAATTAGAATCTGTTACAACAGCTGGTATACCTTTAGAGTCAAAATACTTAACCCAAGCAGCAGTTGCTTTTTCATCTGCAATATCACACTTATTAAGAACTTCGACTCTACACTTATTCTTAATATAGGCTTGAATATCTGGATTCTGACTAGATATTGGAATACGGCTATCTAATATTTCAACGACAACATCAATAAGCTTCAAATCTTCAATGATTTGACGCTTAGTCTTAGCCATATGTCCTGGGTACCAGTTAATATTTAACTTATTATTCATTTCTTCTTCAACATTCTTATTTCTATTCTTATCTCTACCTGACATCTAATCACTTCCTTTACTGGGAAATTAATACTTACAACATTTTAACATAAAAGCAAGTGATTTTCAACTAATCACTTGCTTTGTGTCATACTTTATTCCTTTATATCTCATATACTACAAGCTCTATTACATAGTTCTTACTATGGTAACCATACATCTGGTAATAATTTTTCAATTGTAGTTACTTTATCGTTACTAATCATAACCTCAGTTTTTAAATTATCATAATTAATCTGTTTAATTAATTCACGACATCTACCACATGGTGGTACTGCGCCATTTTTATCAGTAGCAACAATCTTTACTATTCTTGATTCATCATTTTTTAGCATCTCCGCAATAGCAGCGTGCTCTGCACAAAAACCAATTCCACAACATGCAACAATACATACACCGGTATATATGTTCCCTTTGTCTGTGATTAAAGCACATCCAACATGAGCATATTGAACGCTCTTATTTAAATCCTTTTTTCCAGTTAATTCTTTTGCTTTATTGTATAATATTTCAAAATCCTTATCCATAAATAATCACTCCTTTATCTCTCTTCATTATGACCATTTATTAATACATTCCTATCTAAAATATCAAGCATCTCTAATGGTGTATTAACTGTATACTTAGCCCCTGCTTCCTGTAAATTCTCTATAACATCCATTCCATAAAGAACTCCAATTGTATCCATACCATTAGCTATTCCAGCTTTAATATCTGAAGGTCTATCTCCAATCATTATAGCTTTATCAGAGCTATAATTCTCTATTGTACTAATAGTATACTTTAGAATCTCGGTCTTTTTAGCTCTTGAACCATCTGGAGTTGCTCCAACAATCATTTCAAAATACTGAGCAAGGCCACAATATTCAAGAATCTTTCTGGCTGTGGTTTCTAATTTAGCAGTAACAATATAACACTTCTTACCACTTTCATTAAGCTTCTTTAAAAGCTCAGGTATACCTTCATAAACAGTATTACATTCAATTGTGTTATTAGCTTGATACTCTCTATAATAATTAGCAGCTTGATCAATTTGCTCTGGAGTTAAGTCATATTTACTAAAAGACTCCTTTATTGGTGGTCCACTAAAAATTCTACCAATATCTGGATTATTACTCTCATCAATTCCAACTTTGTTTAATGCATATATCGCAGAATCCCTTGTTCCGTTTATTGTATCAACTACAGTACCATCAAAATCAAAAAATATATATTTATAATTCATTACATCCTCCTAATTATTAAAATACTTTACATAGAAATATTTATTAAGCTTTGGATTATCTTTGTTCTTTCTAACAAACTCCAATTCAAATCCACACTTCTCATAAAACTTTGGAGCTTGAAATTCATTTGTACAGGTATTCATATTGTTAAATCCTTTGTCTTTATAATAATCCTCAACAGCTTTAATTAGCTCTGTTCCGATATCTTGGCCTCTATATTCTTCTTTAACAACTAATTCATCAATATATACTTCAGAAAAGAATGTAGCACCAGCAATCGAACCAATTATCTTATCATCATCTCTTGCAATAAAACAAAACGGTGTATAATTACATTCTACTCCATTGTTTTTTTCATATTTTTGATGTTCTTCTTCTATAAAGTTTTCTATTTGATCATTTAGCTCCACTTTCTTTATATCCATAATTTAACCTCTTTAAATCTATATTTCTTCTATTTTTTTGATTAGCAATTCTACTTGTTTCTCGATTTCATCAATACTCTTATCAGTATCTATTGAATAAAATATCATATCTGGAGGAATTTGATTTTGATTATTCTTTTTCAGCTCCAAATATTTATAATAATCCTGATCCGTTGCACGAGAATAATTGTCATTTTGATTAAAACTTTCTTCTCTTTCCTTGATTCTTCTTAAAATAGTTCCCTCGCTACAAACTAATTCAATAAATAATAATTTAGCACCAAGGCTCTGATAACTATTAATAGCTCTTTCCCAAGCAAATTCCATATTAACATCAAGTATATGACTGGTTTTATTTTTTAGTAAATATACTCGTCTATCATATCCCATTTTTTTAATATCATGGCTATATTTTTCTTCACTAAAACCTAGTGATTCATATAATCTTCTTATCTCATCATTAGTTACACTATATATATCTAATTTTGATGATAACATTTTTGCAATCGTAGATTTTCCATACCCAGGACCACCAACAAAGGTAATACCATATAGCTTTTCGCTCTTTTTAAGTGGAATATTAGATATTAGATTATTAAAAATTTGATTATATGAATATTCATTATTATTATTTACCATTTTCTATACTCCTCATAGTATAATACATTCAATATTTTAGCATAAAGGTATGTGATTTTCAACTTGTCACATGCTTTTCCTAATGAAGCCAGCCATAGCTTAAAAGGCTCTGCTTTTTTACTAGGTGGAGATTCGATTAATCTTAAGATTCCTTCCATGTCTAGAGTCTCTGTTATGTACATTTTTCCGTCTTTTGATGACTTTATTTTCATTTGTAATTCATTGTATCTTTTCATCGCAAAATTCGACATTACCAAAACAAAAAAACAAGTAACCTTTAATCACTTGCTTTTCTTGGTATTTTTTTTCTCTTTTATTTTATCTTCAATTTCTTCATCTTGGAAATTAACAACTTCAATTTTACACTTTAATAATTTCTTTATGGTTCTTCTTCTTTTTCTGATTTCGAAGTCTTCAAATATTTCAAGCTCTACTGCTTCCCATATAAAAATCCATGCAAATATTAAAAATAATTCCTTAACTACCTCTAAGTGTAAAAACATAAATGCTATTATTAAAACTATTAAACCTGAAATAAAAAATATAGCTCTTTCTTTGTCGTGAAATCTATTCTTCTTAACATTCTTGTCAAGTTCTCTTCTAATTCCCTTTGTAATCATTTTCTTTAGTTTTTTCTCAGAATTACATTTGTTATTAACAACAATCTTAACCTTCTTCTTTTTATCTATTAAATTATATTGATCTACCAAATACTTAACTAAATCAGCTGATATCTCATCTTCATTATATTCATGTACAAAATCTGCCTCATTTAGTAAATCTACTTTTATAATTTCTGCTTTCTCTGCCATATAATCTCTCCTATTTTTTCTTCTGCTCTTATTTAAATGCTATCATAAAAGAAAATAGATATCAATATTTTATTTTTCTATTGGTTCTATATCTATATATCTAATAAGCTTGTTTGAAGCTTTAAGTTTAGATCTAACTTCTCTTTCCATAGCTATGTATTTCTTAATAGACATATTATCGATTACTTTTACTTGTAAAAATATGCTATAGTATGCTGACATTTTAATTACTTTAACTTTCTTAAACTCTAATTTCTTGAAATTCTTTAATTGCTCTTCAATTTGGTCCTTAATGTCATTATTCTCTACATCATTTGTAAGCATTCCTCTAATGTTAGAAACCATCATTTTAATTGATGTATAGAACACATATATAGACATCCCTAAACTACCAATCTTATCTATATTAATAAAACTTGGTATATACTCTTCAAAAAAAGCTAATATTAGTACAACAAGTACAACGCATGTAGAAATGAAGTCTGCCTTAGATTCTTTAGATGCTTCAATCATAAGCTCACTTTTATATTTCTTTCCATACTTTTGTAATAGCTTAACAACGATTGTTTTAAGCATTAAAACAATTATAAGCACTACTCCAATAGATATACTTGGTTTAAAATGACCTTTAAAGAAGAAAAATTGATACAGTATAAATATTCCAATCAAGAACAATAAGAATCCTGTAAAAAGGTTTGCTAAGTAGTACACTTGTCCATATCCAAATGGATATGTTTTGTTAGCTCTTCTCTTTCCAATCTTATTGGCTAATATACTTGTTAAATCCGTAAAGAAATCTATAAATGATTGTATAGAATCTGCAATCAATGTTGAAAATGAAAATATAATTCCTGACGCTAACTTTAAACAAGCAACTATAAAATTTAATATTGCTGTAATTATAATAACTTTATTTTCTTTCATTCTTTTCTCCTTTATTTTTCATTTGTTGTATTAGATAAGTTCACTGCCAAATCAGTTATATTACTGATATCTTTCATCTTTGGTATATGTACAAATATCATTTTAGTTTTTAAATCATGCTCTTTAATATATTTAAGACCATAATAGTACAGATTATTGCATAGATAGCTTCCTGCATCTGATGAAGTGATTACATTATACTTTTTCTCTAATCCATCCTTTAAGCCAGAGTAATCGTAGTCTGTATCGTATAGTTCCTCACCACGTGCAGTCTTTTCAATCTTAATTACATCTTTATCAAGTGGCGCTTGTCCAAAGGATATAACCAACTCATACTCGTTGTTCCTAATTTCCTTTATTAGCTGCTCTATACTTGTTTTAAAGCTATTTTTAACATATAGCTTATTATCTACATCCATATTATCAAGTAAAATCTTTGATGAATTACTTTTGCCATTAAAAGCTGTATACAATATATTAATAAAAAATCATCTCTTTTCCATGCTATATACAAATATTTCATGTATTTCTTTATTATATCCTTCATAGAATCCTTTTGGCATTCCTAGAACTATTTGAGCTCCTCTGTTATAGCTCACAAACATCTTCTTGTTATCTTTATCAAAAGATATACCTTCAATCTCTCCTTGAAGTATTACATCATCCAATGTTCTTTCAATTAATACTGGCATTGATGTATTTTCAAGATTTACTTTAACACGATATATGTGATCCGCTTCTCCTAAATCAGCAGTACCATCATCGGCTGTTATATATATGTATCCATCTAGATATGCAATTCCTTGTATCCATTGAGGAGGTGCTTGTAAATGATACTTACCAAGATATTTTCCTGTCTCTAAATCATATCTATATAAGTATCTTCCACTTTCAGAATCTGCCCAAGAGCACATCCAAATAGACTTAGAGTCTGGATCAACAGCTATACCAGATACTTCATTTTGACCACTGCTTGAGTCAAATGTATAAGTTCTTTTTAGCTCAAAGCTATCTATATCATATATAGCAACTTGTATGTTTTTAGCTTCACCATCCATAAAGTACTCAACACCAGCATATATCTCATTATTGTATACATCAATATCACCAATATGATTAACTTCATTTTCAAATCCAGCAAATGTGTTATTTGATGAAGATACTAATTTCCAATCCTTATCATAACGAGATAAAGATGTACTACCACTTACCAAGTATTCACCATTAAAATATGCAATACCTTGTCTACCATCTACCTCATAAGAGCCCTCTAAATTATATTTATAATTAGTCTTAAGACCTAAATCCTCCTCATATCTGCCTTTTTCATTATGAGGTAATGGAATATCATTCTTCTGCTCAGAAGATGTGTTATTTTCGGCTTTATTCTCCGCTACATTATTACAATATTTATTATCACAACATCCTGCTAACACTATCATTAATAGAACTAGCATAACCACATATATCTTTTTACTCATATTTATCTCCTGTATACTTATTTTAATCTATCTCTTAAAGTATTAATCTTTTCTTTATCTTCTTTATACTCAATTCTTGGCTTAACAAAATTTTTAGAGCCTCTCTTCTCAAATGAGTATCTTGGTATTAATTGGATATGAAAATGATTCATTGGTCCATCACACATGGTACATAAATATACGCTCTCTGCTTCATATACATCTTTTAGTACATTCATAACTCTTTTAGCTAGAACGAATATTTCTTTACAAGTCTCATCATCAACTTCCATCATATCTTTATAATGTTTCTTTGTGCTAATTAATGTATGTCCTTCAGCCTTTGGTCTTGCATCAAAAAAACACTCGAATTTCTCATCTTCGTATATTATTTTATCTGTTTTATCTCCAAATAAAACATGGTTATTCTCATTGTCAAAGCAAGTTGGACATATACCAGAATCAACTATATCAGCTAAACCAATCTCACCATTTTTGATAAGATTAACTATTTCTTCATTCTTTAATTCTTTTAAATTATCCATACTGCCTCCAAATAGTTATTTAATATGCGCTGTAATAATTGTATAGCTATAAGAATTAATTGTAATAATGATGTTATCTATCTCACAATACCAATTCTTTCCCAGTTTATATATACTACAGCTCTTATCTAAAACCTTATTAACACAATACTTAACAACATCATTTGTATCGATCTTAAGATTCCTTTTAATTCGATCTATCCCCATTTCAGTTGTATGAACTTTATCTATATTTGATAATAATACTTCTTTATCCATTTCTACTCCTACAATATAAATTGAATTATTAAACCAACTATAGCACAAATAAGAACTGCTAGTGCCTCTCCAATTAAGCCACCTTTAATATGATACCAGTAGTTATGATACTCATTTACCATATCTTCAGTTCCTTCAAATACGAACTGTTTATCATGACAAAACCATATAATATCAAGAACAATAACATCGTATAGATTTACTATTGTCCATAGCAATAGACCATACCAAAATCCTTGTTGGAAAGTCGTATAACCATTTACATATCTTAGTATTAAACTTATAACAATAATAATCAAAACTGATGCAATACTTTTAGCAAGTATCTTATTCTTTTCTGTTGGAATTTTATCTTTATATTGTTCTAGAGATTTAACTCTCATTTGAATCATTGGTGGATAATTATATAAAGTTTTTATTGGCTCTCTTGAAATAGAATAAACCATTATTGTGAATACAACACAAAAAACAATACCTTCAATCACTACTACCATTTCTTAATCTCCTCCACATTACCATATAAATCATCTATACCTTTATTAATTACATCTAAATATTCTTTACTTGGCTCTGATAACAATTCATCTATTCTATGCTTAGCAGTAAATGAAAATACTGGTAAGTTATCAATTGTATCAACTAATAGTATTGTATTATATAATTGTGCTCGTTGCTCTTGTTTAAGTATCCCTTCGAATTGTTTCATTGTTACTTTATATAATTTTCCATAGCTTCTTCCAGGTCTTTCATAATCAAGATAAGCTACTCCACCACCCCATATTTGACTTTTACCAGCAAAATAAATTGGATGTTCAAATATGTATTGACGCTCTTCTAAAGGCTCTGATTTATCCTCACAGCCTTCAGATGTACTATATTTCTCGTCACCATTAATATACTTCATAAATCTATCGTAATTAATATTAGATCCATAACAAGCATACCAAACATGACTATAACCTTCGTATTGATTTAACTCTTCTTTATCAATAATTCTCATTTGTATATCTTCTTTCTAAAATTAAAATTCAATAATCTTTGGAGCTTCAGTAAATGATGCAATAACCGCTTTAGCATGTTCAAAATATAAAACTATTGTATTGTCATCATTCTCATCATACATTCCTCTTAGCTCTGGATTTTTATCAAGCATATCTTTTTTAGCTTCAGTTCTATCATCAGCAATTAATTTTCCAGATACTCTAATCCATTTGCCATCTTTAAATCCACATAACTCAACATTATTATTTGCTTCTATTTGTTTATATACATCTTTATTTTTTCCTGTTTGAACATATAAATGTCCTTCAAATATTTCAGCTGTTCCAAAAGGTCTTACCTTTGGCTCATTTCCATCAACAGTTGCTAAATAATAAACTCCACACTCTTTTAAAAATTTTTGTACTTCTTCCATACTAGTCGCCTCCTTATTTATCACTTTGCTTGAATACTGGGAAAAAATCTGCCTTCCCGTAATCACTTAGTGGTTTATTCCCTTTTAATACTTCCATATCATCATCAGATATCTCAAAATCCAAATCAAAATTATCTCTTAAATGTTCAATTGATCTTGCTTTTGGCAATGCAACAAGTCCCAAATTTAAGCAATATTTTATACAGATTTGAGCAAATGATTTATTATATTTCTTTGCCATTACTTGAACAGTTTCAATTCTGTCCGCCTCTCCATGAGCGATCGGAGAATACGCCTCAACAACAATACCTTCATTCTTGCAAAAATCAATTGTTTCAAAGGGAGTTTGCCCAACATGAGTTAATATTTGATTAATCATTGGTTTAATTTTGCAGCTTTCTAGAATATTCTTCAAATCATCAATATAGAAATTTGAAACACCAATTGCTTTTAGCTTTCCTTCATTATATGCATCTTCTAATGCTCTCCATACTTCTCTATTCTCTTTATAATAATGATTATCGCTTACTTTATACTCATTCCATGGTTGTGGACAATGAATAATCATTAAGTCAATATAATCAAGTCCAAGCTTCTTTAATGATTCATCAATTGACTTTTTAGCAGTATCATAGTCTTTATATTCTGCCCTAACTTTAGAAGTAACAAAGATATCTTTTCTATCAACACCGCAGCTTTTTATTCCGATGCCAACTCCCTCTTCATTTTCATATGCTTGTGCAGTATCAATATGTCTATATCCAACACTTACAGCATTCTTAATAACATCAGCCACTTTATCATTATCAATAAGCCATGTTCCAAGTCCCACATCTGGGATTTCAACTCCATTATTTAATTTAAAATTCATAATACACTCCTTCTTTCTACTTTATCCAATCAATATATACATCACTAGATTCGTTTCCGGTAAATCTTTTGCTACTTACAAAGTTAATATCTCCATAGCTGTTTTTTAAATCATTAAAGCTTTTATCTGAACTAGAGCCTCCACTCGTTACAAATACATACACATTTTTGTCAACTAAGTTGTTCTCTTCAATAAATGTATTTATTATCGTTGGGGCAGTGTACCACCATACTGGAAATCCAATAACGACTGTATCGTAGTCATCAATATTTTGCACCCTATTTAATACTGGCGGTCTAAAAGATTTATCATTCATCTCAACACTACTTCTACTTTGTTTATTCGTCCAATCTAAATCAGCAGATGTATATTTATCTACTGGTTCAATCTCAAATAAATCTCCATTAATTGCAGTATTAATCTTCTCTGCAACCATCTTTGTAGTCCCACTAGCGGAAAAATAACTAACTAAAACTTTACTCATATGTACCTCCTAATATTTTATTATCAAATTATAAATCCAATTATAATTTTTCACAAAACTCATCTATCATTTTATTCTTTTCATCAGATGGTTTATCCTTTGGATCAATTAAAATAAGTTCAGCTTCTAATTTCTCTACATCTAAAAACTTCTTTAATTTTTCAATTACCTTATCAGCTCCACCACCACTGAATGAAACAAATATAGATATTTTCTTACCAGCAAGTTTCTCTTTGTTCTCTTTTATAAATGTTCTTATTGGTGGAACAAAACAAGCAGCCCATACTGGAGTTCCAAATATAATATGGTCATATTTATCACTATCAAATTCATAAGGTTCAAGAGCTGGAGTCTCACCCATTACAGCGCTCTTTCCTCCCCAGAAGAACTTCTTAAATCCAGAATTTGGATACTCCTTCTTTGGAACAAGCTTAATTAAATCAGCTTCAACCTTTCCTGCAATATACTCGGCAATATATTCAGTATTTCCTGCCATAGAATAATAAACAATAGCTTTCATAATATCCTCCTCTATTTCTTCTTTAAGTTTGGTAATACATCTTCTATGAATTGATTACTTTGTAGCTCAATAATCTTTTTAGCTTTTTTATCATTCTTATATATATCAATCCATTTATCCCAATATTTTTCGTAGTAGTATATAAACTCTTCATTGTTTCCTCTAGCTCTACATCTATCAGAATACTCTTTTTTTAATGCTCTATTTGGATACACTCTCCAATATTCATAATTGTATGCACTAATAAATAAATCACATATTTTATCAGCCACAAGAATGTAATCATATTTGTCTTTAGCATCTGTTAGAGCTCTAAAATAATTACCAGGCCAATCTCTTTTTAAAGTTCTCTTTGTTCCTTTAGTTGCTTCGGTAGTAGCCTCTTCATATTTATACTTAGTACACTCCATATCTATAACATTACTATATTTCTCCGCAGCCACAGACTTTCCAGTAGCTGTAAAAGCGTATACAAATATTCCCATAAAATACCTCTATTTACTTAGCTCCTCATAATCCCCAGTTCTACTAATAATAGTATAACCATCTCTCTTTCTAAGCTCTAATCTTTCTTCTTTGGTTTGTTTTAATACTTCATCAGCAACATCAATATGAAGTATACCATCTAAGTGATCTATCTCATGGCAAAGAATTGTTGATGGAAAACCTTCTATATCATCAATATGCTGAATACCATCTACATCAATATACTTAACTTTTATTTTATATGGTCTTTTAACCTTACCGCTATACCATTTTTTAACACCTTTTTCATACCAAGAAGACGATGCACAAGCTTCCCAGAAGGTAGTAAGACCTTCTTTTGATATAATCTCTGGATTAATCATCACTTTAGCTTCATTATAATCTTTATTCTCATCTTTTCCTTCAGCCACCGCACTTTTATTCAAATCTGTATTCTTTACATATACAATTCTTTTTGGAATACCAAGTTGAACGGCAGCCATAGCAAAAACTTCATTTTGCATGCAAAAGTCTTGTAAAACAACTATGTTGTTATGAATCTCCGGATCATTTATATCGACTTCTTTAGAAATTTGTCTAAGATATTCTTCATTCTTTTCAATTGTAATAGACTCAAGCTTAACCATAAAAACCTCCTGTTAATTTTAAGGACGGACTCAAAAATTACAATGTACCAATTATATCAATTCTTCCAATCTTATTATCAACCATATTTTGAATTGGCTGTTTGATAAAAGGTATATCTCTTAATTCATCATCCATATTGTTTAATACATCATTAATATCTATCCACTTAACATCTAATATCTCTTCTGGATCTATCTTAATGTCCTCTTTAATTAACTTTGTTGTAAATATTATCTCTATTAAGATTTCATCTTTAATCATCTTATTCCCAATAAAAGCAATACCTGTAGCCTCAACTTCACATCCTGTTTCTTCTCTTATCTCCCTTAAAGCTCCTTCAATGATTGACTCATCTGGATCAAGATGTCCTGCTGGTATATTCCATTTACCATAGCAAAAAGATTTTTTTTCTTGAACCATTAATACTTTTCCGTCTTTTTCAATAACTCCACCAACTATAACCATTATAAAAGTCTCCTTTTCTTCATTATCTTTTTCATATATTTTTTTAATATGGCTTCTTACCGTCAAGCCAACCCATTTCTTTCCAATAATCAGAATCAACTTTATTCCAGCCATTCTTTTGTGTCATACCAAATAATTTAAAGAAGAATTTAGTTTTAAATCCTACCTTTTTATTCTTAAGTGCTTTTTTAACTTTATTTGCTTGTTTCTTTACGCTATTTTTAATTTTATCTTTATCCTTATAATCAACATAGTTACCACCCATTTTCATTGTTGTAACTCCATAGTTATAAACTTTAGGTACTCCTAAGTAGAATAAATTTTGTTTTAATAATTTAACAGTAGCCTTAACTCCAGAGCCACCAGCAGATGTTATTATTAAACCTACTTTACTAAACATACTTTGTTTTGGCCTATGTACAATCCACATATATGCTAAGTGATCTAATAAAGCTTTCATACCGCTAGTGCATGAACCAACAAATACTGGTGTAGCTAAAATAATTAAATCAGCTTTTTTTATTCTATCAACAATACATTTTACTTCATCATAATGCGGACAATTATTCTCTCCTTTTAGTATACAATTAGCACAACCTAAACAAATATTAGAAAAATCATTTGGTAAAACAATTTCGTCAAATTCACTTCCTTTAAACTCATCTAAAAATAAGTCTGTTATAGCTCTTGTATTTCCTTTATGAGGTGTTCCCATAATAGTTAAAATTCTCATAATATCCTCCTAAAAACTATCCATATTATATCTTTCATTTATGTTTTATTCAAGAACAAAACATACGAAAAAAAGAGCCAATTAGGCTCTTTTAGTTTCTTTATATTTAATTAATGCTTTTGCTATTTGATCTGGGCAAGATGTTCCCTTGATACCACATGGGATTCCTTCTAATAACTCAATAATTTCATCAATCTTTTTACCCGCAACTAATTTAGATACACCAATTGTATTACCTGGGCATCCTCCTACTATCTTTAATTCTTTTACTATATCATCTTCTATTTGGAATATAAATTCTTCTGAACATACTCCTTCTGGGTTATATCTGTACTCCATATTAATCTCCTTTATTTAATAATATCTCTTACTATTTCTCCAGCTATCATAAGACCTGCTACTGATGGTACAAATGAAATGCTTCCTGGAACTTGGTTTCTAATTGAACATTTTCTTTGAGTTCCTGGAGGACATATACAGTTTGTTTTACAGCTGCTATTGCTGTACTCATCAATTTTAATAGGCTCTTCTTTTGAATAAATAACCTTTAAGCTATCTATATTTCTTTTCTTTAATTCTTTTCTCATAACTTTAGCAAGCGGACACACACTTGTCTTTTTAATATCAGTAATTTCAAATCTAGATGGATCTAATTTATTTCCAGTACCCATAGCAGATATTACTGGTATATTTAATTCTTTACACTTGCTTATAATTTCTATCTTAGCAGTTACTGTATCAACACAATCAACAACATAGCTTAAGCTATCATTGATTATATTTGTTTCAGATCCTGGCATAAAGAATTCCTTATATGTTTCAACATTTGCATCTGGATTAATATCTAGAATTCTTTCCTTCATTACATCAACTTTATACTTACCAATTGTTTTTCTTGTAGCAATGATTTGTCTATTTAAATTTGTCAAACAAATCTTATCATCATCAATAATAACAAAATCTTTAACGCCAGCTCTAACTAAACCTTCTACAACAAAAGATCCAACGCCTCCAATACCAAATATAGCAACCTTCGCTTTAGATAGTTTTTCTATTCCTTCTTTTTTTATTAATAATTCTGTTCTAGAAAATTGATTTAACATTTAAATACTCCCTTTATTTCATCATTTATAAACTTCAACAATTATACTACATTATGTCAAAAGAGGCAATAGATATACACTATTGCCTCCTCTTTTTACCTTTTCTTATAAATAATTAATTCTGGATTATCTCCATTTGGACCATACTCACTTACCATGATAAAATTCATATTAGCGAGTATTCCAAAGCATCTGATATGATCTCCGTCGTTAAACTCACATTCAACTTGGTTTCCTAAATAGATGTCGTTATCATCTAAAAACTTAACTTCTTTTCCATTTGGTAATGGATAGCTAATGTTTACAAAACTTCCATTTAGAGGATTTAAATCGTTAATTTTTGGCATCCCTGGTACATTAAGTTCATTTATTTCAGCTACTAATTGTTTCTTAAATATCTCGTAATTCTCTTTTCCACCAGTTAATATGTACTTAGCAACAAAACATTGCTTTCCAAATGGACACCCCTTTGTATTCTTACATCCTTTACAATTACAATTTTTACCATATCCGCAATTATCACAATCTGCGCCACATATTGATTCCATAAATACCTCCCATTAAATTTTTATACAGTTTTCTTTATTAATCCATCCTTATTACAATAAATATATATAATACCTTTTCCTCTTATCATAAATCTAGCCTCTGCATTTTGCTCCGGATAAAGCTTTACAACCTCGCATCTATCATTTGTAACATAGGCTATGAATGATATGTAATGGCTTTTGGTCATTTCGTGATCTATAGAAATATAATATTCATTTTCAACAAGCTCTATATTTATATCATGTTTATCATCTTCTGTCTCAGCTCCCAATACTGGAAGAGTTATTCCACAACAAGCATTCATGTTCTCACCCATTGTGTGTATTATATTACCACATACCGGACAAACAGAAAACTTTGATTTAAGCATATTACATGATTTATTTTCATTTGTAATATGCTCTCCATTCATAAGCTCTATAACTGATACTTTTAATGCTTTTGAAAGTGGCTCTATCAACGCAATATCCGGAAGACCTTTACCAGTCTCCCATTTACTTATTGTTTTGTCACTAACACCAATAATATTTGCAAGTTCAGCTTGTGTAAGCTTAGCATTTTCTCTTAACTCTTTTATAATTTTTCCTGTTATATAATTATTCATTTTAATTACCTCCAAATAAAATTATAAAAGAATACTAACTGTACTAAAACCTACTTATCGTAGAGTATTAGTTTATATATTGAATTGAACTTAATTCTCTTATTTGTTTTCTTTAAAGTGTAATGCTGATAATATAACAATTGGTAAGAATTATCTTTTTTATTCTTTACATTTATAGTAAATCCAATAAAGAATGTTGAAAGAGCCATTAAACCATATCCTAGCAGATCTAAATTAAACATTAATCCCATTTTTGAATAATTAAGCACCAGCATTGCCGTCCCATCCAATTTATCATTTATAACTGAAGTACATTTTCATTGCTGCCTCCTATACCTCATAATACTGTTCAATTGAAGAAGCATATAGTCCATTTTTCTTATAGAAGCTCTGTGCTTTTTCATTATCCGCGGTAACTTCAATCTTTAAAAATCTTATTTCTTTTTCCTTACAAAGCGTTTTTGCTTTATTAATCAAAGCTGTTCCAATTCCCATGTTTCTATATTCTTCTTCAACAAATAGATTGCCAACTTCCATTGTCTTATGTGCTTGCCATGGCATTCTTCTATTAACCCAGCATGTCATATAACCTACGATTTTATTATCAACACATACAACATATAGTTCATCACGACTTATATTTGATTTATAATTTTCATATCCTTCTTCAGTAAGAGCCCAATCCATATTAAACATATACTCTTTAGTAGCTAATCTCTTTTCATGTTCCATTAGCTCCTGACTAAGCTCTTGAACCCTTTTTAAATCATCTTCAACTGCAAGTCTTATTATATAATCCTTCATACTATCCCTCTTTATTTTAAAAGTTTTTCCAATGCATTTGCATTTAATATTGTGTTAGAAATAAATTTTCCTTTATAGAAGTTAGCCCAGTTATTAAATATACAAGGTGCATTCTTTGCTTTTTCTAATGAATCAATCTTTATAAAGTTCAATTTAAATCCTTTTTCTTTAGCATAATCAGATAGCTCTTTTACTTCATACTCTACATATGGACATTCATTGCTATAATATATAGTAAAATCTCCGCTATCAATTTTCATACTTCTTGCGTTTTCATTAAATTTAGGAGTTTCAGTATCTTCAAACTTAAGAGCCATTAATTCATAATCCTCTATACTATCTACTACTTCAAATCCAAAATGTTCAAAGAATTTCTTTTCACCTAAGAAAGGTTTTTTCTTCTTAGAAACTAATGTGCAAATACCGCTTCTCTTGTTCTTTTTAGCGTCTTCAATTGCATACTCAAGTAGCTCTCTACCAACACCATTACCTTTAAAACTACCAGCAACCCATAAACAGTAAATATACTCATAATTCTTACCACTAATTGGAACCCATGCCGTATCAAGTGGCTCATATTCAATAAATATCTTTCCTCTAGCATTTAATTTTCTAAAAACATGTCCATCTTTTAATTTACTTTTAATCCATTCCTTCTTTTTATCTACACCATCTTGATGCTTTGGATCTCCAATAGCACAGCAAATATGCTCCTCATTAATATTTTTTTCATCTAAGTTAATATACTCGTTCATTATTATTCCTCCAATTCCTACTCATTATTATTTTCTTCTTGCTCTTCTTTTTTGTCTTTATCTTTATTCTTGTCTTTTTTCTTAAATAAACCTCCAAGCTTACCAAATAAATCTAAGGTTTGTTTTGCTTGTATAACATCACCAACAATTGGAGTACGTCTTAATTCTTGATCAGCTGCTTCTCTTGCTGCTCTTCTAGCTGGCATTGTCATTTCCTTCATTTGATATTCCATCTCACTCTTAACTTCATCAGCTACATATTGAGCATCACTTTTAACATTTGGATTTTCTACTGTTTCATGAATAATTGGACTACATAATGTAGCTATCTCTGTAAATAAATTAATATATTCTTGGTTTAATTCACTTGCAGCAAATTTTGTTTCAAAATCAGTAGCATCACTGCATCCATCTGCGAATGATTCTATCCTTGTAAATAAATCATCAATTTTTACTTTTAACTCCTCATTATTAATCTCATATGCAGAATAAATTGCATTTTTTCTTGATTCTACACAACTTTTTATTATTGATTCATTAGCCATATAATCCCCCCATTTTCGTCATTCTTTTCCTGTGTAGTATCTATTCTATTGCTACTCGAATTATATTATAAAAGACTGATAATTACAATTAATTATCAGTCTTTAAATTTAATTTATTTTGTATTATTTCCTTATAATATTTATTCTTTTAGTTAATAGCTACACCATTTACATATAGTTTATATCCATTAAAATTAATGTTGCTATTATCTGTAACGCTATTACTTAAAGATGTAATATATGAATCACCTGTTAGAGTTAGTGTTGAATTGCTATCTAAAGTTACTTTTATAGATTTAGCAGTATTCTCTCCATTAATTGTTCCAGTATAGCCACTTCCATTGCTTAATGATAAATCAAGTGTTGAAATATTATCTACTTCAATATTACCTTCCATCTTTTGATTCTTAGCATTTAAAGTAACTGTACCACCATTAGATCCAGATGTTCCCCATTTAGCTGCAGCTATCTTTAAGAAACTTCCTGTAGAATCATTGTTTATTATTTCATTATTCTCTAGTTCAATAACTGTGTTTGTATTTGTAACAAATATAACATCACCTTTGTTATTAACAATCTTTGACTCCTTTGCAGTAAATGAAGATGTTCCAACTTCTGCATCGCCTGACATTGATTGATAAATAAATATAGATTTATATGTTTCTGAATTACTATTTAATTTAGTGTTTGTAGCTTCCATTGTTACATTATTTAGAGTAACTGAGTTTTTACCTTCAACTACAACACCTTCAGAAGCTGTTGATGTAAGTTTAGCATTGTTTACGGTTATATCAGCTGTTGAATATATAACTGGAGATCCAGTACCATGTGATGTATATGTTCCACCGTTAACAGTTAATGTTCCTCCTCCTCTATCACTTCTAATTGGCGCAGATGAGTTTCCGTCTGTTTCTGCCGTTACATTATTAGCAGTTAAAGTACCTCCTCCTGTAACCATAATAGCACCTGAATTATTGCTAGTTGTTTTAATAACAGTATCTGAAACATTTATAATACCATTTGCATATGCAAATATACCATTAGCATGTGAACCATTTGTTGCAACAGTACCACCTTTTATATTTAGTGTACCTTCTTTTACAAGAACAGCCGCGTTAGTACCATAAAAATCACTATTATCTCCGCTATCATCACCTATCTTTGTAATAGTAGCATTAGTTATTGTTGATGTTCCCCCTGTTACAAGTAAAGCATTCTCTGATCCTGTTTCTGATGAATAGGCTTCACCACTGCTTGTTGTATCACTTGAAATCTCGGTTGCACCAGTATGAGATATATTTGAGCTACTACCTTGATTTGGATTATTACCCATCTGTCTTTCTGATTTTGTTTCTGATGAACTATTATCTGATGCACTACTGCTCTTTGAATTTAAATAATCTATTGTAAATTTAGATAGTACACCTAGAACAGCAACTAACAAAATTATAATTATTAACTCAATTATCGTACTTTTTTTCATAATAACATCTCCTTTGTCTATATAATCTTATTTAACAACAGATCCATCAGCATATAATGTGTATGTTCCATCTGCTACCTTACTATTGCTTATAATAAGAGTTTTAAAATCTTCTTTAGCTTCAAAAGATGCTATTACATTTCCACTTGCATCTTTAACTTCAATCTTACTTCCGCTCTTAACAGCTGTGCTTAATTCAAAACATACAGATTTTTGTTTAGAGCTGTTCTCTGGTTTTTCAAGCATATCTGAACCAAGTGCTATTACTTCACCACCATTAAATACATATCCTTCATCAGTATCAATACCTGCATCTCCACCTTGTGCAGAACCAATTGTATAAATTATTCCACCATTAATTGTTAATGCACCATTTGAATCAATACCATCTCCACTTGCTTTGATGTATACTGTACCACCGTTAATTGTAATTGATCCACCTGAACCACCTGCATTTAATCCATCATCAGCACTTACAATATTAATAATTCCAGAATTAATAACTATATCACAAGATTTAGTTGCAATACCTTCACCATCTTCTTGTTTACCATTTACATTTAATGTACCATTTCCTTCAATGGTTAATTTACCATATGAGAAAATACATCCATCAAATTCACTTGAACCACCATCTGATAAAGTATTTACTGTATTATCTGCAAGTTTAATTGTTAATGCATTTGTACCGCCATTTGCAATTGCAGCAGTATCAGTACTTTCAATCGTAACACCATTTAATATAAGTGTAACATCACCGTCAGCATTTACTACTACTGAGTTCTTAAATGATCCTGTTAATATATACTCTCCTGCTTCTGAAATGGTAACATTAGAGCTATATTCACTTAAGTTGATTGTCTTATCTGATACTTTAGTTCCTTCATCTACGTCTTCAGCAGAAGTATCCTTAGACTTATCTTCTTCCATTGGCATACCTCTTTGCATTTCCGTATTTGATTCTGTACTAGATTTATTCTTCGAATTAATTTGATCTATTGCAAGCTTTGATAAAACACCAAGAGCAGCAACTAATACTATAATAATTATTAATTTAATTATCGTTTTCTTCTTCATATTAATCACTCCCTTACCTAACTATTATTATTTGTTTTATTATTAGTTGGTCTCTCCGGGGGATTACCTCCATTATTATTCTCTCCCTCTGGTTTCTCTGGTGGAGTCTCACCGTCTTGCATATTTGGTCTTTCACCATTAGGCATATCTGGTGGAGTTTCTCCATCTCTCATTTGCACCCCTTGATTAGAATCATTACTACTGCTGCTATTCTTTTTCTCATAAACAAAGAAAACAGATGTAGCTACAATTGCTCCAACTAAAACACCAATTATAAATACTAAAATCTTATCTTTCATAATAATATCCTCCTTAATTTTTAGATTAAATTTATTATAGAGATGAAACCTTAAAAAAAGATTGAATAATAAAATTTTATTCAATCTTTTTTCTATGTTTATATTATTTACTGCTTAACCTTACAATAAAGCTTGTGTATCCATTTTTACAATCAACAGAAATATTTCCATTATACTTTTCAACTATCCCTTTAGCAATTGCTAAACCTAAGCCATATCTTTTCTCAGATCTACTTCTTGCTTTATCAACTCTATAGAATCTTTCAAATATCTTTTCTTTCTCATCATCTGGAATTGGATTTCCTTGATTCTTAACTTCAATTACAACATCACTTTTATCTTTATTAAGATTAATAATTATTTTGTTATTTTCAGATGTATGCTTAATTGCATTATCAAGTAGAATAGAAACAACTTGTTTAATATCTTCTTTATCTCCATTAAAATCTACATTTTCCTTAATATTAGACTCAAGATTAATTTTCTTTTCATAAATCATGCTTTCGAAAACTGCAGCCGTCATTTCAACTTCTTTTGATAAATCAAATTTTTGATATTGTACTTTTCCACTTTGTTCCATTTTAGCTAATGTTAATAAATCATTTACAAGTTTATTCATGCTTTGTACTTCATTTTGAATATATGAAATCCATTTACTTTCACCCACTTTATCGCTTAAAACATCAGCATTTGCTTCTATTACAGCAAGTGGTGTTTTAAGTTCATGTGATGCATCTGAAATAAATTGTTTCTGTTTTTCAAACGTTTCTTCAACTGGTTTTACTATACTATTTGATATCTTTCTTGCAATGATATATACAGCTATAATTCCAAGAACACCAACCACAATTGTTAGTATAATTGTTTTCTTAAAGCTATTTATTATGGATTCATTCTCCATTATAGTTATTTCTTTTTCATTATTCCCAACTTTTCTAACTTTATAAATATACTTTCCAATAAAACCTTCTTCTGATTTTTTGTTGCTTACCTTATTTGCTATATCAATTATCTCATTTGTTACATTAGAAGATTGTCTCTTTATATTAGATTCACTATAACTTATTTTGTATACACCATCTACAGTATTTATATCCATAGAAGGATCATCCAGCTCTTTTGGATTTTCTTCAGGCTTTGCATCTGGCATATCTTCTGGTCTATTCTCTGGTCTTCCCTCATCTCTTACTTCGATTCTATCCATAAACATTGTAGAAGAAGAAATCGTATTCTTATAACTCAAATTTACGTAGATAGCTACAACACCTAAAATAATAAGTGTTAATGAAATCTGAATTACCCATAAAATTCTTTTTTGTAGCTTATTAATCATATCTCTCCCTCCAACTTATAACC
Organism: Clostridia bacterium; assembly: GCA_017512025.1. Classification (GTDB taxonomy): domain Bacteria; phylum Bacillota; class Clostridia; order TANB77; family CAG-508; genus CAG-492. The sequence goes on from JAFWHH010000009.1 coordinate 155,790, forward strand.
AAGTCCTCTTACAGCTTTTATTTTTACTTCAGAATTAATAAGTTTTAGTTTTCTTCTGATAAATGTTATATATACCTCAACATTGTTATACTCCGCTTCACTATCAAAGCCCCATATACGCTCTATGATATTCTCTTTTGTAGACACCTGATTTTTATTCATTAAAAGAAGCTCCAACAAATCAAGCTCTTTACCACTTATCTGAATACTATTATCTCCACATATAACATTAGCATTCTTCACATCTAAAGATATATCGCCATATTCTAATACTTCTGTATCTTCTATGTTCTTCGCTCTTTTAAGTACTGACTTAACTCTAGCCATAAGCTCTCTCATAGAAAAAGGTTTTGTAACATAATCATCAGCCCCATGCTCTAACCCGTTAAGTTTATCTTCAAGCTCTGATTTAGCTGTAAGCATTATAACTGGAGTATTAATCTTCATAGCTCTTAATGATTTTAAAATATCAAAACCATTTTTTCCAGGAAGCATAACATCTAAAAGTATCAAATCATAACTTTCTGTTAATGCCTCATCCTCTCCATCTTCTCCATTGTTTTTAATACATGTACTAAATCCTTCTCCTTTTAACGTTTCTGCCACTGCATCTGCCAAGCTATATTCGTCTTCTATAATTAAAATATTCATCCGTTCACCTCTAGCCTAATTATATCTATATTTATTGAAATAACATTGAATGCATTTATTTGTATTTTAATTTTTTTACCATATAAATGGAATCAATCTATATTTAACTTTCTTTTTATATTCACTATATCCAGCTAAATCTTTTTCAAGTACCGCTTCTTCGTTCTTTATTCTCTTAGCAATCAGTACCGGATACACTAAGAAAATAATAAAAGATATTACAGAACCAAGAATAAGTGGCATACTTAAAAATAATAGAATTGTTACAGCATACATTGGATGTCTAACTACTCCATAAAGGCCCGTATCTACTACATTTTGATTTTCTGCTACTTCAATTGTACGAGACAAATATTCATTTTCTCTAAGTACTTCCGCATATAAGATATATGCAATTAGGAATATCACCGATGCTATTATTGAAACAATGCCTGGTAGCTCAATCCAGTCAAATCTATAATTAAGTCCTGCTACAATAAATCCCACAAGAAACATTATTCCACTAAATAGAATAACTTTCTTTTGCTCTTTTTCTGTTTCTTTAGCATTTAATCTTCTTTTTAATAGCTCTGGATTTTTTATCATCATTACTATTCCAGCAATAAACATGGGAATAAATAATATTCCCATGAATAACCATCCATTCCAATAATCAAATGTTCCAGCTGGTATAAATATTAAAGTACAAACTAATACTATTCCTAATACATATTTAACTATTGCTTGAATAAATAACTTTTTATCCATTCTTTACTCCTTATTATTTAATGCATCTGATACTTTAATTACATAGTAATCTTCTGGCTTTCTATCTTTTCTTTCCTCATTATCTGGATCTATTATCTTATACACTTCATCTTTTTTATTCTCAATTTCAATTAATCTCTCGCTCTTAACACCTGTTTCTTCTGCTTCTTTTTGTAACTTAATAAGCTCATTATATTCTTTTTCAGATTCATCAAATAGCTCTTTTGTTGAACCCATTTTTCTTATAGCAATTACTATACCATCATAATCTTTTGGTACGCTGTAGTAGTATGTCATTGTTGTAGAAGCTGAATTTTTATACTTATGCTTTCCATCTACTACTCCTAAATCTTCTACTTTACCCCAACCATTAAATTTAACTTCATCACGTCTACCAACTTTTATTTCTTTACCATTAAAAGATACATCCGTATATTTCATTTCGTTAGCATCTTTCTTTTCAATACCGTTCTCCATTATTTGGTAGTCTCCACCTACGCTAACTCTTGATGTTAAAAATACTTTACCCGTGTTGTAATCAAATGCAGATGGTGATATTTCATAATATGTGTAATACCATTCAGTAGTTGATGTTCCTTCAGCAATGCTTATTTCCATATTAACGCTAATATCACAAACATAAGAGATTGTTACATTACCATTTTCATCTGGTTCACTTCTATTAAAATCTCTAAATGATGTTTTAAGACTCGATTGAGCAAACTCAACTCCTGGGACATCAATTCTGTTTCTATTACCATCTACACAATAAAAATAAATTGGTGTTTCTATTGTATCTGTTGATTTTGAATACTGGAATTCATATTGCTCAGCAAAAGGTGTTTCTTTTTTCTTACTTTCCTCTTCCTTCTTTCCACATCCTACAAGTGACATACTTAAAACAATAATAGATAAGCATGCAACTAATCCTTTTAATTTCTTTAATCCGTTCATAAAAACCTCCTTAATCATTTGTTTAATTATTCAAATATTGGTTCATTTATTGTTATTGTTTTATTCTCAAAATCAATTATTGCCTCTGCTCCATATGGAACTATACATCTAGGAGCACAATGTCCATAATTTACGTTATATAAAATTGGTGTATCAATATCATCAAATACTTTCTTATATACCTCTTTATATTCTTCATAATATGCTTCATCCATTGGCTTACCAACAATAACAGCTTGTACGCTCTCAAGTATCTTTTTTTCTTTAAATAGATTTAATATTTTCTCAATCTTTTCTGGAGAATTTTTCTCTTCGCAGGTCTCTAAGAATAATATTTTTTCTTTCCATTCATCTATTGTTGGTAATATGTCATATTTCTCATATACCTCATTTTCATTACCATATCTTTCACCTGTAAACATATCATAAAAGCTTTCTATACATCCACCATATAATTTACCTGTTGCTTTTCCAAAACCTTTTAAAACTTCATATCCATGTTCCTCGTCATGTTTTATTCTTGGTACACCAATCTGATTTTCTCCAAAGCTCTCTCTTTCGTTATACCATACCGGGCTAGATGTTATTTCAAATGTATCTTCATTTTTAAAGAACTTCTCAAAGTACTCTTTTGTGTATGGAAGCATCTCTTTATCAAGCTCCGCTAGATCTACTATTACACATGGTCCATAGAATGTTTCTAATCCTAATCTATTAAGCATTACATGATTATTTGTTGTATCAGAAAATCCTGTAAAAATCTTTGGATGTTTTTTAACTGCTTCCTTGAACTCTTCATCTTCCATCAAATATGGAATAGTCATATATGTGTCATCTCCACCAATAGCACAAATAATTCCCTTAATCTCATCATCCATAAATGCTTGTTTTAAATCAGCTGCTCTTTCCTCTGGATGCTCATGTAAATACTCCATATCCTTTAAACTATTTGGCATAATAACTGGATCAAGTCCATAATCTTTTAATCTTTTAATTGCAATATCAAGCTCATGCTTACAAAAAGGCATTCCAAGAAGACCTCTAGATAAGCTAACAATCGCAACCTTATCTCCCTTATTAAGTTTATGTGGTTTTATCATAAAAGCACCTCCAATCATTTATGAATGTATTTTATCATAATAAAAATTTACATTAAAGAATAAAATAATAAAAAATTAAGGATGGACTCATATATTTACTTTTGGGTTAATTTTTGAGTCCGTCCCTATTTTTAACTAAAGTTAATTATATTTAAGTGCTCCAGCAATATTTTTATTCCAAGAGCTATTAAAATAATTCCACCAGCAAGCTCAGCTTTGTTTTGAAATTTATCTCCAAATTTATTACCAATAACGACACCAATAAAAGATAATATAAGTGTTACTACTCCAATTATTGTAATTGCAAGCATTAGATTTACTTCAAAGAATGCAAATGTAACACCAACTGCTAATGCATCTATACTAGTTGCTATTGCAAGAACAATCATTGTTTTAAAATCAACTCTATCATTTCTTTTATCCACTTCATCATCTCTTGATTCTTTAATCATATTTCCACCAATAATTGATAGAAGTATGAAAGCTACCCAATGATCTATCTGCTGAATTAAACTACTAAATGTACTTCCTAGAAAATATCCAATAACGGGCATTCCTGCTTGGAATAATCCAAAATATATTGCAATAATAATTGCGCTCTTCCAGTTTATCTTTTTCATAGAAAGACCTTTACAAATAGATACCGCAAAAGCATCCATTGCAAGACCTACTCCTAAGAAAAAAATTTCTACTAATCCCATAAAATTAACCTCTCGTTTGCTCTAATCTATAAAGTAATTTTGTAATACTTACAGTTTAATCTTATTCTCCAATTATCACTTAAATCTCTTTCTTCAATTCCATTTTTATAAAATACTCCACCATTTTTAAGTATTGTTTTATTTGAGCCATAATTATTCTCATAGCATCCAAGTATAGCTTCTTTCATATTTTTTTCTTTACATACACTTAATGCATATTCAAGCATTTTAGTTGCATAACCTTTTCTTCTTTCACTTGGTCTAACACCATATCCAATATCGCCGTATAACTCACGTAATTCGTCAGTTAAATCAAATCTAATATTAAGTAATCCAATTAGTTTATCCTCATCATTAAATGCTAAATATAGATAATATCTACCCCATTCATCATCTGCTGTTTGGCTATTACGATTTACTTTTTCTACCCACTCATTGTAATTCATATTTGTCATACCAATACTTGCACTAATACTTCTTTCATAATTTGAATAATGCTCTTCAACATACTCCTTTAATATCTCATAATCATCTACTGTTGGTAATCTATAATTCATACTGCTTTCCTTCTTTCTTTACAAATTATATTATACAATAAATACCTCTTATATTATAAAATAAATACCTCTTGCATATTATTATTTAAGAGGTATTTATATGAATAATTGTGAATTCTTTACTTTTATTTCAGTACTTGCATGATTAATTAACTTTCAGGAACAATATATTCCACACGCTTTCTTAAGTTAGTTATTTTTATTTTATTAACTTTACCACTGTATTCTCCATCAATAGACCACTCTGTGTCTTTCTCGCTCTCTATCTCAAGCTCTGGAGTTTTAAAGTATCTAACATTTTCATCTTTAAAGTTACCATTAATAACTTTACAAATTAATCTAACCATGCTGAAAAAATTCTTTGGTCTTTTGATAAATAATGCCTCTAGCTCTCCATCATCCATTTCAACATGCTCTTTTTTGAATATATTAAACCCACCAACATATTTTGCATTACTTACACTACAATATATAAATTCATCATCAATTGATGTATCTTTACTTCTTACAATTAATCTATATGGCTTACAGATGAATATTTCTTTGAATCCAGACATTAAATATGCAAGTCTTCCAAATCTATTCTTAGATTTAGTACTTGTATTATATGATGCTCTAGAAAATATTCCGGCAGATACAACATAGTTAAATACTCTATCATTAAACTTTCCAAGATCAACTTTTTCGGTTGTAAATTTATCTAAATTATTAGATAACTCAAGCTTATTGAATGCAACACCTAAACTTCTTGCAAAGTCATTCGTAGTACCTGAAGGTATGTATCCAATTTGAACATGTTTATCTATGTCATGAAGTCCTTGAACAGCTTGATTTAGCGTTCCATCTCCACCACATACAACTAAAATATCAAAGTCCTTTTTATAATCAGAAATTATTTCCGTAGCTCCATATTCAACTGTAGTATGCTTTAAATCAATTTTATATTCACTTTTTTCAAAGTTATTTCTTATTGCATCAACATACTTTTTTATTTTAGCCCTTCCCGCCTTTGGATTTACAATCATCAAAATACGATGTTTCATATATACACCTCATCTATATTTATTAATCACATTTAACTTATATCATAAAATTAAAAATTTGTACATAAAAAGATTGCAACTAAAATACACCTGTGTTAGAATTCGCTTGTCGGGAAAATTTCCCACTTGTATGTATGTACTTCAAGAACCGATTTCTTCGATTGGAGGGTATGTTATGCAGATCAAAGATGTTAATGTCGTCAATCAAGTTGGACTTCGTTCACGGAGAGTAGCATCGATTTTCGTTGCAAAAGCAAACAGTTTCGACTGTGAAGTCAGCATCCGTGTTAACGAAAGGCAGATCAATGGCAAGAGCCTCCTTGGGCTTCTTTCCGGACAAATTATCGGTGGAATGACAATCACACTTATCACCAATGGATCGGACGAAGAAGCAGCAATGGAAGCAATCACTGAGCTCATCGAATCTGGATTTGAGGGCTGTTAACAGATAAGGCAGGTTACTTTTTTAAAGTACCTGCCTTAATCATTTTACCTATTTAATTAAACATTTCTAATCTTTCTCATTAATTCTTCAAATTTTCCAGACTCTTTAATTTGATATGATTGATTTCCCTTACGAATTGTATATTTTGCTCCTTCTCTCTTCTCATTTTCAGATTCAATAAATTCTTTAAGCTCTTTCATATCATCATCTGATAATGTGTATTCTACTAATGATACATGTGTTGTTGATATCACTGGTAGTGGTCCATCTTTTAATGGTACTTTTGTTTCTACTTCATGAACATATAATTTAGAATCATTATAATTAACGTAGTAGGTAATTGTACCCATTAGCTCTCCACCATCAATACGACCTGAAATCACAACATCTGACTTAATATTAGCTATCGTTTCTTCAATGTTTTCTGTAATCTCTCTTTTCGTTGTCTTCGCAATTTTCTTTTTACATCCAGCTAGCATAACTACTGAACTTGTTAGAATAACAACTAATAATAAAATACTAAATACTTTTTTCATAATATCAACCTCCCTATTTAATATCTTTATTTTCATTCATCTATATTTTAGATGCATAAAAAACATTAATTTGTTGGTTTTTTATAAAAAAATTATATTTTTGAATCAACCCATTCGTTTAAAACCATTCTTATATGCTCAATTTTCTCTTGTACTCCTGGTACTTTATATTCAAATCTGTCAATCATTCTATTGATATAGTCATTTTGTTTTATAATCTCATAAGAGCCTTTGAAATTTATATCAAATACAAATCCCCAAATTGTAACATAGTAATCTAAAGGTAGTTTTCTATCAGATAAAACTACACACTCTCTATTCATTATAGAGCTGTATACTTTATCTGAAATATCAGAATTTTCAAATTCCTCTTGGCTGTTAACCACATTTTTAAATAAATGCTCTGGCTTGCGATTAATCTTTACTTCAAAATTATCTAGCTTATCACTATCACGAATTATTTTTGCGTGTATCAGCTCACGTTCACTTAATCCATCTTCTATTTTTAATTTACTATGATTTCCAATTGCAGCTTTAATTATTGGATAGTACTCTTCCTTATCAGTAAATCTTTTTATTAGGCCATCTTCAAATAAAATCTTTACACCATACGCAGCATGATCAAATTTACCACTATCCATACTTTTCATTACTATAATTTCTTCAAATCTACCAATATCATGTAGTAAACCAATTAACTCAGCTAAATTTACATCTTCATCACTTAAATTAAGTGACATTGCTATTTCTTTTGATCTTTTCATAACTCCGTATGTATGTTTTTCCTTTAAATCAAATCCTGCTTCTTCTTCATTGTTAAATTGCTCAATATATTCCTTAAATGCTTTTATTGCTGATTCTATATTAATCACAATCTCCTCCAAACTTTTACAAAAAAATAATATCATAACGATTTATTAAAATCAAAAAATATCAGAATAAATTCTGCTATTTTCATCTTAATATTATTATCTGTCTCCAGCATCTGGCTCCTCACCAAATGGAATATCAATTTTTTGTTTGTCTAGGTATTCAATAGCCTTTGGTATATCAGATTCTGGTAATCCACAATCTTCATAACCATGCTCTTGATATATTCCTTCACATAGAATTCCAAGATATCCAACATATACAGCACTATCATTATCAATGAAATCAAATATGTCTGCATCTCCAGTTACCATATCTTTAATAAAATCATCTATAGATTTATATCCTACTTTCTTTGCAAATTTTGAAACATAATTCTCTAGAGGAGCATATGTATCGTGGTTTGCAAAAGTTGTATAAATGTTCATATCTGTACCTAGAATGCCGTGTGTTTCTTTATGAGGCTCTCTTGGTTCACCGCCAAGTACTTCATCGCACTTTTCAGCTACATATTGAGCAACAATTTCCTCAATAGCAATTAATCCTCTTGCAACATCTGTACCAGTCATATCTTCATTTTCTCTTACACTTACAAATCTATTAAATTTACGTCTTAGACCTTCATCTCTTTCAACTTGATATATATTTCTATGGTTAAAGCTACTTAAATGAGTCATCTCATGTAATAACAAGAAATTATTTCTTTTCTCTCCGTTTAGTAAGAAATTCTCAGCAATTACAGCAATCCATTTATTAAGTGGATTAACAGAGAAAGTAGCTGTTGAATTCTCTGCTTTATATAGCTCTATTGTAGAATTTTTAATTAAATCACTAAGCTTTTTTTCATCAACTGGAATACCAATTCTATCTCTTGCAATAGCATATGTCTTAATGAAAGTCTGTAAATATTCTCTTATTTTTTCTTCTAGAACACTATCATTAAATTTTTCCATAATGATCTCCTTTTTTTAAATATCAATTTATTTTACCATTTTCAGCTCATTATGTCAATTCAAACTATGTTTGGCTCTATAAATTCCTCTTTTAAGAGACCTGTAATACATTCATCCATGTATTCACCAGTTGCCATACAATAGAATTTCTTTCTCCTTGTACCTTCATATTTATAGCCAAGTTTCTCTTGCATCCTCTTTGATTTATCATTTCCTGGATAATAACCATTCTCTATTCTTCTTAAACCAAGTACATCGAATGCATATTTAATTCTTGTAGCAAATGCTTCTGTACCAAATCCATTTTTTTGATACGTTTCATTAAGCCATATCCCTCCACCAGCTGTACCATTTCTTTTATCAATATTTGTTATCTCTGTTCCACCAATTACTTTGTTTTTATCTTTTAGAACGATTGCAAGAGCTATCTTTTTATTTTCATCTAATGTTTTGGTATGGTTAATAAATGCTTTTGCATCTTCTTCAGTATACGGAAAAGGAACGCTTGCCATCCACTTTGAAACATTAATATTATTTAATCCTTCTACTAAGTCTTGAACATCTCCATCTTCCCAACTTCTTAAGATTATTCTTTTACCTTCAATTACCATATTTATTTACTCCTTTGTTATATCTATATATTCTCATGATAAATAACTTCTTTACCATTTTTTATAGCATAATCAATTTCATTTCTAGCACTATTACCAATATATCCATCTATATTTACAACATATATAGCGTCGCTAATATCAATCTTCTTTTTGTGAAGCTTATCCAATGTACTAAAATCTATTTCTTTACAATCTTCATTTTCAATATTGTATACACATTGTATTACTGAATATCCTTTTTTAACTTCCAAGTCCCATGCTATTTTCATCATTTCTTTAGAATATCTCATACTACCGCAAATTGTTATTACTTTTGTATCTTGTTCCATAATACGCTCCTATTGTTCACCTTCTAATATTTCATCCAACATCTTTGTACACTCACCTACATAATCACTACATCTAGCTTCATGAGTCATTAAATCTCTACATTTGTTATATCCAAACTTCTCTATAAACTTCTTCTCAAATTCCTCTATTTTATCCTCGTGTCCTGTCTCTTGTAGAATTTTAATTGCAGAAAGTAATGCTCCACATTTTCCTTCAATACTTCTTGGCTCTGGAATATCACCATCTAATCTCTTATCCTCTGCAATCGCTTTATATACGGATATAGAGCAATTGTTACCCTGAGCTTTTAATTCTCTAGCTCTTTTCTCATGTTTATCCATAAAATCTCTCCTTAATCAAAGCTTTTATTATTATTCTAATTTTATCATCATACTATCAAAAAAACAGTTGCTTTTCAACTATTGTTGGCAACTGTTTTTATTAATTATTATTGTTGTTCAGCTTGTTCGTTTGTTTGTTCTTCTGTTTTAACTGTAAATTTAAGTGAATCTAACATATGTTTAAAGTCTTCTGAATTAACAAATTCCTTTACATCAAAAGTCATTCCTTCTTTCATTACAGGGCTCTTACGAACACTAATTGTAACACCATATACTTTATTGTTTGCATCTGGCTCTGTTAATACAAGACCCATATCATATTGTGATTCTCCATAGTAGATGCTCCATCCTTTGTAGTCTCCTGCTGTTACTTCTGCATAATCATGGTATTTTTCTGAATAGAAATCTTTTTCTTTCTTTGTTATTGTAGCACTTGTTTTGTAGTCATATGACATATGGAATGAAATTTCAGACATATTGTCCTTGCTTGTAATTCTAAATGTTGTTGCAACATTTGAACCAGTTTCATAATTTAAATCTTTAGCAATCTCAAGTGAAAGTTCACCTTTTTTATCATTTGTTTCTACAACATATTGATTTACTTCTTTATTGTATCCAGCTTTTTCTTCTTTTTTATCTCCACAACCAGAAAAAACAAATATTCCTGATAATAACATTATTGCAACTAATGCTGCGCTTAATACTTTTTTCATAATAATTCTCCTTTTATAAAAATTAGCTATTAGCAACTACAGTTAATGAATTGATTATTGCTTGTGTTTCATCATCAATTGGTTCAGCTTCTGTACGCTCAACACCATCTTTATAGAATACACCTAAATTAACATATGAACCTGGGTATATATCATCTGCTTCAATCATGTAGTAGAATCCAAAGTATTTATAATCTCCTGATCCACCTTGTCTGCTTGCTCTCTTAACAGCTTTTTTACCATTAACTTCTGTTATTTCATCAGCCTTTGGAATAGTTGATTTTTCATCATTCATAAAATCAATGTATCCTTGGAATGTAGCCTTTGTTTCTCCATATTTAGCTTTATAATCTTTACTTGTATTATATGCTAATCCCATTGTAGAAAGTGAGATAACAGCCTTTTCTGTTTCAATATAATATGTTCCATTTGCAAATTTAGGAGCTGTCTCTGGTTTCTCCTTTGTAAATTCATATTTAGGTGAACCATCTTCTTTCTTTGGAACCATTACTTTAAATGTTCCTTTTCCATGTATAGCGGAAATTTCTACTTTGTTTTCATCTTTCTTATCGTTTCCTTTTCCTCCTTCGTTATTTCCACAACCTGAAAATACGAATAATCCTGATACTAACATAATAGCAACTAATGCTATGCTTAATAATTTTTTCATAATAATTCTCCTTCTGTCCTCTATGTTTGTTTAAATTTTTTAATTATTTTATTGTTTTTCATATACATACATGTATGTGAAGTCATTATCTTTATCTCCATTATAGATTTCAAGTTTTCCATTATCTAATGTTCCATTGTAGTCTATAGACATTCCTGCAAATGTTTCTGTCATTTTAAATTCTTTTCCCTTTAATGACCATGTTAATTTATAACTTGCACCATCACGGTTAGAAACACCAGTGCCATCATCTTTTAGCTCTAATGAAAACTCTTCATCTTCAACCTTTGTGTCATCACCTACAAACTTTGTATATATACCTTTATATGTTCCAGCTGCAGCTGATAAATCAACCTTTTCTTCTTTCTTATCATCCTTATCATTATTGCATCCTGTTAAAACAATTCCCATCATGAGAATCATCATAAAAACAGATATGACCTTAATCGCTTTTTTCATTTTATTTCCTCCTTTAGTTAAATTAATAAAACTAATTAGCTATTTAATATTCTGTCTTCAACCTCATTTGCAATTTTAGAATATGTTGCTCTATTACCAGTAGCAAAATCAAGAGCATCATTTTTTAATGTCTCCATGCTTTCTTTTGCATTTTCACTATCAGCTTCGCTCTTAGTTATTTTAGACTTAGCTAAGTTTCCTAAAGCCTTTAGACCTTCAGCAGCTACCTTCATTTCTGATCTTTGCTTATTAGTACCAACAAAGCTTGATTTAATAGAACCAACAACACTTGTATCTTCGTATGTTCCAAATAACTTATCTAAGTAGTCTTTTAATCCAACATGAGAAAAATCATTTACATTTCTTGCAGTTGGGATTTGAAGCTCTTTAACATATGGATGGAAATTTCTAGCTCCCACACCTGTAACAGAACCTTCAGCCTCTCCAAATCCACGTCTTGAACAATTTAAATGAATTGTTAAGCCAACTTCAGCATACTTCTTATCGCTATTTGAATTAGTGTTCTCTTTGTAGTATGGCTCATAATGGTTTATTTGATCGTATCTAAATAGCTCTTGATATTCTTTCTTTTTAGCTTTTGGAGAAACTACTCTAAACATAGCTATCTCGTTAGCAAATTCAAGTCCCGTACTTATAGATACAAATCGATTAATGTGTTTCTTATCAATAGGCTCAAATGCCTCATGATATAATTTGTTTTGTTTTTCCATGTACTTAATATGCTCTTCAATTTCAGCCTTAGTAAAATGACCTACGTTAATAAATTCACTACATTTTTTCTCACATTCTTTACAAATGTATCCTTCTTTGTTAACAAGTCTTTTTCTACTAAGAAAACCAACTTTATTATCGCAAATAACACATGGTTCCTTTGAAAATAATCCCATTATCGTACCCCTTTCTAATTAATTTTTTTATTTATCATACAAAGAATTTTATATCATAATGAAAAAATTAATTCAATAAATTGATGTAATTAATAAAATAAAAAACGATAATGAAACATTTTCATTATCGTATAATAAATTATTTAATTCATTCGGCTTACAAAATATAAATCTCCACTTTCAACCTTACTTTCTATATTTTCATAGTCTAAAGAATCTCCGTTATATAATACCCAATATTCATTATTTTTATATACTGCGTATTCAGCCATATGTTCAAATTTTTCTAATTTAATCTTCTTTTGCTCTTCGTCTTGAATGCTGCTATCTCTTGTCTTATCAGTTATACAATATATTACGTCTGCATTTGAATCATAGAAAAGATCAATAATGTATACTTCGCTCTTAGCATTTCTTTGTACAATTCTAATAAATGCTGTTTCTTTATTAGTATAATCAGCTATAAATGAAGTTAATGTATCCTCATTATGAACCATTGCCCCTACAACTAAACATCCATCTTTTTGTGCTTCTCCATAATTATAGTCCATATCATAATCTTCTCTTAAATCTCTTATATCTGTGTATCCAGATGCAGCTTTACTACTATAAATTTTATCTAAATCATATTCCACTATTTGTTTATTCTTGTTTCCCTTGCATACTTTTACGGCTATTCCCCACATTATTCCTGCAACAATAATTCCAATAAGTAATATTATTAAAAAAGCTTTAATATTTTTATTCACAGTTCTCCCTCCTATCTTTCCTATACACTTATTAGACTATAGAAAAATAAATACGGTTCATTATAATAAAAAAATTTATAAACAACTATCTAGCTATTTAGATAGTTATTTAACTGCTCCATTTTTTCTTCTGTATCAGATACTCCTAAATCATACATCTCTTGTATCCTTTCTTTATTCTTTTCAATTCTCTTAATATCAACTTTTCTTGAAGGTCTTATAACAAATACCTTACCTTTCTTTTCTAGAGCTTCAACTTTATCAACTTGATTATTATATACCTTATATCTCTCCCTTATTGTATTAATTAAATTCGGATACTTTCTATACTTTATTTTAGCAAGTTGTTGATTACCTTCTTCTTTTCGATATCCCTGAGGTCTTGTAAGTATAACAATTATCTTATCAAATCCCATTTCCATTATTTTATCGATTGGAATACTATCTGCTGTTCCACCATCTAAGTATTTTTTTCCATTTATATCAACAGGTTTTGATACAAATGGCATAGAACCAGATGCTCTTAAAGCCTCCATTTGATTTATATCTCTTAGATTATCTATTTTTATGTATTCAGGTTTTCCAGATTCCATGTTTGTAACAACAGCCCAAAAGTCTTCTTCTGAATTATTAAATGTATCATAGTCTACAGGATCTAACTCGTTTATTAACTTATCAAAGCAAAATTCTTTATTCATTATATTACCTGTTGTAAAAAAAGAATACCAACCCATATACTTCTTTTCTTGGCAATACTTAAGATTATATCTAAGAGCTCTTCCCGGTTGCTTTGATTTATAATTTAAACCAAATAATGCTCCTGCCGATACTCCAACAATTCCATCTACTTTTATATTATTTTTCATCAAAACATCAAGAGCACCAACAGTATATAAGCCTCTCATTGCTCCACCTTCTAATAGTAATCCAATCTTCATATATGTTCTCCTTGTACATTAAAATGTTTTCATGTTTATTATATTATAAAAAAATATACAATAAAAGCTACATATAAAATGTAGCTTTTATCATTCTTTAACTCTTTTTTCTTTTTTATTGTCTCCAAATAGAAAACCCAATAGAAGTAGAACAATTATAAATGTTCCCATTATTATTTTTCCCTTAGTTGTTTGAATAAGCATAACTGCATATCCAACCTTTGGTATAGAAAATACGTTTTTTCCAACATAGTTCTCTTTAGTTACAATTAATCCATCAGAAGTAGCATTGTGATCTCCTTTTGTTTCCATACCACTATCCGTTATTTTAACAACTCTATGTGTTACTTTCTTTTCTGATGGTAATGAAAAAGCAATAACATCATATTCTTTTATCTCGTTATATTCTATATGCTTATTTATAAAGCTTAGACTTCCTCTTTGAATAGTAGGTTCCATAGAGCCTGATTCAACAACAAATGGCTCTATGCCAATAACATATAAAATTATAAAAATAATACCAAATATTAATATTAGAGTCATCAAGGTATTAATAAGTACCTTGATGACTTTAAGAAATTTATTCATAAAATTAATCCTTTACCATGTTGTCAAATATTTATCTTATTGTATTAATGCATATATTGCAGCTGAAGTTGTTGCGCTTCCTAAACCATCTATTTGAATTCCTTTACCTGTTACAACAACATCTGGATTAGCTGGTGCTGTAGCAGCTTGAGCAGCTGTTAAATCTGGATCTACTGTTACACTTTCAAATACTGGTGTAGCTGTTGTTGCATTTGCAGCAAGTGAATTTGGTGCTGCTGCAGTTCCATATACATATACATATGTAATTGTTTTGTTAGTTGTATCAATATTTCCTGTTTGTAATAAAGTCCATCCACTACCAATGTTGTTTAGTGTGTATAATGGTGTATTTACAGTAGTTCCTGTTGATGCATAACATGGAACTGTAACTTCAGCAAAAACATATGCTGGAGTTGTTGTTGAATTGTTATGGATTGATGGCTCTTTTGTTACTTCTGTTCCTGGGTGAACACCCTCAGCATCTTGGTTTTCCATTTTTCCTGATTGACCTGCTGTCCATCCACTATCTTCTACAACTGATATATCTACTTCATCTCCTAATGTGAATTGGTTTGTTTTAGTATCTACGTCTGTAAAGTATGCAAGTAAGCATCCTATTAATAAAATTAATGCTAATACTATAGCTGTTGCGATTGTCTTTTTTCTATTCATAATAATACCCCCTATTTTTGAAAAGACTTCTTTTCTTTATAATATAGTATACAAGCAACTATAAATCCAATTGTTGAAATAGCAAATATTACAATTAAGTAATCAATTCTATCTCCAGTTTTTATAGTATCGCTATGTTTGTCAGCATTTTCCTCTTTTGTATCTGCTGAAAAAATTAAAAACAAATCTGGATTCAAATTTTCAAATTCATTTCCCAAATTTGTTGGGAAAGATATTTTGAAATCGAATTTATCTCTATCATTTATGTCATACTCTCCTAAGAGTATCTTTTCTTCTCTAATGAGACCACCATCATATAGGACGTCTCCGTTCTTATTTGTTATTGTGAGCTTGACTCGTTTAAGTAGCTCTATTTCTTTTTGACCTTGTTCGTTAGTTCCAATTGTTAAATAATACTTTGCATTCTTTTTGTTTGAATTAACAAGCTCTATACTATCTGTATAGGTATCACCTGGCATTGATGATTTTACTTTTTCCAAGAAACTTTTTGCGACTTTAATATCTTCATTTGTATTATTTTCATAGCCAATTGATACTTTTGAATAATCGGTCATATCATATAAATCATTTACACTTACTGTTGGTACATTGTCTCCCCATGGTTTATCTGATGTGTAATCTGGTTCAAAGTTTTTATCTTGTATTGCTTCAGCTACAATCTCAAAATCAAATGTTTTATCATTTATCATTGATTGTATCGTGTCAGGTATCTTAATCGTATTAAATAACTCAAGAACTTCATTAGATTTAAATACATCCTTGTAGTAATAATACTCACCTATTTTCTCAAAACTACTATTAAATCCTGATACATAATCAATAAAATCAATATCCTGATTTATATAGCTTGCCTTAAACCTTAGATAACAATCTGCTCCGTCATTCTCTATTTTAGGACTAAAGCCAACGTTATCTCCTGGCATTACAACTTCCTTCTCAGCTTCAAGTGGCTGAATCTTAATATCAACATATCCAGTACTTATAATGCCATCTGTTGTCTCTTCCGTCAGAGCAAAAATTGCAGAAGCAATCATCATGATAAAGAATACTATCCCAATAATAAGCAATTTTCGCTTTTTATTATCTATACGATCGTCTCCTTTCGTGATGTCATTCTCTTTTGTTTTACTGCGCTATCTCTAGCCTCTTTAATTCTATAATATCTTAGTATTTTTTTAAAGTGGCCACATTTTGCAAAAAACTCTGTATTGCTTATTGTATGCGGTTTTCGTTTATTGTTTCTGTTGTATGACATTTATATTACATTTGTGTAACAAAAGAAGCCATAGATTAAACTATAGCTTCTTTCTTAGTCAAGTATATATTTTTTATCTTAATTTTTTGTAATAAAATGATGAATAACATCTATACTCATTTTTGCTATACAAAGTTATAGCAGGAACATTCTCTGGGAAAGCTAATAGTCTAATAAATTTTGCATCCTTGCTCTTAGCTGTTTCCTCAAATTTTTCCATTAAGCATGTTGCAATTCCTCTTTGTCTATAATCTTTATCAACACATAGATGATCTATGTAAGCACCTTTTTCTACATACCACCATTCATCTTCTGGAATATAACCATCAATAAATCCAACTACTTTGTTATCTTCAACTGCAACATAAAAGATATTTTTTCTTTTACTAATTCTTTTCTTTAGCCTTTTTATTCCTTCCTCTGTTGCATAGCAATGCTTCTTTAAATTATCATCAAATACCGCTTCTGCATCTTCAAGCTGAAGTTGTAAGTCTAGTATTGCTTCAAAGTCATCTTTTTTAACTTTTCTTATTTTCATAATACATCCTCTCAATTATTTACCTTTATATTCAAGTGTTGGACAAGATTGTGCAAGATATACAAGTTTATTATTTCCAGTTGCTTGTAATATTTCAACTCCACCAACAGAAATCTTATCTCCGCTAACAGAATACTTTTGTTTTTTACCATCAACTGTTATTCCATCCTTTTCAACAATAACTTTAATATCTACAGGTATTTCTTTTTGATTCTCTATGTCATATAGTGCATCTTTACCCGTATAAGTACCACATGAAATCTTATATCCTCCTACAGATATATACTCATCTTCACGAGTTAAATTCAATTGCTCGTCTCCACCAACCGGACCATCAATCTGATTTTTTTCATATGGATTCTTTACATTATATAAATCATATTTTTCCATATATTCATCGTATTCATCAAATGTTAGTTCTTTATTATCATACTTATCTTTTAAATCTTTATACATATCGTATCTAATGTTGTCTGATATATACTCTCTATCACACTTTGTCATAACTGTTGAAACAATATCCATTGATTTAAGCTTCATTTTTGTTTTGATAGTATCAGATTGAGCTATTCTACATACTGAGAATACAAGTATAATTGTTGTTATTAGTAGTAATGGAATTACAAGCCATATTGTTTTATCTTTCTCATAATCCTTATCAATTACAGTTTTAATATGAGTATTCTTTGTTTGCCATTTTAGCTCTAATATTGGAATCCATAATGCAAATATACCAAGTGTTACTATTGAAAGTACAGTCCATAAAATATAGTGTCCCCATAAAGAAACAGCAGATCCAGTAAATTCAAGATCCTTCTTACTAATAAATGCATGTTTGTGTATCCATCTTAATTTTATACATACAGTAAATGGATATAACAATCCAAAACTTAATACATTTATTATAAATGAAAGAATGCTTATTCCTAAAAATTGAAGTGTATTTCCATCAAAATAGCTCTCACCTTTTACATATTCTTCATCCTCGTAATATAAGTTAGAAATAATCCATTTAGCTTTTTTAACTGGAACAAATAAGCCATATATACCAAGTGTAATTACTGTAAAGAAAGTCCATTTGATAATATTTCCTAATAGACCAAGACCGCTACCTTTGAATTTGAGTCTATGACCATTGTATGCAGTATGTCTAAATTGATATCTGTACATCATACATATAGCCCATGTTGTACCTAATCCAAGTGTAAGTACTATCAATAACCCTGCAAGTATTCCCCATCCTATATATCCAAATAAACCACCATCAAAAAATGATGAGGCTCCTTCTTTAATATTCTCTGAATCTAATCCTTGGATATAGTGCTCTTTTTCGATTGCTTGTTTTTCATCTTCTTCAGTTAATTCAAATTTCTTACTCATTTTTTTCTCTCCTTTATTCTCATTTGTTTAGTCTGTCTTCAAACATTTCTTTTAAGCTTTTTCCCTGGTCAGCAGGGTTTAAATCAACATCCCTTGTATGTATCTTCCATGAATTTCCTTCCGGCAAGTAATCATATGCAATATTATGTATTACCCATTCATCCATCATATCCTCTGCTGTTCTATATGATTTCATATCTTTTCCATGTATTGGATGAATATCAGTTAGAGCTTCACATATAAGAGTTATATCTTTCTTGTTTCTTATCTTATACGAATTCTTTATCTGCCAATTATCTTTCGTATATATTGCTGTATATTTTTCATTGTTATATACAAAAGAATATGTTTTACCACTACCATCTGTATTTTTTAGCTCTAATTGATCTTTTGAAGTAATATAACTTTCACCTTCCTTATACGTTTCTTCCAAAAACTCATACGGATCAGTGCTAGTTTTCTCTTGAATTTCATTCTTTAATTCTTTTGTTTCATTCTTGCTCTTATTAACTATATCTTTGGTACATCCCGATAAAACAATAATGCACAAGATTATAATCGAAAATAAAATAGCATGTTTCGCAACTCTTTTAATTATATAATTCATAATAATTATTCTCCATAGATTTTATCATCTAGTTATTTCTTTAATGATTCTAAATATCTTTCAATATTAGCAACATCTTCTAAATCCCTTTTCTTTTGTCTTGCTTTTTTAAACTTTAATACATTTGCTAATGTTTCTACTTGATATTTTCCAACCTTCTCAAATTCAAAGTTTTTTTCAATAATAAATTCTAAATCATCATTTACGTGATAGAAATTATTTCCCCATTTGTCCTTTTCTGTTAGATTATATCTTCTGATTAGCTCATCTCCAAGTTTTGGTGTAACGCATAAATCTAAATCTCCAGCTACATCTCTTAATCCATATAGAACAAGACATCCACTTGATAATACACAAAACTCTTCTGTTGGTAGATTTAAGCTTTCAATAAATGCTATAAGCTCTTCTTTATTCAAGTTATTATCCTCCTTACTATTCTGATTTGATTCATATTTTTATGCTATTATTTTATACTAGTATTTAATTAGATACAATAAAAAAAGGTTAGATTTTTATTTATCTAACCCTTTTTATAATTTTAACTATGTAATAGCTTTAAACATCTATTTTATTAAATCTTTCAACACCTTTTCCCTTTGCCTTCTTAAGAAGTATTATAACCATTACAAAGAATAAAACGTCTGCACAAATAAGAGCAACAATTGTTGGACATCCAGAATATATCAACGAAACTAGAATTCCTGATATTATCATTATTAATAAAAATCCAAGCATTGTACTTACATTTGAGCTACTACTTTGTTTAACTACCTCTGCATCTGTATCAGCTTTCATCTCTGGATATTTTAAATTAATAATTATACCAAGTAACTCAGCTATGAATGGTAATAGAATTGATGCAATTAATGTAAGTATGATTTCAGCAATGTTAAGCTTAAATCTTATATAGAAGATTAAATCACTTATTAACACGAATGGCATCATCATTAATATAGCTGTATAAACTTTAGCCATTATGATTGTATATGGTTTAACAGGTAAGCTCTTTAATAGAGTAAATGACTTTCCCTCAAGAGAGATCATAGAGCTTGTTATTGATGATGTTAATGAACCGAATGCAATTAATAATACAAGAATCACTGGAATAAAATCTTTTATCTTCTCTACCGCAAAAGGTAATTGATCTTGTGGTATTGAATATATTGCATCAAATTTAACTGCAACTGCAATACATGCAATTAGCAGTAATACCATACCAAACACAGCATTTGTTATTAGTACTGGTGTATTAATTGCTTTCTTAAATTCTTTCTTTATGAAAGCAACTTGTGGTTTATTAACCTTCATACTATAACTCTTCTTACCACTATTCTTTTGAATTCTTTTTAATTCAGAATTTATCTTAAAGTAAACTTTACTAATAACAAAAATTGTTGCTAAAAATACTAATATATGTATTCCAATAAAGATAAGAAAATCTTTTATATCAAAGTTTGCACATAACTTTGAATATTCAGCTGCTGGATAATAAAATTTAGTAATTGCATCGTTGATTGCTCCAGCATTTTCTCCAAAGTTTATAAGTAATCCTTGTAAATTAAATGATAAATATAATACTCCGACAAGAGCTATCATACTAACAATAATTTGAATAATGCTCTTATTTTTAAACTTTACTGATGTAGCCGATGTAATTACGCCAATAATTGTCGATATTGCAATTGGAATAACTGGTAATAAAAAGATTGCCAATATTGAAACAATATAGAATGTTGGTGCAACACTTACTCTTGTTGCATACGCTATAATAGCTGGTATTAGAAATAATGAACCATATAATACTTCAAATGTATAAAATTTTAGTATCCTAATAAATACAACTGTTGTTCTTTTTATTGGCAACGAAAGTAATAAGTCATCATCCTTACAGTTAAAAATAAGTGAACCTGCCTTATAAACACCTTCCATTACTATAAGAACTGTTACTATAACTCCAAATAAAGATAATAGTACGTGTTCCATATGATGTGGTATAAGTGAGTCTAAAAACATATTAGCATAGCTCCAAACAGACATAGCTAATACTATAAATAGAAAAATAGTTAATCCTTTTCCACTTTTCTTTGCTTTATTCTTTTTCTTTATCTTAAAAAGGCTCATATTATCTGTCATACAAGCTCTTATTAATGACATCATTTTATTCATAATTAATTCTCCAATTCTAAAAATACTTTTTCTAGGCTCTCGTCACCTTTTATTTCGGCCATGCTGCCTACTTTAACAAGTTCACCCTTTTTTATAATAGCAACTCTAGAGCATAATTTTTCAGCAACATCTAGAATATGTGTTGAATAAAATATAATCTTTCCTTCCTTAACCATTTCATTCATTACTTGTTTAACACTATGAACAGCAATTGGATCAAGTCCAACAAATGGTTCATCCATTATAAGTACTTTTGGATTATGTGCAAGTGCTGCAATTAAAGCAACCTTTTGCTTCATACCATGAGAAAAAGATCCAATTAAATCATTTAAGCTATCTTGTATCTCAAACATTTTAGAATACTTTTCTATATTCTCTTTTCTTGTCTTTTCATCTATTTCGTACATATCGCACATAAAGTTAATAAATTCAGCAGCTGTCATATTATCATATAGCTCTGGATTATCCGGAATAAATGCTATTTCCTTTTTACAAGCAATTGGCTCTTTCTTTATCGACTTTCCATTAATAAGAATTTCTCCCTCTTCAAAATCATGTATTCCAACAATAGCTTTTATAAGAGTCGTTTTTCCAGCACCATTATGTCCAATAAATGCAAATATATCACCATCATTAACATTAAAATTAATATTTTTAATTGCAACTTTATCTCCATATTTCTTTGTTACATTCTTAATCTCAATCATTTTACAAAACTCCTTTATTCTTTAACTCTTGAACTAGATTTTTACAGCATAGGTATATATCTGAATCTTCTCCATGTCTAGATTTAATATCCTCTAATCGGTTATCCACACCAACGTCATTGCCACTACCATCAACAGACATATCAGCTGCATTTAGTATATCTAAATACTCAGATTCATAATCTGCATCAGCTTTACCATGATAACGTACTTCTTGCCAATACTTATAGCCACTTTGTTTTAGCATCTCGCCCCCAACTTCTCCGTGATTCTTGCTGCTTCCAAACTCATAGCCAATATCATGGTTAAATCCAAGAATAAATAAATCATGTAGTTTTTCTTCAGAATAACCTCTTGCCTTACCAAATTCTACCATCTTAGTAGCAACCGTATAGCAATGTTTTAATCTTCCTTCATTCATATTACTGCTCCTTCATTATCTTAACTAATCTACTAGTACCAAGTCTTGTTGCTCCTGCATTAATAAACTCTTCTGCATCTTCAAATGAAGAAATACCACCAGCAGCTTTTATTCCTTTACCTTCTGCCATATATTTCTTAAATAATCTTATATCTTCAATTGTAGCACCCGCTGTAGAGAATCCAGTTGATGTTTTTATATAATCAGCATCTGATTTGGAAACAATCTCACACATCTTTATTTTTTCTTCTTCAGTTAACAAACATGTTTCAATTATTACTTTTAAAATCTTGCCCTCACAAACTGCTTTAATTTTATTAATTTCATCCAATACTGAATCATATTTCTTATCTTTTAAATCTCCAATATTAATAACCATATCTATCTCATCTGCACCATTTTTAATTGCATCCTCTGTTTCAAATACTTTAACAGCTGTTGTACTATATCCATTTGGAAATCCAATAACAGTGCATATTTTTAACTTGTCAGCTACGTACTCTTTAGCTCTTTTAACAAATGATGCTGGTATACAAACTGAAGCTGTCTTATACTTAATCCCATCATCACATATTGTTTTAATATCTTCCCATGTTGCTTGTTGTTTTAAATAAGTATGATCTGCAAAACCTAATATTTTTTTCTCTATCCATAAGTTTTTCTCCTTTTTCTTCTTTGAATTATTTCACTCGAATTATATCATAGTAAAATAAAAAGAGATAGATTGCTCTATCTCTTTTTTATATATTATTTCTTTATAAACTGGATATTTATATCAACCTTAGTATTAACACCTGGTACAGTTCCAGTTTCTGTATATTGCCATAAATCAAATTCATATGGATATAGTGGATAATCGTAGTTTCCTGCTTCCGGGTATCCAGCATACCATTTGCTATACTCATTAAGTTTCTCAAGAGCCATTTTTGTTGTAAAAGCTTTTGAGTTACCATACACACTTGGAGTATAGCCTTTTTCTTTAACTAATCTACAAAACTCTAATGTCATATTAGTAATTTCTTCTGATGTTAGATTATCTGTTCTTGCTACATTATCTTTAATTTTTTCTAAATCATATACAACTGGATATGAGATTTGTTTACCTTGTAAATTTTTGAATACAAATTCAGCCTCTTCTTTTACTTCATCCATATTTATTGCTTGAGAAAAGAAATAAACACCAACTTCAAGACCAGCAGCTTTAGCTCCTTGATAATGTTTCTCAAAGTAATTGTCAATTAATATCTTTCCAGATTCTCCATATCCTCTATAACCAAGGCGAATAATAACAAAATCTACACCAGCTTCTTTAACTTTTTTCCAGTCAATATTCCCCTGATGACTTGAAACATCTATTCCAAGTTTACTTGTGTAATTAGAATCTTCATATTTGTACATTCCATTTGTTTTATCAAGCTTGCTCCAATCATAGTTATGCTTATCTGCATCCTTATTATATGGAACTGTCATGTATCCTTCTTCGATATCATATATTGTGATTTCTTTTGGATCTTCATTTGCTTGAGAAGTAACAACACTTTCGCTATCAACTTGCTCTTTGTGTTTTAAGTATTCTTTTCTTTTTTGCATACCGATAATCCAAAAACAAATAACAAAAATAACTGCTAGAATGATAATCTTTTTATTCATATAATTCTCCTTATAACACCCTCTATTTGTTCTCTTTTGAAATCTGATTCGGATTATATCACAGCTTTTAGCGTTTTAGGAGTATTTTTTGTAAAAAATGTAAAAAAAATAGAGAAACCAAGATTTTTCTTAGTTTCTCTACCTTTAATTATCTATCTTCATCATGATCAACTGTATCATGAGATGTAGCTTTAGATTCTTTTGATGTTTGCTCTACACCAAAATAGCTATCAATTTGATTTGATAACTCACTACGTCCAACTTCAACGACGTTTTTGCTATTTCCCCAAACAACTTTATACATATCACCATGTTTTCCTATGATACGTACTGACTCAGGTACTTTTTCCATTCCTTCGCATCCGTTAATTCTATATGATTTTCCATCTGCATATACTGCAGCAATTATACTCTTATCTCTATAAGGCATACCTTTTACTATATCTTTAGTAGCTTTCATTCTTCTGCTGTATTCTTGTATAGCTGCGCCTTTTCTTCCTTCGCATCTTGCCATTTTAACGTCCTCCTAATAAATATTACTTTATCAATATATTTATGTTAACACATTTTAACGCAAAAGTAAACACTTTTACTCATTTTTTTTAATTTTTTTCTTTTATTTACTTTTAAGCCCTATTTATGGTATATTTATGCCAAAGGTTATATTTTTTTATTATTAGGAGATAAATTATGAGTAATCGTGTTGAACTTCTTTCACCAGTAGGTGATTTTGACTGTTTAAAAGCTGCTATTCAAAATGGTGCAGACAGCGTGTATCTAGGCGCTGATTCATTAAGTGCTAGAGCATCAGCGACCAATTTTTCATTAGAAAACTTGCCTGATGCAATTAATTATGCAAAACTTCGAAATGTACAAACACATTTAACATTAAATACCTTAATTGAAAATAATGAGCTTGAAGAAGCCCTTGAAATTGCTAAAACAGCTTATGAAGCTGGTATTGACGCTATAATTGTTCAAGATTTAGGTTTAGCACGCTATTTAATTAAGAATTTTCCTGATTTACCTATACATGCAAGCACTCAAATGACCATTTATAACCTAGAAGGTGCTAAAATGGCTGAAGAAATGGGATTTTCAAGAGCTGTACTATCAAGAGAGCTATCTCTTCCAGAAATTGAGCATATTTGTAAAAACTGTAATATTGAAATAGAAACATTTATACATGGTGCTCTATGTATTTCATATTCAGGTCAATGCCTTCTATCTAGTGCAATTGGCGGTAGATCTGGTAATCGTGGTAAATGTGCAGGACCTTGTAGATTACCATATTCTCTAGTAAAATCTGACTCTGTATCTAAAGAAACAATTGACGAAGGTTATTTATTAAGTACTAGAGATGTATGTGGTTTAGAGTTTATCCCTGCTCTTATCAAGGCTGGAGTTAAATGTTTTAAGATTGAAGGACGTATGAAAACTCCAGAATATGTTGCAATTGTCACAAAAATTTATAGAAAATATATAGATTTAGCTCTATCTGGCAAGCCATATACCATTGATTATGCTGATACTAAAGCACTTATGCAGGTATTTAACCGTGGTGGCTTCTCTACCGGACATCTAACAGATGAATACAATAATGAGCTAGTATTCCCTGAAAAGCCAAATAATATGGGGTTGTACCTTGGAAGAGTTCAAAAAATTAATCAAGATAAAGGTCATATTACCCTTTCGTCTAAAGAAACCTTATCTATCGGCGATACAATTAGCTTAGAGCATGAAACCGGTACATACACAATATCAGAATTAATGCTTGGCAACTCTAATATTGAAGAGTCTTCCCCATTTCAACCAGTTACAATTGGTAGAATGAAGGGTAATATCGTTGTTGGTGATAAAATATACAAAATGTCTAATAAGGAGCTAACACGAATTGCTCTTGAAACAATAAATAAAGAAAATAAGAAAATACACTTTAATTGCTTGGTAAGTTTAAAATTAAATAAACCAATATCAATGTCTGTTGCTAGTGTAACACAAGATTCAGACAGTATTTATAGTGATATCTATTTTTCAATTGATACAGATGCTATTCCTGTAGAAGCAATAAATGCTCCTCTTACTGAAGATAGAGTCATTGCACAAATATCTAAAACAAAAAATACACCATTTGAATTTGATAATATTAAGGTTGAAATGGACAATAATATATTCCTACCATCTATTAGTTCTTTAAATGAACTTCGTAGATTGGCAATAGAAAAAATAGAAACAGTTGTAGAAAACAGATATTATAGGGAGCTTGACCAAGAATTACCCCCTATTTGGCACGAGAATGGCGAAATTAAGAAGAAAAACAAGAAATCTATATCAGTGTTGTTTAATAACTTAAATCCTTATTTAGACTATTCTCTTATGGAGAAAGTTGATAGAGTCTATATCCCTTATAAATACTTTATAGATACCAAATATACAGAATGCATTACACTTTTAAGTAAAAAATTTGATGTGTATTTATATATGCCTACTGTTTCAAAGAAATTTATTAATTACAATTACGATAAGATATTAACTGAATATCCAAAAATCAAAGGATTTGTGCTATCAAACATCTCTCATCTAAAGCTAATTGAAAAATACGGTAACAAATATGACTATATTGCAAACTATACAATGAATATATTTAATGACCTAACATTAGATGAGCTTTCAGATTATGGAATTAAGTTACTTACTCTATCACCAGAGCTTAATAAAGAAAACTTAAACGGAATATCAGGTGATTTTGAAACAGAAATTATCGCATATGGAAACTTACCACTTATGAATATGAACTATTGCTTACTTGGTAAATCAAATAAATGCTATATGAAATGTGATAAAAAATGTAATGACTATGCCGATTACCATTTAAAGGATAGACTTGGATTTAATTTCAAGATTCAAGCTGAAAATGGTATTACAACAATGTTTAATTCAAAAACTACAAGTATAGAAACAAACGATATAAATGTTTCATCTATACGTTTAGACTTCTTAGATGAGTCGTTATCTGATATTAATGAAGCTATCAGAACTCATAAGGAAGGTAATAAACTTGAAGGTGATAATTATACAAATGGAAATCTAAATAAAGAGGTTTAAACCTCTTTATTTTTAATATAGCAAACTAAA
Organism: Clostridia bacterium; assembly: GCA_017512025.1. Lineage (GTDB taxonomy): Bacteria > Bacillota > Clostridia > TANB77 > CAG-508 > CAG-492. The sequence continues at coordinate 183,209 of JAFWHH010000009.1, forward strand.
ACAAAAATAATTTTCAGGAGGATATATGGTTTTAAAATATACCATCAAAGATACAGATACTTATCAAAATGTTAAAGAAGTATTAAAAGCATACTTTGGCATATCAGAGCGTTTACTTCTTCGATTAAAAAACACTCAAAATATATTGTTAAATAGCAAGCCAACATACGTATCAAAAGAGGTAACTGTTGGTGATATAATTGAAGTTTTGATTGATTTTATCGAAGATAATAGCAATATTGTTCCAACAAAAATGAATCTAAGTATTATTTATGAAGATGATAGCTATTTAGTTGTAAATAAGTCACCTAATATGGCTATTCACCCATCGATGCTTCATTATGATACAAGCTTATCAAATGGCGTTAGATACTATTTTGATTCTATTAACCTAAAAAAGAAGATTAGACCGGTAAATAGACTTGATAAAGATACATCTGGACTTGTTATATTTGCTAAGAATGAATATATTCAAGAATGCCTTGTATCTCAAATGAAGACCAAAGATATGAAAAAAACATATATTGCTATATGTGAAGGAATTTTCAAAGAAAAATCTGGAACAATAAATCTACCAATTGCTAGAAAACCTGGTAGCATAATAGAAAGATATATTGATGAATCTGGTGATCAAGCAATTACTCACTATGAAGTTCTAAAGGAGCTAAACAATGTATCTGTTGTTAAATGTACTTTAGAAACTGGCCGTACACATCAGATAAGAGTGCATTTATCTTACCTTGGACATCCAATACTTGGAGATACATTGTATGGAAAAAAGAAAGATATAATCTCTAGACAATTATTACATGCTTACAAGTTAGAGTTCATTCATCCAATATCCAAAGAATATGTATCTTATGTTGCTCCAATCCCAGAAGATTTTAAACAATTTATAGACCAAGTTTAACTTGGTCTATTTTTCTCTTTTTTATCTTTTTTTAATTCTAATTGATTGTCTGTAATATGTTCAAGCTCTTTTGCTCTTTTCTTTTGCTCTTCTGGTGTCAACCAAGAAAATAAAGATGGTATTTGTTCACCATATTTTTTATTATCTCCATTTTTATTTTCTATACTATTTCTTCTTTCTTTATACAAAAAATAAGCACCTCCTAGAAACTAGTATGTGCTTATCTTTTATTTATATACTAAGGACCCTCATCGTGATCGTCGTCATCTTCCTCTTCTTCATCATTATTGTTTTGATTATTGCTGTTATTATTATCATCGTCATCATTATCTGTATTCTTATTTTTACTTGTATTGTCATCATCTTCGTTTTTCTTATTTGTATTTGTTTCGTTCTTTGTTGAAGAGTTTGATGTATCAGTATTTGTCGTATTTGTTGTGTTTGTTGTATTTTTTGAAGTATTAGTACTTGTTGTTTTCTTTTTCGTACTTGAACTTGATCTGCTTCCGCTTGTACATGTTGTACACTGATCTGGTACAGTTCCTGGTAAGAAATATTCTGTATGACAATCTGGACAGTTTCCATTAGATACTTTTCCCGTTTTTTGACATATCGTTGCTCTAACAACTTTATTATTTTGTGCAAATTGTGTTCTTGGAAGTCCACTATGAATATTTCTCATAACACTTGACCATAGCTGAACAGCAGGGCTCTTTCCACTAAACTCTATAGTTTCAGCAATATCATATCCATACCAAGTTACTGCAGTATAGTATGTTGTGAAACCACATAACCACTTATCGTAGTTACTGTTTGTTGTACCCGTTTTAGCTGCAACATCCATTCCATCAATCTTACAAGATCTGGCAGTACCTTCATCTCCCTCAACGGGTTGTTTTAATAACTGTTTTAAAACATAAGCTACTTCTTGAGAGCATACCTTTCTCTTTTTCTGTTTTGATTTAAATACAACTTTACCTTTATTGTTTTCTATCTTTGTATAGAATGTTGGCTCTATATATACACCATCGTTTGCAATTGTAGCATAAGCTCCAGCCATTTCTAATGGAGTTATACCTTTCTTTAGACCTCCTAAAGCAAGCATTAATGATTCGTCTTCTTTTTGAAGAGATGTTATTCCCATCTTTTTCAAATATTTTATAGACTTTTTCGGAGTAATCTGTTCCATCATCTTTACAAATGGTATATTTTGAGATGATTCAACAGCTCTTCTAACCGTTATATTACCAATATAGTTTTCATTGTCTGTTGGTGAATATCCATCTGGTGTTCCATCATTAAATGTGGTTGGTTCATCAACATACATTGTAGATGCTGTAAATGTCTTTTCAGCTATTCCTGGTAGAAGGACAGCTAATGGTTTAGATGCTGATCCTGTTTGTCTATAGCCCTGCGTTACTCTGTTAAATCCTCTTGCTGTTGTCTTCTTACCTAGACCACCCACACAACCAAGTACATGGCCATTTGTATGATCTATTACAACCATTGCTGATTGTGCTTTATTTCCAGAAGATGATGTTAATGAATACTTTTCTTTTTCATATTCATTTTCTATTTTATCTTGTATTTCTGCATTTTCTGTACTATAAATCTTTAATCCTGCCATATATACGTAATTTTTAGCAAATCTCGTATCAATATGTTTTCTTTTTGCTATATCATCTACAACCTCAGATATCAATGCATCTGCGTGGTATGAATATACCCCATCAGATTCTGCCTCAATTGTTCCATTTTTGAAGTGTAATCCTTCATCAACTTCTAAAACAGCCTTATTATACTCTTCCTGGCTTATATGATTTAAAGATAACATTTTCTTAAGAACTACTTTTGTTCTTGTTTTTATTCGATCAGAATTATCTTTACTTCCGAATGGATTATATGAATTTGGAGAATTGTTAATACCAGCCATATATGCACATTCAGCTAAATCCAATTCTGATACATCCTTATCAAAATAGTATTTGGCACCTGCTGATACACCATAAGTATTTGGTCCAACATAAATTATGTTAAAATATGCTTCAAGAATTTCATCCTTACTACAGAAGGACTCAATTTCATATGCCCTATACCATTCTTCGATTTTTCTATTTATTTTTGTATCATCATTTCCAGTTAAATTTTTAACTAATTGCTGTGTTATCGTACTTCCACCAAATGATGATTTACCAAAGTGTGTTACATATGTTCCAATTGCACCAACAGTTCTTTTTACATCAACACCTTTGTGTTTATAGAATCTCTCATCTTCTATATCAATATATGCATTTTTCATATTATCTGGAATCTGAGATAAACTTACGTTATCCTTCTTTCTCTCAGCTCCAATTGTCTCCAATAGAGTACCATTTTGATCTACAATAATTGAGTTCTCGTTCTTCATCATTGGCAGAATCAAACTTCTCCATTTAAAGTATGAGAATATGATATATATACTTAGTATTGTATATAGAATCATTATTATTTTATTACGTCTTCGATTACGTCGCCTCATTTTATCGTTCATTGATTTTTTAGGCTTACCTTTTACCGGTCTTCTTGGACCTCTTGCCATGCTTTCAGGGCCACGCTCTACTCTACTTCTAGCACGTAACTCCTCGAGTGTATCCCTTTCATATCGCTCTCTTTGAGGTCTTCTTGGCTCTTCTGAACGTCTATTCATTGCGACTTTTTTCTTATTTTTATTACTTCTCAATAAATACACCTCTATCTATATCTTCGTCACAATTTTATCATTATGATATTTAATTTGCAACTTAACACCTATTCATTAGACTCCCCAAAATAGAAAAAAGATCTTAAGAATCTTAATTCTTAAAATCTTTAACTATTTTCTTCATTATTTATATTTTTACTGGTTTTCTTACGAATTCTTTGAATTGCGTTATCAACTGATTTTACTGGAGAATCAAGCTTTTCCGCAATTACTGTATATGAATGTCCCTTAACAAGTTCATTTAAAACTTGTCTCTCAAATGGACTTAATGATTTCTCAATGATGCTTTCAACATTTTCGTAATACTCTTTTTTGGTAATTGTATCTAGTGGATCTTCTATCATATTTGCATCAAATACTTCATATATTGATGTATCATCATCTGTATCATCATAAGCGTTCATATTTAATGATAAATATGAGTTAAGTGGCATATGTTTTTGTCTATTTGATGATTTGATTGCTGTAATCAATTGTCTTTCAACACATAAATTAGCAAAGGATTTGAAAGAATTTTGTTTTTCGGCATCGAAATTCTTAATAGCTTTATACAAACCTATTAAACCTTCTTGTATTATATCTTCTTTTTCAGCTCCAACTATAAAGTATCTGCTAACTTTCATATTAACAATCTCTTTATACTTGTTAATTAAATATTCCAAAGCTTCATTATCTCCGGCATTTACTTTTCTGATTAAATCTTCATCACTTTCATTAGTGTAATTAATAAGATTAGCATTTGTGTTATCATACATCATAAGTTTTTTATTCCTCCTGAAGATTCTTCGTTTGCTTCATTTGAAATTATTATAATCATCTTATTATTTTAATGTCAATAATTTTATTCGATTTTTTTGTCTGTTTTTCCAGTATTTTCAAGTATTCCAGAGATTGTTACTTATTCCGTAAACTATTTTATATTTTATCAAAAAATAAAGTGGATGAAACATCCACTTTATTAATCTAGAATATATACCAATTATCTCCTGTTCTATATACATAGAAATCTTGTGAGTCAGTTTTCTTTGATGGTTTTTCTGCTTCTCCATCTTCTTCACCTTCTTCAGCTCCATCTCCAGAAATTGATAACTCAACAGTTATTATATATGCATCAGATACTGTAATATCTCCCGCTTCTGGATAATACTCTTTTATTTGTGCAGCTAAAACCCCTAAATCTTTATCTTCTACTATTCTAGTCGCATCACCTAATTTGTATTCCATTGTTATATTTGAGCCATACATTGCTTCATATCTTGCATAAATTGAGTCTAAATCTGTTTGTGTCATTTTACGCATAAACTCTGGATAAGCACTTAAAACTAATTCAATATCCTTTGTTTTAATTCCTTCCATGTAGTTTCTTAATGGAGCTTCGTATACATCTTTACTCACTTCTTCTTTTCCATTATTCTTATTGTCTTTCTTTCCACATCCAGAAAAAACAAATATACTTGAAATTATTAATGCTATTATAAGTATTACTTTTAATATTTTTCTTGTCATATAAACTCTCCTTCATCTACTATAAAACTTGAGATGGCTCTATAGTATTTATTTCTAAATTATTCTTTTGATTATCATTTTTCTCTTTTATTTTGTCTTTTTGCCTACTCTTCTCTTCTTGCTCTTCTTTTTCAAGTTTCTCTAATTTATCAATTAAAGATTGAAGGCTTGTAATATCTTTACCAATACGTTCGTAATCAGAGCTTGCTGTAGACTCTTTTAAGTTTTTATTAGCTTTAATAATTGATCTAATTAAGTCTTCTTTATTTTCATAGTTTTCAATATCAATATCATAACCTTGTGATATTAAATTAATTAAAGCTTGCTCAATATTGTCTCCAATTGCAATCTTATTGCCTGAAGCAACTATTACCTTCTTTAATTCTGGTAATGAATTATTTTCATTTAGATATTCTTGATAAATTGCTTCTACGTATATCATCTTTTCATTTACTGGAACAAGTCTAATGCTCTTTGTTATCTTTGTACCAGATACATCTAGATTTTCAATTTCTTTATAAATTGTTTCATTTTGATTTATTTGTGTATCTAATTGCATTGGTCCAATTAATGAATTATCTGCATCATATCTATATACATGTAATTTCATGTTACCATTTTCGTACTCACCAGCTACATATGCTGTTAAACTTTGTTTTCCAAACATTGTATATGGAAGTACTAATGCCAAATTGCTCTTATCACTATCTTTAGCCTTTATAACTGTGTAATATGGTTTAACTGGTGTAGCTTCAGTAGAAGTTGAAGCACTTAATCCTTCTCCATATTGAGCTATATCCCAAATATCGTTTGCTCTATAAATAACATCTGGCTCTGTATTATGATACATCTTTAATATTTCTGCTTGAATATTATATAAGTATTCTGAATAAACAAAATGCTTACTTATCTCTTCTGGTATTTGTTCGTCTATTCCCATAAATACATCTGGGAATGCTTTTTGGTATGCCATAACAATTAGGTCTGTTCTATCTGTTATATAAAATCTTGTATCGCCATCATATGCATCAACTAATACCTTAACAGAGTTTTTAATATAGTTAATTTCTTGTCCATCAACATGAGATTTTTGTGAATAAGGATAATATTTTGATGTAGTATAAGCATCAATTACCCATACAAGTTTTCCTTCATCTGTTACAACAAGATATGGATTTTTATCGTAATTTAGATAAGGCATAACTTTCTTAACTCTCTCTAATACATTTCTATTTGTTAATATCTTGCTATCGCCTTTTAGATTAGATGTAAATGCTAAGTTAACATCTCCCTTTGATAATGCAAGAATCATTTTGTCTAATCCATTAAGTTTAAGTCCCGCTTCACCATCATATGAATTTGTTGCGCTCTTTCCATTTTCTAGAGGATAATCAAACTCGTTTTTATTTTTACTATTTGTAACAATTGTCTTATTTGTTTCTAATCCAAAATAAATTCTTGGAGATGTAATTTTTATTGCATTTGAATCATCTGTTGAGAAATCCTTTTGTAGATTTATTAAATCTCCATTTACATCTGTTGCAGAAGCAGATGTAACAACTACTCCATAACCATGTGTATTTTCATATGTTGAATTCGTATATGAATTATCAGCATCTGTAATTTCTCTTGGACTTACATAAACAAGTACATCTTTACCATTTATATTGTATACACCAACATTTGTTGAAGAATATTTATATAATCCCTTTACTGTTTGTGTACTATTTAGATAATTTAAAACTTGTTCTCTACTTGTTGGATTAATATTTTGAGAAACTACTGCATATTGCGCTAGCTCTTCTCCTGTTATTGTTCCATAATCACCAACTGTATAATCATCTGTATCAATACCATATGCGTCTCTTGTGTACTCTATGTTATATGATATATATTGCTTTTCTTTCTCGTATTCATTTGAGTTTACAAATATCTTATCATATCCAATTAATACAAGAATTAATGCAACTAAATACACTGGTACTGAAATAATCCAAATAAATAATCTCTTATGCTTTTCTTTGTAATAAGCAGATATTGCAATAAATGAGGCTAATACCATAATTATAGATAAAATTCTATATCCCCATACTTTAATTGTTATATCAGTTGTTCCAGCACCAACTAAAGAATATGTATTACCATTATCTCCAACTGTAAGGAATGTTTGTGCTGATAAATTTTCTGCATTTATGAATGTAAACGCTGCAATTAATATAATGATTATTCTTGCGTTGTTTAATAATTGTTTCTTTATTATTGAATTCTTTAATGTTTCTGATTCAACACCTGCTGTAAATTGTGTATTAATTAAGAAAATATAATAAACAGCTGCATATAAAGTTACAATTGCAAAAGTAACTGCCATGTATATGATAATTGCCTTTAAGAATGGTTGTGTAAATAAGTAATATCCAATATCATGTCCATATATTTGATCAGTCTTACCAAAGAATGTACTATTAAAGAAAAGTATAACTTTTTGTAATAATATCTTTTGACTAATAATACTTGCAATTACTGCTGTAATAAATGATATAGACTTATTTGGAAATTTAGGCATTTCCTTTTTCTCTTCTTGGAAGAATATCTTTAAACCGTTTCTAATTCTTCTATTAGTTGTATACATTAATATGTATACCCATAAGAATGATACAGCAATAGTAATAAGCTTGTACTTAACATTTGATTGGTATGCACCTACATACTTTTCACCAATTTCAAGTACTTCTAGATAATTCCCCCTATATACAACAAATGCAATTATTGCACATATGATTGTAAAAATAGAAACAACTAATCTTCTTTTTGCTTTATTACCTTTTTTAGCTTTAATATTAGCTTTTTCTTTACCAATACTGCTATTTTCATTTACTTTATTTGGTTCATCTACGGTTGTCTTAAAATCTTCTTTTTTTAATTCAATCTCTTTCTTATCCAAATTACTCACCCTCTATTTGTTATATAATACTATTTACAAAATCTGTTGAGTTAAATTTTTGCATGTCATCGATTTGTTCGCCTACACCCACAAATTTTATTGGCATACTATTTTCAGATACAATTCCAAATACTGCGCCACCTTTTGATGTTCCATCAAGTTTTGTTAAAATTAATCCATTTATATTAACAGCTTCTTTAAAAGCTTTAACTTGAAGTATAGCATTTTGACCAGTTGTTGCATCTAATACCATTAAAGTTTCTTTTGATGCATCTGGTAGTTCTTTTTCAATTACCTTATTTATTTTTATAAGCTCATCCATTAAATATTTTTTATTATGAAGTCTTCCGGCTGTATCAACAATTAATACATCTGCATTTTCTTCTTTAGCTACTTTAATAGACTCAAATACTACTGAAGCAGGATCAGTATTTTCTTTTCCTTTTATTAATCTACATCCAGCTCTTTCAGCCCATATTTCTATTTGTTCAACAGCTGCAGCTCTAAATGTATCTGCTGCTGCAATAACAACTTTTTTACCTTCTTTTCTAAGATTATTAGCTATCTTACCAATAGATGTCGTCTTACCAACTCCGTTAACACCAACAATTAGCATTATTGATGGCTTTGTATCAAGTTTAAGCTCTGTATCGACTGAATCAAGAATCTCTTGCATTTGATCACGTAAAGCTTGCTTAACATCTTCAACATCTTCTATTTTTTCGCTTTTAATTTTATCTCTTAAATTGTCAATGATTTTCATAGATGTTTCCATTCCAACATCTGACATTATTAAAGCTTCCTCTAGCTCTTCTAATAATTCTTCATCAACCTTTCTAAAATTCTTAAAAACGTTGTTAACCTTCTCATTGAATGATTCTTTAGTCTTAGAAAGACCTTGTTTTAATTTATCAAAAAATCCCATTTTGTACTCCTTGTTTATTGTGTAATTTCAATACATTAAGTATAACCTAATACGTAGTTTTTTTCAATAAATAAGCAAAAAAAATAGAGCTGCATATTATCAGCTCTATTTGGTAATATTATCATTATTTAATAGCAAATGTTTGAACCATTGCATCCATTATATGCTCTAATCCTTCCATATGCTCAGTATCTCCTTGACAAGAAGTTGTAATAATATATGTGCAATCACTTCCTGTATTTACATAGTATTTATTTTCATGTTGACCTTCTACAAATCTTGATGTATATACAGCTTCATATCCATTAACTGTTGTCTTTTTGTAATTAGATATAGAAGCTATTGCTTTACTATATGACTTGTTTTCTTTTTCAACTACAACACAGTTAATATCTCCGTCGCATTCAAACCAATCTGCATCATCATGATTTGATACTTTAAAATTGTCTGTAGCATATCTTATTGTATATCCATAAGTGCTAGAATACTCTTTTGATGGTACTTCTTCTGACATTCCTTCTCTACTTACCATTAATTTGCTAGGAGTTGTTGCCTTATTCGTAGAAGTATTGTTGTTTGTTGAATTATTTTCTTTAGAAGTATTATTTGTTGTTGTATTTTTTTGACTATTATTTGTTTCATTCTTTTTTTCTTGGTTAGATGCTGTGTTTTCTGTATTTTGAACTTGAGTATTACTGTTTTTATTTTCTTCAGCTTTCTTTTCTTCTTTTCCACATCCAGTTAGAATAAGCATTATTGCTAGTATTATTCCTCCAACTGCTATGATACTTTTAATTCTTTCTTTTTTCATATTAATCATTCCTCCCTATTTCATTCTGGATAGATTGTATCAATATTTGAATAAATAAGTCAACCTATTAACAAGCGAAGCGTTTAGAGATAAGGAATTCATTGCACGGATTGCATATAGCGATCGCAATTGGATTACCTACAAAAAGGCCTTGAGATCCAAGAGCAATGTGCGCTTAACCAGTGGAAGGGCAAAAGAATCGTCAGAATCCGTCCTACGGAAACTTACGGCGATAAATCTTTTATGTCCGCTGATGAAGCCCCTGTCCTGATTTCGGCGTCAAAACACCATATGGTGCTTGAAACTAATTATCCGATGTTTGGACCGAAAAAGCGCGTTATGAGACCTGATTTTGTTATTCCCGAGGATTGGGAACTTGTATCTTCTTTATGACCGAAAGAGCGAATGGACCATCTGTGTGGTTCATTCGCTCTTTTAGGATTCTTTTATTGCTGGTGCCACCATGCAGAATCGAACTGCAGACCTACTGGTTACGAATCAGTTGCTCTACCAACTGAGCTATAGTGGCATTACAAAATGTATTTTAACACAATATAAATATATTGTACAATAGCTGATTGATATTTTTTCAAAATAAAAAACTGCCTATAACTAGGCAGTTTTATTTATTATTTTGCATGTTTTCCTTTAGATCTACGAGGTCTGTAGTCTTCATCGCTCCAGTTGTTATCACTTGGTGTATACTCATCACTCAATTCTGGAACTGATTCATCTTTTGGAAGATATCCAAACGCATCATCTGTTGTTTTATTTTCTCCTGCTTCTGGAGCATCAAACATTTCAGATACTTTATTGCTGTAGTAATCAACATCTTTTATTCCTGTTGGCTCTTCAGCTTCTTTATTATCATTACCATATATATCTTGAGAATTCATTGGATTGTAGTTGAATCCATCTTCATACTTTGGAGTTTCTTCAACATTTTCTGTTTCTGCTTTTGGTACAGCTCCTCCAAATATAGATTCATTTATGAATTTTTCTTTTTCATTATCTTCATTTACATTTGGTTCAGAATTCTTAACTTCGCTCTTTGTAGAATATCCATATAAATCTGAATAATCTTCAGGTTGCTTTTTTCCTTCTTCTCCCTCTTCATCCTCATATTCTTCATCATCTTCATAATATGCATTTCTTCTAGAAATTATAATTACAACTATAATTGCTATTATTAGTAAAGTAATTATTGCAATTCCAGCATATAATATCCAATTAGAAGATTTATTCTCTGTAGCTGCAGCTGCGGTGCCAGATGCGTTCTTTGTAGCTACTATCTTATATGTTTCAGTCTTTGTTCCATCTGGAGATGTTACTTTGATTTGAATAATATTATCTCCATCTTTTAAACCGCTATTACCAAGTATTTCAACTTTAGCATCTTTAATTTTAGTTTCAGCTGTAATATCTAATTTATCAACATTAGCATCAAGTATTGTAAGTTTGTATTCTTTTACTTCTGGTGAGAATGTTGGATTTAATGTATATCCAGCAATTTTTAATACTGATAAGGTTGCAGCAGCTGCTGATTGTTTAGTTGCTGTAATAGAATATAATCTTGTTGTACCATCTTCAGCTGTTACTGTAATCTTGATTACATTATCTCCATCTTTTAATTCTTCATTACCAGTTATTTCTACTTTAGCTTTTTCGCTAGTTGCTTCAGCTTTAATATCTAATTTATCTAAATCTTTATCAAGAGTAACAGCATAATCAGTTATCTCTGCATCAAATGCAGGATTTAATTCTAATCCTTCAATTGATAATGATTTTAATGTTTTATCATCAGATTTCTTTTGCTCTTCATCTGTAAGTAAACTTGTTTTGATATATCCAGTTGAACCATTGTATGAAACCTTACTCCATCCATTATCACCTTTTGCGATACGTGTTACTTTATCACCTGCTTTTAATGAACCAATTTTATCACTATCAGCTGAATAGCTCTTACGAACATTTATATCACCAGTTGCATACATTGTATCGTTTGTTTCCTTGAATGATGGTGTTGATGTTTTATTAGTATCAGTTTTATTTGTATCATTTTTGTTTGTTGTATTGTTTGTTGTTGTGTTATCTCTACTTGTTGATGAAGTTCCAGCTATCTTTACAGATTTTGCTGATACAGTTTTAGCATTTCCATCACTATCAGACATAGTAGCTGGAGTAACTGTAACAGTTGCTCCAGATGCTCCTACACCACTTATTGTTACTGTTTCTGAACTATTTTCAAGCCATACAGAACTTTGGCTTGCTGTTCCTCCAGATACACTGATATTTACTTTACCAGTGTATTGTGAAGAAATTGTTACGCTGTTTCCGTTGGCTGATACAGCCAATTCAGCAGCATATGATTTGTTAACCATTATTGATATTGTCAGCATTATACATACAGATATAATGCTCTTCATTATTCTTCTTATAGTCTTCATATTGTACCTCAATTCATTATTTTTTTCTTAATTAATACATAGTCTGATGCATCTAATCCACCATTTCCATTCATATCACCGACTTTAACTTGACTAGCTGATAATGTTGTCTTACCCATAATATGATTTTTAACTAGAACGTAATCTGATGCATCTAATCCACCATTTCCATTTACATCTCCGCTGCCTGCTGCTGTTGTGCTTCCTGTACTTGTATTACTTGTTGTTCCTTTGTCTAGATATTGATTTGCTACATATCCTTCTAGACCTTCGCTTGTTACTATTTTATCCCATGTGTAGCCATTTGCCGTTGCTACATTTTCTTTCATTACTGTTACTGTTGTGCCTTTCTTACATGATGTAACTACTGAACTATTTGTTGTAGCTTCAGATCTTACTCTTACTGATGATCCTTCATCACATTTAATTGTTGCTATCTTGTAGTTTGAGTTGTTTGTTGTTGTGGTTGTTGTAGCTTCACCCATTTCTGTTAAATATTGGCTAGCAATGTAACCTTGTGTACCGTTTGAACATTTAACTCTTACCCAGTTGAAATCATTTAATCCGTTATATACGTCTTTCTCTATGATTGTTACTGCTTGTCCAGAAATAAGTGTTGTTATAACTGTTGTACCATTTGTTCCAGGTCCATTTCTTAAGTTAACGCTCGTATTTGCTACAGCTGATATATTGCAGTTTGTTATATCTGCTACCTGTTTGATAAAGTTTCTTGCTATATATGCTTTTGCTCCATTTGGTAAAACTATCTTATCCCAATAGTATCCATCTACTTGTGATGCTGCACATTCAATTCTTAGAACTTTATCTCCGGTATTTAGTTTAGTAACTACTGTTCCAATTAATGATGCTGCATTTCTAACTTGTACGTTTGTTCCTGTTACTTCTACATTTTGTGTAACTATACTTGTGCTATCTGGTGAAGCACATACTGTGTCTGGCATATTCTCATATACTGGAATTACAAATGTAAAGCTGTTGTCTAACATTCCTAAACTTTGATATGAGCTTTTAACTGATTTACATTCTGTTGCTGCGGCTTCTACGTTACCCATATATTGGTGATAATATAATTTTCCATCTGAATTATCTACATCGTATTTTTGTAGATATAATGTAGATTGTCCTACATTGATGTAGCTTTTAGCTATGAATTTAGCTCCACCTTTTATTGAAGCTTCTGGATCTGACCATCCTTTGTCTTTCGCGTATGACATTGCATTTTGCATAACTGCTGCTGTACCACTTCCCCATGCATTTACGTTACAGAAGTTGTAGTATCCAACATAACCGCTATATGTACCTCTTGCTGTAGCTCCAGGTGTACTGTTTTTACCTTGCTCTAAGACAAGTCTTGAAGCTAAGTGATAAGGACTTATTCCTGCTTCTTGAGCTGCCTCAAATACAACTTTTGAGTATGATTTGTTAATTTTTCCTGTTGTTCCATCTGTTTTTGTGTATGTAATAGTTGAACCTCTAGCCCAAGCTGCTGCATTCATAATCTTTTCAACACCTGCTAGATTTTGTGTACTACTATCGAATGTTAAGCTCTCAAATTGAAATATGTAATCATCGTTAATCCAGTTACGTGGATCCATGTAGTATGAAACGGCTGCTTCAGAAGCACATCTCCACTTTCCTGTATCATATTCTTTGTTTCCACATGTAGAACATACCCATGCTCCTGATTGAGTATAGTATACTAAGTTTCTTCCATGTGAAGCTGTTGTCTCATTTTTGATTACCTGATTCCAGTCTAATCCTGTGTATAATATTTTAATTTTCCAATTTGGATGTTTTGACTTAATATTGTCAATTAGAGCCTGATAACCTGGATATTTGCTAATCTTACTACTAGAATAGTTCTCCGTAGTTTGTGCTGCATATACCTTACTAGGCATCACACATGATAAAATTATATATGATATAAAAACTAATAAAATTGCTATAATAATAGTTTTTCTTTTGTAACTTTTTTGTTTAAACATTTTTGCCCTCCTCTTTTGCGATTTTTTGTCGCGTTTAGTATATCATTATTGAATATTTAAAGTCAATGCACCAATTAGTTATATGACAATTGTAATTTTTTTGTAACAAAGCTCGAATTACTTGTTAATTCTAGTCTGATCAACGCTCTTTTCTTTCCAATTTTTGGTTAATATTTTTTATATTACTTTTTGAATACATTTTTGTATTATACAAATACTAATTTTATAATGTTTAATTGGAGATTTAGTATGAATTCAAAATTGAAATTTTATAGTACAGATTCAAATGAATTAATTGACTTTTTAAAATCCTTCTATGATGATCAAATTGAGGTGATTAGCTCTTCCTATTGGGAAAAAGAATATCAAAATCCTATAGATATGGCAGACCTTATTGCTGCTTTCATTGATAATAAAGAATGCTATTCGAATACAAATTTGTGGGTAAGCATAGATTCTGGTGTTTTTATAAATATAAAAGATGATAATTATAATTACTTTATACAATACCTTTATGAAAGATATCCATATTAAAAAGCCGCACTACAAAGTAGCACGGCTTTTAATTATAATTATTATAATGATTTTTACTAATCACTTACTAGAAAAAGAAAAATACATTTTTCTTTTCTTTTAATGACTCTGGATATTCAACATATATATCGATGTCATCTAGTACACATCTTGGATTATTTGTTGTTAAATCATTTATATATTTATTATCTCCAGTTATTGATTCTAGTCTTTTTAATATCTTATCGATATCTTCATAAATATGTCCATGTCTATGTACATCAGACCCTAAGAATTGGATTAGTTTATTTCCTAACAAAATTTCAGCTGTCTTCTTAGCTTCTTTTCCGTACATACCAACAAAGCTTCCATAATTTGATTGAGCAAGTACTCCCATTTTTAATAATTTGATTAGACTTGCAGGATTTTCTTGAATAAATGTGAATCTTTCTGGATGTGCAAGAATTGGTGTACATCCCATCTCTATGAATTGATTTAATATTTCTTCAAGATTCATCATCTTCGTAGAAAATGGTACTTCAAATAAAACATATTTACTATTTGCTAAAGTAGCTGCTTTACAGTCATATACAAGCTTTGGACTATTCTCAGATAAGAATATTTCATTTCCATGATGTAATGAAACTTCAATGTTTTCTCCATACACAGCTTTCTTTAGATCTTTTATTTTCGGACTGATTTCAGATTTGATGTTCTCATAGTATCCTTCGATAAAATGTGGTGTTAATATAATATCAGTAAATCCGGCTTCTTCTGCCTTTTTTAGAATTTCTATCGAATTCTCTAGAGAAACTGATCCATCATCCACATCATAAAGTATATGAGAATGTATATCTATCATTTTCTTCCCCTTCTAAAATCTTTTATTTCTTATCATTTTCTGTTAAGTATTGAGATAATTGTTTTAATACAACATTGATATCAATATCTTCTTGCTTATCTTTCTTTGTATCATTTTCTTTCTCAACAGAATTTAATTTCTTTTTAACTTCCTTAATCTCGTTATCTTCAATCTTTTTAGCTGGAGATGTTTTCTTAGTTAACTTCTCGATAATCTTGTTGTTGCTCTTCTTTGTAGCAATAACAGCTCTTTCATAGTAGTAACCATTCTTTGATTTTCTTCTAACTGTTGGCATTTTATTCAATACAACACCAGCAATATTTCCTCCAACATTTACAATGTTTCTCTTAACTTGATTTAAATCATCTGTCTTTGTTATTTTGTGTCCAGCAACAATTATTGTTGTGTTAACAAATTTAGATAGTATGATAGCATCTGTTACGATTGTACTTGGTGTACCATCGAAAATAACTATATCAAATATTTTTTCTAGGTATTTGATTAAGTCTACCATCTTTTGGCTTGTTAATAATTCTGATGGGTTTGGTGGAACCATACCAGCAGTCATAACATATAAATTATCAACTAAAGTATTTTGGATATATTCTCCAATTGAATCTAAGCTGCTTTCCTTTGTTGTCATGATTAAATAGTTAGATAAACCTTTAGTATTCTTTAATTCAAATAATTCATGTTGTCTACCTTTTCTCATATCGGCATCAACTATTAAAACTCTTTTACCAGCTTGAGCAAATGTAATAGCAAGGTTTGCTGAAACCCAGCTCTTACCTTCTCCAGGAACAGTACTTGTTACTAATAATGATTTTAACTTTCCATCAACATTCATGAATTGAATGTTAGTTCTTAAAGTTCTGAATACCTCTGATATTTGTGTCTTTGGTGAAACAAAAGTAATAAGTTCGTTCTTCATATTAGTAGATACCTCCTTTTTGTTTATCATCACTTACAAAAGGTATTGATACTAATGTTGTAAGTTCAACACTATTTTCAACATCATCTGAATCTTTAATTGTTGTGTCAAACATGTTAGCAATTAAAACATAAACAGCTGAAACAACAAGACCAATTACAAAGAATATTAAAATATCCTTAACGTGATTGATATTACATGGTGTAATTGATTCTTCTGCCTCATCAACAATATATACGTTATCAACATACATCTCAGATACTTTATCTGCAAAAACTTTTGTTAATTCGTTAGCAATCTTCATTGCTTTAACTGGATTCTCATCCTTAACAGTAATTCTTAACATTTCAGTATCATTGATTTCTGTAACTGTAATCTTTTTCATAAGAGTCTCTTCGCTCTCATTTAATTGTAAGTTATTAATTGTAGGTCTTAATACAGATTTACTTTTAGCCAGTTGGCTATATGTACCAATTAAACTCTTTGCTAAACCTACATCTGATGAAGTAAGTGTCTTTGTATTTGTATCTTCATTTTCAACAGCCTTAACTAATACCAATGTTGTATATGATTGGTATTTAGGTGTTACAAAATAAAATGAATAAATAGCTCCTATTATAACAGCAATAATAGTAATTACCATTATATGTAATCTTTTGTTCCAAAAAATGCTAATCAATTTTTTTAAATCTAGCTCTTCCATTATCTTCCTCCATTTAATTAATTGAGCTTCCGAAAATTTTCTTACATTTTCTGAAATTTTCCCCGCTTAATATTTAACATAAATCTCGTTCACTTTTTTTAATAAACGCAATAATTTACAATATAAAATAATCTCTACTATTATACATAATATTATGCCGTTTTGGCAAGTGTTTTCGCAAAATTAATGAAAATAATTGCTATTTTCGTAAACTAAAAGTTGTTATTTAGAAATTTCGTAAACCTCTAAATAACAACCTTTCTTTTATTTTTACTTTATGCGGTCTCTTCAACATCTTTAGACTTGCTTTTTAGCTCTTCGTCTTTAACGATTTCAAATGAAATTCTTCTTAGCTCTTTACTAGCCTCAATCACTCTGATATTAACCTTTTGACCGATTTTATATACATTGTTTGTATGCTCCCCTGCTAAAATTTTTCTATCAGGATCATATATGAAGTATTCATTTCCTAGATTTTCAAATCTAATTAAACCTTCAATAGTATTCTCAAGCTCTACAAATATACCAAAAGAAGTAATACTCGATACGATTCCTTCGTATTCATTACCAATTTTATCCATCATGTATTCAGCTTTCTTTATGTCTTCGCTCTCACGCTCTACTTTTTGAGCAATCTTTTCTCTTTCAGAAGAGCTTTCAGCATATTTTGCAGCTTTTTCTGAATATTTATTTATTATATCTTCATCCAAATTATAATTGAAATCAAGATATTTAGAAATAACTCTATGAATAAATAAATCCGGATATCTTCTGATTGGTGATGTAAAGTGACAATAGTACTTACTTGCAATACCAAAATGACCTTTATTTGTTGACTCATATCTTGCAACTTTCAAAGTTCTTAATACTAAGTTTGAAACAACCATTTCTTCTGGAGTTCCTTTTACTTTTTCAAGAACATCAGCAAATGCTTTTGGATGAATATTATCTTTATTGTATTTAACCTTGTAACCAATGTTATACAAGAATTTATTTAACTCATCTATCTTATCTGGATCTGGTGTTTCATGAACTCTGTATATAAATGGTGCTTCTAACCAATAGAATTTCTCAGCCACAACTTCATTTGCAGTAAGCATAAATTGCTCTATAATCTCGTTTGCAAAGTTTATTTCATACTTGTTAACATCTATTGCTATTCCATCCTCATCAAGTGTTATTTTACTTTCTGGTATATCTAAATCAAGAGCCCCCTCTTTAACACGCTTTGCTTTTAATATTCTTGCAAGCTCAATCATTTCTGTAAAATCTTTATCATATTTTGAATACTGCTCTATACTTTCAAGCTCTTCATCAGTTAGATTCTCACCATCCAATTTACGAACTATTTTATATACACCGCTATATGACATTCTTTCTTTTACATTTATAACTGATTTACGAATATCTGAAGCAACTACTTTACCATTTTTATTAATCTCCATTAAAACTGATAAAGCTAGTCTATCTTCACCTGCATTTAAGCTACAAATACCATTTGAAAGCTCCTTTGGGAGCATTGGAATAACTCTATCCATCATATAGATACTTGTCCCTCTTAAGATAGCTTCTCTATCTAGTTCAGAGCCTGATTTAACATAGTGACTTACATCCGCAATACTTACTATTAAGTTATATGTTCCAGAATCATTTTTGCTCACAGAAACTGCATCATCTAAGTCTTTTGCATCTTCTCCATCTATTGTAAAAAGTAGAGTATCTCTTAAATCTAGTCTATTCTTGAAATCTTCTTCAGTTATTTTTCCATCAATACCTCTTGCTTCATCTAGAACAGAAGGTGGAAAATCGTATGGTAAATCATATTCTTTAACAAGTGACATCATATCAACACCAGCCATGTCAACATGACCAATAACTTCAATGATTTTACCTTCAGCTTTCTTACCATTCTCTGGATACTTAGTAATCTTAACTACAACCTTTTCTCTCTTTTTAGCACCACAAAAGTTGTTCTTTGAAATAAATATATCACTACCAAACTTCTTGTCATCCGGCACAACAAAGCCAAAGTTTCTACTTGGTTCAAAGATACCAACTATTGTATCCTTTCCACGTTTTAAAACTTTAACTACTTTACCTTCTGTATGATTTGCACCATCTTTAACATCGGTTATTTCAACAACAACCTCATCTTCGTTAAGAGCTGTATTTGTATTCTTACCAGATATATAAATTTCTTCGTCCTCACCTTCAATCTTTACAAAACCAAAGCCTTTTTCATTTATTCTGATAATACCCTTTTTGTAGTTAGTATTTCTAATTGGAGAATATTTACTTTTTCTGTTGATACAGATTTTGTATTCATCAGTTAGCTCTTTTAAGATTTGTATAAACTCAGCATACTCATCTTTTGGAACACACATCAAATTTGCAATTTCTTTTGCTTTCATTGGAACATAGTTTTCATCTTCGATGAACCCTAGAACTTTTTGCTTTTGATCTTCCATCTTTTCCTCCTAATTTATTTCATAAACAAAAAAGGAATTACTTATAGTAACCCCTTTCTCAAACTGCTTTATCTACATTAACATTAAAAAGCTTAAACCTATAGTACCTGCAACAAATAAAACACTGAAAATAACTGTTGCTTTCTTTAATGCTCCATCTTTAGTTCTACCTTTATTTTTCTCGTAGAAGTTATTTGTTGTAGATCCTGTTATAGCACCTGATGCACCTTGGCTATCTTTAGCCTGTGCTGTTGCTAAAACTATTACTATTAAACAAACAATTACGTATAATACAATTGCTATGTTCTTGGCTACTGTCATATCTATCCCTCATTTCGTTTTTTATCTTCAACCGCTTAATATTCTATCATATCATTATTTCAAATGCAAATATTTTTATGCAGTTTCTTCTTTTTTATCTGTTGATTTTCTCTCAACAGGAACAACTGGCTCTATTACCTTGTTTTCATCAATAGTTATTTCAGGTTTAGCACCATTTTCAATTGTGTCTTTTGTAATTAAACACTTAACTATTTTTGGATTTGAAGGTATTTCGAACATAATGTCCCTCATAATATCTTCTAATATTGATCTTAATCCTCTAGCACCAGTCTTACGTTCAATTGCCTTATTAACAATTGACTCAAGAGCTTCGTCTTCAAATTCAAGCTCAACATCATCAATTTCAAATAATTTCTTATATTGTTTAACTAATGAATTCTTTGGTTTTGTAATAATATCTAAAAGAGCTTGCTTATCTAGTGCTTTTAATGTAGCAACTATTGGTAATCTTCCTACAAACTCTGGTATTAAACCAAATTTTAATAAGTCTTGTGGTAACAAATCCTTTAAAACTTCCTCATCCTCTTGTTTTATTTGAGTTAAGTCAGTTCCAAAACCTATAGCTTTCTTTCCAGTTCTATCTTTGATAAGATTTTCCAATCCTTCAAAAGCACCACCACAAATAAACAAGATATTTTCAGTTTTTATTTGAATAAATTCTTGATGTGGATGCTTTCTTCCACCTTGAGGAGGAACTGATGCAGTTGTTCCCTCGACAATTTTTAATAATGCTTGTTGAACACCTTCACCACTTACATCTCTTGTAATAGATGGATTCTCTGATTTTCTTGTAATCTTATCAATCTCATCAATATAAATAATACCTTTTTCAGCTTTTTCTACATCATAATCAGCTGCTTGAATAAGCTTTAATAATATATTCTCAACATCTTCTCCAACGTAACCAGCTTCAGTTAAAGTCGTTGCGTCGGCAATTGCAAATGGAACCTTTAATATTCTAGCTAATGTTTGAGCAAGTAATGTTTTTCCACAACCTGTTGGTCCAAGTAATAAAACATTACTCTTTTGAATCTCAACATCATCTAAACTATTTTTGGCATTTTGTGCATTTTCAATTCTTTTGTAATGGTTGTATACAGCTACAGCTAATGTTTTCTTAGCATCTTCTTGACCAATTACATAGTCATCTAATATTTCTTTTATTTCAGATGGAGTTGGTAACTTTTCATTTTCATTTAAAGTATAACCAACCTCTTCCACTTCATACATTTCATCTTCTAATATACTGTTGCAAGCTTTTATACATTCATCACAAATAAAAACACCTGGTCCTGCAATTAATTTTTCAACTGCATTCTGTGTCTTACCACAAAATGAACATTTTACACTACTATTTTTACTGCCGTTTGACATGATACCTCCTAATTATAGACCTTAATTTCTTTTATCTAATATTCCGTCAATTAAACCATATTTTAGTGCTTCTTCAGCTGTCATATAATTATCTCTTTCTGTATCCTTTTGAATTGTCTCTAGACTTTGGCCTGTTCTTTCACTTAATATCTTGTTTAATTTATCTCTTGTTTTTACCATATGGTCTGCATGTATTTTAATTTCTGTTGTTTGTCCTGATAGACCACCACCACCAATTAATGGTTGATGAATTAATATTTCTGAGTTTGGTGTAGCAAATCTTTTTCCTTTTTCACCTGATGCTAAAAGAACAGCTCCCATACTTGCTGCCATTCCAACACAAATTGTAGAAACAGGACATTTGATATAGTTCATTGTATCTACAATTCCCATACCATCTGTTATTGATCCACCTGGGCTATTTATATATAAGAATATTTCTTTTTCTGGATCTTCAGACTCTAGAAATAGCATTTGAGCTATTACAAGACCAGCTGTTGCACTGTTTACGTCTTCACCTAAAAAGATAATTCTATCTTTCAACAATCTTGAAAAAATATCGTATGATCTTTCTCCTTTTGAAGTTTGTTCTATTACATATGGAACTAAACTATTTTCTAACATAATTTGCCTCCTTATAATCTTAGTTATATGAATTTTATAATATAACTTTTTATTTTTCAATAGAAAATATAATAAAAAAAAGGGACATTTTTGTAATTTATAATGCCCCCATTTTTTCTAAATTATTTACTAGATTTTTCTGCTTTCTTAGCATCACTTACTTTAGCGTTGTCAATTATAAATTGTATAGCTTTTTCTGTTGTTATGTTATTTCTTAAATATTCTTTTAAGTTTTCGTTATTTAGAAGTTCATCTTCTTTTCTACCATAGTTAGCAGCCATTTCTTTAATCTTAGCTTCAATATCTTTGTCTGTAGCTTCGATATTCTCAGCTTTAACAATAGCTTCTAATACTAATCTTGTTTTAACTGATTCAGCAGCTTGTGGCTCATATTCTTTTCTCATATCATCTTCTGATTTGTTAATCATTTTTAAATATTGCTCTAGGTTTAATCCTTGATATGCAAGTCTACCATCAATTTCTTTTAACATGTTATCGATTTCTGTTTCAATCATTCCTGATGGAATCTCTACTTTAGTATTATCGCTAACTGCTTTGATTGCATCGCTCTCTAATTGATATTTAGCTTGATTCTTTTTATCTTCAACTAATCTATCTTTAATACTTGCTTTTAAATCTTTTAATGTATCAAATTCACTAACATCTTTAGCAAATTCATCATCAATTGCTGGTAATTCTTTTACTTTGATTTCATGTAATTTAACTTTGAATGTAGCATCTTTTCCTGCTAATTCTTTAGAGAAGTATTCTTCTGGGAATTTAACATTGATGTCTTTTTCTTCATCAACTTTCATTCCAATTACTTGATCTTCAAATCCTGGAATAAATGTCTTGCTTCCAATTTCTAATTCGTGTTTCTCAGCTTTTCCACCTTCGAAAGCTTTTCCATCAACGAATCCTTCAAAGTCAATAACTGCTATATCTTTATTCTTTACAGCTCTGTCTTCAACAGTTACTAATCTTGCATTTTTTTCAGCCATTTGATCTAATTCTTTCTTAACATCTGCAGCAACTACTGAAACATCACCTTTTTCTAATTCTATTCCTTTATATTTTCCTAGTTTTACTTCTGGTTTTGTTTGTACAACTGCTGTAAAAATTAAATCTTTACCTTTTTCCATTTGAGTAATCTCAATTTCAGGTCTGCTTACAGCTTCGATTCCATTTTCTTTTAATTCTTTTTCATATATTTCAGGTACAACTTCATTGAATGTATCTTCATAGAATATTGATGGACCATATGTCTTTTCGATTAATGACATTGGAGCCTTTCCTTTTCTAAATCCTGGGATGTTGAAGTATTTAGCTGTTTTTGTGTATACTTTCTTCATTCCATCTTCAAATATTTTTGCTTCTACTGTAAAAGTTAATTTAACTTCATTTGTTTTATCTGTTTTTTCTACTTTAATACTCATTACTATTCATCCTTTCAATCTTATAAAACTAGCTTTCTAATTATAACACATTTTTTTCATTTTGCAATAAAAAGTTTAAGAAATTACATATTTTCAGCTATTTTCTCAATTTGCTTAATGATAACTTTCATTTTCTCCTCAAGGATACCATTTACGCTAACATCTTCTGGTAAATCTTTCATTGTATCAATCTTGTGAATTTTATAATCTTTGAAATTTTCTTCTATCTTCTCTAAATATCCTTCCATCTTTGGATTTTCGATAATTAAAGGCTCACTAACAACTATAGCAAACTCGGATTTTTCGATTTTGATAATCTCTTTAATGATATCATCTAATACTTCATTATAGTTTCCGTAGTTTAAGTACATTAATGTCTTTTTAGAGAATGAATCCTCAATAGATTTTCTTATTTTCATATAATTCTTAACTGCTTTTAAGTCTTTATCTTCATCTAATATTTCTTTTACTTTTATATTCTTAACATTAATTTTAGTTTTATCGATTAGCTTTTCTGTTAAATCCTCATCAAAGTATACTAAGTTAACTCTTTCAACCTTACTATCATTCCATTCGTATACAAGCTCTTCAGATTCTGATTGCTCTTTTTCAATAAAGCCATTTTTCTCAAAAAATGGCTTATATATACCATCATCTTTAAATGCGACACTTAATTTAGCTGTGCTTCTTTTACATGAATCTACAAGCATAGAACCTATACCTTCACGTCTAATCTTTTCATCTACATATATAATAACAATCTTGTTATTTTTATCTACAGTAACGAATCCTTCGATAACATCATCCTCAGTATATAATGTTGTATTACTTGAGCTATCCATAAGAATATCTCTAACTTCTGTATATGTACGTGTCAAATCTTCATTATTAACTTTTTTATTTAGGTTTAAATATGCTCTTTTCCATATTCCCATTAAGATGTCTATATCTGTACTCTTTAATTTCTTTAACACTTACATCCCTCTTTTCAATCTATATTCTAATCAATTTTTGTTAGTTTAAAATCTAAGTAATCACCACTAACTAATTGGAAATTGATTCCTCCAACTTCACCTATTACAGCATCTGCATGTGATTTACCATGTAAATGACCATAATAACATCTCTTAATATCATATTTTTTTAATGTTTTGTAAAATTCTAAATGCTTGTTTTCTAATAATAGGGAGCTTACAAGTGGTGGATAATGTATAAATGCAATTATTTCATATTCTGTTCCATATTTATTTATTGCATCTTGTATTGATAATTCCAAACGTTGATTCTCTCTGTTAATCATCTTTAAGCTATTTTCTGAATCTTGAAATGTCCAACCTCTTGTACCAACTATTATTTTGTCCTCTACTTTAACAGCATTGTTGTATACAAAATCTATGGTATTAAAATTATTATCTTTTAAATATTTTC
This sequence comes from Clostridia bacterium, assembly GCA_017512025.1. Taxonomy (GTDB): domain Bacteria; phylum Bacillota; class Clostridia; order TANB77; family CAG-508; genus CAG-492. The sequence continues at coordinate 208,176 of JAFWHH010000009.1, forward strand.
TCATACTAGTTACTGTAGTCCACCAATAGTCGTGATTTCCTTTTAGTAAAAGCTTCTTTCCTGGTAACTCATCAAGATACTTAAAATCTGGATAAGCTTCTTCAATATATGTAGCCCAAGAAAAATCACCTGGTATTATTACAGTATCCTCATCTTTAACTTTACTTATCCAATCTTCTTTTAATCTTTCCTCATGGTTCTTCCAGTTATCACCGAAAATATCCATTGGTTTTGGATTATTAAAGGATAAGTGTAAGTCTGCAATTGTATATATTGCCATAATCTCTCCTTCTAACCTAATTTTAAATTAGGAACTGCATTTAGTGTAAGATCAGAGATGTTTCCATTAATAAAATTATAGTAGCCAGCACTTGCAATCATTGCTGCATTATCCGTACATAATTTTAAATCTGGATAATAAATCTCAAATCCCTTTTTCTTTAATTCTTCAAAACTATTTCTAATATAACTATTAGCAGAAACTCCACCTGCTAACGCAATTTTATTTATTTCTAAAGTTTTAGCTGCTTCCAAAGTATTACCAATAAGCTCTTCTGTTACAGTCTTTTCAAAACTTGCACATAAATCAGCCTTGTTAATATCTGGTGTCTTATGATGTAAATTAATAACTGCTGTTTTAATTCCACTAAAACTAAAGTCTAAATTATCAAAATGTGTTTTAGGAAGTAATATACTAGGAGTCCCTTCTTTAGCTAAGTTATCTACTTTAGGTCCACCTGGATATCCAAGTCCAATAACTCTTGCAACTTTATCGAAAGCTTCTCCAATAGCATCGTCACGTGTTTTTCCTAATATTTCAAAATTCTTATAATCTTTTATATGAACCAAATGAGTATGTCCACCAGAAATAATTAAACATAAGAATGGTGGCTCTAATTTTGTATTTGTAATATAGTTAGCTGCTATATGTCCTTCAATATGGTTAGTACCAACTAATGGTTTACCAGTAGCATAACTTAAAGCTTTGGCATAAGATACACCAACAAGAAGTGCACCAACTAAACCTGGTCCATATGTACATGCTATTGCATCAATATCATCAAATGTAACACCTGCTTGCTTTAATGCTTCTTCAGTTACATTTGAAATATTCTCAATATGTTTTCTTGATGCTATCTCTGGAACAACACCACCAAATTGAGTATGAATAGCTATTTGTGTATTTATAACGTTTGATAAAACTTCTCTGCCATTTTTAACAACAGCTACTGAAGTTTCATCGCAACTTGATTCAATTCCTAATGTTAATATATCCTTCATAATTCCCTTCTTCTAATTTAAATTCCAAATATTCTCGCTACTAATTCTATAATTCCCGTATAAAGAGCTGATCTAATTGGGAAAACAATTCTTTCCGCAATACCAGTAATCCATAATACGATAAATATTATATAAAATATCTTTTCATTTTCTTCAAACCATCTGTTAGCATTGTATGGTAAGAATGCCTTTAGTATTTTTGAACCATCTAATGGTGGTAATGGAATTAAGTTGAAAACCCCAAAACCAATATTAAGAATGATTGTATATAAAATAATAGATCCAATTATTTCTGTACCTCTACCACCTGAAATAGTTAATACATTAAACTTAACTAATAAAGCATATAAAACAGTAAATAAAATTGCTGTTATAAAATTTGCAAGTGGACCAGCAAAAGCAACTAGTGCCTCTGCTTTTTTATATGACATTGTTCTTTTCAAGTTTCTTCCATCTACTTGTACAGGTCTACCCCATCCAATACCAATAAATAAAAACATAATCAATCCGAATGGATCAACATGTTTTAATGGATTTAATGTTAATCTACCTTGGTCTCTTGCAGTATCGTCACCAAGCTTATATGCAGTAAATGCATGTGCGTATTCATGGAATGTTATAGCAATTAAAACTCCTGGAACACTAAATAATAAAGCTTTTAATGATTCAAAATCTGACATGTAACCAATTAAACTTGAAATAACACATATTGCTAAAATAGTATATATAATTCTCTTATCGAAAAAAAACATAACAATTCTTTCCTCTCACATTACTTTCCACGTGTATTATACCCCAGAATCGTATTAATGTAAAGGTTTTATTGCCATGTTCTTTTCCCTATTTTTAGACATTTTTCGAGCATTATGCTCCTCTTCTCATCTCTTTTGCATGTTCAAGAGCGCTCTTAGTAATATCACCACTTGAAATCCTTGCAATCTCTTCAATAATCTCTTTTTCATTTAGTTGTTTTATACTTGTAAATGTTCTGCCATCAAGGACTCTTTTGCTAATGTAGTAATTTGAATCTCCTTGCGCTGCAATATTAGCTTGGTGAGTTATGCAAATTACTTGATGTTTCTTAGAAATTATCTTAATCTTTTCTCCAACAGATTTAGCAGCTTTACCACTAATTCCAGTATCAATCTCATCAAATATTAAAACCGGAACTTCATCTGTATCAGCTAAAACTGTTTTTATAGCTAGCATTATTCTTGAGATTTCACCACCAGACGCAATCTTAATTAAAGACTTCGCTTCATCACCAACGTTTGTTGATATTAAGAACTCAATATCATCTAATCCATTTTCAGTATAGTTTTCATTTTCTTCGTAATCTATTCCAACAATAAAGCGAGCATTTTTCATCTCTAAATCACTAAGCTCTTTGTTGATTTTTTCGTTTAAAATTAAAGCATTCTCATTTCTTATTTTATTAAGAGCTCTTGCTTTTTCAAGCATTTGTTTCTTTACTTCAGTTAGCTCTCTTTTTAGCTCATTATTATGCTCTTCTAAATTTTCGATTTTAAATACTTCATCCTCAACTTCTTTTTGATAATTAAGTATTTCTTCGATGCTATTTCCATATTTTCTCTTCAGATCATATATATAATCAAGTCTCTTTTCAATTTCATCTCTTCTCTCATCATCAAAAGAAACATCATCATTCATACTAGATATATCTCTAGAAAGCTCTTGTACATCATAATAAATATTTTTAAGCAAGTTTAATTTCTCTTTATACTCTTCATCGATATCTTCTATTTTTTCCAATGCTCTAACAGATGCATTAATACCATCAATAACATTTTCACTTAAGTTATTATCAACTTCACTTAAGCAAGAATAAATTTTTTCTGAATTCATCATTCTTTTTCTTTCTGCGTTTAAAGTATCTTCCTCATCTGGTTTTAAGCTTGCATTTTCAATTTCATTTAATTGATATCTTAATAAATCTAATCTTCTTTGCTTTTCTTTATCATCACCATAGTTTTCTTTAAGCTCTTTATTAATTTGATTATATCTTTCATATAGCTTTAAATAATCCTCTTTAATATCTATTATTTTCTTACCAATAAAGTTATCTAAGTAATTAACATGCTCCGATTTAGTCATTATTGTTTGGTTGTCATTTTGTCCATGGATATCAACAATTTTTCCCATAAAATCTTTAAGCTCATTGACCGTAACAAGTCTTCCATTAATCTTACAAGAGCTTCTTCCATTTGTATGAATCTCTCTGGAAACAATTATATTACCATCTATAGAGTCTTCATGGTTTGGCAAAAAGATGCTAAGCTCTACTAAACAATAATCTTCACCTTTTCTAATTATCTCTTTAGAAAATCTACTTCCACAAGCTAAATTTAATGAATCTATAATTAATGTTTTTCCTGCTCCAGTCTCACCTGTTAAAACATTAAAACCTTCGTTTAAATCTATACTTATATCATCAATAATTCCTATATTTTTTATATGTAATGTATTTATCATATGTACCTCCACAAAATTTATTTGTACGAAACTTTGTTTGTATTATATCGCAATAAAATAATTTGTCAATAAAAACTTATAAAAATATTTCGACATTTTCTTACGTGTATATTTTTATTTATTTTACAAACACTAATAAAAACATTTGGAGGTAATTATGGATAATATTAATACGACTAAACAATATAGTGACTATGTGGATAAAAAAACTCCGAACTCACCCATTGTAAAGAATTGTTTTAATGCATTCTGGGTTGGTGGTCTTATTTGCTCTATTGGACAAATAATATTTGATTATTGCGAGTATTCGGGATTAGATGAAACATTAAGTTTAACTATTGTTTCTATTTCCCTTATTGGATTATCTGCCCTACTTACAGCATTAAATATTTTTAATAAGATTGGAAAATTTGCTGGAGCTGGATCCTTAGTTCCAATAACTGGATTTGCCAATTCCATTGTAGCCCCTGCTATGGAATATAAGTCTGAAGGATATGTTATGGGTGTTGGTGCTAAGATGTTTACTGTTGCAGGTCCAGTTCTTGTTTATGGTATATCATCATCCATTCTAGCTGGTATGCTTTCAAAATTATTTATTGGATAAAAAATGAAGAAGTACCTAGAAGGTATCTTCTTCATTTTGTAGTGAGATTGCTACGTTTAATTACTGCAAGATGATTCTACTACATTATTTTTCAAAATTCAACATTTTTAGAAAGGATTCGTTATGAAAAAATTAGGAAATCAAACAATTCGATTAGATGCTCCTGTTACGATCTTAGATACTGCCTGTATTGTTGGACCCAAAGAAGCTGAAGGACCAATGGCAAAATATTTCGACAAATGCTTAGAAGATGAATTCTGGGGTGAAAAAACTTGGGAAAAAGCCGAAAGTAAAATATTAAAAGAAACGGTATCTACTTTATTTTCAAAGTCTGGTTTATCATCAAAAGATATCGATTACTGTATAGCAGGAGATTTATTAAACCAATGTATCTCCTCCAGCTTTGGATTAAGAGAAACTAATATTCCATTTATTGGTGTATTTGGTGCATGCTCTACATTCGCAGAAAGTATGTGTCTCGGAAGTCTATTTGTTGCGTCTGGAGCAGCCAATAATATCTTATGTGCTACATCCAGTCATTTTTGTAGTGCAGAAAAACAATTTCGTTTTCCATTAGAGCTTGGTAATCAACGTCCACCATCATCTCAATGGACAGTTACTGGATCTGGTGCAAGTATACTTTCAAGTAACGGACAGGGGCCATATATAACTCATATAACACCAGGTAAGATAGTAGACCTCGGAATAACTGATGCTAACAACATGGGTGCTGCCATGGCTCCAGCTTTTGTAGATACATTAATAACTCATTTTAATGATACTGGAAGAACTCCTGATTATTATGATGCAATTATTAGTGGTGACCTGGGATATATTGGAAAAGATATTGCTACTGACTTAGCGTTAAGTAAAGGTTTTGATATAAAAGATAAGTACTATGACTGTGGAGTTTTAATGTTTGATAAAAATACTCAAGATACACATTCTGGTGGTAGTGGCTGTGCTTGTTTTGGAACTATATTTTCTGGATATTTTTATAATGAGTTAAAAAAACATAATCTTAATAAAATACTATGTATTGCAACCGGTGCTCTTATGAATGCAACAAGTTCTCAGCAAGGAGAAAGTATTCCTGGTATTGCACATGCTATAGCTGTAGAAAACGCATAGAGCTTAACTAAAGTTAAGCTCTATTTTTATATTTTCTTATATCAATTTATCTATTTTAAACTAATTTAACAATACTATTTTCTGCAACTATCATAACATCTTCATCTAGATTACCAGTTTTAAACTTCTCATCTACTTCAACTGTATACACGTTATTTGTTATATCAACAATTATACCTGTTTTACCATTATTAAGTTCAACATGGTCATTTTCATGATATTCTTCTTGGAATGGATTAGTATCATCTTCTTCATTTTCTAAATCCATTATTATATCTAATATCTCATCAAATTTCTCCTCTAACATATAAAAATTATCTTCAGCAACATTTTGATATATGTAATCTAATATTGTTTGTTCAAGTTCATATAGCTCTTCACTATTATAATCTCTTTCTTCAATAACAATTCCAACTTCCCTGCATAAATCTAATTGCTCTTCAGAAAAATAATCTTGTAATATCATATATATCCTCCATAAAAATTTATTATCTATAATTTAGCACAAAGCATCTTTCAAGTCAAATTAAAAGAAAGTTAGAAATATAAATCTCTAACTTCCTTTATTTTAGTTTTTTAAATACATATTTGGATCAACCGCTTCTCCCTCTTTCAATATCTCAAAATGAAGATGTGGCTCATCTAATATTTCAAATGCAGCAGTATTGCCAACTGTTCCAATTGGTTGTCCAGATTTAAGCTCTTCCCCAATAGATACAAATTCTGTTGTTAAGAGATTTGAATACACCGTGCTAAATCCATTTGCATGTTCCATTATAACAGTAAGACCATATCTTGGATCATTCTTAATGTACTTAACTTTACCATCCGCAGCAGCATTTACTACTGTTGTCTTATTAGCCTTAATATCTATTCCAGTATGAGTAATCCATTCTCCCAGAGTTTGTGAGTATACAAGCTGATCTTTAGCATAATCTTGCATTATCTCCCCTTGTACTGGATACACAAATGTAGGATCTTTTACTGGCTCTATTTTCTTTTCTTCTTGTTTTTTCTTTTCATCTACTTTTGCAATTTTATTTTTCCCTTCATCTTTAATCTCACTTCTATTTTCATTTTTCGCTTTATTCGTATCTTCTTTTTTCTCCTCTATCATATTAAACTCATCACTTTTAGTCTCAGACGTATTTTCTTCTTCACTTTCAAGCAAGCTAGCACTAGACATTAAAGACTGACCTTCTTTAGCTATTTGTTTATCTTTCTTTTTAGCTGTAACAATACATGCAATAATAGCAATAATAATTATTATTCCAATGCAAGTTCCAATTTTATAAAACCTATTATCCATTTATAATTCCTCCTTGAACTTTGTTATATTCATTATTTCCAATAATTATAAATTTATACTTTTATAAGCTTACAATTTGAACATTTGCATAAAAATGATTAATTATATCTTTATAACTGGCACCGCTTTTCGCCATGCTATCTGCACCTGTCTGACTTAATCCAACACCATGACCATATCCTTTAACTAAAAACTTTATATTATTGCTCTCTACTCGACATATGAAATTTGCTGACTTTAGATTAAACAATGTTCTTACTTCCACACCAGATAGATTCTTATTACCAATCTTAATTGTTTTAACACGATTGCTATCAGTGTATTCTTTAATTTCAATTGGATTATCATTCCAATCAATAGAAAAATCGTTATACTTTTCCTTTATAATCTTTTCAAGCTCTGTTTTAGATACTATATTTTCAGAGCTATATTGAGTATATCCATCTTCTCCCGATGTTTCAACAGCTTGTAAATAAGGATAATCTGTCCCTCCCCAAACATTAATAGGAACTTCAGTTTTACCTCCGCTATTAGCATGAAAAAATGCATCTATTACTTCTCCATTATACTCAATAACTTCTCCACTTGTTGAATATACCGCTTCTTCTATTTTATTCCAATTAGCCTCTCTTACCTCTTCATCCCATTTATTCATTCTATCTTCTTTTGAAAGCCATGCTTGGCAGCATGATGAGGATGTACATATAATTCCATCTCCATGTTTATTACTATGGATTATTGTATAAAGAGTATACGTTCTTGCAACAACAGCTTGTGCTTTTAAAGCTTCTATATCGTACTCCGCTGGCATCTCTGCTGATACTACACCAAGTAAATATTCATCTAAGTTCATATCAACTATACTTCCATCTTCCATTTGTACTTTTATGGTTTTATATGCTCCATAATCATATACTATATGCTCTATTTCTTGATTGTCTGAATTTGCTTTATTTTCTATCTTTTTATTGTTCTCTATATTTTCATCATTAAACTTTATTGTTAATAAAAATGGCAATAAAAAAACTAGACACATTATTGTGGCTATGTATTTAAAAAACTTTCTCATAAATCTATATCGCTTGAGTTAAACTCATCTTCATATTGTTTAATATTCTTTTCTCCATTCTAGACACCTGCACTTGGCTAATCCCCATTAGATTAGCCACTTGGCACTGTGTTTTTCCTCTAAAATATCTAAGCATTATTATCTTTTTAGATTTTTCATCTAATTTTCCCATTAAGTCTTTAACTGTTATTCTGTTAATTATCTCCTTTTCTTGATCTATATTACTTTTTAGTTTATCCATTAATGTTAAGTCATCTGAATCTCCAATAGTCTTATCAATAGACTCTGGTCTTACAGAAGAATCTATCGCAATAAGAATATCTTCTTTATTTGCCTTTAAAACTTTGGCAAGTTCATCTATCTCAAGCTCTCTTCCTTTTTTATCTAAATATTCTTTCTGTACTATTTTTATTCTATATGATAGCTCTTTTATGCTTCTACTTACTTTCAATAGACCATCATCTCTTACAAATCTTTTTATTTCTCCTAATATGTATGGTACTGCATATGTCGATAATTTTACTTCAAAACTTGTGTCAAATCTTTTAATTGATTTAATTAGTCCAATACAACCGATTTGATATAAATCTTGCATTTCATATCCTCTATCCTTAAATCTAGAAGCAATGCTCCAAATAAGATTAGAATTATCAACTATTATTTTTGACATTACTTCTTTATCTCCAGATCCGAGCTTTTAAAATATCTTCCAGCTTATTCTCATACATAAAAAAGTTTATCTCCCTTCTAATTCCACTGTATCTAGTATTTTTTCTTCTTCAGGGAAATCATCTTTTTTTATCATTTTCTTCATTGTAATCTTTGTTCCAAGCCCAACAACAGATTCTATATGAACTTCATCCATAAAACTTTCCATTATTGTAAAGCCCATACCAGATCTTTCAATGTTAGACTTAGATGTATATAAAGGTTTTCTTGCAAGCTCTATATTTTCTATTCCTTTTCCAGTATCTGAGATTTCTACTTCTAAAGTATTTGCAAATATTTTAGCAATAACCTTTACTATTCCTTTTGTATTCTCATAACCATGAATAATACAATTAGTTACAGCTTCTGATATAGCAGTCTTAATATCAGCAAGCTCTTCAATTGTTGGATCTAATTGTGCAGCAAATGCTGCCACAGCAATTCTAGCAAAAGCCTCATTATTAGATTTACTTAGAAACTCCAACTTCATTTCATTTTCATAAATTCCACTCATATAAACTTCCTCACTATAAATAAAATTAAAATTTATTTTTTATGCACAACTATCAATAATCGGTATAATTTTAGATACACCACTCATTTCAAAGATCTTTTTAATACTTGTCCTCACATTTTTCATTTGTGTAACTCCACCAATCATATTTACCATCTTATATCTACCAATAACCATTCCTATTCCTGCACTATCCATAAAAGACACCTTATTAAAATCAAATATAACTTTTCTAGGCATGTATCTCGTAATGTCTTCATCTATCTTCCTCCTTAGTATATCTGCCACATGGTGGTCTATTTCTTCTGTAATCTCAACCAGAAGCGTCTTGTCTCTTTCTAAAAAAACACTATTCATATTTCCCTCCTTCGATTAGATTGATACATATTATAGTCTCATTTTCCCGATATTGATATAGCGAAAACGCAGAAGTTTTGCCGTATTATGGGAACATTTCGAGCTTAATCGACATATCCTTTTCTTTACATAAATTAAATAATATGTTATAATATATAGACATGGTTGTGCTTTGCACATACCAAATACTCAAAAGGAGACAAAGTAAATGGGAAAAACATTACAAGCCCGGACAGAAGAGATTCTTCTCTACTGTCTCAGTAACAATGAGTGGGTTGACGAGGCACTCTATCAGTACAGCAAGCTGCTGCTCGACATGATGATTGAAACACCTCGTTCCTCCAAGGAACTTGAGTCGCTCATCCGTCTTGTGAGCCAGTATGCGATGTATCTGCCTCGCCGCTTCTGCAGCCAGGCATATCAGTCTACTGAACAGAGGAATGTGAGTGAGCTCTCCATGTTTAAGACCAATATGGAATTCTTTTTGGAAGACGCTTTCCCTCATGTTCCATTCAAGAGCAACCTGCGTATTAAGACCGTTGAGAGCTATTTCGAAAAAATCTGGAGAAATGGTTCGACGCCCTCAAAGGCTGAGAACAATTTAAAGGATTTGATTGCCCTAAACACCATCCTTATGGGTCGCACTTCTGATGAATTCATCAACGAATGTTACCTTTTCTTGGATTACATCGTTGACTACTTCGGTCAGAATAGCGACTTCAGACCTATCGGAAAACCTGTGCTCAAAGACACAACGGAATTCGATGCCTCTCGCTTTGACCAGAGCATCGTCTATATCCCGAGCCAGATTCCGGAATGCAAGTGGCTTCAGTATGCTAAGGATTACATCCGCAATCCCAAGTGTACTGGCCATCAGGCCCTGCAGATTTATCTGTACTCCGTTCGTAGAAAGCTCTATATTGATATTCATGTAAAGACATATATCATGCATGATACAAGCGAGCACTACGAGGCATCCCACAAACTGGTTTACAAGGCACCCGGTGGTGGTACGGCCAACATTGCAGGCAGACTTTTTGACGAATATGATATTACCCTGCTCAATGGCCTTCACGGATTCAGAAGCCGTGACGGACTGCGTGAACACGCACAGGATGATATTGGTCTGCTGAAGCCGATTTTTGTCTGAACTGGATTGTCTGATTCCTAAACCACTCAAAAAGAGACGTTACCCAATGGGTGCCGTCTCTTTTTATTTTTATTATAAAATTACATATTTGCTAATCTATCAATTGTATTTTTTAGCATTTCTTCATATTTAGCTAATTTTTCTTTTTCTTCATTAATCTTAGCCTCTGGAGCTTTATTAACAAATCCAGGATTTGATAACATCTTTTTAGCTCTTTCAACCTCTGATTCTAATTTAGTCTTTTCATTTTGTAGTCTTTCTTTTTCAGCTTCTATATCAACTAAATCCTCAAAAGGAATATATAATTCTAAGTCTTGTTTCATTATTGAAATAGCATTTGATGGTATATTATCTTTGTTATCTTGAATAATAACTTCATTTCCAAATGCTAGCTTTGCTAAAAAGCTTTCACTTTGTTTGATTAAATCAGCATATTTTTCTGTCACAAATATTAGCTTAGCTTTCTTTGCTGGATGAACATTCATGTTATTTCTAATATTTCTCACTTCTGTAATAATAGATTTTAATAGCTCTATTTCTTCTTCCTCAGATTCAAAGTTTAGCTCTTCACTATATTCAGGCCATTTTGATGTTACGATTGTTTCATCATTATTATATAATTCTCTATATATTTTTTCTGTTACGAATGGCATTATTGGATGTAACATCTTTAAGCTGTACTCTAAAACAGTGTTTAATGTATATTGTGCTTCTTTTCTTGTTGTACATTCTTTATCATATAAACGTGTTTTTACAATCTCAATATACCAATCACAGAATTCATTCCATATAAAGTCATATATTTTTTGAGTAGCAACACCTAAATCAAAATTATCAATATTTCTAGATATTTCTTCTGCAAGTTTATTTGCTTTTGATAGAATCCATTTATCTTCTTTGCATAATTTTGATTTATCATATTCTCCAGCATAGTCCTCTAAGTTCATTAGAACGAATTTAGATGCATTCCATAATTTATTAGCAAAGTTAGCTCCTTGCTCAACTTTTGCTGGAATATATCTTATATCGTTTCCAAATGTAATACCAAGAGTTAATGAAAATCTTAAAGCATCAGCTCCATATTCAGCAATTACATCTAATGGATCAACACCATTTCCAAGCGTCTTACTCATCTTTCTTCCTTGGTCATCTCTAACCATACCATGAATAATAATATCTGAGAATGGTTTTGCACCAACATACTCAAGACCTGAGAATATCATTCTTGAAATCCAAAGTGATATAATTTCGTATCCTGTTACGATTGTATTTGTTGGATAGAATGTCTTTAAGTCCTCTGTTTGCTCCGGCCAACCAAGTGTTGAGAATGGCCATAAAGCTGAGCTAAACCATGTATCTAATGTATCTGGATCTTGTGTAAGCTCTGTATGTCCACACTTTGAACATTTCTCTGGTTTTGTTCTTGCAACATGTATTTCTCCACACTTATCACAATAATATGCTGGAATTCTATGTCCCCAATATAATTGACGAGAAATACACCAATCTTGTAAGTTTTCCATCCAGTTAAAATATGTTTTATCATATTTATTTGGTATAAATCTTATATCTCCGCTTCTAACTGCTTCAATAGCTGGCTTAGCAAGTTCATCCATCTTTACAAACCATTGATCTGAAATAGTTGGTTCAATAGTTGTTTTACATCTTTCACACTTAGCAACATTATGAGTATAGTCTTCTATCTTTGTTAAGAAACCTTGCTCTTTTAAAAGATTTACTACTACTTCTCTTGCTTCATATGCATTCATACCAGCTACTTCTGGAATTAAATCATGCATTACTAAGTTACTATCAAATACTTCAACAAACTCTAGATTATTTTTGATACCTGCTTGATAATCGTTTGGATCATGGCATGGTGTTAATTTAACACAACCAGTACCAAATTCCATATCAACAAATGGATCTGCTATAATTGGAATCTCTTTATTCATCAATGGAAGTGTACATGTTTTTCCAATTAAATGTTTATATCTATCATCTTTTGGATTAACAGCAACACCTGTATCACCAAGCATTGTTTCTGGTCTTGTTGTTGCAACTACTAAGTAATCATCTGTACCAGTAATTGGATATTTAATATGCCAAATATGAGATGCTTCTTCTTTATATTCAACCTCTGCATCAGATATTGATGTCTTACATCCAGGACACCAGTTAATCATTCTCTTACCTTTGTATATATATCCCTTATCATATAATCTAAAGAATACTTCTTCAACAGCATTTGATAAACCTTCATCCATTGTAAATCTGCTTCTTGACCAATCACAAGAGCATCCTAGCTTACGTTGTTGCTTTTGAATTGTTCCACCATAAAGATGTGTCCATTCCCAAGCCTTCTCTAAAAATTGCTCTCTTGTTAAATCAGATTTTTTAATACCTTGTTCACGAAGACTTTGAACAACTTTCATCTCAGTTGAGATAGCAGCATGGTCAGTTCCTGGAAGCCATAAAGTATTAAATCCTTTCATTCTTTTATATCTTATTAAATAATCTTGGATTGATGCATCTAAAGCATGTCCCATATGTAATTTTCCTGTTACATTTGGAGGTGGCATCATAATACAATAGCTTTCTTTTGTCTTATCCATACTTGGTTTAAAAAAGCCTTTTTCTTCCCACTCCTTATATAATTCATCTTCAAAATCTTTTGGGTTATAATTTCCCTCTAACTTATGATCTCTTTCCATAGATATCCTCCTTATAAATTTTATTTACTTTGACCATTCAAATGAATTAAGCATCTTTAATGCAATTTCATCTACATCTTTTTCATCATCTTCATTCCATACTGACTCGATTATTACAACGAACTTTTCATCTCCAACAATGTAGTATTGTTTTGTAACTGATTTAGTGCTCTTTATAATAAATGTATATACAAGTTCACCATTATCTAGTGTAGATCCACTAGCTGTTACAGTAGCTTTACTTCCTGAAACTTGTTTTGCAAGCTGTGCATATATCGCATCTTTAAATTTTTCATGGTCTTCTTTTTTATAATCATTTGTTCCAGAATTAATTGAAATGTTGTTAGGTTGTTTATCGTTGTCTTCTCCTTCTTTTACGTAGAAATATTTTCCATTTCCAGAATGAGTTTTACTTTCCATCCAACCACTTTTAACAATGTATGATCCAAAAGCCTTTTTATATTTTGTATCGCCTTCTTCAGTTATAATAACATCGTCTGTTTCAACTTTTTTATGTCTTTTAAAATCTTCTATACTACAACCAGAAAAGCAGACGAGTACAGCCTCCATAACAATTATAAATAATAGATACTTTGCTATTCTTTCCATATGCATACCTCCTATAAAAACAAAAAACTCGTCCTATAATAAGGACGAGTGTTATTTCGCGGTACCACCTTAATTAATATACTAAAGTTTTTTAGCATATTATCTCTAACGCATATAACGGTGCTCACCGAATACATTTACTTAATTTCAATATATCAACTCCAAAGCTACCTTCAACCTACTTTTCTATAAGGAACTTTCAGCGGGTCATTCCTTTTCTCTTATCTAGACAGTTTAGATTTACTCCTCTTTTTCATTGTATTTATCACTTATATGTTCTTAATATTATCACAGATTCTTACATTCTGTCAACTACTTTTTGATTATTACCAATTTTTCTTGGAATGGTCATTATACTTCTTTCCCAAGTTCTTTGAACTTTCTTCTTTCTCCCTTTGTTGCTTAATTGCATCTGCTTTTATGTCTTTTATCTTATCTTCTATCTCTTTATTCTTTTTATCATCTTCAGGATTATCCTTGTCATCATCAGGATTATCTTTATCCTTATCTTTGTCTTTATCATCTTGATTCAAAAGCTCTTTTAGTCTTTCTATTTCTTTTTCAATATCATCTTTAAGTTGTTGAGCTTTCTCACTATGACCATCACCATCATCATTTGCACAATCTTGCTTTACAAGTACTTCAATTGCTTTTTCATATTCTTTTATTGCGTTTTCAATACTTTCTTTGTTATTCTCATCAACATGTACCAGATTACAAATTGAAAGAGCATAATTGATTCTAATACTGCATTCTTTTCTTTTGGGAACATTTCTATCTAATGCTTTTTTGTACTGCTCAATTGCTCCATTGTAATCGCCTTTTTTATATAAAACGTTACCTAAATTATAATCTGCCACATAGCTTTCTGGGAAATTAAATAACGTTAATGCATATGCAGTTTGCTCTGAGTAATCTCCATCTTTATATTTACTTATCAATACTGTGTTTGTTACTGCATTAAATAACAGCTTTATTAAGATGAGAACTACAAGTATATATACTATGATAAAAATACTTTTTTTCATCATAAACTCCTTTTTCTAACTATAAAATCAACTATAAGACATATAACCAAAGCTATTGCGAAGTAATAATAAGTATCAGAATATGAATTTATTTTTTCTTCTGCAGTTTGTGACTCAAGCATTTGATCTCGTAATTTCTTTAATGTTGAATCAATCTTTGATGTCTTATCCATGTGAACATAACCAACACCTAAATCAGATGCCACTTCCTTAAGATTTCCTTCATCTATCTTAGAAAGAGCTGTTGTTCTATTATATTTATTGTCGTAATAATAAACGTAATAACTACTGCTACTTGGTTCATCTTCGTATAATCTACTAACCATCTTTCCACCACTTGATGTTCCATATCCCATTACAGCACCACCAAGAACATATTCTTTTAGTGATTTAAAAGATTCGTATAGCTCACCTTCTTTAGTTATTTCCCCATCAGATATGAAAAATACGATAGTTTTAGCAGCTCCACCTTTTGTTTTTTGCTCTCTTTTTAGAACTTTTTCCATTTCTTTCTTAGCAAGCTTCATTGATGTCCCGCTAGCATAAAAATCATCTTCTGTTGTGATAGCTCCAAGTTCTGCTTTAACCATATCAGCGTCGCTTGTGAATGGAACCAACATTTCTGCTGTATCTCCAAAAGAAATAATAGAATAGCTTGCTCCATTTAGAGTATCTATTATGTAGCTACAATCCTTAACTACACCTTCCATTCTCTCTTTTTCTCCATCATAATCAAGAGCTCTCATGCTAACACTTTTATCGATTACAAATAAAACATCTACATCATATTTTATTTGTGTTGAATCACCATTTGGAGTCATGAATCTAAGATTCAACAAGAATAGTATAACAATTATTATTGTCTTAGAAATCTTATTGAATATTTTATATTTAATTATATTTTTTGGTCTTTTACTGTTATTTGTTTTATTTTTCTTGCTAAATTTACTAAAGTCTATGTACACAAGCAATAGCAATATAATACAAATAATTGACATTAACCAAATCGGAATAATTGGATTTGTTATCATAGCTTAATCCTTTTCTCTAAAATTATTAAAATAACAATTAATATTGTTACGATTACACAAAGTACTTCTGGATGATCAGTAATAATTGTTTTAACACTTGTATTCATTTCTGAAGTCTTTGTATCTTTAATTTCATTTACAATACTTGAAGACATCTTATCTAAGTTTCCAACATAGAATTTACCACCAGCTATATTTTCAACAGCAGATTTATATGAGGCAATCTTCTCACTAGACGTATATGGGTTCATGTCTACAGAAGGACAATATGCATAAAGAATAATATTATTTTGCTTACAATATGCACATGCTTCTTCAAGAGAAACCGCTTCTGTTCCAGATACATCATTATCTGTGGCAAATATTATGATTCTTGTTCTATCTTTATTATCTTTTAGGTCTGGAAATGAAGAAACTGTTCCAGCTAAACCATCACCGACAAGAGAACTTCCTCTTTCACTGTTATTGGCAATTGTTCCACCATACCAAAAAGATCTTGTCTCCATACCATCTTCGTCATATGAATAAGGTATAGTTCCATTATTATCAATAACCTTTTGAATTTGAGTTTCTATTGTATCTAGACATTCATTTATATAGTCGTAGTCTTCTGTTAAAGGACAATAAACAACTGGAGCAGTATTGTAAAGAACTATTCCAATTCTATCTCCTTTAATACTTGGAATGATTTTCTTAAATTTTTTAACAAGCTCTAAGTTTACTTCATTTTCTGAAAGAGATATATCAAGTCCAATTATAATATCTCTATTGTACTTCGTCTCACTTTTAGTTTGTTTAGTAATTGGTCTTGCTATTAAAATACTTGTAACACATATACATATCGTAGTTACAAGACCAATAAGAATACTATATATTCGGTGTTTTCTAACCTTTGATTTATAGTATTCTGATTCTTTTATATACTTGGTATTTGCAACTCTTTTACCAGTTGTAAACTTACCTTTTCTTTTAAAGCTTATTGCAAATATTACAATAGCTAATATTACGCAAATAATTATTGCAATTGGATACATTAATTCCATTCGCTTACAATTCTCCTTGCTTTATTTATTGCATCATCAAAATCACCTACAGATTTCTCTGCAAATTCTGGTTCGTAATACTCTTCAATTAATTCATATAATCCAGGAATATTTGCTTTCTTAATCTCTGATAATGAAAAGTTTTGAGTCGTTATATCTGTAACTTCAAATACAAATAGACGAACATTTTCACTTATCTCTTGATATGCTTTTCTTAAGTCAATCTTTTCTTCTTTATACTTGCTCTCAATTCCATTTAGCTTTTTAATATATTTATTTTTAATAGCCGGAATGTTTTTAATACTTTTTTCTGGAGCTTTCTTTACTTCAGGCTTTTTCACAACTACCTGTTTTTTATTCTTCTTAATTAGTACAACAATGAGTCCAATTGTCATTATTGCGAAAATAAAAAAAACAAGTAATAATGGCCAAACTGAATAGTTATACATACTTTGTAGATTAATAGAGGTTTGCATTCTTTCGCCTTTCTAATAATTTATAAATATCATTAACAATATTTTTCTGGCAATCAATTGTACCAGATGCAATCTTGTACTTTTTAAGCTTTTCTTCTGCTTTACTATACATATCTTCTTTAATCTTACTTTCTATATCCTTAAGCTTATCATCTTCCCACATGTAGTATGGAACATAACAATCTTGATCCATATCAAACGAATCTATCTCTGAAATAGATGCATCAGAAATATTAATAACCATTACATCATGCATAGCAGTTAATCTTCTATATGTTGTATCAGTTATGCTATTAATTCCATCGATATCCGTAATTATAAAAATAATCATTTTTCTTTTTATGTGTTTATATGTATACTCAACAAGCTTATTTAAATCGCCTTCTGATGGTATCTCTTTTTCAATATATGTTAAAATTTTTTCTAGATTATTTAGTCCTGTATTAAATCCAAAATAATTAATACCTTTTCTACCATTACATATTGCACCAACTGAGTCACCATTTTTATCAACCAAGTAACCAATTGTACCAGCTGTCATAATAGCAACATCTTTTTTAGGTTCCAATTCTTTCGAATCACCAAGCATCTTCTTTCCTGAATCTATAATAAATAGAACGTTATGCTTTTTTTCAGCAATAAATTGTTTAATTAAAATTTTATCTGATCTTGCAGATGCCTTCCAATCTATGTCCTTAATGTTATCACCAACAACGTACTCTCTTAAATCTTGGAAATTCATGCTTTTGCCTTTATATATTGAATTATACATACCTTCAAGCAAGTTTGTTGTCTTCTTTCTTGTCTGTATAGAAATACTTGCTTTTACTTTTGTTATATATTTCATTTCCATAATGAAAATCTCCTAAATAATTATGGGGCTTTTACAGCATATAAAATTGCATTAATAACTGTCTCAACAGCAACATTATCTGCAACAGCCTCAAAACTTAGTGTTATTCTATGTCTTAAAACTCCTTGTGCAACTTCCTTTACATCATCTGGAGTAACATATGCCCTACCATTGATAAGAGCTATAGCTTTACTTGCTTCCATAAATGCAATTGATGCTCTAGTACTTGCTCCACATGTTACATATTTAGCAAGTTCAGCGTTAATTACTTTTGAAGGCTCTCTTGTTGCTTGAACTATTTCAACAATATATTTCTTAACAGCTTCATCAATATATACCTTCTTACATAAGTCTTGTAAATATTTGATATGCTCTAAATTAACAACCTTCTCTGATTTTTCAAATGCATTATTTTCGATTCTGTTTAATACCTCAAACTCCTCTTCAGCAGTTGGATAAGTGATAGTTTCTTTAATAATAAATCTATCTTGTTGAGCTTCAGATAGTAAATATGTTCCTTCTTGTTCAATTGGATTTTGTGTTGCAATTACAACAAATATTTCTGGTAATTCAAAAATTTCTCCACCAATACTTACTTGTCTTTCTTGCATTGCCTCTAGCATAGCACTTTGTGTTTTTGAGCTTGATCTGTTGATTTCATCTAAAAGCACAAAATTAGCACATACAGGTCCAATCTTTGTTTCAAACTCTGCAGTTTTTGCATTATAAGTTTGAGTACCAACAATATCGCTTGGCAATAAATCCGGTGTACATTGAATTCTTGAGAATTTTCCACCGCAACTTTCTGTTAAAACTTTAGCAGCTGTTGTTTTTGCCAAACCTGGTACAGATTCAACTAGTATGTGCCCATTTGCTATTAGAGCTATTAATAATGATGATTGTAGATTTTTTTGTCCTACAATTCTTTTTGTGTAATACTCAGTAATTCTACTTACTATTGCATTACTTTTTTTCATTTCTTCTTCACTAATATTAACGTTTTCCATAACCTTCCTCTTTCGTTTTTATTTTATATTTTTAATGGTTTCAAATACACTTGGTAAATAATAATACATTATTCCAAGTCCAAGTATCGTAAGTATAAAACCAAATATTTTTAAATACTTTGTTCCTTCATTTATATCTTGAAAGCTAAATCTACTTTTTGTAATCTTACGTGCATCATATATAAGTACTACGCCAATCAAGACAAAAATAAGTCCTAATATTGTAAGTGTTATTTCCATTCTTTTATCCTTTTCTTTAATCTTCGTAAAATTTAATTGAATATCTACATTCATATGATTGACCTGGTTTTAGTAAAATACTACCAGTCTTTTCAGCAAAGATACCAGTACTCTTTATTGAGTCTGAAAATCCATGCCATGGTTCAATACATAAAAATGGTGCATTTGGTTTAGACCAAATTCCTAAATAAGGAAAATCTGCAAACTCAACAGTAAATACAGGATTTTCTTTATATCTATGCATTAAACTAATTCTCTTAGATGTAATTCCTTTCATGATAATTGCATCATTCTTAAATGAATCTGGACCAAGCATCATATGTCTCTTGTCTTCCATTCTATTTTTAGCATATTCTGTTCCAATTAATCCATCAACTAAATATAAGAAATGAATTTTCTCTTCATCTTCTTCAAACTCTAAGTAATAATTTCCTTTATTCATCTCATTTGGATCAATTACTAATGCTGGATGTCCACCAATACAAAATGGCATATTAATACTTCCAGTATTAATAACTTTGTATATAGTTGTTATTGTATCATCTTCCATTCTATAAGTGTTATATAACTCAAATTCAAACGGATATCTTGCAAGAGTTGCTTTGTTGCTCTTTAAAACATATGAGTGGAAATTATCTAGTTTAGTAACTGGTTCATATTCCATATCTCTTGCAAAACCATGTTGAAAAATCTCATAGTTCTTTCCATTAATTATAGCTTGATTTCTCTTCAACTTCCCTACAATTGGAAACAATACAGGGAAATGTCGTTTCCAATAAACTTTTCCATTCTCATCAACACAATCAGCGCCTTGATGTATTTTTTCTATACCATTAATCTTAAAGCTTATAAGCTCGCCGCCATCTTTTGACG
This sequence comes from Clostridia bacterium, assembly GCA_017512025.1. Lineage (GTDB taxonomy): Bacteria > Bacillota > Clostridia > TANB77 > CAG-508 > CAG-492. The sequence continues at coordinate 228,666 of JAFWHH010000009.1, forward strand.
TTACCATTTGTGTTTTCATAATACTGTCCCCTTCACTTGTAAATTACATTTTTCCTCTATAATATATGTTTTTTTGGCTCAAATGTCAAGTGTTTTGGCGTTTTTTGGAGCTTTTTTAAACTTCTACATTTCAACTCTACCATCAAATTTTTCATCAACCATTTTTTTCAACCCTAAATGTTTATCTAATTCCAATTTTGGATCTGTTTTCTCTATCTTTGAAGTTAAGCCTTGAACTTCTTTTAGAATGTCCATATCTTCAAATAAATTAGCTATTTTAAACTCTGGAAGACCATGTTGTCTTGTGCCAAAGAACTCACCAGATCCTCTAAGCTCTAGATCCTTCTCTGCAATAACAAATCCATCTGTGGTAGATGTCATTATTTTCATTCTTTTTTGTGCAACCTCTGAATTGCTATTATATTTTAAAATACAATATGACTGGTATTCACCTCTACCAACTCTTCCTCTTAATTGGTGAAGCTGAGCAAGACCAAAACGCTCTGCATTTTCTACAATCATAATGCTTGAGTTTGGAACATTGACACCAACTTCTATAACAGTAGTTGAAATAAGAATATCAATCTCACCATTCTTAAAACGTTCCATTATCTCATCTTTCTCTTTTGGTCTCATTTTACCATGCATATATTCAACAACCAAATCCGTGAATACTTCCGTTTTGTATTTTTCATAAATCTCTTCAACAGACTTAGCTTTAATCTCTTCATTTTCTTCAACAAGTGGACAAACAACATACGCTTGTCTTCCCTCTTTTATTTGCTTTCTAACAAAATCATTTACTCTATTTTCTAGACCTTTTGTAACAGCATATGTTTCAATCTCTTTTCTATTTGGAGGTAATTCATCAATTATAGATATATCAAGATCTCCATATAATATAAGAGCTAGAGTTCTAGGTATTGGAGTTGCTGTCATAACAAGTACATCAGGGTTTGTTCCTTTTGATACAATAGTACTTCTTTGTCTAACACCAAATCTATGTTGCTCATCAGTAACTACTAACCCAAGCTTATTAAACACAACATTTTCTTCCAATATTGCGTGAGTTCCAATTAATATATCAATTTCTCCACTTTGTAGCTTCTCTAAGATTTCTTCCTTCTTTTTCTTTGTAACACTGCTAATAAGAAGTTCACATCTTATTCCATACTTACCAAGCATATTCGAAAAGCTCTCTAAATGCTGAGTAGCTAGAATAGATGTTGGTGCCATTATAGCTGCTTGATATCCAGATTTAACTGCTTTATATGCGGCAATGATAGATACTACTGTCTTACCCGATCCAACATCTCCTTGAAGAAGTCTATTCATTGCCTTTTCACTTTCCATGTCATTATCAATTTCTTCAAGAACTCTAAGTTGTGCTTTAGTTAATTTAAAAGGTAACTCATTTATAACATCAGACATCTTCACTTTGCTACTGTACTGAATACCTTTTTGCTCTTTTTTCCAACTGCTTTTCAAATTAAGAAGTGCAAGTTGCATAACAAGAAGCTCCTCAAATACAAGCCTTCTTCTTGCGTAAGAAAAGTCTTTAAATTCTTCTGGCTCATGAATGCTTTTTATTGCTTCGTTAATCTCACATAATTTATAATCATTTAGTATGTACGCTGGCATACGCTCTTCCATTTCGCCAGATACTTGTTCGACCGCATTTTCAATGATAGTTCTAAGAGTTGTTTGAGGTAAGTTATAAGTTGTTGGATATATAGGTACAATCTTTCCAGTATGTTTATTTGAATCTTTTGAATCAAATACCGGAGAATTCATTTCAAGTTTAGAACCTTTAATATGAACTCTACCATAAAAGCTATAAGTTTCACCATACTTAACCTTAGTTTTAAGATATGGTTGATTAAACCATGTAATAGTACATGATCCAGTATCATCACTTACAGATAATTTGTACATAACCATATTTTTTCTAACACGAATTTCAGCAAGTCTGGAAACTGCCATAGCTTCAATTAAAACATCTTCACCATCTACACACTCAGCAATCTTTTTAGGCTTACTTCTATCCTCATAATCTCTTGGATAATAAGTAACAAGATCTTTTAATGTAAAAATACCAAGCTTATTTAAAAGTTCGACTCTACTTGGTCCAACACCCTTTACAAACTTAACATCATTATTTAAATCTATCATCAGCATTCACCCCTATAACATAGCTGTATTATTTCATATTTTTTTATAAAAGTAAACATTTGTACGATTTATTTGTATTAAAAAAGCTCTACCTATGTGGTAGAACTTCCCTTAACTTTTTTGCTTATTTTTTCTTCTTCAATATCTTCCCAGTCATCATCTAGCTCTTCATCATCAAAATCGTCACCAACAACACCAAGATTACCTTCATCTCTATCCATCTTTCTTTTAATTATATTATTTACTTTCTCAATAGCATCAGGAATATACTCAACTAATTTATCGAGTACATTGCTATGTGATGCTTCCAGTAATTTAACATTATCATTTTGAACAATTAAGAAAGCTACAGGAGTGATGCTAACACCTGCACCGCTTCCACCTCCAAATGGTAGTCTATATTTCACATGCTCTTCTTTATCTCTTTTATTATATGAATTAATTGTTTCATCATTAAATTCACTACCACCAGCAGCAAATCCAAATCCAACTTTTGATATTGGAATTATAACTGTATTATTTAAAGCCTTTATCGGTTCACCAATAATGGTATTAGCATCTACCATCTGTTTAATGCTATCCATTGCTGTTACCATAAGCTCTTCTATTGGATGATTTTCTTCCATAATCTTTACATCTCCAATCTTTTTTACATTTATAAATTGTACTAATAATATGCACTAATTTTATATTGATTATGCATTTAAAATTAAGATTTAAGACATTTTTATTATCGAATACTTGAATTATATTAATATAGAAATTATCTTTATTTAAATCTATTTTAAGATTAAATATTGGAAATAATATATAGATTATAGAATATATAATTCCAGTGATTATGGCCGTTAAGCTTGAATCATTTGCTCCAAATTTCATATTAATTTTTAAGACATCTAATTTTATATTTAAATTTTTTATTATCTTTATAATTAATTTCTTACTTGGTATTTTTTTATTTCTTATCTTGTTTACCATTTTAGTTTTCTTTAAATCATCTATATTAACCTTATATACACAAACAACTTTGAAAATATAAATAAGAGCATATGCTTTATGCCCGCTATTATTTGCTTTTATAATAAACTTTATTTTAGAAGAAAGAATAATTATTATCAGTAATAAAATACAAAAAACTAGCAACATATAAATCTCCTTATACATTGCTAGTTATTTTTACCAATTTAAGTTTTATTATTAATCTATTTTTCTCTTATTCTTTTCAACAGTTATATCGCCAAATAAAAGCTCTTGTGAAGTTTGTACTTTACTTCTTCTAGACATTTCTAGAAGACCTGTAAAAGCTGTAACAACTTCCTCTTTGTTACACTCTTTTTGAGAATATAGATTATTGAATACAAACTTTTTATTTCTAATAAGCTCTCTATACATCTCTTTAACTTTACTAGAAACAGTGTAGTTATCTGTTATAGCTATCTTTTTGATGTTCTTAGCGTTTTTATTTAGTCTAGTCTTGTTCATATCTATTACATTTCTATATGCATCATATAGAAGCATATAGTCTATATCATTTTCATCAAGTTGTTTTTTATCAAATTTAATTTTCTCTTCATCCTTAAAGAAAATCTTGTAGTTATTGTTGTACATTTCACCTAAAGTAGAAGATATTTCTTTATATTTTTTATATTCAATAATTCTTCTTAATAGCTCTTCTTCTGTAAGCTCTTCCTCTGCTTCGTCATCATCATGAAGAGATGGAAGTAAAGTTTTTGATTTTAAGTACAATAATGTAGAAGCCATAATAACAAATTCACTTGCTATCTCTAAATTAAGCTCCTCCATTTTATTAAGATATGCTATATATTGATCTGTAATATCACTTATATTAATATCGCAAATATCCATTTTGTTCTTATCAATTAAGTGACATAGCAAATCTAGTGGACCTTCAAAATCATTTGATTTAATTGAATACACTTGTGATTCCAAATTTAATACGTTTTTCATTAGTTTCTCCTCTCTAATGCCTCTTTAACATTATCATAATCGAAACCTTTTTTCAATAAATTTTGAATTATTTCTTCTGCTGGCTCATCAAACTTTTTATCAATAATATTACCAGCAGACTTTATCTCATACTCATTTAAATCCTCTCTATTAGCTGAAAAATAGTCTTCAATTAAGTCATTACTTATTCCCTTAGCTTGAAGCTTATATTTGATTTGCTTTAAAGACAAATTTTTAAGGGCCATAAATTCGTTCACGGCCCTTTCAATATACTTTGTATCACTAATGTAATCATTTTCTTTAAGCTCTTCAATTATATCATCCAGCATATTAGAGTCTATATCATTTTGAAATTTGCGTCTTATCTCATTTTCAGATCTTTTCTTATATATAACATACTTTAAAACTTTCGTTTTATTTTTATCATATTCCTCTAGCTTTTCAAAATCCATTTTTAATCTCCAATATATTATTCTTCTGGCTCTTCCTCTGTTTCTTCAGAAACCTCACCATCAGTTAAGCTTTGTTCAAAAGCTTTTTTATAATTTTCTCTAACTTTATCTTCAACTTCTTCCATAATCTTAGGATTATCTTCTAGATACTTCTTAATATTTTCTCTACCTTGACCAATTCTTTCTCCATTATAACTGAACCAAGAACCGCTCTTTTCAATTATGTCTAAGTTAACAGCTAAGTCTAGTATACTTCCAGATTTAGAAATACCTTTACCATATACTATATCGAATTCAGCTTCTCTAAATGGAGGAGCCATTTTATTCTTAACAACTTTAACTCTAGCTCTGTTTCCTGTAACTTCACCATCAGTTTTAATATTTTCAATTTTTCTAATATCTAATCTAACAGATGCATAGTATTTTAATGCTCTACCACCAGTTGTTGTTTCTGGGTTACCAAACATAACACCAACTTTCTCTCTTAATTGGTTGATAAATACTATAACTGTTTTTGTTTTATTGATAGCACCAGCTAATTTACGAAGTGCTTGTGACATTAAACGAGCTTGTAAACCAATATGAGAATCTCCCATATCACCATCAATTTCAGCCTTTGGAACCAAAGCTGCAACAGAGTCAACTACAATAATATCTAATGCACCACTTCTTACTAATGCTTCAGCAATCTCTAATGCTTGTTCACCAGTATCTGGTTGTGAAACGATTAAATTATCTATATCTACTCCTAGGTGTTTTGCATATGTTGGATCCAAAGCATGCTCAGCATCGATAAATGCTGCTTCTCCACCTAATCTTTGTGCTTCTGCAATCATATGTAATGTAAGAGTTGTCTTACCAGATGATTCTGGACCATATACTTCTACGATTCTTCCTCTTGGTATACCACCAATTCCTAATGCTATATCTAAACTAAGTGATCCTGTTGGAATAGCCTCAACATCCATAACTGTAGTTTCGCCTAATTTCATTACAGATCCCTTTCCAAATTGTTTCTCAATTTGACTTAACGCTGCCTCTAGCGCTTTCTTCTTTTCAGTATTTTCTGTACTCATTTTTTATCCTCCTTGTGAACGTTTGTTTGTAGTTATTATATATTAAAATTTTCTTTTGTCAAGTATTTTTTTAATAATTTTTTTGTATGAATTTGCTAATTAATGTATACCCTAAGAAAAATAATTTTGCAAGTATTTTCATAAAAAAAGAGCATAGTAAAAAAACTATGCCCCCTATATATAAAAATTATTTTCTAGCCTCAATAATTAATTTAATTCCTGTTCTTTCTTCGCCTTCTACTTGAACCTCTGCAAAAGCTGGTACACATACAAGATCAACTCCTGATGGTGCAACAAAACCTCTTGCAATTGCAATAGCTTTAACAGCTTGATTCAAAGCTCCTGCACCGATAGCTTGCATTTCAGCATAATTGTTTTCCTTTACTAATCCAGCTATAGCACCTGCTACTGAATTTGGGTTTGATTTAGATGAAATTTTTAAAACTTCCATTTCTTTGGCCTCCTATTATTTTTTATTTTTTTGTATTCTCACTACATATATATTTATAATACATTAACACATAAAAGTCTATATTTTTACTAAAATTCATACTACTTTCGTAAGCCACAATTCGAGGTTTATCTTATTATTATTCTCTCTATCGACGTAACTCGACAATTATCGTCATTAACATCAAAAATACAACCATTTAACATACACTTACCATCTGCTAATTTATATCTTTCAGGTAAAGAAGTAACAAATCGTTTTATAGATGCTTCCTTATCCATTCCGATAATTGAATCAACTGGTCCAGTCATACCAATATCTGTAATATACGCTGTTCCTTTATCCAGAATCTGTTCATCCGCTGTTTGAACATGAGTGTGTGTTCCATATACAGCAGCCACTCTACCATCTAAGTAGTTTGCCATTGCTAATTTTTCTGCAGTAGCTTCTGCATGAAACTCAACAAATATAAAATCTGATTTATCTTTATATTCTTCTATAAGCTTGTCTACTTTTGTAAATGGATTATCTGATAACACGTTCATATCTGTTCTACCAATTAAATCGATCACACATATTTTTTTACCCATGCATGGGTAAACTCCTACACCTTTTCCAACAACACCTTCTGAATAATTAGCTGGTCTTAAAAGTTTTGGATGATCTATAAATGAAAAGATATCCTTTTTTCCCCATGTATGATTTCCCATTGTAATTGCATCTACTTTAAGTGCTAGAATTTCATTAAATATTGCAGTTGTAATTCCCATTCCTCCTGCAGCATTTTCCGCATTTACAATAACAAAATCTATATTATATTTGGCTTTAATTTTAGGTAATTCAGTCTTAAATTTCTTAACACCATTTTCTCCTACTATATCACCAATTGTTAAAATCTTCATATCAAATTCCTTTCTGTTTTCCATTAATATGATATTATAAATCAATGAATTTGTATATACAATAGTCACACCGATTAACTATTTGCTCTCACTAGATTCAAATGATTCAAATTCACATTCTTTGCATTTTTCAAGTTCTTCATATGCAATAAAGTATTTCGTACCATCAGAAGCTAAATAAATACCATTATCATCTGCATCAACAACTTCAACAATATGCATGAAGTCTTTCTTTTCATATTTTTCTCCAGTCTTCATATCCTGGACAACAATAGATTTTTTGTCTGCCCATAAAGTACATGTCATATATGTATTATCTTTATTAAGCTCTTGTTTCACAAAAGTCTTCATCTGCTCCGCATCACGTGTTTTATTTGGTTTTTTGCTTATAAAATAATTTGAATTTTTGAGTCTCTTTGAAGTTCCTTTTTTATCTAAGTATTTCACTACATCTTGATCAGGCTCAGCCACTTTTGCCATACGCACAGTTGTATATTTATATGACTTCTCTTCATATGGGTCATTTGTTATTTCTCCTGTTTTCCTACTAACTATTGCATCTTCAACAAACGTGTTTCGACCATCTTTATCTACTGTAAGCAGCTCTCCTCCATTTTGTACTGAGTTATAATACAAGAAAAGTTCAGCCATAACTAACTCACCATTACATACTACATTTCCATTCTTTGACACCGAATAAAGTGGATATCCAAAATCTTTTTCAAATTGGATTGGATCATCTTTATATAAATCAACTATAACATTTGCATATGTTGCATATGAACATGCTCCTAAAGAATTTAAATACATACAATACTGTACAGCATCCTTATATGACATATTGCAAACTTCGGATACTTTTTTTATGGAATCATGTTCAGCATCGTCAAAAAATTGTTGTGCAACTCCGTATCTGCCATTTTCATCTGCAAATATATAATCATGATAATCAATATCTTCTAAAAACAATTGCTCAATGATTTCTTCATTTTTCTTTTCTGCTTTGTCATATAATTCAGTACTAACTTCTAATTTATTAGCAAGAACATATAAGTCTTCACTTACAGTAGCCAATTGCTCAATACATCTATAAAGGTTACCACTGCCACCAAACGCTCTCATACCGCTATTTATCGAATATAAATCAACCTTATCAATTTGGGCAATTCCTTTTTGTATGCTCGGTATAACATCTTTTTTTATTCCATCAGGATAAAATTTCATATTTAACTCCTTTATCGATTCTCTTTCCCTTGTTTTTATAATATATTAGAGTTTCTATGTAATCATGGAAAAAATAACTATATTCTTCTATATTGTTATTATTCTCATATCAAATTTCTTTCTATTTACTACAATTATGATATCATAAAGCAACTTTTTTGTATATAAATTTATTACTAAAAAGAAAATAAAACCGGCTGTGTTTCCACAGTCGGTTTTGGCACTTATATATTCAGTGGTCTCCCACGATTTCATGGATGCTTTGAGAAAAATCTTCAGTGAAACATACCATTGAATCGATATTCTGTAAAAACTGTTTTCGAGTTTCTACATCTGAATTCGATACAGAGTATGCAATAAGCGTCATGATGTCTCCAAGGTACTTAGTTCCCTCTTCGACATTCCCTTCAGCCTCAAATTTCTGAGTTTTCTGCAATGCATCTTCCAGCAGCTCAAAAGGTTCATAATCTGAATTGATTGAACCAACCTTTTCATTAAACTCTTTTCTTGCTGCTTCAAAATTGTTTGACAGGTAGTACTTATCAATTTCGGGAACAGAATACATACTGATCAAATCAGCAACACTTGTATTTGTGTAGTAGTCTTTAATTACAGCATCATAAGCTCCAACACAATATCCCTGTTGTTCCATAGCATACAAATTGTTTAGAGCTAATCTTTGAGTGAGACCTTCAATTAAGGCATCTCCCAATTCTCCATTATCATTTTTGTATACAAAGAACTGCTTATCAATATCATTGTTGAAAGCATAAAGGAAATGTACTGCTTCATGTGCCATAACTCCCATAAGTAGCTCACGGTTTTCCTTTAATCTGGAGTTTAGGAATACTTGATTCAGCTCATGTGAATAATATCCGTCTACTCTAGATTCCTCGGTATGACCATACACTGTCTTCGAAATGCTGTCGGTGAAAAATACGTCAATATTTTCCGATTGCAGATTCATCTGATAAACCTCATTCATAACGACTTTTTCCGCTTCGCAGATTGCCTCGAACAAACGAGCTGTATCATCATCTGCTTTTTCACATAATGTGTAATCGGGATCCGGTTCGTACAGCTTATAATAGCTTACATTCTCATCAAATGTGTACTCCCGGGCATCAGTCTTTGCACCGCAACCAGTAAACAGTGCTACTACCATAATCATAAAGATTGCGAAAAGTTTTTTCATTGAAAAAACCCCTTTCATCTGAAATATATTTTATATATTAATAGGATTGTTCCTTTAGTGCCATCAAAAAACAAACCTAGTTATACTATATTATACCATCAGTTGACATAAACTTCAAATATTGGCATAAAAATAGAGCAACTAATTAGTTTTAGTCGCTCTATTCTATCTGTTTATTTCTCTTTCAACGTTTTCTGATAAAAGCTTCAACTTATCAATTAATATTGCCATTTTAGATCTATATTCAATTTGATCATACGTCTTTATGTATCCGCTTCTATATAAAAACTCTATAGCTTTTTCATGTTTCTTTGTCATCTTATTTACATTCTTTTCAACAGGCATTGGAAATCTTGATTTATACCTTTCAGCGATTACGCTCTTAAGCTCCATTTTGTCTATTGAAAATGTTCCTGCTATTTTTTCTCTTAAGTCACATAGTTTATTATATTGCTCTTTATATTTTCTAGCTTTTTTATTTTCATTAAAGTAAATATCGATATCTGCTAGTATATCTATTATTTTATATTCTCTATTAGGCTCAGAGCCCTCTTGGAACTTAGATAAACAATCATCAATTCCATGAATTGCAACAAATAAATTTTCTTTTTGTTTACCTCTTATTTCAGTTAAAACAAAAAACTCATCAAAAGCTTTCAAAATAGAATTTCTATTTTGCATCTTATCATATTTCTCTTTTAAAATGCTTCTATCAATTTCAGATCTTATCCTCATATATTTTTCATATATCTCTTTTTTGATTGCATTTAATTGTAAGCTCTCAATATTCTTAAGGTCATTTTTGTTAATTGCATTTAACTGAACCTCATACGTATCAAGCAAATCATTAATACTAGATACATTCTGAATATCAAAATCTACATTTCTAGATTTTCTCTCAACAATTGCCTCAATCTTTCGTGTAAGCTCTTCTAAGTCATTAATAAACTTCTCTTTTGTCTCTTCCATCTCGTATACTAAATTATAATTGTAACAAACAATATCAAATCTTTCACAAATGCGATCTGTTTTCTTCTTTGACTGCTTAAGGCTATCAAGTTTAAAATCTAGAGTTTTAATTAAAAGAGCAATATTGTGTATATGTTTTTTGTTTTCATTTTGCAATTTAACTAAATACTCGTTCTTATCCATAAACACTCCTATTTTTCTTATGTACTATAGTTCATTTTTTCTAAAACTATTAATTGGTCCAAAAACCATTTCATTTGTTCTCTTTATATCATCTTCAACATCTTTCATACTATCATATAATAAATAATTGCTGTATACCATACTTAAATCAACTTTTTCATCAATTACTTTTGGTATACCCTTTTCTGTGAATTGCCATCCAATCATCTTAGTAATGATGTTTTTATTTAATGCACCATCACCTGTTGTATCTGAATACCAATAATCTGGAATTTCAGTTACTCCTGGATAGTAAGCAAGCCACATTTTTGCTTGAACATTTTCTAAATATTTATTGGCAAGATTAGCATTACTATATAGTATAGCTTTCTTATTCTCTTTTTCTAATTTTCCAATCAAATCATTTACAAACATATATCTTGATTCCCATATATCATCTGCTCTACCCTTTTCATCATGTTTTTCTACATCAATTGCAACCGGTAAAACATTATTAATATATGGTCTGTTTTTTATGTACTCAGTAATAAATTTAACTTCCTCATCAACTTCTGATACTGTAATTGCTTCATCTAAGAAATAATACCCAAATGGTATACCTAAAAATTCGCAAGCATCAGCAAAGCTATCTGCATGTGGATCTGTGTAGAAATTACCAGCTTGTCCATATCCTCTTCCACCAGCTCTAATATATACGAATTTAATATTGTTATTAATAACAAAAGCTTTAAACTCACCAATTGTTTTAAAGTTATTCTGCATATTAAATTTAGATACATCAAGCATTAGCTCACGGCTTTTATATCTAGTATTGTACTTTCCGACATCTTCGGCTTTAACATATCCTACTTTTCCATTAATTATAACTTTATACCAATCTTCGTCATCCTTATCCGTTATAGATTTAAGAATATATGTATCAGAGCCAATTTCAATTGAAGTATACTTTTTCTTCTCTTTTGGAGATGAATACATGTGAACGCTATCATTTATTGTAACAGCATGCTCTGCTGATTTCATTTCATTTTTTATAATCAATTTTTCAATTCCAACTTTAGCCAAAACAATTAACACAATTGAAACAATTATTATGTCTAAAATGATTATATGCTTCTTGCTAAAAAACTTATTTTCCACAATTTCCTCCACATTCTATAATTATTTTATATATAATAAATAAAAAAATCAATAATATTCTGTGTATTAATATAGAAAAAAATCATCCATAATTGGATGATTTTTCTATTTATTATTGCATATCTCTTGGTCTCATTAATGGGTATAAAACAACATCTCTAATGTTTTCTACGTTTGTTAGGAATTGCATAAATCTGTCAACTCCAAGTCCCCATCCAGAGATTGGTGGCATACCATATTCCATTGCTTTGATATATTCTTCATCAATAGACATAGCTTCCTCGTCTCCACCTGCTTTTAACTTGCTTTGTTCGATTAATCTTGCTTCTTGCTCTTTAGCATCTACAAGCTCTGAGTAACCATTTATAATTTCTTGTCCATTAACAACTAATTGGAATCTATCTGTTAATTGTTTATTATCATCATTTGCTCTAGCTAAAGGTGATAAATCAATTGGATGTTTAATTAAGTATGTTGGCTTAATTAATTTTGGTCTACTTACTTTTTTGTATAGAGCATCGATTAAGTTTCCTCTACCTAATGATTCGATATTTTCTTCATCTAAATCAATATTGTTAGCTCTTATTTCAGCTAATAAATCAGCTGCAGTTTCAAATTTATCAATATCGATTCCACAATCTTTTAATACTAAATCTCTAAATGAAACAACATCCCATTCTCCACCGAAATCTATATCGTTTTCTCCAATTTTAATAGTTAAATTACCATCAAATAATTTATCGAAAATGTATATAATCATTTCTCTTAAGAACTTCATGTTATCTTCATAGTTCCAGTAAGCACTATATCCTTCAACCATTGTAAAGTCTTGTAAATGGCTTCTATCAATACCTTCGTTTCTAAAATCTCTTGCAACTTCATAAACGTTGTTAAATCCACCAATTATACATTTCTTTAATGTAAGCTCTGGAGATATTCTTAAGAATACATCCATATCATATGCATTATGATGAGCTACAAATGGTCTAGCTGTAGCACCAGATGCTGTATTTTGAAGCGCAGGTGTTTCAACTTCGATAAATGCATTATTATCTAGGAACTCTCTCATCAATTTAATAAATTTAGATCTTAATAAGAATCTCTTCTTTGTATCTTCGTTCATTATTAAATCAAGATGTCTTTCTCTATAAATAGCTTCTTGATCAACTAGTCCATGGAACTTCTCTGGAAGTGGTCTATAAGCTTTTCCTAAGAATGTATAGCTATATACTTGAACACTCTTTTCTCCAGCTTGAGTTGTAAATATTTCACCTTTAACTCCAACGAAATCTCCAATATCGATTGTCTCATGGAATTTTTGATATTCCTCTTCACCTAAATCTTCTTTTTTAATTACTAATTGGATTCTTCCTGTTATATCACTAATGTGAATAAAAGAAATCTTTCCCATTTTTCTCTTAGATAGAATTCTTCCTGCTACTGATACATCTTTCGTACCATCTTCAAGAGCTCTAGCCCCTTCTATATCAACAGTTCTTTCATATCTTTCTGGTCTTGTATTTATTCCATATTCTTTTATTTTTGCTTCTTTTTCAAATCTAACTTGCATTAATTCTGCTTCGTTTGCCATAATTTATATCCTCCTAATTTTATATTAATATTTTAAATTTAACTAATATAAAACCCGTTTGCCGTTTTACCACCATTTTCTTACCTCCAATTTGGTCTATATTATAACCTATTATTGCCAATTTTTCAATACTTACGCACTTTTTCTTTCAGATACTTTGACAGCTAATCTTCTAACAGGATAAACTAAGAAGAATGGTAGTGTCATATGTAATACACTCATTACAACTGTGAATAACTTTCCAGATAAATGATATATAACAGATACTGGTGTTCCTGGAAAATCTTTAGATATAAACATAAAGTTTGTATCTAGAGCTTTGTTTGCAAAATATGATATAACAAGCATTACAGCTATTATTATCATATAATACTTGATATCAGATAGTTTTAAATCTACGTAGTCCGTTATATGTACAAGTATTCCAAGGTATACCATTGTTCCATGGAAAAAGAAACTTTGAATACTTAAATAATGCCATAATGGATACATTGCAATTGAAGTGTTAGGACAGCTTAAAAAGAATGCTCCACCAATCAACGCACCAACAGCTATAAAAATATCACCAATCTTTTTTAATATACCTTTACAAAATGAACTCAATATTCCAGCATATAGTATGATACTGCAGTAATATAATGGTACATAATGATTTGGCTCCTTAACAAGCCCCACTGATAAATTAAATATTATTTTTATTATTTCTACAATCCATAACACAACTGTAGAAATAGTAATTATTTTCTTTACTTGCTCTTTACTACATTTCTTTGAAAAATGTAATCCAAGAATAATGCAAATTATTGTTATGCTTAATAGTAAAGCATGCCCCCAAGTGAACATTCCACACGGTTCATACTCGCCTGGCTTTGCAAAAAACATATTATCCCTCCGTTTTCAGAAAATCTACTTAATTATATATCTAAATTCGACAAATTTCATCATATTTGATAAATAATTTTAATTTGTTTTATATAAAAAAGCAACGGAACATTTCAATTCCATTGCTTTTATCCAACTTGTTGTATTTTTAAAATCTTTTCACCTTTGTAATTGTTTATATTGGCAACTGTTAAGCTGCTACGCTCTGCAATAATTGCCATAATTTCATTTCTTTTAGGTGTCATTACTCCTTTATTATAATCAACGTTAATATTATATTTGATTGTAAATGGTAATTGTGCTTTCTTATAGTTGCTATTACCAGATACACATCTTAAATATATTTTCGCATAATCAAGTTGGTTTTCTTGACATAGAGCCATTAGAATAAATGGATCAATATATTGAGTATTTGTTTTATTTAATTTTAATTCGCTCTTAACATCAATACCATAATTTAATTGTCTTAGCTTTTTCATTGCATTTTCTTGTAAAATTTCTATGTCATCAAAATTTGTTTTAAACTTAATTTTTTTCTTAGATACACATTCGCCACGCTCTATTCTACGAATAATATATTCAGCGCTTTCAGAATTATAGATAATTCTTAAAGATTTTTCATTTTTAAATCTGTTATTCCAGTTATTTAATTTATCCTGTAATAACTCAATTGCTATTCTCTTCTTTTCAGACATTATCTTCGATTTATCCTTACATAAATCTCTTAAAAGGTTCTTTTGTGGCCCAAGGTTCTTATTTGATAGTTTCTTTAAATACTTCTCTGTTTGACCACCATATGTCGAATCTAATTTCTTAATGAAACCTTCTATATTTTTATACTCACTGTATTTACTAAAATCTCCACTTCCAATTAGACATTGCTCTTGTTGAATACAAAGATTAACATACATATCGTATATTTTTCTCATTGTATTACCATTTTCACCATAATCATTCTTCTTACAGAAAACCATATAGTTTTTATAAACAAGTCCAAGCTCATCTCTAATTATTTCTGTACATCTATATTCATTGTTTTCATTTATCTTATTCAATTTATTTAAATACCTTTGAGATTTTAAATCTGAAAAAATAGTATGATTAGCTCTAAGATTATCATATAAATCTTGGCAAGTTACTCTAATTATTACATCAATATCTTCCAAATTTACCTCCATAAAATCAAAACATCTAATTTACATAAAATAGTAAAACGATAGTACTATTATACCATAAAAAATTAAAAATTACAAGTATTCGAGGAAAACATAAGGAGAAGGTATGAACTGCCTTCTCCCCTAAATTATTTATTCAATTCCTCAATAGCTCTTTGTAATTGATTATCATTTTCAAACGGAACAGATGTATAACCTTTCCATTCTTTATCAAGCTCAACTTTAATATCTGGTTCAATACCAACATCATTGATTGTATTATGGTTTGGTGAAAAATACTCGTTTGTTGTAACCTTAATACCTGTACCATCTTTAAAAGTGAATATACTTTGAATAACACCTTTTCCATATGTCTTTGTTCCAATAATTGTATATCTACAATTATCTCTTAAAGTACTTGCTAAAATTTCAGATGCACTTGCTGTGCTCTCGTTTACTAGAACAATAACTGGAATATTGATAATCGGATTTTCACTTGCTTTGTCAATCTTCTCTTTGCCATCTTTATCCGTTGTAATTAGTAGTGTTCTACCCTTTTCAACCATTGTATCTGCTATAGAAAGAGCTTCTCCAACAACTCCTCCACCATTACTTCTTAAGTCAATAATTAATGCCTTTGGATTTTGCTCCTTTAACTTGTTATAATGATCTTTAAACTCACTAGCTGTTCCAATATCAAATGATGCAACTTTAATATATCCAATATTATTATCAAGCATTTGAGAGCCAACAGTCTTAACTTTTATACTACTTCTTGTAATATTCATTTCCTGTTCTTCTGAATCTCTCATTACAGTTACTTTTACATTTGTACCCTCTTGTCCCTTAATAGCATTAGATACATCTTCCGATTTTTTTCCAATGTAGCTTACATCATCAACTTTAGTGACAATATCTCCAACTTGAATTCCAGCTTTTTCAGCAGGAGAATCTTCCATAACACCAACGATAACAACCCCATTAACTTCTGAGCTTGTAACCATGTATACACCAATTCCAACATAATTACCAGTTGTTGATTCCATTAATGATTCCATATCTTCTTTAGTTAAATATTGAGTATATTTATCACCAACTCCAGATACATATCCCTTAATTGCACCTTCAATCATATCCTCTTCATTAATATCTTTTATATATGTGTTTTCAAGTTTAGTTTTTACTAAACTCATTTTAGCAGTCATATATGCAGAATTTGCCTTATTTAAATATTGATTAATTGTTATATTTACAGTTACAAAATAAGTTATGATAGCTGTAATTGCAATTAACAAAAATGATCTTACCAATGCACCTAAAATATTATATTTCTTTTTTTGATCTTCGTTCAAAATAAACACTCCTTCGTATTAATAATATCTTTTGTCTATATTACATATTATTATAATTACTCTCATTTTATTAAAAAAAGGCAGACTGCTCTGCCTTTTTTATGAATTTATTTTATACATAATTTGATGGATTTTGTGTTTCACCATTTATACGTACTTCAAAGTGACAATGTGGTCCAGTTGAAGCTCCTGTTGAGCCTACAGCTGCAATCTTTTGGCCTTTAGAAACTTGTTGTCCAACACTTACACTTAAGCTACTGCAGTGTGCATATCTTGTTGTATATCCATTACCATGGCTTATAATTACGTAGTTTCCATATCCACCATTATATCCATAGCTTGCAAGAATTACTGTACCAGAATCAGCTGCAACAATTGTAGTTCCTGTTGGAGCAGGAATATCAATTCCTGAGTGGAATTTCTTTGTTCCATATATTGGATGAACTCTATATCCATATGGTGATGAAATAGAATGACTTGATGGTACTGGCCACATAAATTGACCAGATCCTTTGCTAACTGAGCTTGATGATCTTGATGAAGCACTTGATGAACTACTTGATGAAGCTGCAGCTTTTTTTCTTGCCTCTTCTTCAGCAGCTTTTTCTTTAGCTAATGCTTCAGATTCAAGCTTCTTCATCTTCTTTGTTTCAGCATCATATTCATCTATTTTAGATTGAATTTCTTTTTCTTCAGCAGTTAATGAATTAACCTTAGCTTGCTTTTGAGATTTAAGAGATTTAAGCTCTTCGCTCTTTTTCTCTTTTTCTTCTTTAGCTTCTTCAGATTGTTTCTTTTCCTCCTCTAAAGCAGCTTTAGTATTTTTAACTTCATTTATAAGATTATTATCATACTCAGCTATTTGTTTAATCATATCGTAGTTTGTTACTAAATTAACAACACCACCTGAGAATAGAGCATCCATATATGGGCTTGTACCACCATTCATATATGATGCAGCTAATCTTTCATCTAATAAAGACTCTTTTTGTTTAAGATCAGCTTCTTTTTCTGATATAGAATTTTTTAACTCATCAATTTTATTTGATAAAGTATTAATTTCAGACTCAACATCACTAATTTGATCTGATACTTCAGATACAGCTTGTAATGCTCCATTAAGCTCTGTTTTAACTTCTTTTAATTCTTCTTGTGCCTTTTTAGAATTACTTGCAGCTTCATTTGCTTTATTTTTATATGTATCAGAATCCTTTGCTGCCAGTGATAAACAACTATTGGCACAAATTAATGTTAAGATAACAACTATTGATATGACTTTTTTTCTCATAATTTTTCACCTCATAATGATTAAAAACATTTAAACCTTTAAATACTTCTTCATTGAAAGTACACTTCCTAGTACTCCAATTCCAACGCCTAGCACAAAGTATGTAATTATTGTTACTTGGAATATATCACCAAATTGTAACATTCCAAATCCAACATTTGTTGCTAGCATATTGTTAAACTTGTTATATATAATTTGGTAGATAATACCAAGAACAAGTATAGAAACAGCAGTTGCTAGTACACCGATTACAATACCTTCAACTACGAATGGTGCTCTAATAAAGTTATTTGTTGCACCAACATATTTCATTATTGAGATTTCTTTTCTTCTCGCGTGTACTGCTAACTTTATGGTATTTCCTATAATTACAATTGATACTACAATAAGTAATCCACCAATACCAAAAAATAAAATCTTTATTCCTCTGTCTATTCTATTTAATCCACTAATAACTGTATCAGGGCTCTTGATTTCTCTAATACCTGCTTTAATGCTTTCTACAGAATTAAGTGCATTAACAACATCTTGTGATTTGTTTATATCTTTTAGAATTACAGTGTATGATGCTGGAAATGGATGATTGTTTTCTGAATATTGACTTAACAACTCTGCATTTTCAGCTAATTTTTCTTTTGCTTCCTCTAGAGCTTCTGCTTTAGAAGTTGTTCTAACTTCTTCAACTCCATCTATAGAAACTATAAAGTCTTTTATTTCTTGTTGCTCTTCTGATGATAATCCATCTTTTATATAAACTGTTACTGGAACTTCTTTTTCAAGTTGCTTAATCATAGATGTAATATTGTTAGCTCCCGCTAAACCAAGTCCAACAGTAATCATTGTTGCAAACATTATAACTAACGCTGCAAAAGTAGATTTTTTATTTCTAAGAACACTCTTAAAACCTTCTCCTATTAAATAACTTAGTATATTATAATTCACTATCGTACCCACCTTTTTTATCATCTCTAACGATAACACCTTTATCTATTTGTATTACACGTTTTTTCATTTTATCAACTATATCCTTAGCATGTGTAGCAACAACAACTGTTGTTCCTCTTAAATTAATACTATTAAGTAAGTTCATAATTTCCCATGCAGTATCAGGATCTAAGTTTCCTGTTGGCTCATCTGCAATTAGCATAGAAGGATTATTAACTAACGCTCTAGCTAATGCTACTCTTTGTTGCTCACCACCAGAAAGCTCATTTGGATACATTTTAGCTTTTCCGCTTAAACCAACTAATGATAAAACCATTGGTACTTGTCTTCTTATGTGTTTTGGTGTTGCTCTAACTATGTACATAGCAAATGCAACATTCTCATATACTGTTTTATCTGGTAAAAGTCTGAAGTCTTGGAAAACAACTCCCATACTTCTACGTAAAAATGGAACTTTTCTTGATTTGATAAAAGTTGTGTCTTTTCCATTTATTATTATATTTCCAGCTGTAGGATCTTCTTCCTTAAGAATCATCTTGATTAATGTTGATTTTCCTGATCCAGATGAACCAACTAAGAAAGCAAATTCTCCTTTTTCTATCTTAAAATTCGCGTTATGTACTGCCTCAGTTCCTGTACTGTACTTTTTACTAACGTTTCTAAACTCTATCATAATTTTCTCCTCTGATAAAAAATATTTTACTAATATTTTTTCGTGTATATAATAACAATAAAAACATCTTTTTTCAATAGAATTCACAAAACTTTCACTTTATTTTTCTACCATAAATTCCATTTTTTGAGCTTTTAATGCTTTAATTTTAATGCCTTGCTCCATAAACATTTTTTCATGTTCAGTCATTATGTTATCCCAGAAATCTGGACGGCTTTCTAAATCGTAAGTTTTGTCTAAAATTCTAAATCCACAGTCCACAAAATATGTTAAGCTATCAGAAAATAATGAATCATCATCTGTCTTAAAATAGATTTCTCCATCGTCTTTTAAAAATTCTCTATATTTTTCAAGTTGTCTTGTATGAGTCAATCTTTTTTTATGATGTTTTCCTCTTGGCCATGGATTACAAAAATTAATATAGATACGCTCAATTTTATCTTCTTTATCAAATATATTTAAAACTCTTTCGATATCGTATCTTGTTAAATAAACATTATCAACTTCTTTATTAACTTCCCCATAAGCTGCTTCTATATTTCTTTTAGCTAAGCCAAGCATTGCATCAACTAAATCAATTGCAATATAATTAGTTTCTGGATGACGAATTGCTAAGTTTGAAATAAAACTTCCTTTTCCACATCCAAGCTCTAAATGTAATGGCTTATCTTCTTTAAATAAAGATCTCCACTTTCCTTTATAGTCTTCTGGGTTATCAATGTAGAACTTACTAGCTTCAAGTTCAGGTCTTGCCCATGGCTTAAATCTTATTCTCATATATATCTCTCCAATCAATTTATTATTTTTTTCTTTTTTTTTGACATTTCATGTGCTATAATGATACATATTATAACATACTTTTTTAATAAGGGGTTGAGAATTTTGAAAATAACAACAGATAATGAAACATTAGCCGAGAACAAAGTATTAATCTTATATTTACTTGATCAGGTTCACAAACCTATAAAGAGCGACAATTTATATAAGCTTGTTTTATCAGCCGTAGATATGAATTATTTTTACTTTCAACAATTTTTACTTGATTTAATATCAGCTGATTTTGTAATAAGCTATCAAATAGAAGACCAAACAGTTTATGAATTAACAAATCATGGTAAAACAACTTTAGATTTAACACTAGATATTTTACCAGGAATTATAAAACTAAAAGCTGACACAAATTTAAAACCATTACTAGATGATATAGAAAACGATAATATCATTGCTGAGTTTACACCTAAAAGTGAAGATCACTACACAGTAAACTGTAAAATAATGGAAAATAATGAAACAATATTTGAAGTAAAAACATTTGCTGGATCTAGAGATGAAGCAAAGAAAATAGTTGATAACTGGAAAAATAATGCAGAACAGATTTATCCTCAGTTATTAGAGATATTAACTAAAAATTATGATAAGAATGAAAATCAATAATTAATAAGAAATATATAAAGTAAAAAACCAAATAAGATAAACTTATTTGGTTTTTTTTTAATCTTTCATTGCAGCAATTACACTTCCGAAATCATCTTGCTTAACAATTCCTGTTCCAGATACAATAATGTTTGCTCCTGCATCTTTAACAGATTGTACATTATCAAGTTTAATTCCACCATCTGCTTCAATATCTATATCTAAATTGTTTTCATCAATATATTTCTTTAATTCAGAAATCTTTGATAAAGTATCTTCCATCAATGGTTGTCCACCCTCACCCGGTACAACAGTCATAACAAGTACCATATGTACTTTATCAAGTAAATCTAATACTTTCTTTATATCTGTTGCTGGGTTAAGAGCTATACCAACTTTACAATTATTTGATTTAATGTAATCAATTAGCTCTATTGCCTCTTCCTCATCTTTAACAGCTTCAATATGAAATGTAATTATATTAGGCTCGTAATTTAAATATATATCTACATATTTTCTTACATCTTCAACCATTAGATGAACATCAAGTGGTAAAGTAGATACAGATTTCATATAACCAGAATACTCTTCCATAATATTACTTGTAAAAGCTGTAACAAACTTACCATCCATAACGTCAATATGGAAATAATCTGTTTTAGCGACCTCTAAATCATATATTGTTTGCATTATTTTTTCTCTTTCAACAGTAAGAACTGATGTTGATATCTCTACCATCTTCTATTCTCCTTTTCCTTTAAATCTAAATAAATTTTACAAAATCTTTCATATCTTTCTGAAGATATCTTTCCTTCAGTTACAGCATCTTTGATTCCACAACTTTCTTCTTTTATATGTGTACACCCAACAAATTCACAATTTTTAGAAGGTTCAACAAATTCGATAAAGTATTTATATAAATCTTCACTTGCAATTTCACTTATATCAAATGTGGAAAATCCTGGTGTATCCGCTAAATATGTATTCTCATTTATTTTATATAAATATGTACTAGTAGTTGTATTCTTTCCTCGTTGATTCTTTTCACTAATAAGACCGCTCTTAGTAATTTCATCTTCAAAAATATCATTAATTAGTGTAGACTTACCAACTCCAGAGTTCCCTGAAAAAGCAGTAATATAACCTTCAAGAATATCTTTTAAATCATCAACACCAATCTTTTCATGAGCATTTGTCTTAAAGATTTTATATCCAATATCAGCATATGTTTTTTCAATATCATCTACTAAATCACTACTTACTAAATCAATCTTATTTAGACAAATAATTGGTTTAATATTATTAAGCTCTGCAAATGCAAGTTGTTTATCAAGCATTAACAAATCTGGCTTTGGTTGCTTCATAGAAATAACAAAAATAATTTGAGTTAGATTAGCAAGTTTTGGTCTCTTAATATACGTTTTTCTTTCTTTTACAACATCTATTATTCCTTCTTTTTTCTCTTCATCAACTACTTCATATTCAACATAGTCTCCAACAGCAAGTGTTTGGCCTTGCTCCTTAAACTTACCTCTTGCATTACATTTAATTATTTCATTTGACTTAATGTCTTCTACTATATATAGATTAGAAGCATTACTAATTATAATTCCATCTTTTTGCAAAATTTGCCTCCCTTTATTTGTAAAAAGCGAAGAAAGTTGTTATTTCTTCGCTTTAGTTATTATTCAACGGTTATTGATCTATTTTCGCCGTTCATATCCATTGTATATGACTGTCCATTTGCAAGAATACTATTAACGTAAACTTTTATAGCAACATTTCCTTTTGCTTTGAAATTTTGTGTTATTTTGTCTGTATCTCTTGAAATTGATTTATCATATATTGTATCAGTTCCAACCATAATCTTTATTGAAACATTTTTGTTCTCTGTGCTTGTGTCTGTTGTATCTATTGGTGCATATTTATCCGCTAGTGATTTAACTTTAACATTAACTACACCTTCAACATCTGTTTTAAGCTTATTAACTGTTAATGTTATCTTAGCTCCTTCTTCTGATTGAGAACCAGCTTGAACATTTTGTTCCATAACTATTCCATCAGTTTCTCCGGCATATTCTTTTTCTTTAATATTAACTTCCATACCAAGCTCTGTTAATATATCTTTTGCTTCATCTCTGTTCTTTCCAACAACATCTGGAACTTCAAATTTCTTCTTTCCATTTCCTTTACTTACATGAATCTTAACTGTTGTTCCAACTTGAATCATAGTTCCCTGTTCTGTTTCTTGACTTATTACATATCCGTCTTGAATCTCTTGACTTATTTCTTCAACTTTTTCAATCTTGATACCTAAATCAGTAAGCATTGTTTCAACCTTAGAGTATTCTTCGCCAACAACCTTTGGCATCTCAACTTCTTCAATACCTTTACTTACCACAACAGTAATTGTTGAACCTTCTTTGATTGTAAAGTCTGGTTTATATGTTGGATTTTGCTCTATAATATATCCAGCTGCTACATCTGCACTATATATTTCTTTAGAAACTTCAAACTTAAGTTTTAATCCTTCAACTTCACGTTTAGCATCTTCTTGAGTTTTACCGACAACGTTTGGTATTTGAACATCCTTTGGTCTACCTGAGTTTCCAATACCAAATGCAATTAGGAATGCAATTAAGAATATTACTGCTAATATAGAAACACCTATTATACTAGAAAGTATAACTTTTTTATGTGCTTGGAAGAAAGATAAATATTCTTCTTCATCATCATAATCGTCTTTATTTAGCTTGCTGCTATAGTTACTTCCAATATCATCATCTACAGTTGGAATTCTTCTTGTTAATCCATCTGTATAATTACTTTCATCAATAAATCCACCTTCAGGTCTCTTTAAAGCCATATTTAAATCTTTAATCATTTCTGAAGCATTTTGATATCTATCATTAGGATCTTTCTTTAAAGCTTTCATGATAATTTGATTTACAGCATATGGTACATTTTTGTTTATTTTGATTGGTTCTTCTGGCTCTTCTTGCATATGTTTTAATGCAATAGAAACAGGAGTATCAGCATCAAAAGGAACCTTACCAGTTACCATCTCATACATAACAACGCCTAATGAATATAGATCAGACTTAGCATCTGTATATCCACCTCTAGCATGCTCTGGTGAGAAATAATGTACTGAACCAAGTGTTGTACCAAAAGCAGTTATTGTAGAATTTGAAACAGCCTTTGCAATTCCAAAATCTGTGACTTTTGCAACACCTTCTTCTGTAATCATAATATTATGTGGTTTAATATCTCTATGGATTATATTGTTTTTGTGAGCCATATCTAATGCTGAAGCAATTTGAATTGCTATGTTGATTGACCATTTCCATGAAAGAAAACCATCTTCATCTATTATTTGTTTTAATGTTTTACCTTGTATTAATTCCATAACGATGTAGTATACATTATATTCTTGACCTACATCATAAACAGAAACGATATTAGGATGAGTAAGTCTTGCTGCTGATTGAGCTTCTGCGTTAAATCTCTTTATAAACTCTTCATCAGTTGTAAACTCATCTCTTAAAATTTTAATCGCAACATAACGATTTAAAATTTTATCAAGAGCCTTGTAAACAGTTGCCATACCTCCGTTTCCAATTTTCTCCATTATTTCATATCTGTTTCCTATAACACTACCTTCTAAATTCATATTCTTACTCTCCTTATAATATGATTACAGCTGTAATATTATCTTGTCCGCCGTTCTCATTTGCTTTGTTTACTAGTACCTCACATGCAGTTTCAGGATTATCTTTAATGATGTCACAAATAACATCTTCCCTTACCATATTTGTTAATCCATCCGTACACATTAACAAAATATCGTCTTTTTGGAATCCCTTAACCATTACATCTGGTTCAACAAAAGCTGTACATCCCAAAGCCTTAGTTAGCATATTCTTTTTTGGATGATTGTAAGCTTCTTCTTTTGTAATATTTCCTTCTCTAACAAGTTGTTCAACATAACTATGGTCTGTTGTTAATTTACGGAAGAAATCTTTTCTTAATCTATAAACTCTACTGTCGCCAACATGGCCAATATATACTTTTCCAGATTGAATTATAAGAACATCTAATGTTGTTCCCATCCCATTAAGCTCTTCAACCTCTTTAGATCTTTCGTATACGACCATATTTGCGTATTCAATTGCATTCTTGATTAAGTCAAGTATCTTATCTTTATCCTTGTTTGTTTCTTCAAAGTTGTTCTTTATATAGCTTTTAGCAGATTCAATTGCAAGTGCACTTGCAACTTCTCCACCTTTATAGCCACCCATTCCGTCAGCAACTATAAACATTTTTATTTCGTCGTTTGGATCAGATATAAAATAATTATCTTGATTCATTTCTCTAATCCTACCTATATCCGACCTAGCAAAAGTCTTCATAAACCCTCCTATAATACCGGTTACTATTGTTCTTTAAGATTTTTTCTTCTTAATTGTCCACAAGCTGCATCAATATCAGACCCTAGCTCTCTTCTTATTGTTGCAACTATACCGTTATCATTTAAATAGTCTCTAAACTTTATAATGTTTTCATTTGTACTTTTTGAATATTGTCCATTCTCAATTTTGTTAATTGGAATTAAATTTACATGACATAGCATTCCTTTTAAAAGCTTTACTAATTGCTTAGCATCATCTAGATTATCGTTATTATCTTTAGCTAATGCATATTCAAAAGAAATTCTTTTATTCGTAATCTTTATATAATCTTTGCATGCTTTCATAAGCTCTGCAATATTGTATCTATTATTTACTGGCATCATGCTACTTCTTTTCTCGTCCGTTGTAGCATGAAGTGAAATTGATAATGTACATTGAATATTTTCATTTGCCAAATCATATATTCTTGGTACCAAACCACTTGTTGAAACACTTATATGTCTAGCTCCAATATTCATTCCTTTTTGATTATTAAGTATTCTAATAGCTTTAATAACATTATCATAATTATCAAGTGGCTCACCAATTCCCATAAATACTATATTTGAAATTTCTTCGCCAATATCTTGCTCTACAGCAAGAACTTCTTCAACAATCTCTCCTGGTGTTAAGTTTCTCTCAAACTTAATTCCCGTAGATGCACAAAACTTACATCCCATTTTACATCCAATTTGAGATGATACACATACAGTCTTTCCATGGTGATACTGCATAAGTACAGTCTCAATAGCATTTCCATCAAGCACATCAAATAAATATTTTTTTGTACCATCAGAAGATTCTTGTTTTTTCAAAATATTAAAATTACACATAGTGTAATTTTCTTTTAACTTATTTCTTAGGTCAAGTGATAAGTTTGTCATTTCATCAAAGCTCATAACTTTATCAACATATAACCATTTAAAAATTTGCTCTGCTCTGAATTTTTTCTCACCAATTGCAAGCATTTCTTCTTGCAAATCAGCTAAATCAAAGTCTTTTATATTCTTCATTTCTATAATAAATAACCTTCTCTCTTTTCTCGTGCATGTTATATCATACTTTTATTAATTTTTCAAGTACTTCCGCACAATTACATACCGGTTTTCCAAATGTATTTTTGTCGTTTTTTCGTATCTTTTGTCATACGATTTTTCTTTACTTTTCGATAGTTTGGGTGTATATGTATTTTGTTATACAAAACTTAAATTTTATAACAAATATATCAAAAAGGAGGATTGTTCTTAGTGCAGAACATAAAGAAATTAAAACATTATATACAAAGGACAAAAGAAGAGCTAAAAGATATGCCATCTGTTGAAGCAATGTCTTTGTCTCAATTTTTCAGATACAAAAGATTAATACATGGAAGAAATGAAGCAAAGAAACAATTAAAGAAATCAATGCTGTCTGCAAAGAAAGTAATGGAAACGTACGAAGAATACAATAGCAAAATACTCAACAATATGAAAATAAGTTGTAGACAATATTGTAGAAGACAAGCTCTGGCAGAATACAAAAGAGACAGAAAATTATACCTCTTTGGTATGATAGATAAGAAACCAATTCATCCACTGCTTAAACCAGTCAAAAAAATTATTTCATTTATTCAAAAACCTATTTCAAAATCATTTAATTCTTTCAAAGAAAAATTTAAAACTTTTAAATCAAAAACAATTTCCCAAAGTCTTCATCGTCTTGCAATTCACGGTTGTAAAACTTTTGAATCCAACTGTAAATATATGAAGAAACGTTTATCAACCAATGAATATGCAGAATATTTAAGAACTATTATTAAAGAAGCTCAAGAGCAGCTTAATACACAATCTTCAAATCTATCATTTTCTCCACAAATTCAAATGTTAAGAAATGCGTGCCCAAATGTACCAGCAAGTACAATACGTGACTTAGAGCAAAGAAAAGGAAATATTACATATATCAGATAAAAAAGATAAAGACTCGATGCTTCTTAACATCAAGTCTTTATTTTACTATATTTTTTGCTCTATTTCTTGTAATCTTTTTGCAAATACAGATTGATTCATATCATCAATCTCATTGTACTCTTGCAACTTATCGATTTTTTTAATAATTAATGCTTGGTTTCTTTGAATACTTGTAACTATGTCTATTTCGTTATATTGTAGTTCATCTAATATTTTGGCTATTCTTTCAAGTTTTTCAGCAATTATTTTTTGTTTACACATAATAATCACCCCCATGAATATTGATGAAGTGATTCTACAATACTTTTTATAATACGTCAATATACCTACAAACATTTATTTGTTTTTTTATGTCAAAAAAATAACCTCCAGTTTCAGTTGGAGATTATTGTTCGGCACATGGTTAGAAGGAATACTTTTCAGTTGCTGCCGCAAGTGTTTGCTTGCGGATTTCTTCCATAACCGCTTTCCATTTGTCATTTACCTTATCTCTCATCTTTCTATACACATAAGTATCTTCTTTGATTAGGTTCCGGAAAAAAGAGCGTGCCTCACCATCAAAATCCCATTCATCTGGAGTATATGTGCGTCCAGACGAACCAGATTCATGATTAATCGAGCTAATATTCCCGCTTGTATCAACAAATGCAGTCTGGTACGTAACCTTAACCCCATGGCTGTCGGTATGTGTACAAAACTCATATCCTGCGGTAATATCGTAAGTCCGTTGCGTTCTGACTTCATTCATGTTACCACCTCATTACAGACAAAAGGCCCAGCCGTTATATCAACGACTCTTCTTAAGTATATTCACTTGTGCTGAAACACAGGAACTAGTGTAGCTCCTCACAAGATTATTTTTAGCACGTAGCTAAAACACTGGCATTATACCATCATTTTATGTATATTGCAAATTTCATATTTGCCAAACCTCCAATTCCGTGTTATACTCAAGTCATCGATTTTCCGCTTATTCCTGCTTCAGCAGGATCCAGATTGGTTATTGTTACCGATTCTGGCTGACCATCATGGAGGTGCATGATGAATACTGAGCCCAAATATACGTTTTTGCTGACACTGTGCACAGAATATCTTACACAGCTTGGAAGCCCTACATCTTGTTTGACATCATATGAGATTACATCAAGTGATCCGGAACTGCATGACGAAGACTATCAAAGAGCGTTGCAGAATACAAAATGCAATCTTAAAAATGACCGGAAGCCAGGTGTTTGCAAACCTTATCTTGTTTCTTCTATTATGCTTGTCAATGAACCACTCGATACAAACGAAACAAAGAATCTTTATGTATATCGTATGAGATTCCATATCGTTTACTATCGTAACTATTCTGACTATCCGAAGACAACTAATAAAGAAATTGATATTGAGTCTACGAACCGAGTACTGACACGACAAGAGTTCGATAATGCAGTAGAGTTTATTCGAGGAAAGATTTCCGATCTCGGTTGCGTACATCAGATTGAAACTCCATTCTTGGTTTCTTGGATTAGAACTTTGAAGGAGTAATCTATGGGCCTATTCCTGCTCTTGCAGGATCCAGACTAGCTCTGGCTAACCATTGGAGGTTCAAATGGATTCTACAAAGGACACTGGCAAGTACGTCTTTGTGCTGACGTTCAGGATGACTGCCACAAAACGTAAACTCATTGGAGAAAATGAGGAGTGCTCCATAAACCATGTGTATGGGTATCACACCACAGAGCCCATTATGACACTATCGGAATTCAAAGAAGTCATGAATGAAGTAATTGATGAGACTAAAAAGCAAGGCTTCTCTGATGTTACAGAGCCTATCCTTGTCAATTCCTTTTGCTTAATTGATGACGAGTGATTAGTGATTGATATAGACAGGAAAAAAAGCCACGATGATTAACAACATCGCGGCTTTTTTATTATTCTCTTCTTTTATTCTTATACTATTCTTTATCTTCTACATCAACTTTAATATGAACATCTCTTAATTGTTCGTCAGTAACTACTGATGGAGAATTCATTAATAAATCTCTTGCTTTTTTGTTTTTAGGGAATGCAATAACTTCTCTAATGTTTTGAGAATCTGCAAGTAACATTATCATTCTGTCTAGTCCTGGAGCAGCACCAGCATGTGGTGGAGTTCCGTATTGGAATGCTTTATATAACGCACCAAATCTGGTTTCTACATCTTTTTCTGTATATCCAGCTATTTCAAATGCTTTAACCATAAGCTCTGGATTATGATTTCTAACAGCTCCTGATGCCATTTCATATCCGTTACATACAACATCAAATTGATATGCGACTATATCTAATGGATCCATAGTTTCTAATGCTTCAAGTCCACCTTGAGGCATTGAGAATGGATTGTGGTTGAAATCAATTGTACCCTCGTCTGATAATTCATACATTGGGAAATCATTTATAATACAGAATCTGTATACATCTTTTTCTAATAATTCTAATCTCTTACCTAGCTCTATTCTAACAAGTCCTGCAATCTTTTGAGCTGCTCTAAATTCATCAGCTATAAAGAATATTGCATCATTTGGTTTAACTCCAAAGTTTGCTTCTAAGTTATCTCTTATATCGTCTGTAACAAACTTAGCAATACCACCATTAACAACATTTTCATTATCTATTTTTACCCAAGCTAAGCCTTTTGCTTCAGCTTCTTCAGTAGCAAATTCCGTCATCTTATCAAAGAACTTTCTAGCTTGTTCTGCTCCACCTGGAACAACAATTGCTTTAACAGTTTTATCTTTAAATGCATTGAATTCACTTTCTTTAAATAGCTCTGTAACATCCTGAATTATTAATGGGTTTCTTAAATCTGGTTTATCAATACCATATTTTTCCATAGCTTCTTTGTATGGAATTCTAATAAATGGTCCTTCATCAACTTTCCATGTAGTAAACTTTTTAAATGTTGAAACAAATAGCTCTTGTAATACATTAAATACATCTTCTTGTGTAGCAAAGCTCATTTCAAAGTCTACTTGATAGAATTCACCTGGTGCTCTATCAGCTCTTGGATCTTCATCTCTAAAGCATGGAGCAATTTGGAAATATTTATCAAATCCAGAAATCATTAATAATTGTTTAAATTGTTGTGGAGCTTGTGGAAGTGCATAAAACTCTCCTGGATGTAATCTACTTGGCACTAGATAGTCTCTAGCTCCTTCTGGAGATGAGTTAGCTATAATTGGAGTTTGTATTTCATTAAATCCAAGCTCATACATCTTATCTCTTAAATGTCTCATTACTTTTGAACGAAGTAATATTGAGTTATGTATTTTCTCATTTCTTAAATCTAAGAATCTATATTCAAGTCTTAAATCCTCTTTAACTAAATCAATATCTGCTTTTTCAGAGTTAATCTCAAAAGGTAATGTAGATTTACATTTACCAAGTATCTCGATTTTATCTGCAATAACTTCAATTTCACCTGTTGGTATTTTAGTATTTTTATTTGATCTTTCAACAACTTTACCATTAACTTGAATAACCGCTTCTGTATAAACACCATCTAATTGTTTTTGAATTGCTTCATCATCAGAAACAACTATTTGAGTAATACCGTATTGGTCTCTTAAATCTATAAATTTCATGGCTCCAAGATTTCTAATTCTTTGTACCCATCCTGATAATCTAACTTCTTGATTTACATTTGCTATATTTAGTTCACCACAATTATGTGTTCTATAAATATTCTCCATATAACATCATCCTTACGTGTTTAAATTTGAATTTTCTGGAAAATTCATAAACCTTTATAAAATAATCTACACCATTATATCAATTTTTTCAAATATTTCAATAGCTACAGCGAATTTTTGAGGACTATAAGTTAATTACTATTAATAACTAACCTATAGCCCCAATTACGTTTTTATCTATCTTGCATATTATTATCAGTTCTTATTTCTACATTTTCATTATTCTCTCTTTTTTTAATATAACTTCCACTTTCTGTATATTCACTTTGAAGTGCCTCTCTATATGTCTCACTCTCATTTTTACTTCTATCTATATCTGCAGGAGGTAACATAGCTTGTTTTTTTCTCCCCTTTAATCGTTCGATAAAATTAATTACACGTTTTACTATACTATTGCTCTTATATCTTTTATATTCTTTCTTGAATACATCTATTTGAATTGGCTTATCTTCGTCATTATTGTAGTCTGGATCATCACATTTAAGAGCCTCTGGATTATTGTAGCTTTTCTCGTAATTTGGATTAGCTACTACAGTTCCCTCTGTAAATGCCCCCACTATAAATTGTGTTGGAATTACATATGATCCATCGGGTAAAGTTTCAAATATTCCTTGCTCATGTGAAAACACTTTTTTAGGTATTTTTAAAATAATAGCTGTCCTTCCTCTTTTCTTTCCATCACCATTTGGATACATAGCAAGAGAACACAATATTTTACTATAGTATACTGTGTTTGCTAAATCATCTGCATTACGAAACATATCTGTTTGGTTTCTCAAACCTACATCAAAAATGTTTTCATAAGCAGTCTCTGTATTATGAATTCCAAGAACGCAATCAGTATCACTGTATTGCTTTATCAAATACTCAAGTTGTTCATCTGTAGCACATACATTTCCTACAAAATCTCTTGTCAATTCTCTATATTTTCTTATGGTTTCTTTATCCATAGTTCCTCCTATATATCAAAAGAGCAAACGAATTTGTTGTTCATTTGCTCTGTTGTTATATGTTTCTTTCGTTTTGTTTAACTAATCTCCTAAACAAATTCCAATGCTTCTTGCTGTTTTAACTAAATCATGATCCATTGTAACTTTTCTAATGTTACTTTCAGCTGTATTACCAGAAACAGCACCAATTTCTTTATTTTGTCCAACAACATCTTCTAAAGAAACTGCATCTAATTTACCATCTTTTATAACCGTTAAAACATTGAATCTTCCTTCAATAGCTAGTTCCATAGCTTTAGCTCCATACTTTGTTGATAAAACTCTATCGAATGCAGTAGGAGTTCCTCCTCTTTGCATATATCCAAGAACTGTACATCTAGCTTCCATACCTGTTCTTTCTTGTATCATACGAGCAACCTTTTCACCAGCTCCTCCAAGTTTTGTATTATCAACACCAACACCATTGTTTCTTGTTTCAAGAACTGAGAATGTTCCACCCTTTTCAAGTGCACCTTCTGCAACAACTATTATTGAGAAGTTTTTACCTAAGCTACGTCTTTGATTAATTTTCTCTACTACTTTGTTTATATCATATGGAATTTCTGGTATTAATGCAACGTCTGCACCACCAGCAATAGCTGACTCTAATGCTATCCATCCAGCATATCTTCCCATAACTTCAAGTACCATTAATCTATGGTGTGTTTCACCTGTTGAATGAAGTCTGTCTAGAGCTTCTGATGCAACAGATACTGCAGTATTATATCCAAATGTTATTTCTGTACAAGCAACGTCATTATCAATTGTTTTTGGAACACCAATAACATTTACACCTTTAAGAGAAAAGTCTCTTGCTGATTTTTGTGTACCATCTCCACCAAGTGTAAATATACAATCAAATCCATCATTTTTTATATTTTGAACACAGACATCTGATAAGTCTTTATATACTATTTGTCCGTTCTCTTCAACTTTATAATTAAATACGTTAGCATTTGTTGATGATCCAATAATTGAACCACCTCTTGCTATAATTCCTGATGCTCTATTATTTCCAGAAGTACTTAATTTTATATAATCATTATTTAGAAGTCCTTTATATCCTTCTATAAATCCATAACACTCTATTCCATTTCTCTCAGCTGTTTTTACAATAGCTCTAATAACGGCATTAAATCCTGAAACGTCTCCACCGTTAGCTAATATTGCAACTTTCTTTACCATCTTCTGTATCCTCCCTAATCGTTTTTACACTTGTATTATACCAATAATAACTTTTTTTACAATAAAAAAGTATAATTATTTTATATATTTTATTGTTATTTTTTTATCATATATTTATCTTTAATAAAATTATATGTCGCTTTCAAATATTTTTTATTAATTGCAGCATCTATTCCCTCATCAGATATTTTCTTCAAAACAGTATCCATAAATTCAATTGTCCCTGGATGTTTAGCTACTGGAGCATTCTTTTCAATTTCAGTCCAATATCTCAAAGGCTCTTCTTTTTTCCAATTTTTTCCATTATAAACAATACCAGCAGATAATTTATCACATACTGCTTCAACCATATATTTGTATGGTAGAAAAACTCCAATTTGATCTGTCTTCGAAATATCAACCCAATACTCAAAGTGATGTTTGTTTCTTCCTTTATGATGAAGCCATGCATTTGAATAACCATTTTCTTCTCTACATAGATGAATAGGACTTCTTTTACCATTGTAGTACTTAATACTTTCAAAAAATTCTACCGGACTAAATTTTGATAAATCATGTACAAAACCTCTCCATGGAATACCAGCCTTAACAGCAAGCTTAAATACCACCCATCTATGCTTTGTTACAAGCATTGTATGTTTAAATAGCTTCTCCACTATATTCAAAACAATCACTCCTTTATTTTATTTTTTCTAATATCTCTTCTTTTGTTATTTTTCCTTCTCTTAAAATTTTAATTTCACCATTCTCAACTTTAACTATTGTTGAAGAAAACCCTATCTTAGCATCTCCACCATCAATAATAGCATCTACTGAATCTTTAAAATCCTTAGCAATTTGACTTACATTTAATCCACTTGGTCTATCAGATATATTTGCACTTGGTGCTATTAATGGAAATTCAATTTTATCAAGTATAGTATTTATTATTTTGTTATCTGGAATTCTTACCCCGATAGTATTATCATCTTGTGTAAATCCACTACCAAATCCATCCTTTTTTTCAAGGATTATCGTAATTGGTCCTGGCATAAAATTCTCAATTATTTTTCTTTCTATATCAGAAGAAATATTAGCATATTTTTCAATCTCATTCTTATTCTTAACAAGAATATTTACAGCTTTTGATCTTGGTCTTTGTTTAGCAATATATACCTTATCAATTACTTCATTAGACATTGCATTTCCACCAATTCCATATACAGTCTCTGTTGGGAATATTATTATTCCATTATTATTTAGAATATTAATAACCTCTTCTAATTCAGACTCTTTTATTTCTTCTTTCCAATCAAACAATTTATACATAAAT
The DNA here is from genome assembly GCA_017512025.1 of Clostridia bacterium. Taxonomy (GTDB): domain Bacteria; phylum Bacillota; class Clostridia; order TANB77; family CAG-508; genus CAG-492. Next base: position 263,292 of record JAFWHH010000009.1, read on the forward strand.
TCACTTCTTTCTTACCTATATAAATTTAACATAACTACCTTGTAATTTCAAGCATATTGAGCAATAGATAATTCTTTATTATCTATAAACTTTTTTTGATTTTCTAATAATTATGTGATATAATAGTCTTTACTTAAATCTTTTAAGGAGGTTACGGATAATATGAAAAGGCGGAGTATAGCTTTGTCCGCTGCTGTTGCCCTTCTGTCTATGGTGATTACTGGTTGTGCAAATTTCCCTTCAGGTAATTCGAGTGGTGGAATAACGCCTACTTCGTCAATCGCCACAGAAGTCACGGAACCAAGTATTGTCAGCATGGATGTGGTGCCTACCACATCCACAATTCTGACAACTACAACACTTCCGTTAACTACGACAGAAACAACAACACAGATTGTGACAACAACAACTCAGACCACAACGCTGGTGGAAACAACAACCACCCAGACCACAACGACAACCCAGGAGATGACAACAACCACAATGTTAGTAACTGAAACTACAGCAAGTGCTCCCGTTACCACACAGCCTGCAGTAACCACAACATTTACAACTGCAGCGCCAATTGTGACAACAGCAGCACCGACAGTACCAGTTACTCCGGCATCCGGTTTCCAGGAACTTCCAACCGAGCTCATGCAGATTGTCAATAAGTACAAAAGCAAATACCCCGGTATGAGTATCGGAGTTGGTATTTATAGCTTGGATGGAACTGCTGGATACGAATACAATGCTACGCAGCTTTTCAACGGCGCATGCACCATTAAGGCTTCATACGCATTGTACGTATGTTCTTATTGTGACGAAAATGGTATTGACATTTGGTCCAAGAAACTGTATTACGACACTACAAAACACCACCATGGTGGTAGTGGAGTAATCTACGACAAGGGTTCAAAGTGGTACACAATCGGCGAGCTCTTAACGTATCTGCTTCAGGTGTCAGATAATGATGCTATGAAGTGCTTGATCACAGACTTTCTTCCTATGAGTGGCTATTATCAGTTTAATTCTGCTCTTGGAGGAGAATCAGATTGGGCAAACTGGAACGGCGGAAGAGCATCGGTTCAGCAGAGAAAGAATGAGTGGATTGCTATTTGGAATTATATCAATAGTGGCGCACCAAACTCTCAGAACCTCAAAACATTCCTTTCCAATACGCAGTACTGCTATTTGGTTAAAGGTATGAGCTACATTCCACCGTATCTGCATAAATCCGGATGGTGTGATTCGTACAGCTATCCTGCTGCAGCGGATTGCGCAATCATCCAGAACCGTAGCGGTAGCTACCTGATGATTGTTATGAATCAGGATTACTCTACCGGAAACGGTCACACAGATGCCATTGCTGAACTGGGAAATGCAATCGATGATTACTGGTATTCTCCTGGTTTCTTCTGGCGAAATTAATTTATCCAAACCGCAAAAAAAGAGGATGCATGGGTTCTTCCCTGCATCCTCGCTTTTTTATTATTTATCTTTCATATGCTAACATGCTATCATTTGAAATTACTGGTAATCTATCAATCACACTAGTTGTATAATCTTTAACTTGGCCTATCATACCATTTATCAAATCTCCACACTTTATCTTCATATTTTCATAGGTTGTTGGCATATTTCTATAGTCATCTGTTGCTCTTTTAGTAAATGGTAATTTAAATCCAATGCTTCCATCTTCTTTTTGATATATCATCTTTCCAACTGTAGAAGATACAAAACTTGCAATTGCATTTGTTGTATTTGGTATTTGTTCAAATCCATGAGATACTTCTCCTAAGCTCTTTGCCAAAATACCTTCTTTACCTCTTTCAGCAGTTCCATTCTCATCAAATATTAAACTTCTTGTATCATGTTTTCCAAACGTATAATATCCGATTTTGCTTTCTATACCTCCATCACCATAATACTTTCTTGTTTTTAAGAAAACTTCCTCTGTTTCTGGTAATGGATATAATAAACTGCCTACTGGACTCCATTTATAATGAGTTATTTTGTCTGCAACCTTGCTAATTGCTGTCTTATGAACATCAAGATACTCATCTGATACTCCTGGTCCATCAAAGTTATACACTTGTCCAAGTTTATCGTAAATCTCTCTTGTTTTTATATCTGAAGCACAAGCTACTGCAAAGTGACTTGCTAAGTTTCCACCAAGAGAATGTCCACATGCATCAATCTTTTTATATTTATCTAATACATGATTTTCAGCAAGCTTACTAGCATATCTTTCAACCTCTTCAGTTTGGATAGTACTTTCACTATTTAACATTCCAAAGTCTGATCTAACCCAGTCATTAATTGCACCTGCATAATCATTTAATCCTTCACTACCTCTTATACCAACTATAGCATTATTGTCTGAAGTTTCTATAACACATGCATAAAATCCGTTTTTAGCAGTTGTATCATGAATGTCAACTATCTTCCAAGTAAGTGCTTCATCACTTAATTCTTTAATTAATCCTTTATCCCAATCATTTAAATCTGAGTAATCGATTATATCTTTAAATGAAGCATTCTCTATATCAATTCCATCCGCTTCCATGAGCTCTTTAATATCTCTTAAGCTAATGGTTGACAAAATCAAGTCCTTTACATTAAATGGGGCTCTTTTACCTTCTAATATTAAATTCTTTTCTCCAACTTCTAGACAACCAATATAAGCAACTTGAGAAGCTTCTAACATTTTCTTTTCTGAATTTTCCATACTTTCCATCTAACTCACCCCATTTCTAATAAGTCATTACTTCACCCTTTTCAAGGGTATAAATTTGTCTACTTACATACTCATATGTTTCAACGTAGCTTAATGAGAAATAGTCTAAGTTTTTACTATCTTCATAAAATCTAGCATATTCCTCTTCAGACATTTCGTATGCAATTATTTGAATTTTAATTCCATTATATATTGAGTTTAGTTCCTTTAGGAAAGCTTCAATATCATTAGAATCTTTATGTTCTACTACAAGAGTTGCAACAAAGCATTCATCTTGGAACTCCTCTAAAAATTCTAATGTTTTATACACTTTGTTCACAGAGTTTTTCTTTAATATCTCTACTCTAACAATCGAATTAACAGATCTTAATAATCTATTAATCTCTTTTTCAACATAATAACAGGTACATCTAATCATAAAATTATCATATACAATCTTTTCAAGCACCATATTGTATACAACTTTAAATATACATTCATAATGTCCTGTAACGGTACAAAGAAGCGTTACCTCATCAGTAAAGCCTGTACCATATCTTTCTCCGATTTTTACTACTTCAAAATCTCTGTCGTATTTTTCTTTTAACATTTTAACAACCGTATCTGCTACATATTTTGTATTTAAAGTATTGTCAGCAAAATCATAAATAAAATTTCCCATAACACACCTCATTTTCTTTACAAACATAAAAAATAGCTTATATATATTTTACCATTTTTTGCCAATTTTTGCAATTATGTAACCCGTTTTATAATAAAAAAAGAAGGCATCAAATACCTTCTTTTCATTTAATAATTATTTATACAATCTTTTATATTTATTACGACTACGTATAACAAAAATAACCAATCCCAAAAATACAAATACAGCTATACACTTTGTTCCTGTGTTTGGTAATACTTTATTTGCAATAGATTTATCGCTCTTTTTTTCTGGAGCTACGCTATCACTACCAGATTTACTACCATCGTCTTGTTTATTGTCACCATCATCTTGCTTAGAGCCGTCTTCTTTAGCAATCCATAAATCTAATTCAAAACATCTATATTCTTCATCTCTGTTTTCATCATACACAACAGCATATATATGATGTTTTCCATTTTTATTTACTGTTAATATGTGAGATTTGTTTTCATTTATTGTTTCCATCTGTGAAAACTCTTCTTGAGTTATTGTATCGCAATAATATTTCATCACGAAATCTTCTGGATCTGTATCCATAAAATCAGCTGCAGCATCATAGAATTCAATAACTACATCCTCATTACATAGCTCTCCACCATATTTCCCTGATTTAAGTTTGAATAATACTCCTCCTGTGTCATCACTTCCTGTTTCGTCTATATCTTGATTACCAGCTTTATCAGAAACTTTTACATACACATATTTTCCTTTTGGATAACTTATTGTATCATTACGATTAAAGCTTATCCAATTAACATCATCATCCGGTTGAACAAGTATATTATGATCCATTATTACATACTTGAAACTATTTTCATCTATTCCTCTACCATATGGAGCATCTTCACATTCTTTCACTCTTACAGTACAATTTTGTTTATCTCGTTCAATCTTTATGGTTGGCTTATCCACATCCTGATATGGAACAATATTTTTTATTCCTCTAATAGATTCCTCCGCATAAATATCTTCGTATGAAATATAGAAAACTCCGTTATCTCCCCATGTTTCTCCCCATGAGTTTTGTGCAATCCATGCACCATCAGAAGTTGGTTTTATTCTGTCTGCAAAATTATCTTTTGAGAAATTGTCATCCCATCCAATTATTGTAACTTCGTGTCCAGGAGCAGGTGTAGTTCTTTCTTTTGAATTACAAACTCTATATCCATTTACTATTTCATCATTGTTTTGTGGCATTCCATATGTATTTACTCCTGTAGAAACCGCTCCATTTTCCATAATAAATTCTTTAACTTGTTTTCTTCTATTTTGAACTTCATCAAGTGTTATTTCTTCACTAAATTCATAATTGTAATACTTTAGAGTTCCATCTTCCCATTTTTTGTATATAGAATCACCAGCCCTAACAAAATTAAATTTAGAACCTGAAGATTTTCCTTCTGAATCTGGACTTGAAATATATGTCTTTGCTTCGCTTCTTATTTTATTGACTAACCCATCTTCAAATGCAACATTTGGTGTAGCTAATAATTCAGCTTCATTTGTTATCGTTCCATCAAAGTATTCACTTATTATTGCATCAACCTGATCAGTTGAAATAGCTGCATTATCTTCATGAAGAGCAGCAACAGAATAAACTGGTGTTTCAGTAATAAAATCATACTTTCCTTGAGACTTTTTATATTTTACATGAGCCTCAAGAACAGTTGATTCTGCCATATATACACATATTTCATAACTATGCTGATTCTTAACAACCAATGGTGTTCCTGCATTTTCTAACACCTCAGCAACATTATATCTACTAGGTAATGCATTGCCTTCCGCTTTTACCTCTTTAGGGCTAAATACGAGTGTAGATGCTATAACACCAATAATCGTTATAAACGCAATAATCTTTTTTACCTTCGTATATTTTTTCATTTTATCCTCCGTACATTAAAAATTAATCTTCTTTTAGTGTTTTTCCAAAAAAGTTTTTTTCAGCATTATCAGCCACTTCTTTCCAATGACTTCTATTAAATGTCATATCAACAACATTTAGGGTACGATATCCTGTTCTTCCAACTGTACCTGGACCAAATACACCAAGCTTTCCTTCAATGGTAACACCAAATATTTGATCTAAGTGTTTTAGTAAGAACCCACCATCTAATGTATCTGTATTATGAGCACATGGAATAGTAAATTCTTTAGCGTACTCGTGTTTAAATTCATCATATTGATTTGTAACATTTATTGCTGGATCATTATCCAATTTACAAATCATTTTAATCTTAACACCTGTCTCACTATATTTTTTATTTTGATTTTCTCCAGTATTTTCTACTCCATATAGCTTATAATCCCATATTTGATCATATCTGAATAGCTCTCTATAATTCTTTTTCTTTGTGTTGCTTGTTATTATCTCAAACATACCAACCTCATCAGCTAACTTTATTCCCGTCTTTTGAAACATTAATGCAAAATCTTTTTTATCTTCAATCTTATCGAACACTTCTGTGCAGAATTTATTCATATTTTCCATATAATCCATATGTTTCTTAACTTCTTCTAATGTATATCGTGTTGTTGGATAAAAAGAGCTACAATTTTTACAACAATCATAACAAACATATTTATCATCTTTAAGCTTACTTCTGCTTAATGCTCCCACTTCTTTACCGCACAATTCACAAACTTGTTTTGAAAACAAATTCTTAAAAAAGCCCATATTATCCTCCTAGTTTTTTCATCTAATCTCATCTATACATAATAATTTTATTTCAAAATACTTTAATTTACAATACTAAATACCTAAATATTTTTCAAAAAACATAATAAAAAAAAGAACAGATTTTTCTGTTCTTTTTGGCTCCTCTTGTTGGACTCGAACCAACGACCTATCGGTTAACAGCCGAGCGCTCTACCAACTGAGCTAAAGAGGAATATAAATATGGCAACAACCTATCTTCTCAGCAGGGTAACCCGCAAATATTGTCGGCACATCGGAGCTTGACTTCTGTGTTCGGTATGGGAACAGGTATTACCTCCGTGTCATCATCACCACATTCGAATTATATAATATGTGTATTTTTAATGCAAGTATTTTTTTAAATTATTTTAAATATTCTGATTTAACTAGACCATCTAGCTCATCATACTTAATTGTATAGTCAAATGTATCAGGTGAAACAGAATCACTTTCAAAACATACCGTTATTCCATTGCCAGATAAATACCAATTCATATTGTCTATATCAACTTTTTCGTTTAGTTTATCTATTAAATCAGGATATATACCTAATGATTGATAATTCTTTCTTAAATATTTAACAATCTCTTCATTTATATATTTCTTTAAAGCTTCTTCATTAATAGCAATATCTTTAATAGTTAATCTATCACCTGTTTCAGAGCTAAAAGAGTATCCTTTTTTAGCAAACCAAGAAACTCCTCCTAGACCACCGGTACTTTCGTTTACAACACTTACTACCTTTGTATCATTTCTATCATTTGAAAAAGTCCACTTAAGTGTTAGATTACCCATATAATCCATATATACTGCATCTATTGCTTTATTATCTATTCTTTTCTGAACTTCATTTTTATACGCCTCAAACTCATCATTTGCTATTTTTCCAAGCTCTGTTTGTATCTTGTTTTTAACAGTCTCATCATCTGCGTCAACTGTTGGAAAATCTTGATATACAGTTATTGTCTTATCTGTTCCTTCAAAACTATATACTTCAGATGTTGAATTATATGTTATTTTTACAAATAAGTTATTTTCATTTCCACCTGAACTATTATTAATTGGACTGCTTGAAGTATTAGCAACACTATTTGTATTTTTATTTTTTTTAGGTATAATTCCAGATAAAATAATTAAACCTATAAGAATTAAGATAATACATACAAAAATAATAATTTTCGTTTTTTGTTTCATAAAAACTCCTCCATATTTATACTACGAGATACATCATTTATTTAATATAGGTGTCTATATTTGTGTTTGTAAGTGGTGTACCAATCTCAACAAAATTATATTGGCTCTCTTTTAAACTTGCTTTATATGATTCATATTCAGATTCTGAAACATATTCTGGATCAGTATACATTGATGTTTTACTAATAAAGTATTTCTCAGCATATTCATCTTCACCATATACATCTTCAGTTCCATATTTTCCCATAAATGTAAGCTTACCATTTGCTACGCTATGATATATTGTTGCACTTGAACCTCCATGCATATATAATGATTTAACTACACATTTATTTGCATCAACTGTATATGCTCCATGATAAATGTGTCCCTGATTTATCTTTGTTGCAACAACCTTATGCTCACTCTCTGAATATGTTACAAGGACAATTTTTGAAAATCTAATATCTTCAGCTTCAACTTTAATTACAACAATTGGAATATTGTTTGTACTCTTACAAACAATAAAATTGACAACCTGATTACCTATTTCAACCGTAGAATCATTCTCTTCTTCATTAACTAAAACATTATTACCTAGCCAATTTGCATCTTTAAGAGCTTTTTTTACTTCTTCAGTATATTTTGGTTCAACCTTCGTTGGTGTCTCTATAATCTCATTTTTTTCTTTCTTACTGATTGTGTTTTCTATCGTATTATCGATTGTATTATCTATAGTATTATTTACACTATTTCTACTAGATTTTCTTCCAGTATCGTCATCATCTTCTTCTCTATTTAGCAGTAATTTATCAGTTATTATAAATGCTACTAATCCTACAACGATTAAGCTTAAAATTACAATTATAATCTTTGCTTTTTTCCCCATTCTTATTCCTCCTTAGTACATAATTATGAGTAAATTATAACAATATCAATTTTAAAATACAACAAAAAAGAGCTATTTCTAGCTCTTAATCTATTTCTCTCTTTTAAATATTTTTACTACTTTTCCTACAAATCCAACGATTTTTGTTGTGTTTCTTTGTGCAATTCCTTTTCCTATTGCCTTACCACCTATTGTAAGCGATGCAACAATCGCACTTACTATGAATTGAACATTAAAACCTAAATCTTTAGTCATATTAAAAGCAATTAATGCAGCAATAGATCCACTAAGTACACCTGCAACGTCACCCACAACGTCAGCACATATATTAGAAACCTTTTCATTGTTCTTTATTAAAAATAATGATGTTTTAGCACCAGGTATCTTCTTAGCAGCCATTGCATTAAAGTCGGATTCTTTACCAACCATTACTGCAACACCAATAATATCAAATAAAACACCAATAAAAATTACTAGTAATAATACAAGTATCGCCGGTATTAATGGTAAACCAACAATTGCTGTTGTTGATATAAATGAAAATATAATCGAAATTATAAATGCTGTTATAAAAATAGTTATAAACCATTTAATTTCTGATGAATCTTTCTTTTCTTTTTTATCTTTTTTCATTAAATAATTCTCCTACTGTAAAATTTGCAAAAAAAATAAAATATAATAGTGGTGAAACTTAAGTAAATTTTACGGTTTAGGTCTAGTTGAATTTCTCTATTTCCTACCAAACATCGCTGTTTAGCTGTTTCCATTTAAAGGAAATAATCAATAGATTAATTGATTACCAGACAGCCACTTAAATCCGTACTTTAATCCTTAAATTCCCATGCCTTAAGGCAAAACATTCTAGAAGTTTTCCTTGATACACTAAGTTTTATACTAGTTTCTTTTGCAATAGTGATTTCATAACCAACAACAAATTATCATTTTGGCCAAATCATCATTTGTTGCATAACGGGTTAATCCCAAGACTATCACTCAAAACAGGCTACACTATACTTTGTACTCTATGCACTGATATAGGTTTTACTATAACTTACAACATTGAACCAGTCATAAGTCAAGCCTCCGCGACAATAGGGGTTAATTATATATGCCATTATATAATTCCCTAGAGTCTTTACTCCCTGCAAACACGCAAAACTGGCATTCCGCGCACAAACAAGAAACTTCAACGATGTGCCCTTTTAGTGGATTTTTAGCCCCACCCTCGTATATAACCGTGTAACTAGAATAATGCACCACTGATTATATCTTACTATATTAAATTTTTTAATTCAAGATATTTTGTTTAAAAATATCAACGTAATAGTTATTATACACTATATTCACTTTTTTGTCAAGTTATACGTACTTTTTTTGTCCCCAATAATCCTGCAAAAGCCCATAAATACGGCAAAACCGGCAACATCATTTCTGACGCTACCGGTTCTACCTAGACACGTAGGTATCGCTCATGAACTGCGGAATTTTTCAATCCGCATCAGAAGCGAAGTGCACTCGACTGACATATCCTGGATTTTGTCAAACGTGGCATCATCCATTTTGGTAAAATCAGCGGAATCACACTGGAGCTTTACGAGATTAACGATTTCAAAAGCCTTATCAGCCAAAGTAGCATCTCTGCATTCTTCTGCTTCGGTAATCAGCCGTCTTGCCTCGTTAACTCTTGCTCTCATACGAGAAAGCTTCTCCTTCATGTCTATCTCACCTCCTTCTATATAGTCGGGTGTGAATATCTCAGCGGTCATAAATCCCACTGAGGTCGGATATACTTTAGCCCACGGGGTTTGGCCAAGTATTTATTAATTATATACCCATTTATGTAAATAGTCAATGACTACAAATGCAATTTTTATAAAAATAAGAGCAAAAAAACACCTGATTTCTCAAGTGTTTTTAGAATTCTTATTTTGCTTTTTTAGCTACTTCAGCTACTTTTGCGAATGCAGCAGCATCTGATACAGCCATTTCAGCTAACATTTTTCTGTTGATAACAACATTAGCTTTCTTTAATCCAGCTATTAATGTGCTGTATGTTAATCCATTGATTCTTGCAGCAGCGTTAATTCTTGCTATCCATAATTTTCTGAAATTACTCTTTTTGTCTTTTCTTCCAACATAAGCATATGCTCCAGATTTCATAACTGCTTGTTTAGCATTTCTGAATCTGTAGTGCTTTGCACCATAATATCCTTTTGCTCTTTTTAATACTTTTTTATGTTTTTTACGAGTAATTATTGCTGTTTTAACTCTTGCCATTTTAAATTCACTCCTATCTTCCTAAAATTAATTTCCATATGGTAGCATTTTCTTAATTGCTGCCTCACATGTTTTATCAGCATAAGCATTCATGATGCTTCCTGATTTTTTTTGTCTATTTGTTTTGTTTGCTAATAAGTGTCTTCTATTAGCTTTAGTTCTCTTGAACTTTCCTGTTGCAGTTTGTGTATATCTTTTCTTAGCTGCTTTGTTTGTTTTTAGTTTTGGCATAATAAAATCTCCTCCTTAATTATTTATCAGCTTTTCTAGCTAGTATTACAAACATGTTTTTACCTTCTAATAAAGGCTTCTTTTCTGGAGTAGCAACATCTTCTAATCCTTCAATAAATTGATTTAATGCTTCTTCTCCTAATTTAACATAGTTAAGCTCTCTACCTCTAAATTTAACAGTGATCTTAACTTTGTTTCCTTCTTCAAGGAATTTTCTAGCATTTTTACATTTAAACTCAAAATCATGTTGCTCAATATTTGGAGTAATTCTGATTTCCTTAGTCTCTAATGTTTTTTGCTTTTTACGAGCTTCTTTCTCTTTCTTGGCTTGTTCAAATTTATATTTTCCATAGTTCATAATCTTACAAACCGGAACATCTAAATTTGGAGAAACTAGAACTAAATCTAATTTTTTCTCATAAGCCATATCTAAAGCATCGTTTAATGAAAGTTTTCCAACTTTCTCTCCGTTCTCGTCTACAACTTGAACTTCTTTAGCCCTTATTTGTTCATTAATTGGTAATTCCTGTTTTATAGTAAAACACCTCCTACTAGTTATATCGCCAAATTTTATTGTACAAATCTAAAATTTTTGCATAAAAAAATTGATTTGTTTAAGAACAAATCAACCCACAAATTTTTATAACATCAAACTATAAGCCCACTATGTGTAGCTTATAATCAAAATATGTATTATAAAATATTAACCTTTTTCTATTCGATAAGGTGAGAAGTGGATTGCTTCTTCTTTTTGACTAGACTATAATACCCTATTTTTCTTATTCTGTCAATACTTATAACGAAATTTATTAAATAATCTTAATAAAACAAAAGAGCTTAGTTTAAACTAAGCTCATAATATTTTTATATAATCAATTATTCAGCTATTGGTAATGCATCTTGACCAACACATTTTTTCAAAGCTGACCATGCACCTTCAACCTCATCAGCTGTTATGTTTTCTTTCTTTATTTCATCTGCTCCAATATCACCATCTGGGTATATAACTACTTTACACTCATTTTCGTGACCTGGTTTTGTAGTTATTTTCTTCCATACAATATCGCCATCTTTCTTTGCCAATATATCTCTTGTGTAATAATCAGCATCAGCAATATCCATTTTGTATATACCTTTTTCATATTTTTGCATAATCCATTCAGGGTTTTCTCCCGATTCAAGTTTACGACATGTTGTTGTACATACATTTGACAAGAAAGAACCATCTTCATCTCTGATATCAACTGTTTCTTTTAATTCCAAAACAGCTTGAGGAACTCCGTATGTTACTTTGTGTACAACTGTCATTACTTTTTCTATTGTATTTGATTGTCCACTTGTAACTTGAATTGTTGTATCTTTTCTAGAAAATGCTTTATCATCATAGCATAAATCGAGTTTTTCAAATGCTGAAAATTTGATACCAACAACATTTCCAAAATCACCAATATCAAATGTAACCAATCCCTTATCTACAAGTTGTACAGCTTTTTCAGTAACATCTTGTACAAATTTTGTTTCCATTAAAGCACTTTTGAAAGCAAGTTTTAATTGTTCTTCAGTTACATCTTTTTGATCTATGTCGTTTGCTTTTAACCATTCTTTAACTTTAGAAATAACATTTTTTAAGTTAGGATTAATAATTCTCTTTGTGCATCTTTCCTTTGCATCAGGCACAACTTGTACATATTTATCTGGATCAAAACCAATTTGTGCACCAATAGCACCTACAATTAATTCCTTAACTGTTTTTTCATGTTTTTCAATTAACTCTCCTTTTGTAGATGGTAATATAGTTTTAAAACTTATGTTACGAAGCTCTTGTTGTAAACTATTTTCAACCCATCCATTTATGTTTGTTACATATATTGTAAGGTTTGAATCTTCTCCAACATTCTTCACATATTGTTGTTTCATTTCCTCATAATCTGGATTATTTTCTTGATCATTTTTCTCGATGATTTCTTTTACTTCATTTTTCTCATCAAGAGCTAATTGTTCTTTTTTATTACCTTTAATTTTTCCTATAAAATTTTTAATTCTTTCCCATACATTCATCTGTATTTCCCCCTATTTCTTCATTAGTTCATTAACACCTATATTATATATATAATGTGTTATTAATTTCAATAAAAAATAAAAATTTTTTTTAATTTATAATTTATTTCCTACAAAATCATCAATAATGCTTGACTTTTCAAAACATTTATAATAGAATAGGAAAGCAATGAATTTTTAGTATGACTTAAGTGATAACTTCTCCCCGGTAGTTAGAGTTTAAGTTTCATATAAATATTATTTTTTTAATTTATGAATGGAGGGTATTTTTACCATGAATAACACTACATATAGTATAAAGAAAAATGAAATTGAAAGTAAATGGTATATAATCGATGCTGCTAACAAACCATTAGGTAGAGTAGCTACTGAAGCAGCTAAATTATTAAGAGGAAAACACAAACCTACTTATACACCAAACTTAGATAACGGAGATCACGTTATTATATTAAATTGTAACGAAATGGTTCTTACAGGACACAAAATGGATCAAAAAATCTACAGACATCATTCAGGATACATTGGTGGAATGAAAGAAACAACAGCTAGAGAAATGATGGCTAAATCTCCAGAAAAAATGATGATGCTTGCTATCAAAGGAATGCTTCCAAAGAATTCATTAGGAAGACAAATGTTAAAGAAAGTAAGAATCTATGCTGGTAGCGAACATGAGAACGTTGCTCAAAAACCAGAAGTATGGGAATTCTAATTAATTATTTAAGGGAGGAAATTTAAAATGGCTAAGAAAGAAATAGCATTCTGCGGAACAGGTAGAAGAAAAAAATCAATCGCTAGAGTTAGATTAGTAGATGGTAAAGGAAAAATAACAATAAATGGAAAAGATTTAGATGAATATTTTGGAGCTGAAACTTTAAAATATATCGTAAAACAACCATTAACAGCTACAGAAACAGAAGCAAAATATGATGTTATCTGTACAGTAAAAGGTGGAGGTTTCACAGGACAAGCTGGAGCTATCCGTCATGGAATTTCAAGAGCTTTATTAGAAGCTAATTCAGAAGAATTTAGACCAACTTTAAAATCAAACGGTTTCTTAACAAGAGATTCTCGTATGAAAGAAAGAAAGAAATATGGTTTAAAGAAAGCAAGAAAAGCTCCACAATTCTCAAAGAGATAATTTATATGGTACATACCTTCGGGTATGTACTTTTTTTATATCTTTATAAATATTTATATGTTATAATCCCATTGAGGTGATTTAATGAAAATAATAAGAAAAAATGATGCTGAATCTGGCTCTAATAGTAATAAATGTAAAACAACAGAATACTCTTTTGGAGATAAAGATATAGATTTAGGGTTAGCTACTATAACAGGAAGATATCCCGAATCTGGTTATTGTATGAATTTAATAAGTAAAGAACTTGTGTACGTTCTTGATGGCTCTGGTGAACTTTGTTTCGAAGATGAAACAATTACATTTAATGAAGGTGATGCAATATTAATAGAAAACAATAGAAAGTACTATTGGAATACTTCATATTGCAAAGTGTCTATGTCATGCACACCTGCATGGAGTCCTGAACAACATATATTAGTTGATTAATATAAAAGAAGTACATAGGCATGTACTTCTTTTTTTCATTATTCCTTTTCACTATGTGTATATGTTCCAGGTTCAAGATATACAGCACCATACATTATGCTTGTTTTATCTAATTTTATATTTTCGCTTATTTCTCCAGATGTTGTATCTTCTATTTTAATTATTACTGAATTATCTTTTAATTCAATCGTACCTTTTCTGCTATAATGTTCATCATCCTCATTTACATTGTTATAGTTGGCATCCTTGTAGCCTTGGAAATAAAAAGTTCCCTTTCCTTCACTAAATGGTATTGTAACATCATCCATTCCACCTGTTCTTAGTACACTCCAAGAAAATGATATATAATTATTTCCTATAACCTTAATCTCAACATCTCCAGATGTACCGTTCCATCTACCAACATATTTACTATAGTCTGTTGTTTCTGTAGATTCTGTATTATCTTTTTTAGTTGTATCTGTAGAAGATTGCTTATAGTCTTTTTTTAGATCAATATCAATTAATTTTAGCTCTTTGAAATTGTATTCTTTACTACCATCTTTTACAGCTAAATCTATTTCTCTAAATAATCCACCTTTTTCTAATTCAAAGTAATTAACTCTTGTTCTATCATGATATGTAGCTGATAATCTTAATATCTTCTTATTTGAATCATAAGCTATTGAATCACTTAAATACTTTGTATTTTCAATTTGAGTATATGAAACACCACTAGTATTCCCCTCTGTATTTCTAGTGTAGTATATTACACCATTTTCAGCTTTACCTTCTTCTTGGAAGCTAATTAAAATAAAATACATTGGTCCATATTCTGTATCTATAGAAGCATATTTAAAAATACTAATATCATCTTTATTGATGTTCATGCGCTTTAAATTTCCTTCATCTGTTATTTCTGCAAGTACACGAGCACCAACATCTTTATCAGAACTTTCTAATTCTTCTGATTCCTCTACTTTTTCTGTTTCAACAACATTATTTTCTTTCTTTTCTTCAGTATTTTTAGATAGTATAAGCTTATCTACAGCAATATATGAGATAAGTCCTATAGTAACTAAAGCTAAAATTATAATTAATATTTTAACACCTTTTTTCATAATAAATACTCCTTTTTTATTTATTGGATTTTTTTGAATCTACTTATTAGACTTTATAGATTTATATCTGGTTCACAAAAAATCTATACCTCAGTATTTCTACTGAAGTATTTAAAACTATTTTGTAATTGTATTTAATTCTTATATTATATACTTATCAAAATATGTATTGTATATTTTTTCGTTTGATTCATTTGATATTACTATGTATGCATAATCATCTCCCATACTTTTCATATCGATTTTATCCTTATATCCCCATATCTTTGTCTTAATTTTTTCGTCGAGATCAGTTGCAACATCTCCGTAGAAATATACATATGTACTATCATCTACGTATGCAGACTTTAGTTTAGAAGGACTCTGATATATACCATAGTCAACCGTATAATCGGCAAATACAATATTCTTATTCTTCATATCATAAATCATTACAACATTAAAGTCATATATCGCTTCTCCGGCTAGATAGATATTTATATCGTCATCCATATTATCGTATATAACCTTCTGGTATTCATCAGACATCATTTCTACTGTTATTTTTTGATTTGTATTAGATACAGCATCTACTAACATCTTTCTATTTACATTCTTTAATACATCCTTGTATTTATTAGTTACATTTCCATCTTTATCAGTTGAAAGACCTAAGTCATCATTCATAATTCGTTTAAATTCTTTTTCCTCTATTTCTGAAGAATCTTTATAATATGTTATACCCGTTGCATCAAAACTATATGAAACAATGTATTTTCCTTTAAGTTCTCCATTGTCATACGAAAAAACATCATACTCTTCTGCACTATGTCTATTCGGACAAATGTATATGTAATTCTTATCAGGATTTATGCCGTATCCTGCACACTCGTATGTTCTGCCTTCTATAACTTTTACATACCCATCTTCTTGTTTTAATATATTAAATCTTATAGAATCTGTTGACTCTACAGTCGAAAATACAACACATACGGATTCATTTTTTTCTTTATCTAATATATCTACATAGTAGCTTATTTTTTGAATATCATTTGAATAAATATTCACAGAGTATGTTTCTGCATCATCTACATATAGATTGCTTTTTACCCATTCTGCGTTATTTAAATACGATTCATAAACTTTTGTTATACTATCTTCTTCATTTTCTTGTTTGATGTTACTTGCTTGATTATTATTACCACCTTTACTATTTATCATATATATAATTCCACCAATAATACATAACATCAATAATATAATGATAAATAATAATAAAATTATAATTTTACTACCATTAGATTTCTTCTTTTCTTCTTCCATAATTACCTCCTTTTCTTTAGTTTTTTTACAATTTACAAGATACCTCAGTATTTCTACTGAGGTATCTTTATTATTCTCCTAATCCAGAGAACCAAGGACCATTTCCATCTTTACCAGATGTTGTACATCCTGCTAAATATGTATTTATTGTCTTTGCTATATTTGTATCTTCTCTTGGCGTTTCTGAAGTTCTTGTGAATTTTAAGTCTCCTTTAAAGATGCTATCGTTAGACATTTTTCGATCACTATCTATAATAGTTCCATCATCTTTTATAGTAAGTGTTGATACTTTATCAGATAAACTTGCTGATGGATCATTTCCTGTAGCTACAACTGAATGTAAGGTTAATTTATCTTTAACTATTGTATAATATCCAACATAGTGGCAATCTGTATCTAAATCATAATATGCAAATGTTCCATCTTCACTTATTATTAGTTTATACCATGCTGTATATGGCTCTAAGTCACTTCCTTCATTTAAATTAAACTTTTGTGACTCATACGTTCCTTTGATATCAGCATATGATTTACCTACTTCTGTTTTTGTCTTGTCTTCTTCCTCTTCATTATTTTTCTCTTCTTTTTTACTTTTCTTTTCTTCGTCCTTATCAACTTTGCTTGATGTAGAAACCTCGTCATCATCTTCATTTGATAATACTAGCTTATCTACCGCTATATAAGAACCTAGTCCTACAATAGCTAATAATAAAATAATAATAAATATTGCCCCTTTTTTCATAGTAATCTCTCCTTTTTTCTGTAATATTTTGGTTTTATATTTTGTAATCTACTTGTTAGACTTCGCAAATTTAAATATAGTTCATAAAACTAATATTTTTTTACACAACATAAAACTATACTTTAAAATTTTCGTGCTAAATATACAAAAATTCCACCAAAAGCTACTCCCATTGCTCTAATAAAACCAGCAATACCAGATATAAATCTACCATAATAATTATAGTAATATTCGTTTACAGTTCCACCAGATACAGATTTTAAACTTTTCATATTACTAGCTGCAATTGCAACATCATCAGCTGCTGAAAAGCACATTATTACAATTGCTATCGCAGCAATACAAAAAGCAATCTTTACTAGAGTATCAAAAGATGAAGTGTAATTCTGAGGAACAAACTGTCCATTTATATTCCCTTGATTTTTAGGTGGTAAATGATTTGCATTATCAAATCCACATTTATTACATACACTACCTTCGTCTTCAATCTCCGCACCACATTTTTTACAAAACATATCCTACCTCCTACAAAATTAATCTCCAATTCTATCCGTTTTATATTTAGCAAGAACCTTCTTTACTTTTCTAAAGAAACCTTTCACTGCTTTTAATACTTTATCAAATCCAGTTCTTGGCTCTTTTCCTATTACAAGAGCTTTATCCTTTTTTACACTTCTTGAAAAGTTATAATTTTGAGTATCCTCCATATTAACAACTTTTGCTTCTGGAACTTCTTCCTTAACCTCTGCCACAGGAACAATATCTTCTTGCTTTTCTTTTACCTCTTGAACTTTTTCTTTTTGTTTTATTGCTTCTCCAAAATCAAATCTAACAAATTCTTTTGTATCATCCATGTTGTTTGATTCTATAGCTTTTGCGTCCTTGATTCCTTCCCATGCAATCGTATTATCTGTTACTTCTTGTTTTTCTTTATTGACTACTCTATCAATTATTTTGTCAGTCTCAAATAAACTACTTTTAACAAGGGCGTTTAGTATATCTTCAGCATTTTGTTCATTATCTGTGCTCTGCTCTATTAACTCATTATATTCTTCTAATGTTGCAATTTCTGTTTTAACTTCTTTAACAAATTCTTCCTCTAAGCAAAAAGATGTTTTATCATTCTTTTCCTCTTCTACTGGTTCTTTGTTTTCTATCTCTTCCTTTGCTTCTTCAATCTTTGCTGGTTGCTCTTCTTCAGATTTTTCTTCTACACATTTCTGTTCTTCTTGCTTATCTTCAACTTTTTCTTGCTCTTGATCTTTTTCTTTCTCATAATTTAAATCATATATTTTCGTCATATGAATAAGTTTACTTGAGTTTTCTATGAACATATTTCTATTGCTCTCAAACTTACCATGTGTACAAGAAAATAATTTTAATATCTTTATAGTCTCTTTATCATAGTTTGTCTTATCTAAAATACCTTCAAAGTTTTCCATTATTGCATTATCTATATCAGCTTGTAGCTCTTTTCTCTTTTCATCAGACATTTGAGCTTCTTCCATTGAATCATATATCCAATTTAATAACACATTTGTCTCATTATCAACAGCTGTTTCCCTGTTAAGCATAACAACTAAATGCTTACTACAAGCTTCTAATATTTCAAGTCTTGATATTTCTGGTATATCACTAAGTTCAACCAGTATCTTTGAATATGTAGTAGAGATATCATACTCACCCTTTTTAAAGAATAGCTCTAGATTCTTCTTTATTGTTTCGATTCCGTTTTCTTTAGTACGTATACATGCTATTAATGATGCTCTATCATATGTACATAGCTTTCTTATAATACCTTCGATATTTTCATATACAACACATCTTGTTTCTTCATCATTAATAAAACTCTCAATTTCTCTATAAGTTATAATTCCTGTATTCTCAATTACAACTTTTAGATTATTCATAAATATTTCTTTAATGTCTTTATTCTTATTAAATACATCTTTCCATGTACTTACTGATATGTTCTTTGCATTTTCTTCTACAATAGATTTATTCTCACCTTGTGCTAATCTTGCAATTACCTCATTAACAAGATCACTGTTAGTATTACCGTTCAAACATATATATTGAAAATCACTATCGAATTGTATATCTTTGTTGTTTAAAACATCATCTGGATCCTTGGCATTCTCAAGTATATTTGATACTTTTTGAATTTTCGTTTTATAGTCTTCAAAATCCATACAAAATCCCCCATTTTTCCTTCGTATCTATGTTTTCTACACCTACGCTCTATAATCTAACATTATTTTATAGTATCAATATTTTAATTTCAACACTTTCTAACAATCTTTTATTTTTCATTTATATTACAAAAAGAAAAAGCACCATGGTTATTAGCCACGGTGCTCAAAAGAAAATAAAATGAGAACAAATAAAAACAGTTGTAAAACAACGGAGTCCCTAACCTCCTTTCGGAGGTGGATCCTGGATGTCAATGCAAATGTGAACGATTACTCGCTATAGTACATGTGGAACCAAAAGCCCCCCGATGTACAATCATAGTCATCGGTCACATATGTAGTGCCCGGAACGCAGTAGTCATTCCGCTGGAACTTTGTCCGGCAATTCATACCACGCTCCTCACAGTACTGTGACCAATACTCGCCACCAGAATTGTAGGCAGCAATCAAGGTCTTGGCAAGCTCTGCCGACTCATCGCTGAAAGGATAATAGCCAGAAAAATACTGACCGCTTTGCTCCTTACATCCGTAGATAGAGTCTGCAAAGCCCGGAACAAATACACGATTCAAGAGGCATATACCAATATGCTCCTGCACGTACAGAGGACAGTAACCACCTTCGTGTTCAATAACCTCTGCAAGATACATGTACTCATCCGGATTAATTGCCATGCCATACTGTCCGACACCACTACAAATATATGAAACCTCAGTCTCAACAACGCTTTCTACCGTGGTATACACCTCAGTAAGAGCCAAAGTTGTTTCTTCGGTGGTTGTAGTCAGCATAGTACTCATCAAAGACTCTGTAACGAATCCATCAGTAGTGCTTGTTGCCAACGTAGTAGTTGATGTCAATTCTGTCTCAGTCGTTGTCTCCTCTCTTGTTATGGCGGGTTCTGCAATCTCAGCAAGAACAACCTTCGGCGAACGGGTGTAGTTTACCTCGCTCATCTTGGGTGATTCTGCCTTTCCTCTGGAAACTGACATGATAGTCATTCCCATGGTGATTGTAAGTGAAGCTGCCATAACACCAAGAACTGCACCTTTCTCTGCCTGTCCGACAATTCTAAGGTAGTTCTTGTACTTCCTTTTCAGGAAGTAGATCAAATCCTGCATCTTTTTACTCCTTTACTTTTGTTTCATAAAATTTTCTTTGTGCCAAATGTCTCTCTCTAGAGGCACCATACTATTGTACCATTTTTACTGGTTTATGTCAAACTATTGGTGTTTATGTTTTTACTTTTTATGTAAATCGTGTTATAATAAATGTGTACCGCTAATGCGGGAAATTCTACCACCTTGAGTGGTGCCGCTTGAATGTGCGGCAGAACACCGGATGCTTCCGGTGAGGAGGTCTTTATGGGTATGACTAAAGAACGGTTCGAGCAGATTTTGTCTGGTAGCTTTACCGGCACAACATTCCTCGACGGCAGCAACGGCTACCGCGTTCAGCATGGTATTGCCGTCCAGGCCTTGCAGTATGAACGCGACTATCTCGTTGCATCGAATTGCCCGTTGTCCGCATACACACTGAATACTGTTCATCATGTGCGTGATTCGGAGATTTCGAGAATCTGGACCGCTTTCTTGGAGAGAATTCATACAAGTGAACATCACCATGTGTTTCACAAAGCTGATACTCCGAGTTACAACACCAATAATGGCTATATCGCAGTCTATTGCGACGATGTCATCAGAGTGCTGGTCTACGATCCCGAAATTATCGGCTTGCTTGATGAAAAAGGCTTTGTCTGTAATTCAGCCCTGACTGTACCGTTTAGTCAGGAGCGCGAAGCATATTACGACAAGACTTTAGATCAGCACAGTAACAGCTGCGGGCTTTCCAGACCCATGATTGAGGCATAATAACTTCATAGTCTGCTTGACGGAAGTTTGTCTCAATCCCCCGGCTTGAAATACAGCCGGGATTTTTATATTTATGTTAATTAGTACTTGCATTTCAAGTTTTATTGTGATAATATATTATACATAATATTTGTTTAAGAGATAAGTAATAACTAGTCTTTATATAGAGAGTCTATGGTTGGTGAAAATAGATTAAAGCTTTTTATGAAATCTACTCTTTCATACATTTAATGAAAATTAAACCGATTGATGCTAGGTTATAAGCATTACTAAGTTGTACTTTATATAGTTTATCTATTTAAGTATAAATTAAGGTGGCACCACGACTATTTATCGTCCTTATGTTTAACATAAGGGCGTTTTTGTTTTATATGCCACAAAAATAAAAGGAGGAATTAGTATGATAGACATTAAATTTTTAAGAGAAAACCCAGATGTTGTAAAACAAAACATCAAAAACAAATTTCAAGATCAAAAACTAATTTTAGTTGATGAAGTTATCGAACTTGATAAGAAAAATCGTGAGACTATGCTAAACGGAGATAACTTAAGAGCTAAGAGAAAGTCTTTAAGTAATGAAGTTGGTAACCTAATGAAACAAGGTCAAAAAGATGAAGCTGAAAAGATAAAAGCTGAAGTTCAAAAAATTAACGAAGAGCTTGTTGAAAATGAAAAATTAGAAGCCGAATATGCTGAAGAAATAAAAGCTAGAATGATGAAAATACCAAATATAATTGACCCATCAGTTCCAATCGGAAAAGATGATAGTGAAAATGTTGAAGTTCAAAGATTTGGCGAAGCTGCTGTTCCATCATATGAAATACCTCATCATGCAGATATAATTGAAAGATTCAATGGATTAGATAAAGAATCTGCTGGACGTACAAGTGGTGTTGGATTCTATTACTTAGTTGGTGATGTTGCAAGATTACATGAAGCAATGCTTGCATACGCTAGAGACTATATGATAGCTAATGGATTTACATATGCCATTCCCCCATTTATGATTCGTAGCAATGTTGTTACTGGAGTTATGAGCTTTGAGGAAATGGATGCTATGATGTATAAAATTGAAAATGAAGATTTATATTTAATTGGAACATCAGAGCATTCTATGATTGGTAGATATATAGATCAAATGGTTAAGAAAGATGAATTACCAATTACTATGACATCTTATTCTCCATGCTTCAGAAAAGAGATTGGATCTCATGGTCTTGAAGAAAGAGGATTATATAGAGTTCACCAATTTGAAAAACAAGAAATGATAGTTATCTGTGAACCAGAAGATTCAATGAACTGGTATGAAAAAATGTGGAAACTAACAGTTGATTTATTTAGAAGCTGGAATGTTCCAGTAAGACAACTTGATTGTTGCTCTGGAGATATGGCAGACCTAAAAGTTAAATCATGTGATGTTGAAGCATGGAGCCCAAGACAACAAAAATTCTTTGAAGTTGGAAGCTGCTCTACTTTAGGAGATGCTCAAGCAAGAAGACTTGGAATTCGTGTTAAGAGCGAAAAAGGAAACTACTATCCACATACTCTAAACAATACTGTTGTTGCTACACCAAGAGGATTAATAGCTGTTATTGAAAACAACTATAACGAAGATGGATCTGTAACAGTACCAGAAGTATTAAGACCATATATGGGTGGACTAGAAAAAATAGTTCCTGTAAAATAGTTATTTGTTAAGGAGGAAATATGTTAATAAAAAATCCCCAATTTGAAATTTCGGCTGTTAGCCCAAAACAGTATCCAAGCAACGGATTACCTGAAATAGTTCTTGTTGGTAAATCAAATGTTGGTAAATCTTCATTTATTAACACAATGATTAATAGAAAAAAATTAGCAAGAACAAGTAGTGAACCCGGAAAAACAAGACAAATTAATTTTTATAATATGGATGATAAATTCTACTTTGTTGATTTACCAGGATATGGATTCAGCAAGATGTCTAAAGTTGAACAAGCTAAAGTAAATGGTTTTATCGATGAATACTTACATATTAGAAAGAATATATCATTAATTATCTTACTTATTGATATTAGACACGAGCCAGGAGCAAACGATAAAATGATGTATGATTACATTATTAGATCTGGTCTTCCCTTCATCGTTGTTGCTAATAAAGCAGATAAAATAGCCGTTACAAAAGTTGACGCAGCTGTAGATGCTATTCAATCTATATTAAATCCAATAAAAGACTTCACTTTTATTCCATTCTCTGCAGAAAGAAAGATTTATACAGAGAACACTTGGAAAATACTTGAAGAAAAGCTAGATTTATAATAAGAAGCCTACAATAATGTAGGCTTCTTTATTTTTTATGTGTTAGCTGCTTTACATAATTGAAATATTCTGCATTGTGTGTTATAATGAACTAACACCGTTAAATACGGTTAAGTACAAACCTGTCCACGCCTGATAAAGGCAAGGACCTAACTAAAGAATGGAGGAATTAACCATGACAACTCTCGAAAAAGCAATGCAAGCTAACCTCACAGCAGGAGGAGCAGAACGGATCACTGTAGATGGCTTTGAATTTAGCCGTCTGCCACTTGATGAACCCGTTATGTGGATTCCCTACAAAGACATTATGCAGCGTGAACGAGGACTGGAAGACTTGACCGACATTGCCACTGAGGCACGTGCTATGATTGCACTTTCCGGGCATACATGGGCGGAATATCAAAAGCTTCCGCTTGCCGGTCCCACCTTTGAGTCAAAAACGAGCATCTGGGGGCATTTTGGTGCTTCACTCGAACTTTTTTCTGAAGCATTTCTTAATCAGGGTGATGATTTCTCGGGTATTTGGTACTACAACTACGATGCAGACTTCGTTGTAATTATGCCTCGTGGTGCTAGCCATCTTATGTTGGCAAAGTACTATGTATCCAAAGACGAGTACGATTTTCTCAAATCTTGTGGATTCAAGTTCAAGAATCTGCATAGCAATCACCCCAACCCGCGGTATGCATACTTTCTCAACGTTGAGAAGTACGATGCTGACACAAAGACAGGAATTATCACGCTCTAACACGCTCTGAGTTAGCTGATCTCCAGGAAAGCCAGGGCCCCACACGTCTATACGTTGTGGGGCCCTGGCAATATTAACAATTATACTTAAACATTTATCTATTTATTGCATAGCATATTTAAAAATGATATAATTATTCATATTTCTATTTTACAAAAGGAGATTTTATGAGCTACAATTCAGAAAGTTTTAAAGAATTTTATAGTATTATTTCTGACATGGATTTAAATCCTGCTGTTCAAGAAATGAAAAAATATAGACAGCATTGTGATAGTAGTTGTTATGATCACTGCATATCTGTTGCCTATTATTCTTTTTGTATTTGTAAGAAATTGCATTTAGATGCAAAATCAATGGCAAGAGCTGCTTTTGTTCATGATTTATTTTTGTATGACTGGAGAGTTAGACAACCCGCTAGAAAAGGTCTACACGCTTTCACCCACTCTAGAACCTCTTATGAAAAAGCCTCTCACCTATTTGATTTAAATAAAAAAGAAAAAGATATTATTCTAAAACATATGTGGCCTGTAACAATCGTGCCACCTAAATATATAGAATCATACATTCTAACAATAGTTGATAAATATAGTGCTTTAGAGGAATCTTGTAAGTACCTTTCAAAGAAAATTTATAATAAAAAGATATACAAATTTGCTACGTTTGTACTACCTTTACTATTTATACATATTCCTTAACATCTATATTTTCAATATTATTTTTTTATTATAAAGAGCAAAAAAAGAAGCAATAAATTGCTTCTTTTTTATTTTTTATTCTTCTGTTGCAGCTTCTGCTGATTCTGGCTCAGCTTCTACTGCTTCATACTCTTTAAATATAGCATCTTGGATTTTTTGTCTAGTTTCTTGGTTGATTGGGTGAGCTATATCTTTATGCTCTCCATTAGCCTTTTCTCTACTAGGCATAGCAATAAATAATCCTTTTGGGCTATCAATAATCTTAATTCCATGAACTACGAATTCATTGTCGAATGTTACTGAAGCTACTGCCTTCATTTTACTTTCTGTGTTTAAAGTCTTGTTTAAACGTACATTTGTTATTTGCATTTGAGCACCGCCTTCCAAAGTTAAAAATTTTTTGTACATTTATTTTTTCATATGTACAATTATATTATTCTCCATAAAAAAAATTTTTCCTTCTTTTTTTACATTTTTTTATTTTTATATTTTCAAATAAAAAATTATATGTTATTTTTTTGCTATAAAGTTATAAAAAAAAGTCTATTTTTGTTATAAAGATTTATATTTATTAGCTGTTTTATATTGAAAAATCGCAATTAATTATATATAATAGCTATGTTTAATGAAGAAATCAGTACAAAGGAGCGTGTATCAAATTGGCAAATTTAAATAATTTAAGACTATTTAGAAATATACACATGAGAGGCATCGGTGGAACAAGTATGAGTGGTATAGCTGAAATGCTTAAACACTGGGGGTTTCATGTTACTGGTTCAGACGATAACCAATCTGAACTTACAGATAAATTAATAGAAAAAGGTATTCCAGTTACAATCGGATATGATTTTGATAATGTATCAAAGGCAAGTCTTGTAGTTTATACAGCTGCAATTAAAGAAGATGATCCAGAATTACTTCAAGCAAAATCATTAAACATTCCAATTGTTGAAAGAGCAGATTTTCTAGGAGAAATAACAAAAGCATTTGAAGATACAATCTGTATCTCTGGTACTCATGGAAAAACAACAACAACATCTATGATTGCTTTATGTTTTATGGAAGCAGGACTTGACCCTACTGTTCAAGTTGGAGCTATTATCAAACAAATGCAAGGAAACTCTAGAATTGGAAATAGTGAATACTTTGTATTAGAAGCTTGCGAATATGTTGAAAGTTTCTTAAGTTTCTATCCAAAAACAGAAGTAATATTAAATATCGATAATGATCATTTAGATTATTTCGGTACTGTAGAAAATATAATTGCTTCATTTGAGAAATATGTTAAATTATTACCAGAAGAAGGATTACTTGTTGTTAATAGTGATGATCCAAACTGTGCAACATTACCAAAATGTGCAGATTCAAGAATCGTTACATTTGGTTTATCAACAAATAATGCAAACTTCGTTGCACGTAATATTTCATTTAACTCAAATGGATTCCCTACATTTGATGTATACTTCAATAATAATTTCTACAAGACTGTTTCATTATCTATACCAGGAAAGCACAATGTATACAATGCTTTAGCTTGTATTGCCACATGCCATACATATGGAATAGATAAACAAGTTATAACAACAGCTCTTAAGAATTTTACAGGAGCGCACAGACGTTATGAATTCGTTGGAACAATTAATAAGAATGTAAGCGTATTTGATGATTATGCTCATCACCCAACAGAGATCCAAGCATTAGCAGAAGCTACAAAACAAAAAGCTCATAATAATGCGTGGGTTATATTCCAACCACACACATATAGTAGAACAAAGAATTTATTACATGATTTTGCCAAAGCACTATCACCTTTTGATAATATAATTATTACAGATATATATGCAGCTAGAGAACAGAATACATTTGATATATCTGCACAAGATTTAGTAATAGAAATTCAAAAAACAGGAAGAAAAGCTATGTATATGTCAGACTTTGATGAAATAGCAAGATATATCAGATCTCATACAATAAATAATGACATAGTTCTTACTGTAGGAGCTGGAACAATCACTAACTTAGCTCAAATGTTAGTTGATAAACCAGACCCAATAGCTACTGAATACAAATACAACTAAACTAAAAAGAAGTCGTAAACGACTTCTTTTTTATTATATTTTATTACTATATTTTTTACTATCTACTTGTTTTTAACTATTCGCCATTAACATAGTCTTCTTCAGATATAACTGGATATTCGAACTTCATACCATTTTCAACAAGCTTACCATCTTCTTCATGGCTCTTGCTAAATGAATTTGATCCTCTTAAGAAGTATTTATATTTTAAATCTTTAGAAATACTTCCATTTCCAATAACGATTGGATCATCCCATGTTACATCAATTGCATACCAGTCACCCTTTAAGAAAACATAGTTCCAAGCATGATCTTCACTGCTTCCATCTGATGTTCCAACTCCAGATACAAATACGCATGGAATATTCATCTTATCCATTAAAGACTTAAATAATCTAGCATATCCTTCACATACAACTTTTCTATCATGAAGAGCTCCATATAAATTAGCATTATTACCAGACTCGTTTAAATTATATGAAACATTCTCAACTATCCAATTGTGTGCATGCATTATTTTATAGTAATCATTCTTGTCCGTAATACTAGCTAATATCTCTTCTTCTTTTTCTTTAACGAATTGTTCAGCAGCTTCTACTTGAGCCTTTGAATTAAATCCATCTATAAAGTAATTAAGATTATTTCCCTTGCTAATAAAGAATTCATATTTAACTTGACTTCCCCTTTTTATTGTTTTAGTAACTAAACACATTTTAGTTCCATCAAGATAAAACACATCAACATTATCATTTCTAAATGCATCCCATGCATTTTGGAATGTTGTCATTAATGCAGTATTCATATCTTCAGAATCAGCTAAAGATGACAATCTAGAAGATATTTTAATATTATCTTCCCCATCTTTAATTCTATCAAGATTGTTTAAAATCTCTGCATATATTATTTTTGCATTATCATCCAATTGATTATAATAATATCTGTTTTGAGAATCTTCAACTTCATATTTTGATTCATCAAATTCATCAGGCTCGTAGTTTTCAACTAAAGCAGCAAAACTATCACTAGCCTTATTTGTTATTCTATCAATTGTAGTATTAATTTTTTGTTTCGCTATGATAACATATTTATTATTTTTTAAGAAATCAACTTTATAGCATGCAACAACAAATAAAACAACTGCTATCAATATAATTAATCGAATTATCTTTCCTAAAATAGGTTTCTTCTTATATACCATAACTATTCCTTTTAACTCTCTTTATTTTTATCTTTAGATTTCGTCATTAACACCAGTAGCAATAACTGTTACAATTACATTATCTCCAAGTTCATCATTAATAACTGTACCAAATATAATGTTTGCATCATCATCAACTATATCATTGATAATAGAAACACTACTATTAATTTCAGCTAGAGATAATTCTCTACTTCCTTGTACATTAAAGATAACACCTTTTGCACCATTTATTCTAACTGTAGTTAATGGATTTTCAATTGCTTTATGAGTAGCAACTGATAATGCATCATTTCCTGAAGCACTTCCGATACCCATATAAGCTTGTCCTTTAATATTTAGAATTGTAGAAATATCAGCAAAGTCAATGTTAATTTCACCAGCTGTTGTTAATATATCTGTAATTCCAACTATACCTTGTTTTAAAATATTATCTGCTTGTTTGAATGCATTAAGCATAGTAATTTCTTCTTTGCTCATCTTTAATAACTTATCGTTATCAACAACGATTAAAGAATTAACTTGCTCCTTTAATTTCTTAATACCTTCATCAGCATTATTTGATCTTGTTCTTCCCTCGAATTTAAATGGTCTTGTAACAATACCAATTGTTAATATGTCCATTTCACGAGCTACTTCTGCGATTACAGGTAAAGCACCAGTTCCTGTTCCTCCACCCATACCAGCAGTTAAGAATAATAAATCTGTATTTATTAATTGAGATCTTATTTCATCTAAGTTTTCCTCTGCAGATTTTCTTCCAACTTCCGGACTAGCACCAGCACCAATTCCTTGTGCTTCGTTCTCGCCAATTTGAATTATACATGGAGCTTTTGAATTGTTAGCTGATACAGCATTAGTATCAACAACGATGAAATCAACATTTTCAACTTCATCAGTTATCATTCTATTAACTGCATTAGTTCCTCCTCCACCTGCTCCTATTACTTTTATCTTTATAAGTGATTCTCTTGTATTAATATCATTGCCCATTATAAAATTCTCCTCCCGCATACAATATGCTGGGTCTATTATATACGTTATGGTGCAATATTTCAATACTTATAGCAAATTTATAGCAAACTATTATAATATGCATTATATAATTTAGCATAATATCCATTTTCTTCTATCAAAGATCCGTGGTTTCCTTGCTCAATTATCTTTCCTTTATTCAAAACAAGTATTTTATCAACGTTTACAATGGTTGCCAATCTATGGGCAATAAATATAGATGTTCTATCAGCAGAAATCTTATCAATTGACTTTTGAATGTATCCTTCTGTTTTTGTATCTATGTTAGCCGTAGCTTCATCTAATACAAATATTGCTGGATTTTTTGCAAATATTCTAGAAAAAGCAATTAATTGTTTTTGTCCTGCAGAATAAGAGTTTCCTCTTTCTGGAGCAACTTCATCTAATCCATTATTTAACATAGATATAAAATCGTTAGCAGAAGCCATATTAACAGCTTCATTAACCGCTTCATCAGATATGTCTTCATATAGTTTAATGTTATCCTTTATTGATTTTGAGAAAATAAATGGGTCTTGAAGTATCGTTCCAATGTTTTTTCTAAGTGATGTAATATTGATATCGTATATATTAATTCCATCAATCAATATTTCACCCTTTTGAATTGTATAAAATCTATTTATTAAATTCGTAATTGTTGTTTTACCTGATCCAGTCTTACCGACTAGTGCAACACTCTCTCCAGGCTCTATGGTAAAACTTACATCCTTAAGTACCCAATTGTCCTTATCATATGCAAACCAAACATTTTTAAACTCAATCTTCCCCTTTATATTATTAAGATGCATTCCTGATGCAGTATCTTCGATAAACTCTTCATGCTCTATAATTTCATATATCTTATCAACTGAACTCAATGCATCTTCTACAACTTCCATATTCTCAACAATACGATTAATTGGTTCAAATATTTTGTTCAAATATGTAACAAAAAGATATACAATACTTGGGTCTAATTCTATCCCTAACCACTTGTTCACACAGAAAAGTATAATGAGCATTGTTCCTACATTTTGTATAAGATCCATCACTGCTGGCATAATTCCAAATAAAATACCAAGTCCTTTAATAGAATTTTTATGCTCTAACGTGTATTTCTCACATTCTTCTTGTTTTTCTTTTTGTCTGTTAAATATCTTAATAAGTTTTATTCCATATATGGATTCTGCTAGAAATGTATTTAACTTTGTTCTAACTTCCTTTGACTTAGTAAATATTTTATTCATTGCTTTTGTTATTACAATTGTGAAAATTAATAATATCGGTACAATTATTAAATTAACAATTGATAACTTAACACTTAGATATACCATAATTCCAAGTAATCCGACAATAATTATTATATCCTTTGGAAGTGTTGTTACAACTTCATCAAATAAACAATATACATCTTCCGTATCATTTATAACCCTAACAAATAATTTACCAGATGGTGTTTTGTCATGAAATGTTATATTAGCTCTTTCAATGTATTTATATAACTTTTCTCTAAGCTTATATACTACATTTTCTCCCATTCTACTCGTTATAATTCTATTAATATAATCAATAACATTTCCAATAATAACGAGACCAAGATATGCAGCAAATATCATGCCAATACTTATTCCATTTTGTACAAATACTTTGTTTGGTAAGTACTTTTCCATAACTTCTTTAACTAGCATTGGTTTTATAAGTTCACATGCATCTATAAGAAGAGCAGTTATTGTAACAATTAATATTGTTTTCTTATATGGTCTTATCATTTTTTTAAATCGTTCAAATGTCTTTGTTTTCATATGTTCCTCCTTTCCTAATGTTTTTTATTCTAATACAGCAAAATCTGTCTTATGTGCTTGAGATTCAAAGAATTCATAATACTTCTTATGCTCTTTTAGTAATGATTCATGATTTCCTTGCTCTACGATAGCCCCTTGTTCCAATACTATTATTTTGTCACAATCTCTTATATCGGAAATTCTATTCGAAATAATAATACATGTCTTATCTTTCGTTAATTTCTTTATATTATTTAAAACATGCTGCTCTGTTCTATTATCCAGAGCTGAAAAAGTATCATCAAAAATAACAATGTTACTATTGTTTAAAAAGGCTCTTGAAATAACAACTCTTTGTTTCTGTCCGCCAGAAAGATCTATACCTTTCTCACCTATTATCGTATGTATGCCTTCTTGCATTTCAGATATTTCCTCATAAATCATAGCCATCTTTGTAGATTCTTCTATTTCTTCATCTTTATATTCATCTTTAAATAAGTTAATATTCTCTTTCAAGCTAGCTGAAAATAAAAAATTATCTTGTGTAATATAACAAATATTATCTCTAATCTTCTTTGTTGGAATATCATTAATATCAATACCATCAATAAATATTTTTCCACGCTCTACGTTGTATAGCTTTAACAATAGATTCATTAGTGTAGTCTTACCGCTTCCAACAACGCCAATAATTCCAAGTGTTTCTCCCTGTTTAATATCAATGTTTATATGTTCAAGTACGCGTTCAATGTAACCCGGATAATTATATGTTAAATCGTTGATTCTAATATCACCTTTCAAGCTACCATAATTCTTTGTATCATAAACTTGAATGTCCTCCTCTGGTAAATTAACAAGCTCTGATAATCTTTCAGCAGATACCCTAATTTTCTTAAATCTTGTAAGTAACCATGGAAACCAGAATATCGGCATACTTAGTGCGCCTAAATATCCAGTAAATGCAACTAAATCACCTATTTGCATCTCTCCAGCAATTATTAAATTAGATCCACCAAGTAACGTTATTGCATACGCAATTCCAAGGCCTAATGTAATTAAAACATCCATAAAGCTTTGATTTCGTATAACCTTTAAATTGTTTGTTCTAACAGCATCATTTTTCTTATCAAATTCCTCAATCTGTACTTCTTCACCTGCAAAAGCTTTCATTGTTCTAATACTGTCTGTGCTCTCTTGTACATATTCAGATAGCTCAGTAAAGCTCTCTTGTGACTTTCTAAAACTTTCACTAACAAAATTTCTCATAGCAAATATAATTACTAGTGTGATTACTATCGGAAGCATTGCAGCAATTGCAAGCTTATAATTAGCAGCTTGACTCATTAAAGTTCCAACGATTATAAAGTTAAATATTAATCTAACAATCGTTGATAAAATTCTTGTAGAAAGTTTAGCTACCCTTTTGGAATCACTAACAAAAAATGCCATAAGCTTTCCATTTTTTATTTCTTCAATCTTTTCTATTTTAGATCTTAAAAACTTAGCAAATAATCTGTCAACTAAGTCTTTAGACATAATAAATTCCATCTTAACTTCAATATTCTTCCAAATTACTCTAACACCAAGGTAACCCAGGCACACTCCCACAAGCTTTGCCATTTCCATTAGTATGATATTTCTATTTGCATCTACGTTATATAGAAGATCTATCATGTTACCAACTATTCTTGATGGAATTGCAACTAAGTACACATTGATTATTAAGAATACTGTTTCGACTAAAAAATTCCATTTATACTTTTTGTATAACTCAATCAGTATTTTTCTCAAATTAATCCCTCCTCTTTTATATTTTCTCATCAGTAAAACCTTTTTCTTATAAATTAAGTAAACAAAAAAGGCAGATTAAAAATCCGCCTTTTATCCCCGTACTTATTTTATAGAATTTGCGATTTTATCTGTTCTGCTTAGGTCAGAGCAAATGCAAAAAATGCGATTCGGTAACCTAAAAATATTAAATTTTTTCAATTTATCATCTTTACAATTACATTTAATCATCATTTTTTAATCACTTCCTTCTATAAAAAATTGTTCTTAAATATTATCAAATATTTAAAGTATTGTCAACATAAACCTACTAATTCTTTGATTCATTATCATCTTTTTTGACTTTATTTACCTTGCATGCTTTTACTTTAACAATATGTTTATCTTTTACAGCCTCAATTTTATATATTACTTCTTCTGTTTCAATTGTTCTATTTTTATCTCTTCCTGTTGGTACTCTGCCAAGTTTTTCAACTAAAAATCCAGATAATGTATCGTATTCTCCTTCATCAATATGAATATCTAATATTTCTTCAACATCATAAATAGCTATTTCACCATTTAATATGAAAGTATTGTCATCAACCATCTCATATAGCTCTTCTACTTCGTCATATTCATCATAAATCTCACCAACAATTTCTTCCAAGATGTCTTCCATCGTAACAATACCTGATGTACCACCATACTCATCAATAACAACAGCCATTAAATTTCTTTTCTTTCTTAGCTCTGAAAAAATTTCATCTATTGGTTTGCTTTCTGGAACATAATATGGTGTTTTCATTATCTTTGTAATACTTGTATTTCCCCTTTTCTCAGAATAAAACAAGTCTTTAACGTGTACGACACCAACAATATTATCTATATTTTCCTTATATATTGGTATTCTACTATATGTATTGTTTTCCTCTTCCAAAATTTTAACAACATCCGCAATAGTATTTTTATTTTCAACCGCAAATATCTCTGTTCTCGGTACCATTACATCGGAAGCAAGTTTGTCGTTAAATTCGAATACGTTGTTAATCATATTCTTTTCTTCTTCCTCAATAGTACCTTTTTCTTCACCTACATCAACCATCATACGAATTTCTTCTTCAGTTACAGTCTTTTCATCTTTTTCTGAAACACCAAAGATTTTAGAAACAATATTAGTTGAAAATGTAAGTAACTTAACAAAAGGTGCAGTAATTAAAGATATTGCTCCTATGATTCCGATACTGAAAAAGGCAATTTTTTCACAGTTCTTCATCGCAATTCTCTTTGGGACAAGCTCACCAAAAACTAATGTAAAATATGAAAGAATAATTGTTATAACAATGATTGATATGCTATTCCATGCAGATAAGCTAATTGCAGGCATAAGTTCATTAAGTTTTGGAGCAAGTTTACTTGCAAAACTTTCAGAAGCAAAAGCACTTGATAAGAAACCTGCTAAAGTTATACCAATTTGTATAGTAGCTAAAAATTTACTTGGATTAACAAGCATTTCTTTTATCTTTCTAGCTTTCTTATTCCCTTCTAACACCATTTTATCTATTTTTGCATCATTTAAAGAAATGAATGCTATCTCAGATGCAGCAAAAAAAGCATTCAATAGTATTAATACTATAATAATTATAAATTGCATTTATTAAAAACACTCCTTTTAAAACGATTAAATTTTATCATATTGGCTATCAATAATCAATATTCCCCAACATAAAAAAGAGCCCTTGGTGCTGCTCCAAAGACTCTTATTAGGGGGAATTATATAGTTTACGTAGTTTTACTACGCTACTTTCTTACTTAATCCATAAGTAAGTGTTTTATACTTCATTACACATTCGTATATTTTCCACATTACTTCAGAATAACAACTCTCAACATCTTGAATACCATATCTTCTCATTTGAATATTTGTAAATATTTCGTATGATTTAACAATATCTTCTAAAGCTTTACTATCTCCTGCTTTAGCCTTTAATAATTTTACATATAAATTCATAAATATCACTCCTATCCTTATACAACTTTTACTTTGTAATAATTTTTGATTTTATCAAGTATTCTTAATTTGTTTAAGTGAACATCTGCAACAGATGTTTTTTGATCAAGTGCAATCTCATACTCATCTTCTTCCTTGACATATAATCTTGTTATAAGATCTATCTCAGAATCCTCTAGATAACTAATCGCTTTAATTAAATCCTTGCTCTCTAACGTATCTAGAATATTATCAGAAGTTGCTTCAAAAAAAGAGATAGAGTCGTCATTATTAACAGACAACTTACCTATCTCTTTTTTTAGGAAACGATCATTAGACCCGTTTAAAGAAACGAATCTTTCATTATGATTTCTCTCATCATCAGAAAATCTCATTATTGTGTTAACAATCTCATCTTTTAAATAATCTCTTGTTCGTCTGTCTTCAACTTCTAAATATCCCATACAAAAACCTCCTTTACTCTTATTTGTTCGGTTTGTGTATATTTTACATGGATTTTGCCAAATTACATTGAAAATGCGAAAAATTGCACTGTTTTGTTAATTTATGTCAACTTTTTTGTGTTAATTTTCTATTTTATGTTGACTTATTTTGTAAAGCATGATATAATTTTGCCAGGATTCTACGCAGGAGGAATGATAAAAATGGATATTATAATATCTAGTTGTAAAAAAGATACGGATTTAATTAAAGAATATGCAGCATTTGATAAGAATGTTAATGTGGTATGTACTGCTAATACTAATGAGCAAACAATACAATTATTCCTAGAAAATAATCCAGACTTACTAGTATTAGATACAACAACACCTAACATTAATGCTCTATACGTACTATCTCAATTAGCTACATATGATAGCGAGATTGGACACAAGGTTGTTTTAATAACAGCTTCAAATCAATTTCAAGTTGTTGATACAAGCAAATTCTTATGTGTTATAGACAAACCAATTACTCAAGAAAAGATTCTTGGTTCTCTATACAAGATAAAACCAGCTCAACAACCTAAATTAACACCAAACGATGTAAAGAAACTATTATTAAATTTAAAAATTGAATTGTACTCTAATGGTATACACTACCTTATTGAAGCAATTATTATGGCTGCAGAAAACCATCGATTACTTCAAAACCTTCAAGAAATCTATGAAAAGATTGGTATGAAACATGACATACCTTATGATAAGGTTAAATGGAGTATACGTAGTGCTGTTGATACAATCAACAAGTATGCAGATTTAGATGTGTTTAATTCTGTTTTCAAATATTATGATGATACAAGAGCCCTAACTCCAAAATATTTTATAAGATTAGCTCTTTATTATTTTGATATTGATGCAGATGAATAAAATATATTTAATATATAAAAAAATAGAAGGATAGGCCCCTCCCATCCTTCTAGTTCTTTTTTAGCATTTTATTATTTTATTTTCTCTTCTTTTTATTATAATCTATCTAAAAATCAATATCTTTTTTCTCTTTTTTCATTCTTTCAAAAGTTTCTATTAATTCTTCGATTCTCATAGTTGTCTTTGCTCCGTCTTTTGTTCTTTCAACTTCAACGAATCCATCTTCTGTATTATTTCCCATAATAGCAATATATGGAATTCCTAATATCTTAGCATTTCTAATCTTTTCTCCAATAGAACCTTTAACATCATCAATAACAACATCTACATCTCTATCTAGGAATTTACTGTATATATCTTCAGCAACTTCTTTTTTAGCATCATTGCTAATTATATATAAATGATATGGTGCGACTGATACTGGAATAGAGAAACCTACAACTTTATCATTTTCTTTTATAACATTATTTTCGTATATAAGACCTAAAACTCTACTTACACCTATTCCATAGCATCCCATGTAGAATGGTTTACTATTATTTTCAGCATCAATAAAGTTAATTCCCATAGACTCAGAATATTTTGTTCCTAATGCAAAGATGTGTCCAAGCTCACAAGCTTTTTCTTCTTTTAATTTCTTTACATCATCAATATTATATGTTTCTTTTAGATATTCCTCTGCATTTTCTTTTTCAAGTACCTCAACATTTAATCCTTGATTTGTTTCTTTATCATAAAGAATTGTATCTTCACCAATTGGAGAAAGAGCCATTATCTCTTCTGAATTCTTACCACCCATTGAACCATTATCAGCAGCAACAGCTACTATATCTAGTCCAATTTCATTAAATGCTTTAAAATATGTTTCTCTAATTTTATTATATGAGTCCATCATTGATTGTTCATCTTTATCAAATGAATATAAATCAAACATTAAGAACTCTTTACCTCTTAGTAAGTATCCTCTATTTCTAATTTCATTTCTAAATTTAGGACCTATTTGATAATATCCAACTGGTAGTTGTTTATGTGATGTTACTCTATTCTCAACAAATGCTGTAATTGCTTCTTCAGCTGTTGGAGCTAAGCAATATGTTCCTTTATCTGTCTCAGAAGTCATCATAACACCTTCTTCAACATATTTATCATATCTTCCAGATCTTAACCATAATTCTTGTTGTTGAATTAATGGCATTTGTGTTTCGATATAATCAGCTCTGTTAAAGTGTTTCTTAATTATTTCTTCAATATTATCTTGAACTTTTAATGGAATATTATCGTAAGCATATACACCGCTTCCATATTGTTTAACTTGGCTTGTTTGAATTAATATATCCTGTGCTGGATACATCTCATCCAAGTTACTTAACTTAACACTCTTCATTCCCATTTTTGATACTCTCATAAAAATCTCTCCTTCTTCCCCAAAAATTTATTTTTTCAGATTTATTTCATTTTTTTGCAAACAAAAAAGGACAGTACCTCAAGGCGTGCATGCACGGTACCATCCTATATTTAACTTTTTATTTTAACGATATTTCACCGGAAATAGTTTTCTATTTCATTCATAGGTAGGAATCAAATAACTTTATAACTTGGCTTCCACCATCCCAAGCTCTCTATGTATAAACATTTATTTAATTATGTCCTAATCAACATTTTCTATATTTAATTTGTGACATTATATCATCAATATACTAATTTTACAAGATTTATTTACATAATTTTATTATAATCTTTTATTGATTTGATTCACTGCTTTCTCTTAATAAACCAAATATAATATCATTTTTCTCTTCCTCTGTTAATTTTCTTCCTAATGCTTTCATTTCAAGTTGCATTCTTTTAACAGCTTTATCTAATGCTTCATCTAATCTTTTAGTTGAAAAGTATTCTCTATCACTTTTTATTCTTCTAGCATAACGCTCTCTTTTTTCACCATATATATACAAAGAAATTGCTACACCAAGTATTACTCCTAATAACATAAATAAATATTTTTCCATTTATATCGCTCCTTTATATGTGACATATTTTATCACATATTATTAGTTTAATCAAGCTATTGCTCTTATGATGCAAATGAACACCACCGAGACATAAAATAGCACCTTGTTTACAACTCCATTTGAAGCACATAAATCTAAACAAAAACGCTTTTCAGTAAATGGACAAAAAAGACCTACACCAATATGATTAAGTAAATCTAGTAGTATATGTGAAAGCATTCCTACCGTAAATGGGACAGCAAACGATTGTGAAAGAAATATTGATAAAATCAAGTAATAAATTCCTACACACAAAAGTGAATGCATAAACGTTCTATGTTTGGTATTACTTCCAAGTATCGATATAAACAAAAACAGAAGAATACCTATTAATATATTGGTTACATTCTTATATTGAACAATTTTATCTAAAATATCTATCTTTAATATATATGTAATAGCTAAACAGATTGTAATCGTGGCAACAATTATTCCTGTTATCTTATTGAGTATCTGACTTAATTCTGAATTATATGAATCTAAATCTGGAATAGCACTACCAATTGTAGCTCCAGCAATTGTTATTAGTATTGTTTTTATATCTCCGGTATGTACCATTGCAGTACTTACTGCAACACCGAAAGCAATATGTGTTCTACATTGCATAACTTTCCACCACTTTCTTTTGTAATATAGACATTCTATTAAAAGATAAATTTATAGTCAATAGTTAAGATCAATTGTTCTATAAAAAGAGCAGGGATATTTCCCTGCCCTATATTCACCTAAATGGCAAACATAAAACTAAAGAATTATTCCCTGCTTTTTAATTTAATATTTGTTTAAGCTTACTTATTTAGACATACTGTCTTCAGCTTGCTTAATCATCTTTCTAACCATTTGACCACCGATTTTTCCAGCGTCTCTTGCAGATATATCACCATTGTATCCGTCTTTTAAGTTTACACCTACTTCACTAGCTACTTCATATTTAAATCTATTTAAAGCATCTTTAGCTTCAGGAACAACTTTCTTATAGTTATTTGTGTTTGCCATTTTGTTCACCTCCCATGTTATAATAAACATTCTTAGAAAAAACTAATTGCTTTTTCTATTGTTAGGATGTGCACAAATGCTAAAAATACACTGGTAATTTTTTGAAACTATTATTTTACGCTATCAACATATTCAATTTCTTTTGTCTGTTCGTTTTGAACAGTTGTAATTCCAAATCCGGTATTTGGGTTAGATAATGTATATATAAAATCTCCAGTTACTGTTATAGCTATAATAGTAGCAATAACAAGTATTAATTTATCATTCATTTTTTTAAGCTTTAAATCTAAATATGGAGATATAAATTTAGCTATTAAATATCCTCCAAGTCCAAACATCAAGCTATTTAATAAACATATTCTACCTTCAATATTCATTGGATTATTGCTATAGTTCCACCATCTTATACCATATATATCTTCTAGAATTAAAGATGTTATATATTCTAGAATAGAAACTATTATTGCACTTTTTATAAATACATTATTTTGATTTTTTCTAAATAAAATAGTTATAGCTACACCACCAAATCCATAAATTGGAAGTATTGGTAAATGTAAGAAACCTCTATTAACAAATATTCCATTTGTAATTCCATAGAAAGAAAACTCTATAATCCACCCAACAAGAGCATATATAAAAAACATGATTGTTAGATTTCTTAAACTATAAGAATACTCTTTACTTTTTAAATATATCTGAATTCCCTTTTTATCTGGATGATTTGATCTATGGAATATATATAACGGTATTGCTAAAGCACTTATAATAAATCCAGTCGCACAGGCTATTAATCCTTGTATTAAAGTATTATGATATCCTATAGTTGTTATATCCATACTTGCAACTTTAACAACACCAAATACAGTAAAGAATCCACCAATAATCTCAATAATAACAAATGCAATAAATCTAATGTTGATATAGTAATACTCTTCATCTTCTTTTCTATGTAAGAAAACAAATACTATCATACAAATTACACCGGCCAAACCAATAATTGTTCCACTATACATAGAATTCCAAGTTCTAATAAAAGTCATACTCATTCCTACAAAAAGTAGAATACATCCTACTGTTCCGAGAATAGCCATAACGACTTTTTCTTTATCTTTTTTAATATATTCAAGTATTGGATAAGAAAGTGTACTAAAAATCATTCCGAGAATCCATATTACTAATCCAAATATAGCATGCTCATTAGAAATCATCTGACTTGCACCAGACCCCATTGCAATTGCTGCAAGAATCATAGTAAGTCTAGCAAGAGTACTTTTCCATTTACTAATTTTGGTATCATCATATTTTTTTCTTACAAAAATTAAAACTAATAAATTAATAGCTCCTATAACTGTTGCAACAATTCCAGCATTCATTAAATTCCAGTCATTCATAAAAACCATGAATAATCCCATTGCAAGCAATAATCCGCCAATATTTGCAAGAATAATCTCAATTAAAGTTATTTTTTTCATAATAATCTCCAATATTAAAATTTTATGGTCTAATTATATAAAAACAAAATAAAAAAAACAATAATATATTTTTATGAAAAAAAGCATAAAAAGCTAATTTAGCTCCTCATTTGTTTTACCATTAAATCTCCAAATATAGCATAGCCAGTTGTTGGATCGGAAACGAGTACATTTGTTATAGCACCAATAAACTTTCCATTTTGTATTATTGGAGAACCACTCATTCCTTGAATTATACCTCCCGTCTTTTCAAGTAATCTATCATCTGTAACTTTAATAAGCATGCTTTTATTATCGTAATTATTACTTGTATATATCTTCTCTATTTTAATTTTGTATGTTTCTTTCACGTCATTTTCAAGTTCACAAATAACTTCCGCTTCTCCTTCTTTTATCTCACTTCTTAGAGCTACCTCATATTCTTTATTATTATCTATACCACTATAATTATAATTATTTGATATACCACCAAATACACCAAAATTTGTATTTTTTGAAATATCACCTATAACCTCAGCTGAATTAACAATTCCTCTTATTTCGCCTGGCTCATTCTTAGCACCTTTTTTTATTGACACTAATCTACTTCCAACAAGCTCTCCATTTGCAATGTTGAAAATACCACCTGTATCAATATCAACAATTCCATGACCAAGAGCAGCATAACTTCCTGTTGAAGGCTCAACAAAAGTTAATGTACCTACACCTGCTGTAGCATCTCTAACCCATATTCCAATTTTATATTCACCTTTTTTACACTCTATCGGAGTAATGGAATCAATTTTTGTTTCATTATTTTTTACATATTTAATCCTAAGATTATTTCCATTTGATTTATTTACCTGCTCAACTAGTTCATTTGTATTTGATATCTGCACCCCATTAATCTCAATTATTGTATCACCTTCATCGATATCACTGCTTTCAAAAGGCTTATACATAACGCCGTCTATTCCCTCTACTTCCGAGAAACCAACTACCAATGCTCCTCTTGAATACATCTTTACTCCAATTAAATCACCACAAGGAATTACTTTTGTTCTTTCAATTACATTAACGTTAATTTCCTTAACCGGAATAGTACCAAATAAATCTAA
Organism: Clostridia bacterium; assembly: GCA_017512025.1. GTDB lineage: Bacteria > Bacillota > Clostridia > TANB77 > CAG-508 > CAG-492. Next base: position 305,346 of record JAFWHH010000009.1, read on the forward strand.
GTTTATTTCATATGTTCCGGTTGATGCATATGAACTATTTATTTTCATGTCATTAGCCGCTTCTACATACTTCATCTTAATATCATTATTTTTACGAACACTAATTCCAGCTATTGTTCTTAAAGATACATCTTCGCCTTGAAATACAATTATATTGTTTGGAAGTAATGTAATATTACACACATAAACGTATATGATTAAGCTACTTAATATAATTGCTATTCTTCTTAATAATTTATTCATAGAATCACCTATAAGTATCATGTCCAATTTTTTCTTTATTATTAAATAAAAAACAGCTGGGGATCACCCAGCTGTCTTCGGCTTCTTCAGTCTTTTTTTCTTTTTCTTGGATTTTTTCGGCGTATTATCATTGCCGTTTCTATCCTTGAATTTGAAATTTTCCTTTTTCGCCTTGTCCGCATACGTTTGCCGAACCGGCTCCGCATAGCGATTTTTTCTCATACCAATCCCTCCTTCAGGATTAACGGCATTTCGTTTACGAATAGTATTATATCATCTATTTACCCATTTTAAAAGACTTTTATGTAAAATAGTGTAAACTTTAATATTTCACAATTTTCTATTTTACAAAAAATTTTTATATGGTATAATGTAAAAAAATATGACGAATGAAGAGGCTTTTATGAACAAAATATTGAAATACGAGATTCAAAGCGACGTTAGAGATATTGAAGCCGAAATTGACTATGAAGAATACATGTTCAATAAGATATTTAAGACTAACGTTAGCTTTAAGAAATCATATGAAAAATTTAATTTAATATATAATGTATATGGCCCACAAGCATATAGAAGATTTGTTCCAGCTACATATCAAAGACAAGATTTAGTGCATCTAGTAAATACACAGAATTATCTTATACTTTATGATCGACATGGAAAAAGAACATACAACAACTTAGTCTATACTGTAAATCTTAACAATTTTACTAATTACTATAGCAAGTTCAGAGCCTTTTTATATAGATTAACCAATGTGTTTTCCAGAAGAAAATTAAAAATAAAAACAGATGAACAATTAATGTTACCAGAATCTGTTCCAAGTATACATACATAAATACTTACGTTTTACCAATAAATCGTAAGTATTTTTTTGCTCTAAATCACATATTTCTGCCAGTTCCATACAATATATTAAGCAGATATTCTGCTATACACGAAAGGAGAATAATAATGGAATTAGAGAAAGACATGTGTCCAATCATGCCAATTACTCATGTGGATGGTTTTATTTCTTCAGGAAAACAATATGATATAGACATACATTTACCAGAAGATAATAGATCAGTTATATATGGTGTTATTAAAGACTGCTATGATGAACCTGTTGCCGATGCTGTAGTTAAATTGATAGAGCTTGAAAGAAATGGAAAAGAAACCGAAAGAAAACCAGTAACACACACATTTACAGATAAACAAGGACAATTTGTTTTTGGACCACTATGTGCTAATAAGTTTTACGAAATAGAGATATGGGCAAATAAAGTAAAACACAAAAAGATAAGCACAACATGTGAACATCATGGAAAATGTTTAAAAGGTGAAGAATTGGATATTAAAGAATAATAAAAAAGAGATATTTTTATAAATATCTCTTTCTACATAACACCTATCTTCTTAGCAATTTTTCTTCCTTTTTTTATAAACTTATTTCCCATATTAACTATACTTTCTTTATATAACATAGCTGTTCCAACAGTAAACATCGTCCCAACAATAACACCCTTGAAAAACTTCATAGTAAACCTCCCAAATAAAATAATTTAGTATTATTTTATCAATTTTATAGATGTTTACTCATCTAATATTTTCCAATAGAATCTATATCAAAATCAGCTATATCGCAAAGCGCTCTAATTGATGAAAAAAATTCATTTCTTATATCTTCTTTTAACTTACTATCTTCTATATTTTCAATTAAATCTAAAAACTTTTGTACACTAAATAAATACTTTTCTTTCTTGTTCAAGTCCATTACCTCCGTAGTTAATATTTACTATATAATAAAAATTATACAATTTCAATAAAAATATTAACTTACCGGTATTTTTTTACTTTCTATTCTCTATATTTAACCACAAATGCTTTTATCTTATCTACTAAAAATTTAACATCCTCTATCGTATTACTCATACCAAAGCTTGCTCTTAGAGCGCTCTGTATATACTCCTCTTTTAGCCCAATCGCCATCAATACATGAGATGGATTACTTTGACCTGATGTACAAGCCGATCCCGCCGAAGCACATATACCATATGAATCTAAATAAAGAAGTAATTGCTCAGCATCTACTCCTTTAAATGAAAAATTTGCATTTCCAGGTAATCTATCAAACCTATCTCCATTTAGCTTTACATCGTCTATTCTTCTTTCTATTTCTGAAATATAGAAATCTCTTAATGTTTGTATGTGATTATTATACGCATTTATTTCTCTATTTATTAAACTAATTGCTTTTCCCAATCCAACAATAGAAGCAACATTTTCTGTTCCAGCCCTTCTCCCTCTTTCTTGATGTCCACCATTTATTAGATTTTCAAAATTTATCTTGCTACTTATATATGCTGATCCAATTCCTTTTGGAGCATATATTTTATGACCAGACATTGAAAGAGCATCTATATTTTGCTCTTTTACATTTATTTTAATATTCCCCATTGCTTGAACAGCATCCGTGTGAAAAATAATATTGTTATCTTTAGCAATTCTTCCAATTTCAGTTATTGGCTGAATTGTACCAATCTCATTATTAGCATACATAATTGAAATTAACACAGTATCTCTTCTAATGGATTTTTTTAGTTCATCAATCAAAACCTTACCATTAGAGTCTACATTTAAATATGTAATATCAAAGCCATTTCGTTCTAGCCATTTACATGAGTTAAGAACTGCTGGATGCTCTATCTTCGATGTAATCATATGTTTTCCTTTGTATTTATTTGCAAGCATTATCCCTTTAATAATTAAATTATCACTTTCACTACCACACGAGGTAAAATAAATTTCGTTTCTTTCACAATTAATTGCTTTCGCAACTTCTAATCTTGCCTCCTCAATAGCTCTTCTGCTACTTCTTCCAATTGTATACAAAGATGATGGATTACCATATTCAATTCCTAAAAAAGGAAGCATACTATTTAACACTTCCGGTCTAACCGGAGTAGTTGCTGCGTGATCAAAATATCTTATTCTCATAACAATACCACCTAAAAGTTTTATTTAATTATATTTAGCAACAAAAAAAATATAGCCAAAATATTAAAATTTTGACTATATTTTATATATAAAAACCCCAATAATGTCTAAGCTGTTGTTTCTGACCATCTAAGCATTCTTATGCTTTTATATGTCTCTAGAACTTGTGAATATTTTTCATATTCATCTTCCCAGATCATTGATGGTATCTTTTCAAACTTAGTAAATAGTTTTTCAGCTTCTTTTAAGAAAGCTTTTTGTTCAACATCACTCATGTGTGATTTTCTCTTTGAATAAATATAAAGTGTATCTAAATCATTAATAGCAAATATAAATTCAAAGAAATCCTTTACATTCATACCACTTGCTTTTATCTTTAAACATACATATGCAGCAATAATACCGATAATAAGAAGTGCTATGTACAATATATATATAATTACCATAATAATCACCTTCTTCAATTCCGTATAGTTAATTATACCATTTTTGTAACATTTTTGCAAATCATTTGTAATATTATAGTAATATACATGTAATAAATTGATGCTATTTGTAATATTATTTTTTGTATTTTAATAAAAAAAGAAAACCATTTTTCAGGTTTTCTTATAAAAATCTCATTAAATTATGCGTAGATAACTCCACCAACTGTTCTGTTCATAGATGAATTATTGTTAGCTAGTATTGTTTCTCCACCTGCTATAGCAATTACATCACCAGTTTTGATTAAATCTAATTCTTTAGCTTTCTCAATACCTTTAGATATAATTTCTTTTGGCTCTCCTTCTTCGTTTACTAATAGAGGGATAACATCTGCAACTATTGCAAGTTGTCTATATGTTTTTTCACTCTTTGTTACAGCAATAATTGGACAGCTTGGTAATAAGCTTGAAATAATTCTTGGTGTATTTCCAGCTTCTGTATATGCAAATATAGCTTTTGCATTCATTTGTCTAGCAGCTGAACAAATTGAGTGATTTAAATAAAATTCATAATTATCTATTCCGAAATCTAAGTTTCTTCTAGCTATTCTCTTATCATAGTTAATTGAATCTTCTATAGCATGAGCAATTCTTGACATTGTCTCAACACACTCTACTGGATATTTACCCATAGCACTTTCTCCAGAAAGCATTATAGCTCCGGTTAAATCGAATATAGCATTAGCAACGTCTGAAACTTCAGCTCTTGTTGGACGAGGATTTTCAGTCATTGATTCAAGCATTTGAGTTGCTGTAATGACAATCTTTCCTGCTCTATTACATTCCTTAATAATTCTCTTTTGAACTAATGGAACATATTCCATTGGTAATTCAACACCCATGTCTCCACGTGCTACCATGATACCATCAGATACTGCGATAATCTCTGCTAAGTTATCAACACCTTCTTGGCTTTCAATCTTAGATATAATTTTAATTTTTTCTCCACCATTTTCAGCTAATACTTTACGAATAGCTCTTACGTCATCAGCTGATCTAATGAAAGATGCTGCTATAAAGTCAAAATCATATTTACAAGCATCAATTAAATCTTTGATATCCTTATCTTTTAATGCTGGTAAATTAATATGTCTTCCTGGAACATTTATGCTCTTTCTATTTCCAAGTTTTCCACCATTTAATACTTTACATACAATATCTTTTCCTACAATTTCTTCAACTTCAAGTTCAATTTTTCCGTCATCTATTAAAATCATTGTACCTGGTTCAACATCTTGATATAGATTCTTATATGTAATTGATGTTCTTGTGTTATCTCCAACAACATCATCATTTACTAATGTAAATTTCTCCTCAGCTTTTAAAATAACTGGATTTTCAACTAACATTCCAGTTCTTATTTCTGGTCCTTGTGTATCTAGAAGTATAGCTACTGGTAAATTAACAGCCTTTCTTGCTTCAATTAAGGCATTATAATATACTTCTTGATCCTCGAAAGATCCATGAGAAAAGTTTAATCTTGCAACATTCATTCCTGCAAGCATCATTTTCTTTAATATTTCTACATCTTTTGTTGCTGGTCCAATTGTACAAACAACCTTTGTTCTTTTAGTATTTATCATTTTTTATTCCCTCCATATCTAAAAAACTGACATCTGTTATTATATCACTAATTTTTTATTGTTACAATGGAAACAAGACAAAATTTCAACTTTATTTGCATTTTTTTATGTAATTTTGTAAAAAAAGGAAAATTATAAGAAAAAAAGTCAAATTATTATAAAAACCATTGGAGCGCAGACACTATTGCGCCTGCGCTCCATTTATATAACAAGCCCCTCCCCTCTCGAAAAAGGGCTTGGAAGCCCGTTAGGGCTAAAGAGCTATACCTAGCTCCCTTTGTGGAAAAATTATAGAGAGTTCCACATGATACAAAATTTGTATCCACTGAAATTATATCATTTTCCAGATTTTATGTCAAATAAAATCGAGCATTCAACATATCCATTATGTATGTATAAATGCTCGATTATTTATTACCATGATAAAATTATTTTTCTTCGTACCAATTCATTAAACTTAAGTTCTCAGCATCTAGTAACATGTTATGTTTTGGCAAAGCTCTAAATGTATAGCAATAATTTCCTCCGGTTTTTAATTGAAGATTTGCTTGATAAATATATTCATTTACATCGTCATATTCTCCAACTAAATCCATGTTTGTAATGCTAATGTTTCCTAGTTGTCCATTTTCCCCAACTTTTCCACAGTATACTTGCATTTCAACACTTTCTTTTGTTATGTTTGGTAGTTTAACCTTACAACTTACATTTATTGTGTTACCTGCATCTATAACAGCATTATTCATATTATCTATATCTTCTTGAGAAATCTTAATTCTATGCCAACAATTCTTTACTTTCTTCTTCCACTCATCAAATTCAGCAACTTCTTCTATGTCTCCATAGTATTTCTTACTTAAGTCACATAATGGAATATATAATTTATTAACATAGTCTATAACCATTCTAGCTGTGCTATATTTACCACCAGTTGTTATAATTGATTCTTTCATTATATCAAGCCATTTACTTGATATTCCCTTTGAATCTTGGTTGTAATATGTAGGAATAATCTTCTTCTCTAATGTATTATATAAATCCAATGAATCTTCATTATCTTGTACATCATAATTTTCATGTTGCTTTTCTGTACCAATTCTCCATCCATTGGTTGCTGTATATCCTTCAGCCCACCAACCATCTAAAACACTAAAGTTTATAACACCATTTACTGATGCCTTTTGTCCACTTGTTCCAGATGCTTCCAATGGTCTTCTAGGATTGTTTAGCCATACATCAACACCACTGATTAAATATCTAGACATTGCAATATCATAATCTTCTAGCATAAAGATTTTTCCAATAAATTGTGGCTTTAATGAAAGCTCATGTATGTATCTAATTAAGTCTTGTCCATATTGATCTACTGGATGAGCTTTACCAGCAAATATAAGTTGTACTGGGTGCTCCTCATCATTTAATAATTGAGTTATACGCTCTATATCTTTAAATATTAATGTAGCTCTTTTATATGTAGCAAAACGTCTTGCAAATCCAATTGTTAAAGCATCTGGATTTAGACCATTTACTACTTGCATAATTTGATCATATGAACAACCACTTCTTCTTAATCTAGTAATTGTATTTTCTCTAACTAAATCAAATAGCTTTCTTTTTCTTTCTTTATGAACTTCCCAAAGCTCTTCGTTTGGTATTTCTTTAACAACTTTCCATATTGAATCATCATACACATAATCTTGCCAGTATGGTGTGAAATATTGGTTAAATAATCTCTTCATTCCTGGTGATAACCAAGTACATGTATGAACACCATTTGTTACATATGTAATTGGAGCTTCTTTTGAACTAATATCTGGCCATACTTCAGAGAACAATTCGCAAGATACTTCTCTATGAAGCTTACTAACTCCATTCTTCTTTCCAGAAGTTTTAAGTGCTAGGATTCCCATATTAAATCCACTCTCTTCAATTTTTGCTTTTGGTTCCATTCCTAGTCTCATAAAGTCTTCTTCAGAAATTCCAAATTTATCCCACCAACCATCAAAGTACACTTTGATACGCTCTACTGGGAATATATCATTTCCAGCTGGTACTGGAGTATGTGTTGTAAATACTGTTTTAGAAGTAACAATATCTTTTGCAATCTCAAATGATACTTGTTTTTCTTCCATAATTGATCTTATTAATTCAAGAATTAGGAATGATGAGTGACCTTCATTCATGTGATATACTGTTGGATTTATTTTTAATAATTTTAGTAATCTAGTACCACCAACACCAAGCGCTAATTCTTGTCTAATTCTATTTTCTTGATCTCCACCATATAAACGTAAAGTAGTTTCTCTAACTTCACCTTCATTTTGATCTATATCAGAATCCATTAGATAAACTTTACATCTACCAACGTTTATACACCAAATCTTTAGATACATTTTTCCCGATGGTAAATCAACATCAATAACCATATCTTCACCATCATCATCTTTCATTGGAATAACTGGTAAATTATCTACATCTAATTTTTTATATAAACTATTTTGATTACCATTTCCATCTATCTCTTGGTGGAAATATCCCATCTTATAGAATAATCCTATACCAACAAGTGGAATTCCTAAATCACTTGATGATTTCATATGATCACCAGAAAGTATTCCAAGTCCTCCTGAATAAATTGGAAGTATTTCATCTAATCCATACTCAGCAGAAAAATAAGCAATGATATCATCTTGGTTATGAGGATAATTCTTTCTAAACCATGTATCTTTGCTATTCATATAGCTTTCGAAATTATTATTTATTTCATCATACGCTCTTAAAAAGTCTTCATTTTTAATTGCAGCATCAAGCTTTTCTTGAGAAACTTCACTTAAGAATCTAACTGGGTTCTTCTCAACTTTTTCCCATACATATCCATCTATATCTTTAAATAATCTTAAAAATTCTGTATTCCAAGACCACCATAAATTGTTAGCAATAACAGATAGACCTCTTATTCTTTCTGGTAATTGAGGCATTACAGTTATCTTATTAAAAACATACATATTTTTAATTTCCTCCTTCGTTCTCTTCCACTTTATCTTTTGTCATAATCTACTGATTATATTATCTATTAACAAGCATTATTTGTCAATTAATTTACTAAATATTTTCATTACATTTGTGTAACAACTCAAGCTGCTTCAAATGCCTATATTTACTGAATTTTTCTAGTATAATCATCTAGTCAATTGTAGTACTTTTTCTACCAATTCCAACCACTTCATTTTGAATAGATTTCCATGTATTGCAACCAACTATTCCATCTACTTTAAGCCCTCTTAATGCCTGATATTTTTGAACAGAGCTAAGTGTTTTATTTCCATATACTCCATCTAATCCTCCCGTAGAAAAACCAAGTGTATTTAATCCATCCTGAAGAACTAATACATATACTCCTTTAGAGCCAAATTTAACAGTCGGGTATCCTCCAGATGTGCATGCCGGTGGAAATGATCTCTTATCAAAATGAACCCAAGATGGTGTTTGGCTTAATGGTTCAACGTACGACCATACACCAGAGTTTTTAGCGCTATTGTATAAAACTTGCCTTTGCTCCCAAGTTAATATTTGACCAACATCAAAAGCAACACCTGCATAATGCTGAGATTGACTTCCATGAGCATTCTCCCATGGCCTTCTAAATGCTGCTCCAACATATATTGGAGCTCCATAAATATATCTTTGTGCATTCCAAGCAAGCATTGTATTTCTCGTTGTCCATAAAGTATTACTAGTGCTCCTTCCTCTAAATTCTCTAACTAGCAATGTGTTATTCGTATTGTACGGCATTGCTTGTGCCTCTCCCTTATAATATGTTTCCATTCTATTAGTATTTTCATTGTATATTAATATTTTTGCCATAAAAAAACCTCCATAAAATATTTGTATATCTTATGGAGATTTATAAATTTTGTTATTATTATATCTCATAACTATTTATTTGACAGTTTTTAGATGATTTATATACAGCAAATAAATCACCATCTTCAGGAATTGGATTAGAATAAAAATGAATTGCTCTTAAAACTCCTCCATGAGCCACTATAAGTACACTTTTGTGCCCCTTTGTTTTTAGTTCATCTAAAAATTCGTGTACTCTCTTGAAAAGAGCTTTATTTGTCTCAAATCCTTCTGCATCATTTTCGTAATTGTAATTATAATAGTCTGCATCAGTTATTCCGAACTTGTTTATATCAGTACCATCTAGTACTCCCATAGTTCTTTCTTTTAATCTATCATCATATATTACTGGAAGATTATTAACATTGACAATTTCACAAGTATGTTTTGCTCTAGTAAGTGGGGAGCAATATATAACTTCTACATCTAAATTCTTAACCTCATCTATACTTTTCTTTGCTTGTTCAATTCCTTCTTCAGTAATATCTTCATCTATTTGTCCATTTACAATGTTTAATTTATTAAGTTTAGTTACACCATGTCTCATTGCATAAATTTTCATATTTTTTGCCTCCCAAAAATCTTAATGCAATCTTACCATATTATTAACTATTTGTATATAAACTAATTGCATTTTAATTATACATATGTTATTATGAGTTACGTTAGTAATATTGGGGTATCGCCAAGCGGTAAGGCATCGGACTCTGACTCCGACATTCCTGTGTTCGAATCACAGTACCCCAGCCAAAAAGAAGAATCAAGAGCATACTATTAATGTCTTGATTCTTCTTTTTATTTACTAAATACTGGTCTTTAATTAAAATAGTTTGATATTCTCCCATGTATTATTCTCACTATCATTTTGCTTTTTATTCTCTTCTTCCAAATTCTTTATTGCTTCATCAATATATATTTTACTTCTATTACAACCAGGACTTGCTAAACTACATCTATTACTGCATCCTCTACAATTTATATTCTTTAATTTTTTATTAATTTCTTCACTATTCATTGTCCCCACCTCATTTGAATTATATCATAATATTTAAATTATATATTTATTATATATATTTAGATTTTAAATTGACAAAAAAAATTATTATCCATATAATCAAGTTAGATATTTTTTAAAGGAGGAGAATTATGAAAAAATATTTAAGTGAAATGATCGGAACAGCTGTACTTGTTCTATTCGGATGCGGAACAGCAGTTGTTACAGGTAATCTAGTTGCTACAGCTTTAGCATTTGGATTAACAATTATCATAATGGCAAACGCTATTGGAAGTATTTCTGGATGTCATATCAACCCAGCTGTTTCATTAGCAATGTTCATTAACAAAAAAATGGACCTTAAGGAATTCTTATTCTACACATTATTCCAAGTTATTGGAGCATTCATTGGAGCAGGAATTCTATACTTCATATTAAGTACATCAGACTTATATGATATCGATAAAGTTGGATTAGGAGCAAATGGATTCGGAGAGCAATCAGCTACACAAATTAGCTTAATAGCAGCTTTCATAGTAGAAGTAATATTAACATTCGTATTTATTTATACAATATTAGATGTTACATCTGATGAGAAAAAAGCTCCACATGCTGGAATATACATTGGTCTAGCATTATTATTCGTTCATATTTTAGGAATTAACTTAACAGGAACATCTGTTAACCCAGCAAGAAGTATTGCACCTGCAGTACTAATGGGAGATGAAGCTTTAGAACAAGTATGGTTATTCGTACTAGCACCTTTAGCAGGATCTGCTTTAGCAGCATTTGCATTTAAATTCTTAAAAAAAGAAAATAACTAATTATTTAAAGTGATTTACAATTTATTAAATAAAAAAATAACCATCCATCCGATGGTTATTTTTTCTTTTACTTTTCTTTTTATTTTTTGTTTTTCTTTTTTATTTGTTATTTTAATGTTCACCCTTAGTATTTGATATACCTAAGAAACCACAAGGATTTACCTGACTATACATATCTCCAATACATACTTCAAAGTGTAAATGTGCTCCTTCTGAAGCTCCTGTATTACCAGCATACATTATTACTGTACTTGTATTAACTGGTGTTCCAACTTCAATTCCAGATGCAATTGCACTTCCATGTGCATACCTTGTATATATTGGTCTTCCTTCTTCATCATCTCCATGATAGATAACTACATATAGTCCCCATCCTCCACCATATCCGCCGTAATTTACATATACTACTGTACCTTCTTTAGCAGCATATATTGGTGTTCCTGATGGTGCTAATATATCAATTCCTTTATGTGCAGTTCCTACATATCCTGATGTATCTGATCTTCCACTTGGAGCATATATTGAATTTATTACATGCTCTATTCTTGTTGGCCATGTCATTCCTCCTGATGATGCATCTGCGTACTCACCTTCTATGACATCTCCTCCTGTATATCCACCATTTGAAGCTTCTTCAGTTGCTCTTTTAACTGCTGCATTTATTCTTGCAAGCTCTGCTTGTTTTTCTTCAACTATTGCTTGCATATTCTTTTGCTCTTCGTTTAGTTCTTCATATTTTGCTACTTTTTCTGTTCTTTGCTCTCCTAGTTGTTTTTGTTTAACAGTCATTTCAGTTTTGTTATTCTCTAATGCTATCTTACTGCTATTTAAATCTGATTTTTCTTTTTTTATTTCATTTATAAGATTATTATCATATTCAGCAATTTGTTTAATCATTTCATAATTAGACATAAAGTTTAACATTCCACCATTAAAAAATGCTTCTAAATATGTATTTCCTTTATTCATATATACTGCTGTTAATCTCTCATCTAATAACCTTTGTTTATCTTGCAAGTCTTTTTCTTTAAGTTCAATTGTTTCACTTAATTGGTCTATCTTACCTTGTAGCTCTCCAATTTGAGACTCTGTTTGTGAAATTGTATCGTTTAGCTTGTTTACCTCTTCCATGATATCGTTTTTTTCATTATCGATATCATCAATTCTTTCCTTAGCATTTTCAATTTCAGATTCAACAGATTGTCTATCTTCTGTTGGATTTGCATATGCATGAGTGCATAGTACAATTATCAACACCAGTACAAAAAATATCAAAACCTTTTTCTTCATTAGCGTATTTTCCTTTTCTCTTTTTCTTAATTATAATATAACAATTTTTTTAAAACAATATTTTTAAATTATAATTCAAATTGAGAGTTATATAGCTCTGCATAAGCTCCATTTTTCTTGATTAATTCATCATGGTTACCTTGTTCAACTATGTTTCCATTTTGCATAACAAGTATTAAATCAGCATTTTTTATTGTAGATAATCTATGAGCAATAATAAAGGATGTTCTTCCCTTTGTTAATTTATCCATTGCTTCTTGAACAAGCTCTTCTGTTCTTGTATCAACATTTGAAGTTGCCTCATCCAAAATTAAAAATGGTGAATGCTCAATCATACCTCTTGCGATAGTTAATAACTGCTTTTGTCCCGCAGAAATACCATCATTTTCGGATAACATAGAATCATATCCATTTGGAAGTGTTTTTATAAAGTGGTGTAATCCAACTTCTTTACATACTTCTTCAACTCTACTATCCGGTACATTTTCTTTATTGTATACGATATTTTCTTTAACTGTACCTTCGAATAACCAAGTATCTTGTAATACCATAGTAAATAACTCTCTAATATTTTGTCTTGATAAGTTTTTAGTTGAAACTCCATCGATTCTAATATCACCAGACTTAATATTGTAGAACTTCATTAATAAGTTAACCATAGTTGTTTTACCTGCTCCTGTTGGTCCAACAATAGCTATCTTTTGCCCTGGATTTGCAGTTGCAGTAAAGTTATAAATAGTTGGTTTATCATTATTATCGTATTGGAAAAATACATTATCAAATTCGATTTTTCCTTCAACCTTGCTCTTATCTAAATGCTCTGTTATTCCATCTTCGCTATCAAGCTCTTCTTCATCAATAAATTCAAATACTCTTTCACTTGCAGCAGCTGTTGTTTGTAATGCTGTTAATGCTTGAGCTATTTGTGATAATGGGTTAGTAAATAATCTAACATACACAATGAAAGCTACAATAACACCAAAAGATATACTACCTTTCATTGTTAATAATGCACCGACTATACAAACAGCAACATATCCAAAATTACCAATAAATGCCATCATTGGAGGCATAAGTCCTGATAAGAATTGGCTCTTTTTATTGCAATCATATACATTTTGATTCAATTCATCAAATTTCTTATCTGCAATTTTTCTACCATTATATGCTTTAACAACATTTAATCCCGAAAATATTTCTTCTATGTGAGCATTTATTCTTCCAAGTTCAACCTGTCTTGCGACAAAGTATTTTTGAGATTTCTTTAGTATAAAACTCATTCCAATAAATCCAAATAAACTTGATAAGATTGCAGTTAAAGCAAGTAACCAATTTGTTGTAACCATCATAATGATTGATCCAAGGAATAATGTCGTAGCAGTTACAAGCGTACCAAGTGATTGGTTCATTGATTGAGCTATCGTATCAACATCGTTAGTAACTCTTGAAAGAATATCTCCTGTTTGATGTCTATCGAAATATTTAAGTGGTAATCTATTTATCTTATTTGAGATTTTTCCTCTTAACATCTTTGCAGAATTGTTAGATACTTTTGCCATCTCAATGCTTTGTATGAATGAAAATAAAGCACTTAATAAGTACATACAAACTAATAATATTGTTATTGATCTTATTTTATTAAGATTCATTTTAGGTTCAATTAGCTTTTTAACATGATCTGGTAATTCCATTATCTTTCCATATATTTGAAAAGCATCATTTGGATTATCTATACTGCTAAATATTTGTACAAATTTATATTGATCCTCAGAAGTAATTGTAGTATCCCCTATATCAAAATCTTTAAATAAAACATTAGCAAAAACTTCAGGTATTTTAACTTCTTTTACATTATCTCCATTTAGTTTATCAAATGACTTTAGTAATGTAATCTTGTCTTCCACACTATAAAGATTCTCATTGTAATATGAATCATTAAGAAGATATTTTAATACGCTTTCTGGAGTCTTTAAAATAAATGAAAATACATCAAATTCATATTTATCATCATTAAGCTCCTTAGCTCTATTAATTTCTTCATTCATTTTTTCAATGTTTTGTTTGAATACTTCTTTATCTTCCTCAGATATTTCATTGCTTTTGATTATTTCATCTATTTTACTTTGAGAGAAATTTAATCCAATAACTTCTTTCATTGTATTTCTTGTTTCTTCACTTTTTAAATTATCTGTTATATGTCCACTAATTTTTTTAACTGTATCTTTGTTAATAATTAATCCAAGTGAAATTTCATCCGTTAATTTAGATAGTTGCTTTGGAGCAGTAATTGTAAGTACAGCACCAATAACTGCCAAAAGTAACGCAAATATCATTATTGTTTTAAAGCATCTAAGTTCCGAAGCCAGTCTTTTTATTGCGCTTTTAAAATCTTTTGCCTTTTCAGCTGGAGCTCCTCTTCCTCTACGAGGTCCACCAAATCCTCTTGGCTCAGATTTTGGAATTCTTGTTTCTTCATCGTTACTAGGCATCTTCCAATTCCTCCTTTGTTAATTGTGATAGTGCAATATCTTTGTATATTTCACAATCCTCTAATAGCTCCTTATGTGTTCCCATGCCAACCATCTTACCATCTTTTAAAACAATAATTTGATCAGCATTCATAATTGTACCAATTCTTTGAGCAACAACCATAATGGTTGCATTCTTAGCATAATTTCTAAGATCTTTTCTAAGGGCTGCATCAGTTTTATAATCTAGAGCAGAAAAGCTATCGTCAAAAATGTATATCTCTGGATTTCTAGCAATAGCTCTTGCAATCGCCAATCTTTGTTTTTGACCACCAGATAAATTAGTTCCTCCTTGTGAGATATGAGTATCGTATCTTAAGTCTAACTTCTCAACAAACTCTTTTGCTTGTGCAACTTCAACAGCTTCTCTTATCTTCTTTTCAGAAATATCAGCTTTACCATTATCACCATATCCAACATTAAACTTAACTGTTCCATCAAATATAACAGCTCTTTGTGGTACATACCCAATTTTATTATGAAGTGCTTCCCCAGTGTACTCTTTGACATTTCTTCCATCGACAATAACTTCACCATCAGTTACATCATAGAATCTTGGTATTAAATTGATAAGTGTAGATTTACCACTACCAGTTAAACCAATTATTGCAATAAAGTCACCTCTATTGACCTTGAACGATATATCACTAAGCAAATACTCCTCAGCATCTGGATACTTGAATGATACATTTTTAAACTCAATAGTACCAACTTCACCTTTTTTACCAGTCTTCAAAGTACCATCTTTTACTGTTATTTTCTCATCTAATACTTCATTAATACGTTTTGCTGATACTTGCCCACGAGGGAACATCATAAATATTAAAGCAAATAGTAAGAATGAAAGTATTACTTGAATTGCATATGAACTAAATACAATCATATTTCCAAATATAGATAATTTATCTACAAGAGATGCTTGATTAATTAGATTAGCTCCAACAAAATATACAAACAATGTTAATATATTCATTATTCCGTACATTAAAGGTTGCATGATAGCAAAGCATTTTTGATTAAATAATTGTACTCTTGTTAAATCGCTATTTACTTTATCAAATTTTTCTTCTTGATATTCCTCTGCATTAAAAGCTCTAACAACTCTAATACCTGTTAAATTTTCTCTTGTAACACCATTTAGCTTGTCAGTTAGTTTTTGTAATATCTTAAATCTTGGTACAACAATAGCAAGTATTATTGAACCAACTGATAATAAAACAACAACAGCTATACCAGTAATAGCACTCCATTCCCAACTCTTGTTTAATATCTTAACAATAGCCCATGCAGCAGTGATTGGTGATTTAATTACTAAATGTAATCCCATAGAAAATAACATTTGAATTTGAGTGATATCATTCGTACTTCTTGTTATTAAACTGCTTGTCGAAAATTTCTTTACTTCATTAACAGCCATGTCCTGTACTTTATCAAACAGTCTTTTTCTTATATTTTTAGATAAATTAGCAGCTATTGTTGCAACCAAATATCCAACTATTACAGACGCAATAAGACTTCCTAAAGCACATAAAAGCATATATTTTCCATTATTTAATACATCCGACATTTGACTGCCTTCTGTTTCAACTAGCTTTGTAATCTCTGACATATAGTCTGGCATTTTAAGTTCAAGCCATACTTGTACAACTATCAAAATAATAGATAGTATAATCAGTATTACTTCCTTTTTTGTAAAATTTTTCATTAACTTTAGCATACTAAAATTCATCCTCCATTTATACGAAACAAAAGAGGTATCTGCTACTTTCAAAATTAGCAAAGGCCTCTTTTATACACCAATTATTAATTTTTTGGCAATAATCCAAGTATTCTTCCTGCAAAATCTCCAAAGTTTTGAGATTGAATAATTACCTTTCCTGGTCCAGTTAATTTTGTTAAAAATAAACCTTCCCCTCCAAGGAATATATTTCCAAATCCCTTTATCATTTCAACTTCATATTTTACACTTGGTTCAAACCCAACAACATTACCAGTATCAACTTTTAAAACCTCTCCTGGTGCAAGTTTTTTAACTATTGGATCGCCATCAACTTCAAAAAATATCTTTCCAGAACCAGTTGCTTGTTGTAAAATAAATCCTTCTCCACCTAAGAATCCTGCTGAAAACTTCTTTGTAAATGATACCTTAACCTCTACACTTGGTTCAGCACATAGAAATGCACCCTTTTGGAATATAAATCCATCTTTGTGTTTTGCCATATCTAATGCAATTATATCTCCTGGAACAGTTGTAGCAAAAGCTATTTTAGCTCCATCAGTTTCTGCTGTATACGTATTCATAAAGATTGATTCTCCAGAAAACATTCTACCAATACTTCTAAGTATTCCACCTTTTGCATTTGTTTTCATTGAAATGCCTTCTGATTGCCAGCTCATTCCACCAGTTTGTGAATACATTGCTTCACCTTTATTTAAAGTAACTTCAACAACTGGAACAGTTTTACCTAATATTTCATAATTCATATTCGTTTTCTCCTTATCATTAGTATATTATTGCATAAAATAATTTGCTACTTTAGTTTATTTTTTGAAATTAGGAGCTACGCTCTCAATTTCTTGTAATTCAAATCTATATTTTTGCTCAACATTAGGATATTTAGCATGATCAACTTCACTTAAAAACATCTCAATTGGTCTTATCCAAAGACTTCCATCTCCATATAATCTTCTATAAACAACAAACTTTTCTTTTGTTTCAGAGTCGTTAGCGACATCAACAACTAAGTACTTATCTCCTTTAAAGTGTTTGTATATTCCATTAATTTTTAGTTCTCTCATCTCTTCTTCCTCCTCATAAAATGTTATATAAAATATATACCTTTTGCAATTAATTTTCAATATCATTTCGAGTATATTTTTTATTTTCGTTTATTATACTTTCCGTTTTTATTTTTATGAGAGCAAAAAAAGAAAACTGAATATATAACTACCCAATTTTCTCTTAATCTGTTAAAATTGTAAATTCATTTCCTTCTTTTTCAATTATTCCTTCATCTTTTAAGCACTTGATTTCACGCATCATTGCACTTCTATCTACACTTAGGAAGTCCGCTAAATCTGTTAGTGAAAATGGAATAGTGAATGTTTTCGATAAGTTTCTTGTTGATAGAATATCAAAATATCCTAATAATTTTTCTCTTGTAGTTCTCTTTGTTAGTATTTCAATTCTAGTATTTACTGATTTCATTTTATTTACCATTATTTTTGAAAACTCATCCATAAGTACCTTGTGGAATTCGCAATTATCTTGGCACTGTCTAAATAAGCCATCATATGAGAAAAATAAAACATCACAGTTTTTCTTTGCTTCTACTGAAAGTTCATTGTTTACACTTACAATGTAGAAGGCTTCTCCGAAAAAATCGTTTGCAGAATAATGTTCAATAATAGACTTTGAACCATTAAAGTCATATCTAACAAGATCTGCTTCTCCTCTTAGAAGGATACATATCTGATTTCTTTTTTGGATATATGTTGTTATTACTTGATTTTTCTTGAAATATTTCTTTTGTACGCTTACACAATTCTGTGAGAATTTTTCTATAAAACTCTCCACATTATATTCAACATCCATCTGAAATCTCTCCTTTGCCCTTACGATACGCATTATACAACATGTCAGTTGCAAATGCAACAATATAATGTCATAAATTTGTAATATTTTTTATTTGCTTACTCCTTACTCATGTGGGCTTTAAGAAAAAAATTTTTTATTCCTTTTGTGGTTTTTGCAACAGAATATTTTTTGTCAAAATTTGTATAATAGCGTCAGACACAAATTGAAGGGGGTAACTTGGAAATGAAAATAATCAAAAGAGACGGAAGAATAGTAGATTACGATAGACAAAAAATTGCTGTTGCTATTGAAAAAGCAAATGGAGAAGTTAGAGGAAGAGAAAAAGCCAGTAAAGAAGATATTAGAAATATCATTAAATATATAGAAGAATGCGATAAGAAGAGAATGCTTGTTGAAGACATTCAAGATATTATTGAGGAGCAATTAATGCAACTTGAAAAATATGAACTTGCAAAGAGATATATCGTTTATAGATATAATCGTGCTCTTATTCGCAAACAAAATACTACAGATGAATCAATTCTTGGTATTATAAGAAACGATAATAGAGACCTTGCTGAAGAAAACTCAAATAAGAACACAATGCTTGCTTCAACCCAAAGAGATTATATCGCTGGAGAGGTTTCAAGAGATCTTACAAAAAGACTTTTATTGCCAGAAAAGATTTCTAAAGCAAATGAAGAAGGTGTTCTACATTTCCATGATGCCGATTACTTCGTTCAACCAATATTTAACTGTTGTTTAATAAATATCTCTGATATGCTTGATAATGGAACAGTTATGAATGGTAAATTAATTGAAAGTCCAAAAGGATTCCAAGTTGCATGTACTATTACTACTCAAATTATTGCTGCTGTTGCAAGTAACCAATATGGCGGACAATCAGTTGATATGAAACACTTAGGAAAATACCTAAGAAAAAGCTACGACAAATTTAAAGCTGAAATAACAGAAAAATATAGAGGAAAAATAACAGAAGATGTTATTGAAAGCTTAGTTCAAGATAGATTAAAAGCAGAACTTAAAGCTGGTATTCAAACTATTCAATACCAAATAAATACTTTAATGACTACAAATGGACAATCTCCTTTTGTTACATTATTCTTACACTTAGAAGAAGACGATCCATACATTAAAGAAAATGCTATGATTATTGAAGAAATACTAAAGCAAAGATATGAAGGTATTAAAAACGAAGCTGGAGTTTATATTACACCTGCCTTCCCTAAACTAGTTTATGTTCTTGATGAATGTAACTGTCTAAAAGGCGGAGAATATGATTACTTAACAAAACTTGCTGTAAAATGCTCTTCAAGAAGAATGTATCCTGACTATATCTCAGCTAAGAAAATGCGTGAAAACTATGAAGGAAATGTATTTAGTCCTATGGGATGCAGAAGCTTCCTATCTCCTTGGAAAGATGAGAATGGAAACTATAAATTTGAAGGAAGATTTAATCAAGGTGTTGTAAGTTTAAATCTACCACAAATTGCTATCATTGCTGATGGTGATGAGGAGAAATTCTGGAAACTATTAGAAGAAAGACTAGAGCTTTGTAAAGAAGCATTAATGTGTAGACACTATGCCCTTCTTGGAACAACATCAGATATAAGCCCAATTCACTGGCAATACGGAGCTATCGCTCGTCTAAAGAAAGGTGAAAAAATTGATAAATATCTATATGGATATTATTCAACGATTTCACTTGGATACATTGGTATTTATGAAATGACTAAATTAATGACAGGTCTATCTCATACAGATCCAATTGGAAAAGAATTTGCTATGAGAGTTATGCAACATTTAAAAGATACTGTTGCTAGATGGAAAAAAGAAACAAATATCGGATTTGCATTATATGGAACACCAGCTGAAAGCTTATGTTACAAATTTGCCAGAATAGATAAACAAAGATTTGGAACTATTCCAGATGTTACCGATAAAGGATATTACACCAACTCATACCATGTTGATGTTAGAGAAAAAATTGATGCATTTGATAAATTATCATTTGAAAGTGAATTTCAAAAATTGTCAACTGGTGGAGCTATCTCATATGTTGAAGTTCCTAACATGCAAAACAACATACCAGCACTAGAAGAAGTTGTTAAATATATTTACGATAACATTCAATATGCTGAATTCAATACAAAATCTGACTATTGCCATGAATGTGGATTTGATGGTGAAATAATAGTTAACGATGATAATGAATGGGAATGTCCAAACTGTGGAAATAAAAATCGTTCTAGATTAACAGTAGTTCGTAGAACTTGTGGTTATCTAGGAGAAAACTTCTGGAACGTTGGTAAAACAAAAGAAATAAAACAAAGAGTTTTACATCTATAATAAAATACTGGGACACTATCGTGTCCCCCTTTTTAACAATTATTAAATAATTACTTTTATACAAAGGAGTGAGTCTTATGAATTATGCAGATATAAAAAGAATAGATACAGCAAATGGTGAAGGCGTTAGAGTTTCTGTTTTTGTTAGTGGTTGTAATCACCATTGTGAAGGTTGCTTTAACCAATGTGCATGGGACTTTAACTATGGAAATAAATTCACAGATATCGAAATAAATAAAGTACTTGAATATCTTGATCACGATTATATAAAGGGGTTATCTTTGCTTGGTGGAGAGCCACTTGAACCATGTAATCAAGAAGGACTACTACCTCTTGTTAGAAAAGTAAAAGAAAGATTCCCTGATAAAGATATTTGGTGTTATACAGGATTTGATTTTGAAAAAGATGTTGTCGGTAGAATGGCTAAAGAAAATCAAACATCTAATGAACTAATAAAGTACTTCGATGTAGTTGTAGATGGTAAATTTGAACTTGCCAAAAAGGACTTAAAACTTCGTTTTAGAGGTTCATCTAATCAAAGAATAATAAACGTACCAGAAACACTAAAGGAGCATAAGATTGTTGAAAAAGTATTTACGTACTAAATAAAAATTTAATATAATAAAAAGAGGAGATTAAATCTCCTCTTTTATTTGCATATTAATTATATAGTATTTATGAATTTCTAATGTTTTAAGTAATTGTACATATCTTGTTGCCCATCCTTCAGTTGCTTCTATAAAGTATTGAATATCAATAACCATAAACTTATCGTCGTTTATATCAACTACATATACATCATGGCATTCTGAATCCCATTTCATTCCTTTCTTCATAATGCTTACAAAACTTCATTATAACTTCTTGATATACATCTTCACTATCATCTACATTCTTTAATATAGATAATGCTAATCTATATATCATATTAGAGTATTCTTGGATTTTACTTTCAATTTCAAAATCATCCATTTTCTTCCCCCTTCACTACAAATACGTTTCATAAACCCAAAAAGTTGCATTTTTTTCAAAAAAAAAATAAAAATATTGCAAAAATATTTAGCTTTGCAATATTTTTATTAATATAATATGTTAATTAATATATTTTTCATAAGTATCTTTATATGCGCCAACTGCATAGTCTACATCTATTCTATAAAATTCATAGAACTTCTTTTGTATTCCATTAAATATTTCTTTATCAAATACTGCTCCTAATGCAAGCATCGACTTAGATGATGCAATATTATCTTTTTCACAAGATAAAACAACATTCTTTATTCCTCTTCTTTGACACTCGAGTAATGTTAGATACAGGTTAATCTTATTATATCCCTTACGTCTCTCTTTCGGTCTAATTCCATAACCAATACTACCATAAGAATTTTTAACACGTTCATTAAGCTCTGTTCTTAAGTTTACCATACCAATAATTCTATCGTCATTCTCTCTTACAAGGAAATAAGTTTCATTTGGTACAAATACATTGTCCTTTACTATATTTCTCTCGTAATCTAATTTCTTTAGCCAGCTTTCATAATCATTTATATATTCATATAAAAGTCCTGAACCATTTATTCTAGAATTATACTTGTTATGCTCTTTTATATATTTAATTGCTTTTCTCTTATATTTTATCGTTGGTGTAACTAATTTAAATTTTTCATTTTTAAATTTCATATTTAACCTCATAACCTTGTCTGTGGTTTGCTTCTTTAGATAATTCTATATTAACAAATCATTGTTGTCTATATTTTATTAAAATTTTATATAAAAAAAGATGGACTTATACATCCATCTTTTTAATTTTCTTTTTTATTTGTTTTTTACTATCTTTTATCTTCTTCTCAACTTTTTCTTTAGTGTTATATTGTTCAGCAAAATCCTTAATTAGTATTTGCTTTAATGTATCTTCTTTTATATCCACTAAAAGTACACCATTTCTAGCTAGAGAAACTTTTCCAGTCTCCTCAGAAACAACAATTACAACTGCATCCGATTCTTTTGACATACCAAGAGCTGCTCTATGTCTTGTTCCAAGCTCTTTTGCTATATCTTGATCACTAGCTAAAGGTAATATACATGCAGCAGCTACTACTCTGTTTTCAGATATAATAACTGCACCATCATGCAAAGGTGTATTTGGTACGAATATATTAACCAGTAGTTGTGGAGATACATCTGAGTTTATTTCAATACCTGACTCAATTATATCTTTTATTTTAATATCTTTTTCCATAACAATAAGAGCACCAGTTCTTGTTCTAGCAAGCTCCATTGTTGCTATTACTATTTTATAAATATCTTCTTTTGTTTTAACATATTTATCTTTTTCAATACCAATAAATTTAGTAAACTTATTTGATCCAAGTTGTTCCAATGCCCTTCTAAGCTCCGGTTGGAATATAACAATCAGAATTATAACTCCATATGATAAGAAAGATCTTAATATGTAGTTAATAATTGTTAAGTGTAATAATGAACTTATCGCAGTGAACAATATGTATATAAAGATACCTTTTATTAATTGTTTTACCCTAGAATTCTTTGTTAAAAAGAAAAACTTATATATGAGGAATAAAACAATAACTATATCTAATATAAGTGGTACCAATTTAATTGGATACTGATATATTTCTCTGAAATAATTAACAAAGTTCTCTTGATAATATGTATTAACATTTGCTAAAAAATTATCAAACATCGCATCCTCCTAGATATAATAACGAGCTTGAATTTCATCAAGCTCTATATTAATGTCGTTTTATTTTGCAAAGATTAATGAAATTGCTGTTGCAGCAACTGATAATATCATTAAAAATGCCAGGAAAGCTGCCATAACTCTTATTGCTATTTTGCCAGCTGTAGCATTTTTCTTTTTTGAATTAACTTCTATTTTTTCAGATTCATCTGCCATTTTAAATGCCTCCTTAGTAAATATCACTGATATTATGGTAGCACAATAAAAATTATTTTTCAATAAGTTTAAAATTTTTTATGTAAAAAAAGAAAGCACTTTATACGTGCTTTCTAAAAAAACTATTTTCTTAGTTTAACTCCGCATTTGTTTTCTACCATTTCAATAATCTTTTCGAATATTGGAGTAATTTCTTCCTCAGTTAATGTTTTCTTTGGATCATTAAATGTTAATGAGTATGCGATTGATTTTTCGTTTTCTCCAACATTTTCACCTGTATAAACATCAAATACCTCGATATTTGTAAGTAAACTTCCTCCAGCTTTCTTTATAACCATTTCAACATCTTTTGAAGTCTTAGATTTATCCATAACAAAAGCTACGTCCTTGTTAACATTTGGATATTGTGAAATTTCTTTATATTTCATCTTTCCAACTTTCTTAGCAAGTAGTTTATCTAAGTTAATCTCCATTACATATACTGGATCTTTTGCTTCTGATGGATGTAATTTTCCAACTATACCAACAGAGTCAGCATTTACATTTATCTCAGCAACTTGTCCTGGATGGAACTCAGCTGGTATTTCTTTTGGAATTACAAAACTATATCTATTTGCATATCCTAAGAAATCTAATAACTCTTCTACAATACCTTTTATGATATAAAAATCAACATTTGCTTGGTTACCAACTCCAAGATAGTATTTTCCAGTCATAAGGGCAGCTATCTTTTGGTTTTCCCCATATTCTTCACCTTTTTTATAAAAACCTTTTCCGATTTCAAATAACGCTATATCTTTATTGTAATGAGCTTTGTTATATTCATAAGTTTTAACTAATGATGGAATAACACTATATCTTAATGTATTACGCTCTTCTGTAATTGGATCTAATAATTTAAGCTCCTCAAACTTATCAGTTGTATACTTATGGACATCTTTATCATTAATTAGAATATATGTTAATGTTTCATTTAATCCAAGCTCTGACATTTTGTGTCTTATTGATCTTATTGTGTTATCATAGTCTCCCATTTTTTCACCCATTGTAGGAATTGTTCCAACTATATTATCAACACCATAAATTCTACTTACTTCTTCAATTAGATCCTCTTTAATTGAAATATCAAGTCTTCTACTTGGTACAATTACAGTAACATCTTCTTCGCAAGCTTCATATTCAAAACCTAATTTATAGAATACTTCTAATATTTCATCATTTGAAATACTTGAACCTAAAACATCATTTACATTTTGGTAAGATAATGTAATTCTCTTTTCTTCAGATACAGTATTGTCATGTTTGCACATACCTGTTACAACTGTACCACCAGCATATTTTTCTAGTAATTGACAAGCTCTTTCCATTGCCATGTAAGTTCTTTTAGCATCTAAACCTTTTTCAAATCTATTGCTTGCTTCACTTCTAACTATTTTCTTAGATGTTTTTCTTACTTTAACACCATCAAATATAGCAGCTTCAATGATAACATTCTTTGTATCTCCATCAACTTCTGTATCTAAGCCACCCATTACACCAGCTAATCCTACAGATTTTTCTTTGTTTGCAATAACTATATCGTTATCATCTAATTCTCTTTCAACTTCATCTAAAGTAGTTAATTTTTCTCCATTTTCAGCCATTCTTACGATGATTGTATCGCCTAATCTATCGCTGTCATAGAAATGAAGTGGTTGTCCAAGCTCAAGCATTACGTAGTTACTAATATCAACAACATTATTAATTGGTCTTATACCACATGCCATTAATCTATTTTTAATAAAAGCTGGACTTTCTTTTATCTCAACATTCTCAACTTTTCTAGCTAAGAATAAACTACAATTATCTGTTTGAACATCAACTTTAAATGAATTATTTATATCATCACCAGACTCTGAATGAGATAAATCTATTTCCTTAACTGGCTTTTGATAAATAGCACCTAATTCATATGCCATACCTAGCATACTTAATAAGTCTCCTCTGTTAGCTGTTAAATCAAAATCAACTATTTCATCATCCCAACCTAGATACTTAATTGGATCTTCTCCAACTACTGCATCTTCTCCAAGTTCAGCAATTCCTTCTTTATCCTCTGGCTTTAAGAACTTATTATCTAAACCAAGTTCAGCTATAGAGCACATCATACCATTTGATTCTACTCCTCTTATAGCTCCTGCTTTAATTTCTCCACCAGGAAGTTTAGCTCCTGCTAAAGCAACTATAACTTTAATTCCAGTTCTTGCATTTGGAGCACCACAAACTATTTGTAATATATCCTTTCCAACATTTACTTTACATACATGTAAATGGTCTGAGTCAGGATGTTCATTACATTCTATTATTTCACCAATAACAAGATTAGTACAATCAATGAATTTACGAGCTTCGTCATATTCGTTACCAACTCTTGTCATATCTTCGCCTATTGTTTTTATATCTAGACTATCATCTAAATCTATATAATCTTTAACAAAATTTCTACTTAATATCATCTATTCCGCCTCCTAGTCTATATCTTTTCTGTCGAATTGTTTTAAGAATCTAACATCATTTGCATATAGATATCTCATATCTGGAATTCCATATTTGAACATTGCTAGTCTATCGATACCTGTACCGAATGCAAATCCTCCCCATTCTTCTGGGTCATATCCGTTCATCTTTAATACATTTGGATGTACAATTCCTGATCCTAAAACTTCTATCCAACCTGTTTGTTTACATAGAGCGCATCCTTTCCCTCCACATTTGAAACATGTACAGTCAACTTCGTATGAAGGCTCTGTGAATGGGAAATAACTTGGTCTGAAACGTAGTTCAGTATTTTCACCAAGCATCTTTTTCATAAACACTTCAAGTGTTCCTTTTAAATCAGCAAGTGAAACCTTATTTTCTTTCTTATCAATTACTAAACCTTCAACTTGGCAGAATTGATGAGAGTGAGTTGCATCATCCTCTCTTCTATATGTTTTACCAACGCAAATCATCTTAATTGGCTTTTGAGCCTCAGCATATTTAAGCATTGTATGAGCTTGTACAGCTGATGTTTGTGTTCTTAATAAATACTCATCGGTAATATAGAAAGAGTCTTGCATATCTCTTGCTGGATGTCCTTTTGGTAGATTTAATCTTTCAAAGCAGAATTCATCTGTTTCAAGCTCTGGTCCATCAATTACTTCATATCCCATAGAGATAAATAAATCTTCAATCTCTTCTATAGTTCTATTTAATGGATGCATACTTCCTCTTATAGCTTTTTTACTTGGAAGTGTAATATCAATGGTCTCTTTTTCTAATTTCTTATTTAATTCAGCTTGTTTAAAGCTATTTTCTTTTTCAGTAATTAGATTTTCAAGTTCATCTCTAACTTCATTTACTAAACTTCCAATAATAGGTCTTTCTTCAGCAGATAAAGCTCCCATTCCTCTTAATACAGAAGTAAGTTCACCTTTCTTACCTAGATACTTAACTTTTAGATCAACTAAAGTTTTTAAATCTTCTACTTTTGAAATTTCTTCCTTTGCAGAATTTTTGATTTGTTCAATTTGCTCTTTCATAATTCCTTCCTTTCCTAGATAGCCCTTTAAAGCAACAAAAAAGCTATTCATCCTCATAGGACGAATAGCTCGTGGTACCACCTAAATTTATATATTGCTAGTAAAAATCTCTTCTAGCTTATATACCTCATTATAGTTTTAACGGTTCAACCGTACTTGCCTACTACTATTTCAGCAAATAACCTAAAAAGTGAAATTTCATATATAAGTTGCTTATTGAGCTCACAGCTAATAGCTCAAATTCTCTCTTAAACAATTATTTATATACTACTTTGCTTTTTAATTGGCATTTTTTAATTACGTACTATGTTAACATATATTTTTTACTTTTTCAATACTAAATAATAAAAAAAATTCCAATCTGCTCTGTTATGCTACATCACAGATCGGAACTTGCTGCTTTCTTCTACTATGTTATTTGTCTCAAAACTCAAATACAACATCCTCCGGATTATCGACTTTAACGCATGTAACGTTTGGATCAACAAAATTATCGACTTCAACGATTTTTTTGAATTCATTTCGCTCTTTTTTCAATCTTTTCAGACCGATTTTATACTTTCTGCGATTTCTTCTCCAAAAATCCATATGAAGCTCTTCCGAAAGATTTAGCATAATGAGAGTAATTCCGTCTTTGTATCCCATAATACGAATGCACGAAATCAGAGAAACCAAGTTCTCATATGTCATGCTTTGTACTTGGATAACAACAAATGATTTTGCACGAATTTCCTCTCCAATGGAATCTTTGGCTTTGAGTACAGCACTCATAGAAGCAGCATTGTTTGGGTTAGCTTTTTTTATTGTGATGACACGACAAGTTCCCTTGTATTGTTCCACCATCTTACGACAAAAAGAGCTTTTCCCTGTTGATACCGGGCCAGTAACAATAACTACCCGGTTACCAATTTTAACATTTCCCATTTGGACCCTTCCTTTCATCAGAAAATAATGGGCATGTAATCCTTATTTTACCTGATAAATATTGATTTTTCAAGAAATAAAGCAAAAAAAAAGAAAATACCGAAGTATTTTCCTTTTTTATTAATTAAAATAAGTTTCCTACAATTAAAGCTGCTCCAACTATAGCACCAATTATATCAAATACACCAATTGCTATAGCTGCTGTAGCTAAACCTTTACCTTTTTCTTCAGTAAATGTTTTCATATGATTTAATGCTGCAGCTCCTAAAGATATAGCAATTATACCTAATATAACACCAGCAACAAATAAACCAACTATTGAACAAACAAAACCACCAATTGCTATACCGCTTGTTTTTCCAGCATAAGCTTGGCTATTTGCTGTGTTTTGTTGTTGATTAAAGTTATTTGTAACATTTGCATTTGCTTGTGCTGACATTCCTGGTTCATTATCTTGAACTGAATCTGCTACAGCACCACATTTTTGACAGAAGTTGTCTCCATCTTCTAATACATTTCCACAATATTTACATGTTCTACTCATAATAATTCTCCTTTATTTAAATATTCACTTTCTTATTATACTATTTTTCATTTCTAATTGAAATAACTTTTATCTTATTTGTAATTAATCCCATCTTTAATCCGATTTCAACATATACTGCTGAACAATCAGCTGGAAGATCAATATTAGTCTTCTCATTTGCTGACCACATATCAAAGATTACCTCGTGAGTTCCAGGTGTCAAATCAAATGTAGCTGTTCCATCAGATTTAATTGTAGCAGCTAGTTGTCCATCAACATGTATTTTAGTACCAACTGCACATCCGTAGAAGCTCTTTTTTCTATGTACTACAAGCTTAACTGTACCATTACTTGTGCTAACACTTTGTGCAGTAGCTTGTCCACAACTTGGGCAAAATTGAGTACCATCTGCCATTTCTTTTCCACAATTTTTACAGAACAAATCAAACCCCTCCTTTATTTACTTACATAATTCGTTCACACATATTTTTACACAATTTTGTTATTATTTCAATAATTTCATAAAAAAAGTTTTAATACAACAACTAAAACTACTCCAGGTATTCCAAGAATTCCAGAAGCAAGAACCGTCCACCAATTAATCCCCAAGTGAAATCCATAGTTACTCCCCACTATATTAATTACATTTATTAATACAATTCCTAAAATAGAATTTATTATTAGCTTAATTATTTTTTTGATTGGCATAACAAATATTTTCCCAATAGTTATAACGACTATAAAACAAAACACATAAAACAAAAAAGAATAATTCTCCATATTATCACCTCTTTATTCTTTATGAGGTTAATGGACAAATTATTCTTTGATTTTATTTTGGTTATATATTTTATTCTTTCTCTAATATAGCAATTGCACATTTAATACCATCAACAGCAGCAGACATTATTCCTCCTGCATATCCAGCCCCTTCTCCACATGGATAGAATCCTCTAATATTTGATTCTTTATTATCATCACGTGTAATTTGTACTGGTGAAGAGCTTCTTGTTTCCATTCCAGTAAGTATGCTATCTGGGTTATCAAATCCTTTTATTCTTTTACCGAAGTAATCAATTCCTTCTACTAATGTTTTAGAAACAAATTCAGGCATTATTTCATTCAAGTTTGATAGTGTGACTCCCGGTTTATATGAAGGCTTTATTTCACCAATGTACTCAGATTTTCTATTTGCTTTAAAATCTTCATAGCGTTGTACTGGTGCATAATAATTACTTCCACCTAATTTAAATGCTTTTTCTTCTAAATCTTTTTGGAAATAAATACCCGCAAGTGGTGAATCTCCTTCAAAATCATCCGGCGTTACATTTACTAAAACTGCACTATTTGCATTCTCACCATCTCTTGCAAACTTACTCATTCCGTTAGTTACTATTGTATTTTCTTCGCTAGAAGATGCAATAACTTGTCCGCCTGGGCACATACAAAATGTATAGCATGATCTTTTATCTCCGTGATATGCAAGCTTATATTCTGCTGGTGGAAGATTTAATTTTGTTTCTGTTCCGTATTGAGAATCATTAATCATATTTTGTTTATGCTCAATTCTAACACCAACAGAAAAATTCTTTCTTTCCATTGTTAAACCTTTTTCGTATAGCTTTTCAAAAGTATCTCTTGCGCTATGCCCAATTGCTAGAACAACACTATCTGTTTCCACTTTTTTACCACTACTGCATATAACTGATGTAACCTTTCCGTTAGATACTTCAAAATCTATAACTTTTTCGTTAAATAAAAAAGTTCCACCCATTTCAATAATCTTATTTCTCATATTTCTAATAATATTAATTAGATTATCTGTTCCAATATGAGGTTTATTAATATATAAAATTTGCTCTGGAGCTCCAAAATTGTAGAATTCTTTAAGTACCACTTTGCATAATGGATTATGTATTCCACTTGTTAATTTACCATCAGAAAATGTACCAGCTCCACCTTCTCCAAACTGTACATTTGATAAGGTATTTAGCTTTCCTGTAGATAAGAACTCCTCGACATCTTTTTGTCTCTCATCAACACTTTTACCTTGCTCTATAACAATTGGTTTGATACCATTTCGAGCTAAAATTAGTGCAGCAAATAGACCAGCTGGACCAGCACCAACAATAACAGGGCTAACACTACTTTTTCTTTTTACATCAATAGAAAAAATTTCATCGTTTTCCACAGGCTCTGCACCCTTAATCTTATCTTCATTTTTACATTCTATTTCCACAGAATAGTTATAAAAAATATCAGATTTATTACGAGCATCAATAGACTTTTTAACTATTCTTCTTGTTGAAACCTCATCCATTTTAATGTTGTATTTTTTATATATAAAATTAAATAATTCTTCGTCGCTAAAATCAGATCTTACTTTAATATTACTAATTCTTACCATATTTATTTCCTTATTTTTTTGATAATTATATTACAATTTTACATAAATTTCAATTATTCTTATATGTTTTTAACGTTGAGCTGCTCTCCTGGCTCTACTGTCATTCCCATTTTTTTAGCTCTCGTAATTAAATAATCGAGTCTTGCTTGCTCAGCTTTCATTGTATATAAAAAGTAATCAATAAGCTTTCCTTCAGCCATTTCATAGTTCTTATTTGCATCATTAATAACTTTTTTTGTTTGAAGAATAGTATCCATCAGCTCTTTGCTCTTTTCCTCTTCAGATTTATCAACAATTATAGTCTCTCTTTCGTATTTGCATCCCATAGTATGTCCCTCCTTCGTATAATTCTATTCAAAAAGAATAAATGTATTACCTTTGTGTTATGTAATATTATTTCTTTTTCATTACATTTGTATTACATTGAATATTTTTCCTTTAAATATTTGTGTATATTATTTATAATATTTGTAAGATAAAAACTAAGGAGGAAACAAAATGAAAAATATTGTAAAAATAAGTCTTTTAATTGCTTTATTTATGGCACTATTGACAATCACAAGTAAAGCAGCCAACATAACTCATGGAGACCTAAAATCTGATGGTTCAATGGATTTTACAGTTATATTTGAAAACGATATACCTGATGGAGCAGCTTCTAGTTGGAGCAATTCTGGTTGGACTGTAGATCAATCACAAAAAAAATGTACTAGAACTTTTACTGGAGTTGACCAATCTCCAAAATTTTCTGCATTAGTTATTCAACCTGATACATCATCAGATGAGCTAGAAACAGCTTTCATAGCAACACCATATAAAATGACAGTTGGTAACAGCATTACTTTAAGCAATGAATTACAAATCACAGGCAATGGTTATGCATCATACGTTTCTAATAACGGACAAGTAATCAAAGCATTAGCACCTACACCTGCTGGACAACCAGCAATTCTACAAATAGCTGGACAAAGACAAACACTAAACAGTGGAGCTAGTTATATACCTGAATACTATTTAGAAATTACTGTTGTTGAGGATTCTACAGAACCTGATACACCAGATACACCTGATGAGCCAGATACTCCAGATGAACCAGATGATCCCATACCAGGTACATATTCAGCTACATATGATACTGCTGGAAATCTAACAATAAAAGGATTAACTTCTGGAACATATAGAGCTTCAGTTAACACAGATTCAACAGAAACATATTCATCATCTATGCAAATATATGTTTTGAAAGCAACAGATGATGGTAACTATGCAATTGAATCAAGTGCTCGTAATGCAATGCAACTAGCTGATGATTTATATGCACATGTTTATAATACAAATAACGAAAAAGTGGCAGATATTAAAATTACTAAACCATCATTTAACAATGTAAATTATTTTAGTGGTCTTTCATTCTCAACATGGAACGGTTCACAATTACTATTTAATTTACCTTTTGATATAGCTGATAGAAAAGTAACATATAAAATTGGAAAAATAACAGATAACTCAATATTAAACAAAATCAAAAATGGAGATTCTGAAGGATTTTCATTACTAAAGAAATATGCAGGTGATGATTCTTCACCACTATATAATGAGACTGTTACTATTAATTCAGGTAATGGATATAAAGAAGATGGAGCAATAATTGAGGGAACAAAAATGTCTGATGGTGCATACTATTACTTATATGCAGAATTCGACACAGAAAACGGAAAATACATTCCACTTACTAGTGTTACATTAGCTAAAGCAAGTGTATATCCAACAGTTGATTATCACTGGTATCTATTCTTCTATGGATCAAAAGATTTCAACTTTGATGGAATTGAAGATATAGTAACACCTAGTGATCCTGGTTCAAAACAACCATCTAACTTACCAGCAACAGGTGAAAGAGCTATTATAATATCATTAATTGGAATTACATTAGTTGTTTCATTCGTACTACATAAAAAAATTAAAGCAACAAGAATTAGATAATTATAGTATTTAATATAATTTGATTATATAAAAAGAAGATTCTAACGAATCTTCTTTTTATTATACTTTTATTTTATTATTTTCATTTTGCTTACTGATTTATATTTACATTTTATTTGGTTCATTATATGTAACACCAAATGTTTCTACTGTTACACATTTCATTTTAGGAGGATTAATAGGTCTATCTGCTCCTTCTGCTCTTGGATTT
This sequence comes from Clostridia bacterium, assembly GCA_017512025.1. Lineage (GTDB taxonomy): Bacteria > Bacillota > Clostridia > TANB77 > CAG-508 > CAG-492. The sequence continues at coordinate 338,650 of JAFWHH010000009.1, forward strand.
CTTGTTATTACTTCTGAGTTTACTATTTTATCTACAACATCCATTCCCTCTGTTACTTCACCAAATGCTGCGTATTTTCCATCTAAGAATTCTGAATCATCTGTTACGATAAAGAATTGAGATCCAGCACTATTTCTCATCATGCTTCTTGCCATTGATATAACTCCTCTTTTATGAGAGATAGTATTTGTTTTAACATTGTTTTCTCTAAACTCTCCTAATATTCCATATCCTGGTCCACCCATACCAGTTCCTTCTGGATCACCACCTTGTGCCATGAATCCTGGTATTGTTCTGTGGAATATTAAACCATCATAGAACTTTTTATTAATTAATGAAACAAAGTTATTAACTGTTTCTGGTGCCATTTCTGGATATAGTATTACTTTAATGATTCCTCCATCTTCCATTTCTATTGTTACTATTGGATTTTGTCTTTCCATGATTATTCCTCCTATAATTACTTATTGATATTTTTTATTTACCTAATTTATTTCTAACATATTCATATATCATAATACCAGCTGCTACAGAAGCATTTAAGCTTTCTGTTTTACCAAGCATTGGTATTTTTACTTTGTTATCAGCAGCATCTTGTATCTCTTTAGAAACACCATTTGCTTCATTACCAATAACAATAACTTTCTTGTTATATTTTATATCATATACAGAATCTTCTGTATCAAGTGATGTTACAACAACATCAAATCCATGATTCTTCATTTCAATTAAATCATCTAATAAATTATCTGATTTAACAACATTAACTCTAAATATAGCTCCCATTGTAGATCTAACTACTTTAGAATTAAATGCGTCTGCTGTTTCATTTGATACAACAATCTGCTTAAGATTTGCACTATCTACTGTTCTTAGAATTGTACCAAGATTTCCTGGATCTTGTATTCCATCAAGAACAACAATAACATCTTCGCTATAATCTATCTTACTATTTTGCTCTGATCTTTTAATTACAGCTAGTATTCCTTGTGGATTAGATACATCAGTAATTGTGGCAAATACTTTTGAAGATACATATAAGCAATTTAATTTAGCTATTTCATACATAAGCTTTTTATCAAAGATATTTTCTTTCATACAATCTTCGCAAACAACAACTGTTTCGATATCAGCTTTTTCTTGTATAGCTTCACCAACAAGCTTTATACCTTCAACGATGTATTTATTAAAAGCATCTCTATATTTCTTTTCTTTTAACTTTTTGATATCTTTTACAAGTTCATTATCTTTACTTGTTATAACTTGCATAAGCTTTCCTCCTATTTATTATTTAACAATAGTTCTTAAGAACTCTTTAATTGCTTCAAGCTTCTTCTTATCCCCAATTATATCTCTTGTTTTTAAAGTTATATATGGGTCTCTTGCTTGAGAGAACATTATTTGATTGTTATACTTCTTAACTAGAGCTTCTACATCGATGTCTATCTTCTTAGCATCAAAGTAGAATACAAAGTTATCAGCTTGTTGACTTATCTTAATAACATTTGCATTTTTTGCTAAGCTCTTAATTCTTGCAATATCAATTAAGTTTTCTAGCTCTTCTGGCATTACACCATATCTATCAATGATTTCATCGATAATATCTTGAATATCCGCTTCTGTCTCACAAACAGCAATATCTTGATATATCTCAATCTTTTGACTAGAATCTGATATAAACTCATCAGGGATATAGCTTGAGATATTAAGATCAATTTGAACATCTAATTCTTCTTGAACCTCAAATCCTTGCATTTCTTTAACAACTTCATCAAGTAACTTACAATACATATCATAACCAACTTGTTCCATATGACCATGTTGTATTTCACCAAGTAAGCTACCTGCTCCTCTTATCTCCAAGTCTCTCATTGCTATTTTAAATCCAGAGCCAAACTCTGTAAACTCTCTAATTGATTTTAATCTCTTATCAGCAACTTCTGATAAAATCTTATCTCTTCTATACATTACATATGCATATGCCTGTCTATCACTTCTACCAACTCTACCTCTTATTTGGTATAGCTGAGCAAGACCTAAACGCTCTGCATTCTCTACAATAATTGTATTGGCATTTGGAATATCAATTCCAGACTCTAATATTGTTGTACATACTAAGACATTAGTCTTTCCAGATATAAAATCAAACATTATCTCTTCAATTTCACTACCTGTCATTTGACCATGTGCAAATGAAACATTAGCTTCGTCGACTAAATTAGAAATCTCAGCTGCTTTTCTTTCTATTCCTTCTACATTATTATATAGATAATATACTTGACCTCCACGTTCAAGTTCTTTTGTTATAGCCTCTTTAATTATTTCTGGATCATATTCCATAACATAAGTTTGAACTGGCTTTCTATTTTGTGGTGGTTCATATATAACAGACATATCTCTAACACCAACAATAGACATGTGAAGAGTTCTTGGTATTGGAGTAGCTGTCATTGTTAAAACATCAACCGTGTTCTTTAATTGCTTAATCTTTTCCTTATCCTTAACACCAAATCTATGCTCTTCATCTATTATAAGTAGTCCTAAATCCTTAAATTCAACATCTTTACTCAATACTCTATGAGTACCAATAACAATATCAATTTCACCAAGCTTTAATTTCTTAACAATATCATCTTGCTCTTTTTTAGTCTTAAATCTATTAAGAACAGCAACTCTAATTGGGTACTCTTTCATACGCTCTTTAAAGCTTTCATATTGTTGATCAGCAAGAACAGTTGTTGGTACTAAGTATACAACTTGCTTTTGATCCATAACAGCTTTAAATGCTGCTCTAATTGCTACCTCTGTCTTACCATAACCAACGTCACCACAAAGAAGTCTATCCATTGGCTTTGGATTTTCCATATCTTTCTTAACTTCTTCAATACATCTTAATTGATCATCAGTTTCCACATATTGGAAGCTATTTTCAAATTGTGTTTGCCATTCGTTATCTGGTGAGAATGCATATCCTTTTATTTTTTGTCTCTTAGCATAAAGTTCAATTAATTCTTTAGCAACTTCACGTAAGTTATTCTTAACTTTTGCTTTAGTATTAGCCCAGTCTTTACCACCAAGCTTATATATCTTTGGAGCCGCTTCCCCACCAACATATTTTCTAACACTATCAAGCGAGTTCGTTGGAACATATAAAATATCATCATTTTTGTATCTAATCTTTATATAATCCTTAACAACATCACCTGTTTTAATTGTATTTACACCAATATATTGTCCAATTCCATGAATTTTATGAACAACATAATCACCAATTCTTAAATCTGCAAATACAACTTTTTCACTTTGTTTAAATACTTTGTTAACTCTCTTTGGTTTAGATTTAACCGTAAAGAATTCTTCACTACTTATAACAAGTAATTTTGTATCTCTACATTCAAAACCATTAGAAAGAGCTCCAGTTGTTACAACTATTTCTCCATATTTAACATCATTAAGTTCAGTCGTGAATCTATGATTAATATCATTATCTGTTAAAAGAAGTGATATCTTTCTTGCACTATCTTCAGCTCCGCCTAAAATGATTACTTTACGTTTTAAATCAATAGATTCTCTTAACTCATTTAATAATATATCTGTCTCTGCTTTATAGAATTTAACATCTCTATAATTAAAGTAATAATTACAATTACTTGCTTTAACATCTGTCTTTTCAATATCAATGTAGCTGTGTTTTCCAAAGTCTAAATCAAAGTCACTTATACTTCTAATAGAATCTGGAACAAATCTTCCTTTGTCTAGTACACTCTTTATTAAGTTATTATTATCAATTTTTATATTATCTATTCTTTGTTTAATCTTAGATTCTTCATCTAGAGCTATAAAATAATCATCTGATAAGTATTCGATAAAAGTACTTGTTTTGTCATAGAATAAATCAAAGTACTTATCTACCTTACTTAGATAATTACCATTTAATATAAGCTCTTCATCTTCTTTAGAGCATTTACCATATTTATTTATCTTAGCCTTTAATACTTCCGGGTCATGATCAAATATAAATTCATGGCATGGATAAATGTCTATAGAGTCAGACATCTCTACAGATCTTTGTGATAATATATCAAACTTTCTAATAGAGTCTATTTCGTCTCCCCAAAATTCAACTCTTATACCATATTTTTCATCAAGAGAGATATCAGCAATTCCACCTCTTATAGCAAATTGGCCTCTTCCCTCAATCATATCAGATCTTTCATATCCAAGATTGCTTAAATATACTTTTAAATCATCTAAATTACATGTATTTCCAACTTTAAGCTTTAATATACTTTCATATAAGTATTCTCTTGGAATCATTCTTTGCATTATTGCTTCAACAGTTGTTACAACTATTAAATCTTTATTTTGCTCTATTTTATTAAGTACATCTATTCTTTCATAAGGTAAGTCCTTACTTTCAACTAAATAGTCATATGATGCGATTTCTCTTTTTGGAAAGAACTCTACATTATCATAGAAGTACTTTAAATCTTTTACTATTCTTCTTGCTTGTAGCTCATTATAAGTTACAATACAGCATTTATTATTAAGAGATTCTTTTATAGCTGCTATAAACTGAATCTCGCCCACGTCAGATAAGCCCGATATAGATACCGGGCCTTTTTTATTTTTTATATTTGATACAACTTCAATAAATTTTTGACTTTCACTTAAGTCTTTACAAAGTTCATTCATGCTATAAAACTCCTTATTTTTAACTACTATATAATACCAAAAAAATGTTCTATAGTCAAGTTATGTAATACTTTTAATAATATATTTAAACAGAGGAAGCCACCACCGCGATAACCGCAGCAGTGGCTTCATCTATGTGGAATCCCTTAGCCAGCGTAAGCACATCCACCAGATTCTGTAGAAGGCTTCTTCTCCGTGAGACCAGCAACACGCTTAGCCATTTCCTGATAGGCTTCAGCAACGCCGCCCATATCCTGGCGGAAACGGTCTTTGTCCAAAGAATTACCCGTCTCCTTATCGAGAATACGACAAGTATCCGGAGAAATCTCGTCCGTGACCGCAATCTGACCGTTAGGCAGTCTGCCGAACTCGATTTTACCGTCAATCAGGTCTCCATTGCACTTTGCAAAGAATTCCTTCAGGAACAGAGCAACCTGCTCGGTGATGTACTCGATGTAACCGAGCTCACGTCTGGTAAGAATGCCGAGCTGCACGATAGCGCTTTCAGGGATAACCGGGTCACCGGCATTGTCCGATTTGTACGTGTACTCAATATACACACCGTCGAACGGCTTCATATCTTCGCACTCGTAACGCTTCGTGAAACTGCCCTTGGTTTTGAAACGGAAAATTACCTCCAAGAGAATCTGATCTGCCTTCCAGACGTATTTCGAAGCAGCATTTGAGCCGGGACCGATGTAGTGCGTCGGGATGCCCTTCTCATTAAGCTGCTGGAAGATTGCCATGGAAACCAGATTGTTGGCTTCGCCCTTTCCCCCGATTACATCTGTCTTAGCACCGTTTCCGGCACTGATTCTGTCAGATGCTTCGAGTTCCAGGACATTGGGATTGGTTGTTGCGTAGACGTTATTTGCTTTTCCTTTGTGGAGAAGCTCCGTCCGCTCAACATTGCCAGGTACTGCATTCATCAAAATGCACCTCCAAAATAGATTTATTCGGGATTTCTCCCGTATGCAAGCTATTTTATCATGCTTGTGTTGCATTTGCAACTATTTATGTTTGATTCATTATAATTATATGTATATTACTTAATCTGATTCATACAATTTACCATCATCTATTTGGAGGTTTGTTACGAAAAGAATTGTTATAACTACAATATTCGTTGGATTTTTAATATCTTTAATTCTATTTTCTAATAATAATTTAATTGCAGCTAAAGAAGGATTAGCTTTATGGGCTAATTGTGTTGTACCAGCTGTATTTCCGTTTTGTATTGCTGTAGAGCTTCTTAATCACACAGATATAGCACATATACTTGGTAAGCTATTAAATGGAATAATGAGACCTTTATTTAATGTACCCGGAGTAGCTGGATACGCTCTTATTATGGGTTTAATTAGCAGTAGTCCCATTGGAGCAACTATTGCTATTGATTTATATGAAAATAAATTACTTACAAAAAATGAAGCAGAAAGATTACTTGCTTTTACAAATAATACTGGTCCATTATTCATTGTTGGAACAACGGGAATATTATTATTCGGCAGTAAATTAATTGGATATCTATTGCTTGTAACTCACATATTATCCAGCTTAACAGTTGGTATTATACTTGGGATTACGTCTAGAATAAAAAATGATAATAAAGAAGTATATGATAATAGTTATTATAAAAGTGTCATAAAAAGAAATACTGATGATTTAAATGATCTTGGTGGTATTCTAAGCCAAAGTATCAAAAAATCTATTGCTCTTGTATTACAAATTGGAGGTTTTGTTGTTTTATTCTCAGTAATAATATCTATACTAAATGATTCAAATATATTTAATGTTATTGCAAGTATACTTGAGAAGTTTTATGTTCCAAAAGATTTTACAAAAAGCTTACTTACTGGATTATTAGAGCTTACATCTGGGGTGAGCTTTGCTGCTAATCTTAAGACCACACATTTATCGTTAAATGTTATTCTATGCTCGTTTTTACTGGGATTTTGCAGCATTTCGGTTATGCTCCAGGTAATATCAATCGTCTCAAAATCAAATTTAAGCACAAAAACATATATCAAGGGCAAATTACTTCATGGAGCCACTGCAATGTTATATACGGCTATTCTCATAAATTATATGCCTATATTTCAATTAGATATAAAACCATATACTATAAACTTTAATATAACAAAAATAGCATTGATTATTATTACATTTATTGTTGCATTTGCAACAATATTAATAAAATCAGAATTACATCATAAATTATCTAGAAAACAATATAATTAATTAGATTAATGAAGGAGGTTACTATGGATTACAACAATTATTCTGGATATACACCCTACATGCCATTTGACGGAAATAATTATGATCAAAATCCTATGCCAGATCAAAACTTATTTAATCCATCAATGCAATATGAACAAGCATATATGTACTATAGATATCTAACACAACAAATGGATTATAAGATAAAATGTAGAGAATATGAAAATCTCAATAGAAGTGAAAAGAAATAAAAAAAGCAAAGCACTAATGCTTTGCTTTTTGTGGTAGCGAGAGGGAGATTCGAACTCTCGACCTGCCGGGTATGAACCGGATGCTCTAGCCAACTGAGCTACCTCGCCGTCAACGTAGTATATTATAATTGTTTTTTAATTCTTTGTCAATAAAAAAAGTAAAATAATTATAAGTATTAGAATTTTATTTCGTATATACAACTCAGGGAGGCTCAAGAATAGAGCCCCCCTATGAGTCTAGGTCGGTATCATTACATTTTTCACCAGACTATTTCCACAATCTGGTTCTCTGTCTTTACGGAATCTACCACGCACTTATACTTTATTTCCTTTCCGATACCCTTTTCATTCCAGATATCTTTCCAGATATATTCGTTAATTGCGTAGATAGTATCTCCGTCATCATTGCTGATTGTCACATAATATTCTGTCGAAGTCTTAGCCGTTTCGTAAGTATACATCTCGTACTGCGGGTTGCACACTTCCTGATTATCGCCAGAGCGTTCCACTGTCCTGTAATACGTTTTATCATTGTATTCGTAGCTTATTTTCGTTGTGGACCTCCACATTAATTGCGTAACCTCGCCTTTGCTATATTCTTTGTTCTTATCTGCAGCATATCCACTGATGAAGGCCATGCATAATACTAAAGCCACGCCAGCCAACATCAACGCAATAATAGGATCCCATCCAATTTCTGTGTTGATCACGAAGTATGCAACAACGATAAAGACAACAATAATAATAACAGCAACGAGACTAAGATCAATGTGCGGGAGATGAATTCCTTCACCTCCAACCAAAGCTCTGATAACAAACGCAATAATTGCTATCACCGCAATTGCGACAATAAGCTCGATCAACGTAAAACCTTTCTTTTTCATCACATCAAAAACCTTTCCCATTTAAGTTGAATTGCCTATGAATGCTTGGGTTTGCGATTGAATGATACCTACCTTTATTTGTAAAAAAGTTAAATTTTACTGGATTATTCTATCACGGTATTATGTAAATGTCAATTTGGGAAGGTACAAAAAAACAAGCAAAGCTTGACTTTGCTTGTTTAATATATATTCTTATTAATCATCTGCTCTATCTTGTAATAATGTTTGTTGTTTAACAGGGTTTTCTCTGCTTTCTCTTGCTCTTTTGATAGATCCCATATTTCCATCTGCTTTTAAACCTTGTCTATAACTATTTTCACGCTCTTCGACCATTTTAACAACATCGTCAAAACGAGCCTTAGCTTTTTCATCAACTGGCTCTTTTTTCTTTGTTCCTTCTCCAATCCATAATGCTTTGAATGCATCACCGATACGTCTAGAAACTCTAACTATTCTATTATCTCTTTGGTTATTTTGATATACTTTCTCTTCCATAACTCTTTACTCAATTCTTCCTTTTTTGTTTAATTTGCTATTGGGTATAAATATACTAAATAGCATAATATTGTGTATATATTAACATAAAAGTGTCCAAAAATCAAGTTCTTGGCTAAAAATTCTTCGTATTTTTATATAAAAAGCGCCTAATTTCGGTGTGTTTATGCCGAAATGACGCTTTTTTATATTAATTCATGTAATCTTTTAACTTCTTACTTCTACTTGGATGTCTTAGCTTTCTTAAAGCTTTAGCTTCAATTTGTCTAATTCTCTCACGAGTAACCTTAAATTCTTTACCAACTTCTTCAAGAGTTCTTGCCTTTCCATCTTCAAGACCAAATCTTAGCTTTAATACTTTAGCTTCTCTTGGAGTTAATGTTCCCATTACTTCTTCTAATTGCTCTTTTAATAATGTATAAGCTACTGAATCTTGTGGAGCTGGAGAATCATCATCTTGGATAAAGTCACCTAAGTGGCTATCATCCTCTTCACCAATTGGAGTTTCTAAAGATACTGGATCTTGTGCTATTTTTTGTATTTCTACAACTTTCTCAACAGGAATTTCCATTTCTTTAGCGATTTCCTCTGGCGTTGGCTCTCTTCCTAATTGTTGTAATAAGTGTCTTGATGTACGAATTAATTTATTAATTGTTTCAACCATATGAACAGGGATTCTTATTGTTCTAGCTTGATCAGCTATAGCTCTTGTAATAGCTTGTCTAATCCACCATGTAGCATAAGTACTGAACTTATATCCTTTAGTGTAATCAAACTTCTCAACAGCTTTAATTAATCCCATGTTACCTTCTTGGATTAAGTCTAGGAATAACATTCCTCTTCCAACATATTTCTTAGCTATACTTACAACTAATCTTAAGTTAGATTCAGATAGTTTCTTCTTAGAGTCTTCATCACCTTCTAGAATACCCTTAGCAAGTTCAATTTCTTGATCATATGTTAATAGAGGTATTTTACCAATCTCTCTTAAATACATTCTAACTGGATCATCAACACTAACACCTTCGATATTGTTTACATCAATATCTTCAAGTTTAATCTCTTCAACTTCCTCTAAATCTTCTAAATCAGGCTCTTCTTCATCGATATCATCTTTATCAATGTTAATTCCTAATTTTTCAAATTTCTCTAAAAGAACTTCAATTTGTGCAGGACTTGCATTACCTATTTCAACCGCAAGCTCTCCATATGTCATTCCACCTTGTTTTTTAGCTTGTTCAACTATTTTATCAATTTTGTCTGACTCTTCTGAAGCAGGTTTCTTTTCTTCTTTGTCCTCTTTTACATCTTCCTTAACCTCTTCAACATCCACAGCTGGCTCTTCTTCAACCTTTTTTACTTCTTTTTTTGCTTTTACTTTAACTTCTTCAGTAACAGGCTCTTCAGGAGCTACTTCTTCAGCTTCTTCATCGCATATTGCTCTTATTGTAATAAATGGTTTCTTTTCATCTATATCCCAAGCAATATCTTCTGTTATTGATTCTCTGTCTATTTCAATCTTTTTACGACCATCTTTAACAAATAATTTTGTCTTTTTATCAACAATTCTTTCATCTTCAACATCTAGAACAAGTGTTAAAACTAATTCTTTTTCATCTAATGATATTTTAATTGTTTGCTTCTTTTCAGAGTTTTCAAATTTTTCTTTGTATACATATGTGTTACTTTTGCTTTTCTTAATACTTGAATCATTTATGCTACATGTAATGTCTTTATTTAGATTTTTTCCAGTTTTATCAATTAGCTCTATTTCAATACTATAATTTTTCATTTAGATTTAATACCTCCTACTTCATCCTAGCTAATTTTATTATTAATTCACTTAATTCTTTTTCTAAACTAGCTACTTCATCCTTTGTTAATTCATTAGTATTCTCTAATTGTTTTATTATATTGTTTCTCTTAGCAATTAATTTATCTTTTTCATAGTTTAAAATTACATCTTCTATGCACTTTTTAACTTCAGTTATTTCAAAATCTGTTGCCATAATACCACTCAAATGATTAACTATATCCTCTTCTTTAAATACATCAAGTATTGTTGTTACATTATTATTACCCTTTTCAAGCTCCTCATACAATTTCTCGATAATCTTTTTATTTATATCTGATTTAATCAAATCTAAACTAATATTATCTTTAATTTTGCTATAAGCTTCTTCCGGATAGTTAATAAGTAAGTATATAATCAAGTTCTCTCTTTTAATGATTGAAGCACTGATATTTTCATAATCTTCATTAACTATTTTTGGTTTAACAGCAGAATTTTTCTTTTCTAGCATCTTATTGCTATTTTCTTTTGCGTATAGAATCTTATTTATTTCAGCATATATAGCCTCTTTAGATATTTTATAATCCAAAGCGATTTTATCTATATAAACTTCTTTCTCTATACTATTACTCACTCTTGAAAGCTCTTTTGCGATTTCCGTTAAGAACTTTATTTTATCATTTGCTACACTTAAATTCAAATCTTTTTTTAGATTTTTAATCTTAAATTCAACAAGTGAAATTGCGTTATCCATACATTTAAGTAGTCTCTCTGGACCATATTTTAATATGTATTCATCTGGATCTTTAGCACCTTCAATTTGAAGAATTCTTACATCACATCCAAGATTTTGTAATATTTCAAGTCCTCTCATTGTTGCAGCTTGTCCCGCACCATCAGCATCATATCCTACAATTACTTGCTCACTTGATTTTCTTAGGAGCCTTCCTTGTGCTTCAGTTAATGCAGTACCCAAAGACGCAACAACGTTTGTTATTCCTCTTTGATGTAATGAGATTGTATCCATATAACCTTCTACAATTAATATTTTCTTTAAACTATTTTCATGCGCAGCCTTCTTTGCCGCATATAGACCAAATAAGTGTCTACCCTTTGAATAAACAATATTCTCTGTAGAATTGATATATTTTGCTTGTTTCTTAAAAGCTAATTTTTCCTCTTCTGATGCATTTGGTCCGGGAGGATCTATTAGAATTCTTCCTCCGAATGCAATAAATTTGCCTCTTTCATCTTGAATAGGAAACATTAATCTTTTTCTAAATCTATCTATAAATTCACCTTTATCGTTTTGGTTTACTAGCTTTGATGCTAAGATTTCCTCATCCTTAAACCCTAAAGATTTTAAGTGATTATATAGCTCATTATAATTACCAGAATATCCAATATAGAAAGTCTTTAATGTATTGTTATCAAGCTTTCTTTTCTTTACATATTCTTGTGCTAATTTAGCTGTTGGTTTGTATATATTTTGATGGTAAAACAAAGCTGTAGCTTCATTTATTTGATATATTCTAGAGCGCATATAATACAGCTTATCGTCTTCATCATTAGATGATGAAACTGGTAAGCTAACATTTGCTCTGTTGGCTAAGATTTCAATTGCATCTCTAAAACCAACACCCTCTATTTTACTAACAAAGTGGAATACATTACCACCTACACCACAACCAAAACAGTGAAAGATTTGTTTATCTGGTGATACAGCAAATGATGGAGACTTTTCATTGTGAAATGGGCATAAACCAAAGTAGCTACGACCGCTTCTCTTAAGTGCAACATAGCTACCTATAACATCTACAATATCGTTTTTATTTTTAATTTCGTCTATTAGCTCATCACTATAACGTACCATTAATTATTTTTCCTCCATTGCCATATTATATAATTCGACACAAACCTCGTAAATCCTTCTAGTCTTTACATAATTTGTGAACTTCCCATAGACGTAATTAATAGGAAAGTCCAAAAACTTTCCTATATAACAACTATGGGTAGCCTTCTATTCTTTATAGAAACTACCCATTTAAATTACTCTTGTGATGTTCCAGTACTTCCAACATTAAATGGTATAAATTTACTTACTACACTGCTTGTGTTAATTTCTGCCTCTATACCAACATTTTCTCTGTTTTCTTTGTATGATACATCTATTTTGTTATCTACTAATTGTTCCATTTCATTGCTTGTTGTATTTTCAACTAATACAAGTTCACTAACTAATATTTGTTTAGCATTATTAAGCATTTTCTTTTCGCCAGTAGATAAACCTTTTTCTTTTTGTTTAAAGCTTAAATTTCTAACAACATCTGCTACTTCGTAGATATCTCCGCTTTTCATTTTATCCATATTATCTCTATATCTTTTATTCCAATTATCAGACATTGCTGTTTCATCTGTTTCTAATATACAGAATACTTTTTCTACTTCATCCTGCGAAATGATATTTCTTAATCCTTGCTTTGCAGCTTGATTACGTGGTACCATTACCTTTACGCCACCAGGCATAGAAATATTTATATATTCTACTTCTTCATCTAAAATGTTTTTCTTGTCTATTGAATCTATTGTACCTGCTCCATGCATTGGATATACAACTTTGTCTCCTACATCGAACATGAAGAAATCAACTCCTTCCATTTTCTATTTTATTGAAGTTAATAAAGGTCTCGTTCTTTTTTCAACTACAGTTATAATTATACTACAAAAATTGGCAAAAGTCAAAGCCATTTGCTAAATTTATTCGAAAAAATCCCGATTTAATCCGCCTTACGGAAAAAAGGGAGACAATGTATTGCCCCCTTTTCTAATTTTTGAATTAAATTTGATTTAATATCTCCTCTAAATTTGATATATCATTTGCTAGATTTTCTTCTAGATATCTTAGTTTTTCTTTTATCATTTCTATATTTTCTTCTCTTGCTATTGCATTTAGAATTATAGACTCTATAGCTAATTCTTTTCCAATTGAGTACTTTGATTCAAATGAATACTCACTTATTATAAGATCTAAATTTGGAAATAGCTTTTTACATTTAATAATATCTTCTATCTCTTCATCAGACAATAGTACGTGTTTATCTGGTTTATGGTCATATAAACCTACTTTGTCGTTATTTCCTGATATATGATATATCTTTACTTTATCTAATGATGTTAGTCTGTTTATATATTCGTCAAAATCAATTTTAAGTGTATTTGCTCCCAGCTTAGCATGAGATATGTCATATACACCAAAGTCTGCTAATTTCCAATTCTCGCTTATATACTCGGGTGTTAGTGATTTAGTATCAAATTTAAATCCACCAGGTATATTTTCAAGTCCTATTTCAACTTTTTTATCTAATGCATATTCTAATCCTTTTTCTAAATCATCATGATTCTTTTTCCACATCTTTTCTACATCTTCATCAGAATATTTTTCAAAGCTATCAGCATGCTCTAATCCTATATGAGTACTAATTCTGTTAATGTTATTGTTTATTTTAAAAACTTCTTTTAGCTTTTCCCAATTTACATTTGATACAAAATTATCGCTCATACAAGAAAATGCCGGAGTCATCCCCGGCAATCCATGTAAATCGATTTTAAGGTTTAACTCTTTTGCTAGCTTTAGGCATCCTTCCATATGTTCATAATCACATATTCTGCCTGGAAATTTAATTGTGTTTATGATGTTATGCTCCTTTAATATTCTATAGCATTCATCATTTCCAGCTAAATAATTAATTCCTATATCAATCATAAAAACCTCATCCATCTATAATATCTTCTATTTGTCCTATTGAGTTTCTTAGGTTAAATAACTCACTTCTCTTCTTGATATTAGTTTGATATTTATCCATCAAAGTTTTATCTGTAAGTACAGCTTTTAATCCTTCATATATACCAACGGCATCATTTTCTACTACCATGCCACATTCGTTGTCATCACCAAGGATTTCTTTTGCTCCAGGACAATCTGTAGAAACAATTACTTTTTCAAGTATAGTTGCTTCAACAATTACAGTACTTAATCCTTCTATTCGTGAAGCACATACAAATATATCTGCATTTCTTACATATTTGTATGGATTATTAGAATAGCCCATTAATCTTGCTGTTTTTTCTAGTCTATTCTTTCTAATGTAATCTTCTAATTTTTTACGCTCAACACCATCACCAACGATCCATAATTCGTGTTTAACACCTTCTTCGATTAATCTCTTATGAACCTCTAGTAATCTGTCATAACCTTTTACTTGTACTAATCTACCAACTGTACATACAACTGGTACATTTTCATCATTCTTCTTTATTGTTAATTCTTCTTTAGCTTTTTCTAATATATCTAAACAATCAACCGGATTGATTTGGACAAACACATTGCTATCTCTACCAGTTTTTTGTATAAATCTATTTCTTACTTCTCCTGAAACACATACTACTTTATCAAATGTATTGTAGCATTTCTTCTCATCTTCATCATCTATAAAAATTGAATTTGTTCCAACGTTAATATCTGTATGGATCCATGCAATTTTTCTTGAATCCTTATTAGTAGAGCATGAAACAAATTTCGATACTTTACCCTCTAAGAATGCAATTTCAACATCATATTTTTCATCAACATATTTTTCATATAGTTTTCTTGGATTATATTTCATTTTCTTTAAATATCTTTTCCAAATTGAACTCATGATATTTGTTGCTATTTTGTGGAATTTAGATTCCTTATTTGCTCTAGCTTTTTTGAAATAAGATTTAAATACATATTTATATGTTACTCCTTCAATACTCTTAATCTCATCTACTAGAACTCCATCATCTACTAGAGCTAATACTGTAATATCATACTTTCTTTTACTTATGTACTTTACAATATTTAATAGTATTTTTTCAGCTCCACCAATTTGCAATGTATGCACGACGAATAATAGCTTTTTTTTCATTTTTTCCCCCTTGCAGCTATAAAATTACATTGGTCTGTAATCACATACAATATATTTTTTTCGCACTTTTATTTTCATTTATAACATTGATTTTACATAATCAACATAGATTTTACCATATATTTTTTTAATTTTCAACTATTTTTTACAGCGAAAAAATGCTTATTTTTCGGTATTTCTAGCGTATATAAAAAATAGACATGGCGTAAGTACCATGTCTACTGATTTTTATTTTAAATTATTTACTTGTAGATCCAAATCCACCTTTTCTGATACCTGTTGCATTGTCATTGTCAACCATTAAATACTTAGTAAATACAACTTGTCCAATAACATCACCTTTTTTAACTTCGATATCATGATCACTGCAGTTAAAATATGCAAAGAAGAAATGACCATCATTATCTTCATTTCCATAATAATCACTATCTATTAATCCTACACTATTAGCCATAATGAATCCCTTCTTTGGTCCACTACTTCTATTCAATAGTAAATAGCATTCGTCTGGTTGGCAATATGCTTTTAATCCTGTTGGAATTAATGTTGGCTTACATCCTGGTGTAAATCTTGGTATTATAATATCCTCTGCTGCTTCAACATCATATCCTGCTGAATGAGCTGTTTTTCTAACTGGAATATTGATTCCTTTGTCCTCATATCCTTTTGCAACTTCAAATCCTCTTGTTTTATCCATCTGTTCTTCCTCCAATATTTCTCTATATTGTATTAAAAAATAATAAATACTTTTCTAACAAGTTATATTATAAGCACTATTTATTGTCAAGAAATTTATAAAGAAAAGCTCTATTTTGATAAATCAAATAGAGCTTTTTTATTATATATATTATGAATTCATTTTTCTTTAATTTATGCAGCTGGTTCAACTGTTGTTGTCTCAACTGGTTCTGTTGTTGTAGTAGCCGCTGGAGCTAGGCTCATTATGTCTTGTTTTGTTACCTTAATTCCATAATTTGCAAGTCTACCTGGTAGTACATCAGACATCTTTGTGATTATTTCTGTAATAACCTTATCAGATTCTTCTTTAGATAAACTAAATAAGTCTACAGAGTTAAGTGCATTATATGTCTCAATGTTTGAACTTCCATAGCTAATTGTACTATCAACATTTACTTTTACTTTATATGATGAAACAGTAGCATCTACTGCAAGTGTCATTGATTGATTATCTGTATCTAAACCTGTAGCTTCGCATTTAACATCAATATTTAATCCAGCTAAAGCTGATGTAACTGTGAAGTTTCTCTTGATTTCTGATTTAGATGTAACAAATTCATAATCAACAGTTGCTACTTCCATTTTTTGTCCACTTGCTTTTACTGATACAGTTAATTTACCAGTTCTTTCTGTATCTGATTTCTTTTCAATTTCATCAACAATTACGATTTTATCAACTGGTATAGAAGCTGTTGAAGCGTCACTTTCTGTTATGTCAGCAACAACTTTCATAACATTTTGAACATCGATTGTATATGTGTTCTTCTTGCTTCCAACTTCTCTAGAGAATATAACTGTTCCTTCATCCTTAGCATCTTTAACGATTGCAACATCTAATCTAACAGGCTCACTCTTCTTGTCAGCATAGATTGTAATCTTTACAGATTTTTTGAAATCTTTGAATGTATCTTCTGCAGATTCAAATTCATTTAAGAACTCATCAATTATTTTTTCTACGTCAGATGACTCAATATCTTTTCCTAATAATTCTTCTATTTCATCCATATCAGTTTGGCTAGCACCTTGCTCAGCTATAGCACCAATATGTTTCTTTAATAAATTAAACTTGTTAACAACAATGCTCTTTAAATTATCATCATTTTTAGCATCTTTTGCTATATTTTTAATTAAGTTATATACATCTTCTCCAGATATTGTTAATGAATATCCAGTAGCTTTAACATCCTCACCATTAACAGAAATTGTTTTCTTCTTTTCTGTTGTATAGTTTTTCTTGTCGATATATTTCTTTAATATATCTCCGTAATTTTTTTGTAATGCCTTATACTCATCCTCAGTTAAGTATAATAAGTCATACATCATAGCTGATAATTCTTCAGCAGTATTAGCTTCAAGTGATTTTTCAATTTGAGCTATCTCTTCATCAGATATTTGAATATTGTTATTCTTGCAATATTCTTTTATTTTGCTCATATCTAATGTAACTGCTTTGTCATAGAAATCTTTTGAGCTTAATGTAATCTTCTTTCCGTCTTTAACCATCTTTAGATTAAGAATATCTCCACCAAGATATTTCCAATTAACATTAGCTGCTGTTGCTTTGCTATTTGCATCATAGCTGCTTTCTAGACTAATTGTAGTATTATTGATTTGTCTTTGTGTTGTATAATCAACAACTGTATTTGGTAATGTAACATTTGCAGAAATATTTGCTTTAGCAACAAATGATTTTTGCTCAGCTTTTAATGGTTCAATTGACTCAATATAGTCACTGTAACTCATTTCTGTTTTTGCTCCAAACAATTTCTTTGCTTGAGTTGCAAAATTATCTCTTGCTGGTTTTAAGAAATCAAATAATGGTGTAAAGAACCATAATGCTGCTCCAACTCCAGTAAGAACAACCAATAATATTAGAATTATAATTATTGCCTTTTTCATTATAAAAGCCCTCCCTTAAAAATTATTTACAACAAATATTATTACATAAGTTTATTTTATTTACAATACAAAAAATAAATAATTTGCCGCTAATAAAAGTTGTTTTTTAAATTTTCTTATGATAAAATTTGGATTAGTTGAATATATAGTAAAGAAAGGAGATATGTAGTTTTTAGCTACAAATCATATGAAACAAGAGAAAGAATTAATTAAAAACACGTTTATAATAGCACTGGGTAAATTTAGTACCCAAATAGTATCATTCTTGTTAGTAAGATTATATACCGACAAGCTTTTAGAAAGTGAACTTGGTACCTATGACGTTATAATTACAATAATAACTTTCATAGCACCATTTATAACACTAACAATGGAAGAATCTATGTTTAGATTCCTGATAGATGCCAAAAATAAACGAGATGAAAAAAGTATAATTACACAAACTGTTCTTACAATACTCACAACACTATTTGTTGGATGTCTTGTAATATTTTCAATAATTAAAATTGCACATATCGAGGTAACCAAACTATTTATACCATATGTCATTGCCGTTGTTCTTATGGCCCTGATGAATGCATTGGTAAGAGGTCTTGGTAAAATAAAATTATACTCACTTTCTAACTTTCTACTAAGTGTTACAACAATTGTATTAAATGTTGTTTTCTTGTTAGGAACAAATTTAAAAGTTGATGGTCTACTATTAGCCGTTATAATTGCTAACCTATTGATGGTTGTATTCTTAGCAATTCGCACAAGATTAATAAATTATATTAATCCCAAACTATGCAACGCAAAACTTATGGGAGAAATGCTTAAATATTCAATTCCACTTATTCCTCACAGCTTATCATGGACAATTGTTAATTTATCGGACAGATTAATGATAAAGTGGTTTCTTGGCTATGACAGTAATGGTATTTATGCTGTTTCTAATAAATTTCCTACAATTATCAATACAGTTTACAATTACTTTGCAATAGCATGGAAAGAATCAGCTGCCAAAGCACTACACAACGAAGAAAGCCATAAGTATTACAACAAAATATACTGTTCATTAAGAAATTTGGTGTACTCAGCAACAGTCGTCGTTATTGCGTTAGTTCCCTTTATATTTAGTCTTTTAATAAATAAACGTTATACTGACGCATATATATATATACCTATATTAGTATTCTCAGTCTATTTTTCTAATATGGCAAGTTTTTATGGTGGTATATTTAGTGCATATAAAAAATCAAACATAATCGGCGTAACAACAGTTGTATCAGCAATTATAAATATTATGATAAACCTTGTATTTATAAAACTATTTGGCCTTTATGCAGCAGCAATATCAACACTTATTTCTTCTATATTCCTATATAGTTATAGAAAGAAAAAGATATATGAACTAGTCGATTTAAAACATTCAAAGAATATGAATATAACGATATTAACTACGTTGGTTGTATTTATTTCATACTACTCAGATAATATGATATTTAAAGTGCTAGCATTATTATTCTCATTTGGATATGCATTCATGATGAATAAAGATACAATAAAATTCTTTGCTGGAAGATTTTCTAGAAGATAAAAATAAAATAAAAAAAGAGCTTATCTTTCGATAAGCTCTTTTTTATTATTCTACAATATTATCATTTTTTTCTTGTTTGTTAACAACGATTTCATCAGCTTCAACTTCTTTGTTTTTATTCTCGTCAACACCTAATTTTTTGCTAATCTTCTTTTTAGCACTTCTCCAATACATACCAATTGCAGCACCAATAGCTATTGCTATACCTGCTATTGCTTGGATAGCATATGTCATAACAGATGGATCAATATAAGCCATAGCATTCATACTAAATAGTACAGTAAAACATACTGCAAAAAACATAACTGAACATACTTTTAAAACTAATTTTTTCATTATTCTTCCTTCTTTCTTTCATTTATTTTGTTTTGTATTGCCTCAATAATATAGTTAGCACCTACTTCATCGCTCTTTCCTATATTATATACCCCCTCATTAACAAGATTTTCAATCTTTTCTTTGTAATCATCTTTTTCTTTTAATATTTTTTCAACAACACTTTTTATATTTTTACATTCTTCAACAGGAATTGATTCACCTACAACATGTCTTGACCATATATTAATTGGCTCAACTCCAATTTTCTCATAATCAGGATTCATAATCTTCATTGGAGTATCAACAAATAGTACTGGTTTCTTTGTTGTATATGCATATTCATACGCAATACCAGACCAATCTGTAATCATTAAACTAGCATTAAATACAGTGTTGTTTGATGAGAAATCAGTTTGAATTTCAATGTTTTTATTAGCTTTGTATTGTTCTTTCATATTATCAAACTTATCCTTCATACGTCTAACTTGCTGTGGATGTGGTCTAACTATTACCTTGTATTCAGAATCTTTCATACTATCTAAAATGTCTTCAAGACATAAGTCAATAATATTATCCTTTTGCCATGATGGAGCGATTAAAACTGTGGTTTCTTTGCTCTCCTCTGTATTTTGGGCATAATCTTTAATCATACTGTCAAGAAGTGTATATCCCCACTCCACAATTTTTCTGTTTTGAATTTTATATACTTCATTTGTCTTTTCAGCTTCTTCTTTTTGATACTTACCTGTAGCAAATACTGTATCATAATGATCCATAGAGCCTTTTCTCATTGTTAAGTTCAAGCTGTCCATACCATGTGGAATGTAAATATATTCAATATCTTTTCTTACATAGCTACGCTTAATATGATAGTTTTGAATATCAGGCATTGTCATAACAACAACATCTGCATCCATTTTCATCATAAGAGTAATTAACTTTTTCTCTTCTATGTAATATGCTTTTATTTGACTATTCTCTTTTTCCATCTCGAATATCTTATCATTGTAATCGCTTGTAATATAGTGAATAGTAATATTAGTATTCTTTAATAGATATTCTATTATTCCTTTGTAATATTTATAAAATCCATTACTTTCTGAATAGAAAACTAAATGTTTATTAACAATTGAAAAGAATCTTTTGTAATCATCCTTTTCTTTCTTCTTTTGCTCTTTAGTTCTCTTTTGACCATCTTTATTAAGCTCTTCAAGCTCCTTTAATTGTTTGTTGGTCCTCTCCAACTCCTCATAATTTACATGTTTTTTCGGATTAATAAATATATTTAATAACCATTGTTGTAATACTGCTAGCAAGTTACTTGCTGTCCAATATAAACCAACGCCTGCTGGTACAAACGCACCTAGATATAATGATAAACCAACTGATAAAATAAGCATTCCCCATTGATTTGCTTTTGATTGTTCAGCTTGTAGAACATTCATCATGTTTTGTCCAACGCACATTATAAGAGCACTTATACCTGCAATAATCGGAATAAGAATTGCTATTCCTTTTTCTCTAGTTGCAATCCATCCCATATCGAATCCAAAGAAATCTAAATTTATTCCTTTGATTTTTTCCATTTGATCATTATCAATCTTTTCAGAATACTTGTCTATATTTCTTTCATTTTTGATATCTTCAACTACTGTTAGCTCTAATGATGAAGATTCAGGATCTAAACCTTCATCATTAGCAAGAGCTACATTAACAAGTTCAGTTGTAATGTTACTATCAGTTTTTGCTATATATGTTAGCGGATGATTAATAACTTCAACAAGACCTAGTAATAATAGTATTTGAACTATTAATGGTATTAATGAAACAAAAGCATTATACTTTTCTCTTTTATATAGTTTTGTTTGTTCCTCTGCAATTCTATCTTTATCACCAAAATAATTAATTTTAATTTGATTAATCTCTGGTTGCATTTTTACCATCTTAATAGAATTAATTTGTACCCAAATTGTAACTGGTAATAAAACGATTTTACTAAAAATTGTAAATAAAATAATTGCCCAACCATAATTACCGAATAAGTTGTAACAAAATTGCATTATATTTCCTAATATACTAACTAAAAACATCTTTTTCTCCTATTATCTGTTATATTCAATTCCTGTTGGCACAAGAGTTTCTTCTTCCCATGCATGTCCGTTTTGTTCATATTCAACCATATGATCTTCTTCATTATAGTTGTACCATAATAGAATTCTTTTTCTATTGTAATCAATATTTGAAAGAATCTCTTCGCTAGTTTTTCCTGCTAGAAGCTCTTCATATATTTGATTTAAATCTGCATATGAAACAGGTTTATCCGATCTAACCATATCATGATGTTCATTTAAACCTTTAATGTAAAACATTGGGTTCTGTCTTTCTTGTCCAGGCTCAAAATCATATCCATGATCAGACATAACAATAATAATTGAATTGTCATACACACCAGCTTCTTTAAGTCTCTCTATATATTTGTTTATAACTTTTAATGTTGCTACAACTTTTTGTTCATACTTTCCATCTTCTTTTTCAAGTAGATTTAAATCTTCATCATAATTAAATGGAGTATGAGCTCCCTCTAAATGTATAAAACTAAAACATTTCTCGTTAATCTTTTGGATGCCTGAACTTAATATATTGTCATAAAAATCCTTGTCATCCCATGAGAACTTGTCACCATCTTCACTTACCTGACAATTGCCAAAGTCAAGATTATCTATATGTGAAAACATTTTGTATGGATATGGTAAATACTTAAATAAATCATATTTTGCAACTTCTTTTAGATAGCTCTTAATGTCCATTGTTTTATTTAACACATTTATGTTGTCTACTGCATCAGAATTTTCATTAGTCCATCTAAAATCATACTCATACATATTTATTTGATAATTATTTGACTTAAGATATTCAATTAACTCTGAGTTATCAAATGCTTTATTATAGTACTCATTAAATTCAATTTCATTTTTGTTTGGTGTTCCATAGAAAATATATGGAATTGTATCTCTTGTAAATCTATAAGTAGACATTGTATCAGGATAATATGTGAAATCTTTAAATGTGTCCGCATATTCACTGCTTCCTGTTAATACCTTATCAAAAACTGTTGAATCAACAGAATCAACTACTAATATAAAGAAATTTGTATCTGTTGAAGCATTATTAATATTTGCATTTGTTAACACAACGATTCTATCTTTTTTACTCCAAACACCATCTTTAGTTAGTGTACTTATAAAAGATGTTGTTAACATTACAAAAATAGCACACATTATAAAAGAATAAACTTTAGATACTTTATCATATTTAAACTTATATGTTGTTATACCTACAATTGCAAAAGTTAAAAATACTAACAATGTACTAAATACTGTATCTTTTAAATGTAAATCCCATCTTATCAAGCTACCATCTAATGATGGTAAAGTCTTGATAAGGAAATTACCTTGAATATAAAAAATTACAACTGCAGCAAAAGCTAAAATAACTAAGCCTTTGTATACATATAACTTACTAGAAAATTTCTTATTAATTAAATATACAATTACAAATCCAAGTACCATACAAAAAACATATCCTGCGAAAAGTAGCATGGTTGGTTTAATCATTGTATATATATCAAACCAAAAGTCACTTACGTTTGTAGCATACATTGTAATTGGCTCATATATAAAAAACATAAAACCACTTAATATCGCAACTATAAATGCTGGTATTAGTTTTTTCATTTATTACTCCCCCATTCTCCTGTTTACATCTTTTTGATAATATCATTCATTGCTTCTACTAATCTATCATTTTCTTCCTCAGTTCTTACAGCAAGTCTGATATAATTCAAACCTTTGAACGCATCCTTTGTCTTAAGATCTTTAATAAAAATATTTTCATCAATCAATTTCTCCGCTACTGTTGTTGAGTCGATATCGTTTAAATTACATAATACATAGTTTGCTTCAGAGTCATATACTTTTATCTCTTTTATTTTCTTTAAACAATTAATAAAACGAGCTCTTTCTTCTGCAATTTTGTCACAAGCAGTTATATAATCCTTTTTATATAGATTTGCTATTTGTAAGAAATACTCTCCATATGAATTGATATTCCAGATTGAAGCATATTTCTTTATTTCTTTCATGATTTCTTCGTTGCTTGTTGCCAAAACTCCCAATCTTAATCCTGGAATTCCATATGATTTACTAATGCTCTTGATTACTATCAAGTTTTTATATTTACTTAAAATATCGTCTGTTATCAATGAGTATCTTATATCTTTTTCTGCAAAATCAACAAAAGACTCATCGATAATAATATACTTGTCTTTCTTATTGCATTCTTCAATAATAGACATGATTTCGTCATATTTTATATATGCACCTGTTGGATTATCTGGGTTAACAAGACAGATAATATCATTCTTAGATATATTATCTTTTATCTCTTTTACATCAAAATTGTAATCATTTTTGCTCATATCAAAAATATTTAATTCACAATTTTCAAAACATCTAATATACTCGTTAAACACAGATTTAGAAACATACATTTTTCCTTTTAGAATTCTACCTAATGTGTTTATAAGCTCTGCCGCACCATTTCCAACGCATAAGTAACTTCCTTCTACATCACCAAATAATCTTCCGGCATTTATACATTGAGTTGCCATACCAGATGGGTACTGTGTTATAAGGTTTGTAGAAAAATAGTTTATTTTATCCATCATTTTCTTAGGTGGATAGTATGGATTTACTAAATAGCAATAATCAAGTAATCCTTCGAATCTCCAATAACCACCATATCTCTTTTGGAAATTCTTTAATCTTTCTTTTCCTCTAGAGAAAATACATGTGGCAATGTCCAAATCTTGTGCATCATCAATTTCATACCAATCAATATCAGACACATCAAGTGCTTCAAGTTGACTTCTTGATAAGTGTGCAATAATCTTTAAAACAAGTTCATAATACTCATTTTCTCCATATGCCTTTATATATGCATCAAGAAATGGATTGAATTCTTTTTTAGAAAACTCTTTGCTAAATTTATAAACATTAACAGTTTTATAATATTTATCAATTTCATTATAATTGAATCCACTTTTTTCAATAAATTCTATTATACTATTATTTTCATCAATCTTAATAACAGTTCCATCCATCCATTGTTCATACTTTGCAACTGAAACTAAGTTTGGTTTCTTTGAATCAACTAATCTCTTTATTAAAACTGGATCATAAATTAAATCTGATTCTAATAAGATTGTATCATCTTTTTCTAACTCTTCTTTTGCCATGTATAAAGAATAGATATTATTAGTCTTATCGTATACATCATTATCGATAAATATAAATTCCATTTCTTTCATTCTTGGATTTTTACATTCTTCTAAGATATACTTCTTAACATTCTCTCCTCTATATCCAACTACCATTACAAATCTTTTTATTCCTGCATCTAATAATGCCTCCGTAGCTCTCTCAATAAGAGTTTTTCCGTCTACTTCAAGCATACACTTTGTATTGTTTTTTGTATACTTTCCTAATCTTTTTCCCATTCCCGCTGCTAACATTAACGCTTGCATACATCTATTCTCCTTCCTTAAAAATAATTTTTCCAATTATATTTTTCTTAGTAATTATCCCAATCTCATCAAATCGGCTATCAATACTCGCATTTCTATTATCACCTAATATGAAATACTCATTTGACTTCAAAGTAATTTCATCTTTTATATTTCCAGAATCTTGAATATACCTATCATCAAACTTTTCTCCATTAACATATAAATAACCATCTAGAATATTAATTCTATCATTAGGAATACCAACTGCTCTTTTTATTATCACTTTGCCATCTTTTTTTACAACGACAATATCATTCCTCTTGATTTGCAAATCGAATTTTTTTGCTATCAATACTTGTCCATTCTTTAGTGTTGGTACCATTGATTCGCCTCTTACAAAACACAATTGAAACAGAAATGTGTTAATAAAAAAAACAATAATTCCTATTATTAATATTTCAATAATAAATCTAATTTTTTTATTCACTATATATACTCCATAAAATAGCACTACTTATTTGTTTGGATATAGTTCCATGAGTCTTTACACATATCTTCAAGTGTCTTTTCTGCTACCCAACCAAGTTCTTCTTCAGCTTTTTTAGGATCAGCATAACATGTAGCAATATCTCCTGCTCTACGCCCAGTTATTTTATATTTTACTTCTTTTCCAGTAGCATTTTCAAATGCTTTAACCATATCTAAAACGCTATATCCTGTTCCTGTTCCAAGGTTATATATGTATAATCCTTGATTTTCCTTATCAATTTTTTCTAACGCTTTAACATGTCCTTTAGCTAAATCAACTACATGTATGTAGTCTCTTACACCTGTTCCATCTGGAGTATCATAATCATCACCAAATACTGATAATTCTGGTAATATTCCAGCTGCAACTCTTACAACATAAGGCATTAAGTTGTTTGGGATACCTTGTGGTTCCTCACCTATTAATCCACTTGAATGAGCTCCAACAGGATTAAAGTATCTTAATATACATATATCCATTGTATTATCAGATGCATATACATCTTTTAATATTTGTTCAATGAATAATTTAGTTGTTCCGTATGGATTTGTTGTTCCTCCAACCTTACATTCTTCTGTAATTGGAATAACTTCTGGATCCCCATATACAGTTGCAGATGAGCTAAATATAAACTTCTTACAGTTATATTTTCTCATTACATCTAATAGGGCTAGACATCCACCAATATTATTCTCATAATATTCAATTGGCTTTTGAACTGACTCGCCAACTGCCTTATAACCTGCAAAATTAATTACAGCTTCTATATAATTTTCAGAGAATACTTTATCAAGTGCCTCTTTATCTTTATAATCTATTTCATAAAATTTAAAATCTTTTCCTGTAATTGTTTTAATCTTGTCTAATACTTCTGGTTTACTATTTGAAAAGTTATCTATGATAACTATATCCTTTCCTGAATTTAGTAATTCAACTGCTGTATGACTTCCAATGTAGCCTGCACCACCTGGTAATAAAATTGCCATAAAAATACCTCCTCTTTCATGTATTACTAACGGTGTTATTATATATCTAAATTTGTTTACAAGCAATATTTTTGCTACATTTAATGCAATTAGTTTTACCAAATAAAAAAAGGATTTTCCTTTCAGAAAATCCTTTTACTTTATTTACTCAATATTTATTTTTTTATCAATAATAAATTGTGGCCTTTGCTTTACTTCATCATATATTCGACCAATATATTCTGACATAATCCATAATGAAAATAATTGTACTCCAGCAAAGAATGTTATTCCAATCATTAATGATGTCCAACCTGAAGATAGGTCATTTAGATTACAGAAATAAGATATCAATGCATATACCAATAGTACCATCGATATAACAATGCTAAACAAACCTAAACATCCTACAAGCTTTAGTGGCTTGTTTGAAAAACTAATGATTCCGTCTCCAGCTAGTTTTAGCATCTTTCTTAATGGATATTTTGTTTTTCCAGCAAATCTTCTTTTACGTTCATATTCAAATGGAGTTTGCTTATAACCTACCCAACTAAATAGACCTCTCAAGAACTTATTGTGCTCAGGTAGTTCATTAATAACATCCACAACTTTTTTATCTACAAGTCTAAAATCTCCTGTATCTTTGGGAATTTCAACGTTAGATAACGAATTTAATGTTTTATAAAACATCTTTGCTGTAAATAGTTTAAATGGTGATTCACCAGCTCTAGATTTTCTTTTACCATAAATAACATCATAACCTTGTTCCCACAATTTAAGCATATCAGGAATTAGCTCTGGTGGATCTTGTAAATCTGCATCAATGATTAATACTGCATCTCCTGTAGAATACTTTAAACCTGCAGTTACTGCTGCTTGATGTCCAAAATTTCTAGAAAAAGATAGCACTTTTACCTTTTTATCTACCTGTGCAATTTTAGAAATCATATTGTATGTATTATCCTTACTTCCATCATTAATGATAACCATTTCATAATCGTATTCTTCTAATGATTTTAGTATTGAATTCAATCTCTTATAGCACTCATCTACAACTTCTTGCTCATTAAACATTGGAATTATTACCGAAATCTTCTTCATCTTTATTCCTTTCTTAGCTAAAACTCTTGTAAGCTATTTTTAATATCTTATATCAATATCAACATTGCCATTTATTCCTGGTACCTTACCAGAATCTGTATATTGCCACATGTTATACGAATATTTAAAGTTCGTCTTCTTATTTGGATCATATGTATAATGAGCTACCCAAATAGAATAATTACTTAATTGACTAAATATCAATTCATCATAGAACCAACTCTTGCTTGCATATACCATAGGCTCATATCCACTTTTGGCAATCTCATTACAGAAAGCCTTACATATAGCGGTTCTTTCTGATACTGAAAGCCAGTCTGCTCTACCAACTCTATCGCCGTTTACAAATTCAGAATCAAAAACTACTGGACATGTTATTTTATATTTCTTTATCATAGAAACAACAAATTTTGCTTCATCAATAGCTTCTTGTTGAGTTATCGCTTGAGAATAGAAATATACACCAACATCAATATTATTCTTGATTGCATTTTCTATATTATATTCAAATTTTGTATCAGATACGACTTTACCCGTTTCATAACCTCTATATCCAACTCTAATCATAGCGAAGCCAACACCTGATGCCTTAACTTGACTCCAATCTATAGTACCATTATGTGAAGAAACATCTATACCAATTTCATCGCTCTTTACTCTTTCAAGTTTGAACTTTTGTGATTTTCCATCATTGCGTTCATACAAAAGAACTTGATTTCCATCTTTTCCAGTTGAAGCTGTCATGTAATATCCATTACATTTAGCAATAATGTTGTAGTAACCATCTCCTGCATCTTTTATTATCCATGCCTGAGCATTTCCGCCATAATAATCATATTGCTGTACCACTGTACCATTTGATATACCAGCATCTTTAACATCTAAACCTTTTCCAGATCTTTTTGAAATAATCTTATAGTATCCGCCTCCGATATTTGTAATGTAGAATCTTTGTTGTGACACGTTGTTATCATGCCATAGTTGAAGCTTTGCTCCTTGTGGGGCTGACCCTGTATCTATATCAAATACCCTACTATTATCTATAGCACTTCTTATTTTATATTCGCCATTTTCAACGCTCTTTACTGGTTTATCTTTTAAAACTTTATCTAGTTTAAATTTTTGATTCTTAGAGCCATTTGATTCATATAATAGTACTGATGTACCATTTTTAGAATTTGCAGTCGTCATATAATATCCATTACATTTTGCAATAATATTATAATATCCATCACCCGCATCTTTTATTACCCATGATTGTGCATTTCCACCATAATAATCATATTGCTGTACTCTTGTTCCATTTTTTATTCCAGCATCTTGAACATCTAAGCCCATTCCGGTTTTTCTCGATGTTATTTTGTAATATCCTCCTCCAATATGTACAATGTTAAATCTCTGTTGAGACACGTCATTATCATACCATAGTTGTAATTTAGCTCCTCGAGGACTTGAACCTGTATCGATATCAAATATTTGGCTATTATCAATAGCGCTTCTTATTTCATACTCTCCATCTTCTACAATTTGTTTTGGAGTATCTTTTAGTACTTTATCTAACTTAAATTTTTGATTTATAGATTCATTTGACTCATTAAGCAGTATTGATGTACCATCTTTTGCATTTGCTGCTGTCATATAATATCCGCTACATTTTGCAATAATATTGTAATATCCATCTCCTGCATCTTTTATTATCCATGCCTGTGCATTTCCACCATAGTAATCATATTGCTGTACTCTCGTTCCATTTTTTAAGCTAGCATCTTGCACGTCCAATCCCATTCCAGTCTTTCTTGAAGTGATTTTGTAATAACCTCCTCCAATATGTACTATGTTAAATCTCTGCTGATCGACATCGTTGTCATGCCATAATTGTAATTTTGCACCTCTTGGATTTGATCCAGTATCTATATCGAAAATTCTTGTTGTGTCTACAGCACTTCTTATCTCGTATTCTCCATCTGCTATTATTTGTTTTGGCGTATCTTTAAAAACTTTATGTAATTTAAATTTTTGATTTTTAGTTCCATTTGACTCGTACAATAATACAGATGTGCCATCTTTTGCATTCGCAGTTGTCATATAATATCCATTACATTTTGAAATAATATTATAATATCCATCTCCTGCATCTTTTATTATCCATGATTGAGCATCTCCGCCATGATAATCATATTGTTGCACTTTTGTACCATTAGAAATTCCTGAATCTTTAACATCTAGACTCATCCATGTTTTTCTTGAGATTATTTTGTAATATCCGCCGCCAATAGAGCTTATATAAAATCTCTGTTGAACAACATCATTATCATACCATAATTGCAATTTCGCGCCACGTGGATTTGAACCAGTATCTATATCAAAGATTCTACTATTGTCAATAGCACTTCTTATCTCGTACTCGCCATCTTCTATAGTTGATTGAGGTGTATCTTTTAGCACTTTGTCAAATTTAAATTTTTGACCAAGCGAATCATTTCGTTCAAATGTTTGAATTGCAGTTCCATCTGCGCCGCTATTATTGACTGTAGTCATGTATTTTTTACTACATTTTGAAATGATATTATAATATCCATCTCCAGCATCTTTTATTATCCATGCTTGTTGATCTGAACCATTAGCATCATATTGCTGTACTTTTGCTCCATTTGCATTTTCTCCGCCAGCAACTTCAATTACTTTTCCAAATCTTCTTGAAGTAATCTTATAGTATCCATTTCCAATATGAGTTATATAAAATCTTTGTTGAGTTACATCGTTGTCGTGCCATAATTGAAGTTTTGCTCCTTGAGGATTTGAGCCTGTATCTACGTCGAATATTCTCGTTGTATCTACAGCACTTCTTATCTCGTATTCACCATCTTCTATAGTTCTTGATGGATTTATTTGTTCTTCAGCGTTCCTTGTTAAATTTGTACTTTTTTGCATTCTAACATTAGTACTGCTGCTTTCTGTTTGAATATTCTCATCTTTTTTTTCAATTTCAGAGCTATTATCTTCTTTAATAGTATTGGAACTCTCGTTATTATCATTTAATTCAGATTCGCTATTTTCAGATTTCTCTGTTTCGATATTATTTTTTTCAGTATTATCAATTATATTATTTTCTTCTGCCGCAACTGTAACCATTTGACAAAAAAGAATCATAAAAATCAATAATATGCTTAACAGGCATTTTTTCATTTGATTTCCTCCCTTTTCATACTTCAATTATAAACAAAACAACATACTTATTTCAATAGAAAAATATACCAATTGTTAATGTTGTTCATCTTTGCTAATCAATGCTGCAATAATAATTGGAGCACATAAAACAAGTGCATAACAATATCTAAATATACAAACTGGTGATAGTAATAATGTTAGATAATATGCAAATAATAAGCTTAACACATATAATAATCTTATTTTTTTCTTATATATTACATAGAAGAATGCAAATACTAATAATAAGAAATACGTTCCGCATGTAAATATTGATGATACAACTGGGATATTATTCCAGTAATTCTTTCCTACAATTAGATTTAAAGCTTTATCATATAAAGGAATCTTTGAATTTCTTTCAATCTCTATATATCTTTCATTATATGTTTTTGCTTCAAGCATGTCATATTCTATATAAGGGTGATATATTCTATAATCTGGGTACGTTTTATCTGGATACCAGAAACCTAAACTGTTAAATAAAAAACCTTCAACATAATTTTCTGGATCCTCAATTAAGTTATCCACATATAATTTGATAACCTCACTACTGTTTTCTTTTACAAATGTTTCATTCATTGTTGCTTTAACACTATCTGAAATAGATTGATTAACCGTATAATATTCAAATAATTCTCCTTGTCTATATGCAAAAACTTTTTCTATTAAAGCCTTTTCATCTTCTGAATATACTTCATTTTTATAAATATATGATCTTGCTATCTGTTGGCATGGTACGCTTGACATCTCTCTAATTGTATCTACCTCAACAACATTCATTTTTTTCAATATTGGACCTTTGTAAACAAAAAATAAAGCTATTGCTATTGCATATAAAGCTATACTTCTAAATTTATACTTCTTTACAAAGAAAATTGTTAATACAGCTGGTACTAATAAAATGTATAATCCATTGTTTCTGACTACACATAATAAAAGAGCCAAAATAACAAATTTTATTGGGTTAATTATTTTGTGCCAGAAATTCTCTGTATCCATTGCTAAATTGTATATTTCAATTAATACAAGAGCTATAAGTCCACAGAACAAAGTATCTTGTGCTGCTGAAACCATCATTATTATGTGTAATGGAAATACGCAGAAAAAAATAGTTGATAATATTAGCAATTTTTTATTATGACTTACTTTGTGTACGAAAATACATATCTTTGCTGCCACAAATGTCATTATGAACATCTGTACAAAACTATACATAGCAAATCCTATAGTATAGCTATTGAAAATAGTATTTCCTAAGTTTACAAACCAATATAAGAAGTATGAATATATTACTGAAAAATGAGTAGTTATTGTTACATCTTCATATTGCATTTGCATAATTTCATAACCTGCATCATAACCATATAATCCTGGATATAATGCTAAGAATCCTAATATTCCAAAAAACAATAGTGTTCCAAATATAATCAATTTATTTTTCTTGCTCAATTCAAGTTCAGAGCTAACTGGCCTATTAGATATTCTATCTAATAAGCTAATTAAATTGTTGTATATTGGTATAAATGCAAACATCAGCATGACAATTTTTACTAATGTTGATAGAGTCCAAAAAATATCATTACATCTCTCAAGTTGAACTCCCAAAATCATTATAGTAGATGTAATTACAGACAATATAGTTGAATAAACAAACTTTTTTTCTTTATAATTTATTTTTACATATAACTTGTAATATATATATAAGAATGGAATATAAATTAAGTTATTGGCTCTATATCCTGTTGAGCCAATAATTAAATAATATGCAATACCTCCTACAGAAAGTATTGCAAATAATAAATTTAATATTTTTTTTACATTGTTTTTGCTAATTATTTCTTTAATACTCATACTATTTCTCCTTTAACATATGAAGCTGATTTAATTGAATTTCAAATAGTTGTCTATGTTTCTTAGCAATTACTTGTAGTATAACTCCTGTTATAACAAGTAATATTGAGATTAATAAGCTTATACCAGATACTATTAATGATGGGAATCTTGGTACAACTCCTGTTTGGAAATATTCTGATACAACAGGAATTCCCAAAATTAGAGAGAATATCAAAAATATTGCAGCAATTGTATTGAAGAAAAATCCTGGTTTATACTCCTTGCATAGCATCGCAATTGTCTTTAATACTTTTATACCATCACTATACGTATTTAATTTAGATACACTTCCTTCTGGTCTATCTCTGTATTGGACAGGAATCTCTTTTAGATTCATATTCTTATCAACGGCATGTATTGTCATCTCTGTTTCAATTTCAAATCCTTTTGATAATACAGGGAACGATTTTACAAATTGATAACTAAAAGCTCTGTATCCAGTCATAATATCTCTTATGTTATTTTTGAATAGTTTGTTTATTAAACCTCTAACTAGCTTGTTTCCAACATTATGGAATGGTCTTTTGTTTTCTTGAAAATATGTTGATGATAAACGGTCTCCTATAACCATATCTACTTTCTCATTTAGAACAGCATCACACATTTCTCTTGCATTCTCAACAGGATATGTATCATCACCATCGATCATTAGATAGCATTCAGCATCAATTTCTCTAAACATAGTTCTAATAACGTTACCTTTACCTTGTCTTCTTTCATATCTAACGATTGCTCCTGCTTTTCTTGCAATTTCATCAGTTCCATCTTTAGAATTGTTGTCATACACATATATATCAGCTTCTGGTAAAGCTTCCTTATAATCCTTAACAACTTTTTCTATTGTCTTGCTCTCATTGTAGCATGGTATCAAAACAGCTATCTTCTTCATCAATCTTCCTCCTATAGCTCTTCAGCGAATCCTTTTTGTAACTTTTTAAATATAAAATATCCTATTACTGTTAATAGAATTGAAACCCCAAGAACAATACCTAAACTCATAAAATCTGGTCTTGTTTGGTTATAGAATATATCTCTATATGCAGTAATAATATGTGCCATTGGATTAAATTTTATAATAAAAGAAAATGCCTCTGGTATTGTATCTCCTGCATAAACAATTGGAGTTGCATAAAATAATAGCATTAATGCAATTTGAACAAAATGCTCTAAATCTCTAAAATAAACTGTTACAGCAGATAATATCATAGAAATTCCTAATTGGAATATATATTGTATTATAAGTATTATTGGATAGAATATTATATATTTTGTTATTCCTAATCCATATACTAGACAAAACACAATAATTATAATTGTTGATATCAAGAATGTAACCATATTACTCGTAACAACAGATATTGGAAGTATTTCCCTCGGGAAATACACTTTTTTGACAATATTGGCATTACCTATAACAGCCCATGTAGATTGTGCAATTGTTGCTGTAAAGAATGTCCAAGGTATTAAACCAACACAAACAAATATTACATAGTATGGTTGTGTTGTTCTTAAAATTAATGGAAATATAAAAGCATACACAGCTAATTGTAAAAGAGGATTTAAAAATGTCCATACGACACCTAATAATGACTTTTTATATCTTCCTCTGATTTCTTTTTTTACATTATTTTTTAATAATTCTCTGTAATCATATATTTTCTTAAAAATATTCATTATTCAAATCCTCCTTTCTATTTAGTTTCCTCTACATATTTTTCAATAACTGGTTCAACTTCTCCGTCCATCTTTATTAAACCTTGATGTAACCATACAGCTCTTGTACAGAATCTCTTAACAGAACCAAGTCCGTGAGTTACAAATACAATAGTCTTTCCTTGGCTCTTTAATTCTTCTAACTTTTGGAAACATTTTTCTTGGAAATGCTCGTCACCAACAGATAAGATTTCGTCAATTAATAGTATTTCAGCATCTACGTTTATAGCTACAGAGAAAGCAAGTCTCATGTACATTCCTGATGAATATGTTCTTACAGGGTTATCTATAAACTCTTTTAACTCTGAAAACTCAATAATTGTATCAAGTCTTTCATCGATTTGTTTTCTGGTTAAACCAAATATTGAAGCATTGAAATAAATATTTTCTCTACCTGAAAAGTCAGGATGAAAACCAGCACCTAATTCTAGTAATGATGTTAGCTTTCCTTTTGTTGTTATCTTACCTTTATTGGGATATATGATTTGTGTCATCAATTTTAATAGAGTTGATTTACCACTACCATTTACTCCAATTAATCCAACAACTTCACCTTTTTTTATTTTTAATGTAACACCTTTAAGGATTTGTCTTTTTTCTTTTTTACTACTCTTCCAGAATAATAATCTTTCCTTAATAGTATTTGTTCTATCATAGTACACGTTGAATGATTTATACACATTATCAACATCTATAACGTATTCTTCTTGCAAAGTTATTCCCTCTCTTTCCACATTTAACGCAATTTTGCTGCTAATTCCTTAGCGCTTATCATTGCATCTTCCATTGAGCAGTATGTCCATGCTCCATATCTTCCTATACTATATATTTGCTCATTTGCTATGTTTCTCATATAATTCTTGATATCTTCTGATGTTTCTTTTTCAATATGAACATATGCTGGATCCATTATTATTGTCTCATGGTCTACTAACTTATTGTCTTTAGTAATTCCATTCTTCTCTAGATTTTCAAGAGTTAATTGTAGCTCTTTATCAACATCTATCTCAGCATCTTTTGAGAATCCAATTTCAATATACATACTTAATTTTTCATCTGACAATATATTGTTATAGAAACCAACTCTGTAGTAGTTATACTGTTTTTCTGGTAAGTATATCCAATGTTCATCAAAATCAGATTTCTTTTCAAAACCTAAATTAAATACTAATACTTTGTTGTATGATAGTTTGTTTAATAACTCAACATCTTCAGTTCTACCCATTAGACCTAGGAATTGATTTAATGGCGAAGTGTTAATTAAATACTCATATTTAATTACATCACCTTTATCTGTATATGCTGTTTTATTACCAACATCAATTTTATTTATGCAAGTATTTAGTTTAACTTTTTCTGGATTTAATGATTCATATAATTTATCCATAAAAGCTCCTGCACCTTTTCTTGGATACAAGAATTGATTATTATATGAGTTATTCTCGTTCTTTTTCATGTTGTCTATTATTTGTTTTAAATCTGCATATGGGAAGAAACGTCCCATAGCATCTTTGTCTAACTTGTTTAAATCACATGCATATAATTTTTCATTATATGGTTTTAAGAACTTTTCAACTATAGATTTTCCGAACTTCCCGTATAACATATCTAGGAAGTTATCATAGTTATCCTTTTCAACTTTGTTAAATAAGTCATATAGACAATCAATAAATTCCTCTTTATCTAGTTGATGTATGTTCGTTTGAAAAGGATAATTGATTAGATTGTCCTTGTAATATATCTTTGTATTTTTTTGTTGAGTTACTAGTTCACAATCTTTCATCTTCTCTTCGAAAAATTTCTTCATTTCTTCTGTTTTGAAGTGAAAGAAGTGCCCTGCATAATCCCATACATAATCC
The DNA here is from genome assembly GCA_017512025.1 of Clostridia bacterium. GTDB lineage: Bacteria > Bacillota > Clostridia > TANB77 > CAG-508 > CAG-492. The sequence goes on from JAFWHH010000009.1 coordinate 375,309, forward strand.
CCTCTTATTGTTGTCTTACAATATCCGCCTGGTCTACTGTCTTTTTCAACAACTAGATAATCTTCAGAATCTACAAAGTTTGCAAATGATAATCCTGATATACCAGCTCCTAAAATTAAATATTTTACATTTAATTCACTCATATAAATATTTCCTTTCTATTTCTTTATCCTTCTTTTTACTGCATCTAATATATGGAACAATTTAATCGTCTTACCACCAGTTGCTCTATTTAGTTTAATTCTTCTACCTTCCATTATATTATAGAATTCTCCATATGGTTTTAGTTGTGGATCAAAGCTTTTGAATGGTTTGCTATTACTGAAAAACTCAGTTGTTATTAGGTATTGACACTTAACCATTGGATTAATTATCTTTGTTCTGATGTACTCTTTCTTAAGTGGTGTAATATTCTTGTTGTTAGTGTACTCATCAATTAATTTTAGAATAACATGTTCATGATGTTTATAATTCTTCATGTAAGAGGCTTGAGAAATTGATTGTCCAGCTCTTCCTATGAAATAAATATATAAATCTAATGGATAATAAACTATAGTTTTAGCATTTATGAATGCATATGTGTTTAATTCCATATCAACATAGAAACATTTTTCTGATATTTTAAAGTTTGCATCTTGAAGCATTTTAGTTTTATATGTTGATGTAGATAATAATGGACCCCATTCTCCGAATCCATATCCATCTATACACAAATCTTCAAGATTATATTCAAATCCTGGTACTAAGAAATCATATATTTCTTTAACATTCATTATTGATGGTATTGCAAAATCCTCTACATATCTGTTTAGAACCATGTCCGAATTACAATTTTCTAGTATTTCCATAAGTTTGTCTAGAGCTTCTGTATCAAAATAGTCATCTCCATCCATAACTTTGAAATATTTACCTGTTGCAAGCTCGATTCCTTTATTTAGTGCAGAACCATGACCACCATTTTCTTTATCAACTAATTTAACAATAGATTTACCATTGATAGTAGTCATATCTTCAAGCTCTTTACCAACTTTTGATGTATTATCTTTTGAGCCATCATTTACAATTATTATTTCAAGTTTAGATGCATATTTACTACGTAATAGTGAAAGTACACTATTTCTTAAGTACTTTTCAACATTATAAGCAGCAATTGCTATTGTCAACAATCTTTTATCTTCAGCTTCAGGAATCTCAATTGTTTCTTTCATTCCTTTACACTCATTCATCATTTGAGCTTCCATTTTTTCAACAACATCATTGCTATATCTATCGTATATTAAATCATGCATTTGCTTACTTAATTTTATATATTCATCTGGGTTGTTATATAAGTATTCAATCTTATCTGCATATTCAACATAATTCTCTGGATCACATAAATATTCACTATCTTTAAATACTTCTGGCACAGCTGCAGCTTTTCCAGTTACTACAACTAAACCTGACATTGCAGCTTCTGATGCAGAAACACCTTGCGTCTCGTATCTTGTTGGGAAGAATCCTATACCATTTTGTTTATGAATCTCAGCAATTTCATTGTGAGATAAATATCCCTTATTTATGTGTACATTTTCATAATTTGCTACTGGAGCTAATAATCTATCAAATTCTGTTCCATCTCCATATATGTTAAACTCTAACTTTGAGAAACATTCTCTTTTACTTAATTCAAGTATAGTTCTTACCATTACGTCTGCAGAATAAGTATTAAAATTATCAAATTTCTTTATTGTAAATATCTTTGTTCTGTCTTCCTTATTCTTTTGATTAAACTTAAATGTATTATTGTCAACATTGCATGGTATGATGCTATAATTGTTAAATTTTATGCCATTAGTTTCTTCAGCTCTATTCTTTTCCCAATTTGTACCAAATACCCATTTGACATTTGGCTTATTGTTATATCTTTCCATTATTTTGTCCAGCTTCTTATACTGAACACTTTGTGAATCAGAAATTGGAGCTGGTAACTCAAAATATCTAGCATTCATTGTATTAAAGTCTCTATATATAACATCCGCACCATGTGCATATATATATACCTCAGACTCGCTAGTATCAACCGCATCAAGCATATTTGCATATTCTTCTTTAAAGAAGTGAACAATTATTCTCTTATATCTTTTTTCTTGTAATATATCTCTAGCCATTAAATAGTTTGTCTTAACAACATTAACATCTTCAAAAGAATATTTACAACTATCTTCCTCCTCATTAACAGATAAAACATCAAGATTCCATCCCATTTTTCTATACATTTTTACTTTGCTATGAACAAAAGAAAAATTATACTTTTTAGTATTACTTGGATATCCCGGTACAATAAGAACTGTATCTGAATTTAATCCTGATCTCACTTCTGCATCATATTTATCTACAAATTCTATATCTAAATTATTTAATTTAATTTTGCAAGTAGGTGTAATTCTTAAAGCCACCATAAAAAATCTAGATTTTTTAGGCCCATACACAGATGTATTTAATGGTATCTCACTAAGTATAGATTTATCCCTAGCAACTAATTTAGCAACAATATTACCATTTCCAGATAATACTTCTCCCTTAAAATCTATTTTCATAAATTGGTTTTGAGTCTTAAATACTTTAGCAACAACTATAGTCGCTTCCTGCTCAGATTTATTCTCAATAACAACTGTTCCATTATTTTTGCTAATAGAAACAAGTCCACCTTTTTTTATTAAATTACATTTTTTTATAATATCCATATTTACCATCCTTTTGATTAATTTTTATCTATCGTACTTCATAGTTAAATTAGTCAAACTACTTGCAATATTTTACACTTTTTATATAAATTTTTCAAGTTGTTTTTATAAAAACACCTTTGTGTTACAGCTATACTAATACTTTTGGGACTATGTATTCTTTCTTGTTATTTTATTTTGTATCTTTAATTCACTTCATTCAAAACAATTTTGTTATTCACATTTTCAATTTTATATAGTGTTGATTTTGTTACACTTATGTCTGTTGCCCTAAAAAGATTATCAATATCCTCATTTTTTATTACAATAAAAAATACATAATCATAAGATTGAAGTATATTATTTATATCGTCTTTTTCATACGAACTGAATATAAAACCTTCATCTAACAATTCGTAACATATATTATGATGATATATAGTATATCTAAAATCATTCTTGTCCGTATCACCAAATATTAACGCAATTCTATCCGTTTTTGGATTTACATTTTCCGATATCTCATCTGAAATATTAATTATATAATCTCTGTAGCCTTTAAATGAATCCGAATCAATTTTTTCTTTTGAAAATGGATATATTAATAATATAATAACAGAAAAATATATCATTAAAATCTTAAATTTTTTCGAATCATTTCCAATTTCATCACATATTATCTTTAAAATAAAAATTATACCTGCTGTACATATTGTAGACATATATCTAGGAAAACACAATACATCTCTAAAAGTGAATAAACATACCGCCAAGTATCCAACCACAAACAAAATACATCCTATTAAGAAAAAAAACATAGAATTTATATATATTTTTCGTCGTTCTTTTTCAACTAATATTAGTATTATAACGAAAAAGATAATCACACCCGTGAAAAAGTAAACTATATTAATGTTTGAACTAATAATGTTTCCATCATTTTTTGCAAGTTCTTGATTTTTTATCGTATACTTGAATTTTTCTATAATTTCTATTTGTTTCTCATTTCCACCATGAATAAATTCTTGTATCTCATCGTTTTCTACTTTTTCTGAGTACATGTTTGTTGTTCCATATTTTTTTTGGACACATTTCCAACTAAAAAATAATAGTATAATTGATATAATTGCAATTATATTTACTATGATACGTTTTTTGCCTATTTTCTTTATTATGAATGTTTGATTAATAGAAAATGCAATATATGCAACAAGCGCAAATAATATCCCCGTATCTTTAAGTAGTACCAGTAAGAGACAACAAGAAATCATATTGATATAGTTTATCCAACTTTTATCTTTTATGGTACTCATAAAAATCGCATATCCAAAATACATACCAAGTATCGGCTCAATAAATAACGTTTTGTAATATACCATAGAATCATACCCATTATTGTTAATCAAATATGGTAAAATTGTATAAGCACTAACAACCAATGGAATCATATACCATTTTCTCCAATTTAAATGTTTGCAAAATGGCATAAATACAACCATTCCAACCATTGAGTATGCAAAGAATATATCCCTTTCCAAAAATCTAAATGTAGTCTTGCTGAAAAAATATTCAAACAACGGCATACCTGGCTCATAGCACTCCATAATTTTTAATAGTTGAGAATTTTCTCCCAATTGTATGTGTTCATTAAAGAATAAAATTTTAGGATATGCCCCGCCATAATCTTAGTTCGTCCCATAGTAATACAATGTTATTTCTAATAATAAAGAATATTGCAAACATTGTAAAAACAAAAATAACAAAGCCTGGCGTAAAAATATTATTAACTATCTCTTTTTTATTTTTAGATTTTATAAAATTATATATTATACCGCACATATAATATAAGAATTGATGTTACGATAATGTAGTACCCTACTTTCAATAAATCGAACAAGTAAAAAATATATAAAAAGATTGTTATTAATGCTATTGTAATTGGTAACCCTTCTTCATATTTTCTTCCTTTAAATGCAATAATAACACTTCCTATCGAAAGTATTAGAATTACAAACAAATATCTGATCACCTACTATGTACCTCCTATTTTCTTTTGAATACCCACTTTTTTTGTACTTGAAAACTAACAAAAAACAAAAACGCATCTACGATAAACTTTATAATCGTTGGATATACTATCTTCAAGTTGTTAAATATAATATCAACAAGCAAATATGAAGCTACTACTTGTACAATACATAGTACATAATACTTTACTATTGTATTTTTTTCCTTATTCTCATTGAATACAATTCCTCTGTTGATTAGATAATTATACAATGAAGATATAATTCTAGCACCTATTGTTGGAACACATATTACAAGACTCTCCTTTATTCTTCCATTTAGAACATTAAATAGTATAGAAAATAATACTAAATCAATAATACACGAACTTAATCCAGAAAGAATAAATCTAAAGAATTGTCTAAACATCACTTTATATATTCTTGCAGAATCTATAATCGGTCTAAAATGTGTTTCTGCATTATTATCAAAGTAAATAGTTTCTATATCACATTGAATTATATTTATCCCATTTTTAACTGCCTCTATTAACATTTGAAGCTCAAATTCATATCTGTCACCTGGTAAATTTACGCATCCTTCTACGAAATCTCTCGTTAGAGCACGAAGCCCAGTCTGCGTATCATGAATCTTCTTTCCGTATAATATCTTAAATAAACAGCTTGTTAATTTATTACCTTTTTTACTTTTTGATGGAACACATTCTAAATTAAAATTTCTCGTACCTAATATAAGTGTACTCGTATTTTGTTTGTTAATCTTTTCTCCTATGCAAATGATGTCATCAATATTATGTTGTCCATCACTATCTGCAGTAACAATTCCATTTGCTTTTTTCCTCGAATAGTTTTCAAGGAAATAGAGCATACCGTCTTTAAGCGCCTTTCCTTTTCCTTGATTAAATTCATGGGTAATTACAGTACATTTTGAATTTTCTGCAATTTTATTAAATATATATTTTAATTCTTGCTTACTACCATCATCAATTATAATTAATTCAACTTTTTCATATTTTGTTAGCTTTTTTATATATTCTATAAAGTCTTCGCTTGGATTTAAAGCTGGAATAATAACTACAATCTTTTTCATTATTTTCTCCTCTATTATTTGCTTATACTATATTGACTCTTCATACATCCTATATATTTCATTTGCAGTATCAATTATATTATTATCCTTATAATGATTATATAGCTCCAAATAGAACATACTTACCGATCCACTTTCAGCTATCATCTCTTCTTCTGTTATTCCTTTAATTATTTCAATTATTTTTTTTCTTGTCTCCTCAGCAACATTATTAGAAGTATTGGATACTTGCTCATCATGACATCTAATTGAGTATGTTACAATTGGAATATTTACAAACCTATACTTCTTTAATAATCTACTCCACATCTCTTTTTCTTGAGTAATTCTGTTTCCTTCTTGAAAAAGACCACATTCATCAAATGCTTTTCTCGGAATAAATACATTTCCACCATTCACTTCTCCACGAAGAATACAGGCATAATGTGTGTTTTGTGATAATTTATAATCAGACATATGAATTAACGCATCTATAGACTCCTCATCTTTTATTCTTCCATTTGAATCAATAAAATTGAAACACGAATATGTAATTGTTTCATTATCATTAAAATGCCTAAAGTATTCAATATGTGTTTCGATATGATTACAATTAAATACATCATCATGACTAAGCCATGTGAAATAATCCCCTTTCATATTTTTGATACCAACATTTAAAGCAGAGGATACACCACCATTTTCTTTATATATATATCTTATTTTTTCTCCATAGCTTTTAGCAATTTTATCTGTTTCACCATCATCTGTACTTCCGTCGTTAACAACAATTATTTCTATATTTTTATACGTTTGCGCAAGAGCACTATCAATTGCTTTTTTCATATATTTTGCACCATTATATACAGGAATAATAATTGATACTAACGGTTCAAACTTCTCATCATATTTTGATTTGTTTAATATAAAAGAGTTATTATATAGAACCAGATTAGTTTGCATTTTATTCTCACAAAATTTATGTTGCATAATTTTGTACAATTTTAAGAATCCATTTTCTATATTTGGTATTTGTGCAACACATTGCTTATAATTATTCTCAATTTCTATGTTCTTTTGTATTAATGATTGAATTTCATTTTCTTGCTCTTCAATTTTATTTTTCATCAAAGAAATAGCATCTTCTTGAGCTTTTATATTTTCAATCATAGCATGGTAATTATTTTTAAAATTACATATTTTTCTTATCATTTTTATTTTTTTCTCCAAACCATCTTATCTACAACACCCGTATAGCTTTGTATTATTTTTACAACCTTAGTTGAAACATTCTCTTCAATATAATCTGGTACAGGTATACCTAGCTCTCCATCTAAATTCATTTGAACAGCTGTATCTACAGCTTGTAATAAATCTCTTTCATTTATTCCCGCTAATATGAAATCAGCTTTATCAAGAGCTTCTGGTCTCTCTGTACTTGTTCTTATACATACAGCTGGGAATGGTTTATTTATACTTGTATAGAAACTACTTTCTTCTGGTAAAGTTCCTGAATCACTTACTACAACAAATGCATTCATTTGTAATTTATTATAGTCATGGAATCCTAGTGGTTCATGTTGAATTACTCTTCTATCTAATTCAAAACCGCTTGTTTCCAATCTCTTTTTACTTCTTGGATGGCATGAATATAAAATTGGCATATCATATTTCTCTGCCATTTTATTAATTGCTGTAAATAAACTCTTGAAGTTAGCATCAGTATCAATATTTTCTTCTCTATGTGCTGAAAGCAAAATATACTTCTTTGGTTCTAAATTTAGTTTTGATAATATATCAGATTTTTCAATATCTTCTAGATTATTTCTTAAAACTTCGGCCATTGGAGATCCAGTTACATATACTCTTTCTTTTGGAAGTCCACATTCATGTAAATATTTTCTTGCATGCTCAGAATATGCAAGATTTACATCAGATATGATATCTACAATTCTTCTGTTTGTTTCCTCTGGTAGACATTCATCTTTACATCTATTTCCCGCTTCCATGTGGAATATTGGAATATGTAATCTTTTTGCACTTATTGCACTTAAACAGCTATTTGTATCGCCTAAGATTAATAAAGCATCTGGTTTTATTGTATTCATTAACTTAAATGAACAATTTATTATATTTCCAACTGTTTCGCCTAAGTCATCTCCAACTGCATCCATATATACTTCTGGATTATCTAATTTTAAGTCTTCAAAGAAAACTCCATTTAAGTTATAGTCATAGTTTTGACCAGTATGTGCAAGTATACAATCAAAATATTTTCTACATTTAGTTATTACTGCACTTAATCTAATTATTTCAGGTCTTGTTCCAACTATTATAAGTAACTTTAACTTTCCATTATTCTTCCACTCAACATCGCTATAGTCTCTTTTTATTTCCATTTTATCTCCTTCCGACCAAACAACTTACAATAGATTAGCTGATTTTGCCAATAATTGTTTTTTGATTGGATTTGTAAGTTTAAATTCAACATATATTTTCTTTGTATTTTCTGGAATATTTATACCAAATGTGCCTGATATGACACATAAATACTCGTTTTGACATTGTGGTTGTACACAATCTACTCTACACACTTCTCCTTTATCGTTTGTAACCTTGAGTCCCTTTATCGAATAGTAACATTTATTTGATAAAATAAGCTGTTCTATATGCTCTTTTCTATCATTAATATCAAATTCATATTTATAAAAATTAATAAATTTTTTTCTTTTTATAAAATCTTTCTTCTCCAATTTTGGATTTAATTCTATGTTTTTAATATCTAAATAATCCGCATCTTTATCAAAATCAAATAAACGATCTAAAACAATAAGTTCTTGACTATTCGATTCAGTTTTTTTAGCATATGCCTCTATAAGTTTCTTCTCGTCTACTGGACAAATACTTTCTCCTTTTAGAAGAATACCAGTCGTTTTTTTATTTTTGCATAATGGTACACATATGTACGAAGAGCCTACGTTAAAAATAAAATCTTGATCAATAATTGTATAATTTCCAAAAATCTCATCATTATCTATATCTTGCTTTTCACCATCACTATAGCTAACTTCTATTTTAAGATTCTTCACCGAAAAACCTCTTTGCTCAGTTAATGTAACTCGTACCATATCTTTGGCATTCTCTAAGTCAAACTTAAATTCAAACTTTCCAGCTTGAAAAACTTTATTATAATAAATTACAGGATTATAACTCTTTGTCGAATAGTTTGGTATTATATGTGGTTCTATTCTAAAAGATGAAATAAATGAACGATTTAAACCATACAAAGCTTCATTAAATATCCCTCTTTTTTCAAAATCAAATTCAATCCCAAGTTTCTTAAATAGCTCCACTGTATCTTTGAACCACTTACCAGATATTAATCCATATTTTGAAAAATTGTATGGGATAATATTGTTTTCATGATTTAATACTAAAAACTTATCATTTGGATATGTCGTATTACTTCTTATTGTACCATTTACTTCAAACTCCCAGATATCTTCCTCATGATTTTCAAGATACTTCATAAATTGTTTTCTATCCCATAATGCAGATATTGCTGTTATTTTATATCTTTCATTTTCTGTTCGAACAAAATATCCATCGATCTCAGCATCTTCAGTACCATTAAGAATTGGCCAATATGTAAAGTTCACAACTTCTTCATTTTTACTTAGGTATTCTGAACATCTCTTTATTTCTTCGCCATTTACATAGTCATATATAAAAAAATCATCTAATAAAAGTAAAACTTGTTTACTTTCTATTGTATTAAGAGCTTCGTACATACGCTTCGACCAAGAGCATTTTTTATCTTTAGGATGTACATTTTTTATACTAAAATATTTATTCACATACTCCAAAGACTCTGTACTTAGTACAATATCATACTTTAAATCCGGCCAAAATCTGTGCAATAATTCAAAAAAAACATCTAAAATATCTTCATATGCATCACAACTATTAATTAGTAATGTTATATCGTTGTCTGTCATAATTCTCCTCCCAAAATACTACTCCATTACATATGTATCTGGTTTACTTTCATCATATAATTCATTTGCCCAAAGTATCAATATTAGTTCATCGTCTCCAATGTTGTTTATTCGGTGTTGGTATCCCACAGGTATTGTTACATATTGTAGCTTATCTCCACTTACATTAAATTTAATCTTTTCATGAGTTAACACATGCTCAAACTCTATCTCAGCTTTTCCTTTAATAACCATGAATCTTTCCATTTTTGTGTGATGATAATGTCCTCCACGTACAATATTAGGATTTGTTGTTGATACAGATACTTGTCCACACTCTTTAGTTCTTACTAATTCACAGAAGACTCCTCTGTCATCTCTATGCTCTGTTAAATCAACTACCATCTCTTCTAGTGGAACGTAGCTTATATATGTTGCATATAACTTCTTTGTAAATTCGTCTCCTGTTGATGGAACCATTATTCCTGTGCTATTTGCTCTAAATGATTTTATAAGATTTGCTATATATCCTAGTGTTACTGTATATGTTACTGGAACAATACAATAATCACCATCTCTAGTTGGTATTCCATCTAGACATTTAATTATTTCATTACATACATCATCAATGTACGCAAGCGTTAGCTCTTTATTTTCATCATTTACAGTTATCTCTTCATTATGAGCTATATTATTACAAAATGTTGCTATTACACTATTGTAATTTGGTCTACACCACTTTCCGAATAAATTTGGAAATCTATATACATATACTTCAACACCGTTTTCTTTTCCATAGCTAAACATCAAGTCTTCTCCAGCTTTTTTGGATTTACCATAGTCATTATCCAAGGCTGCTTGGATTGATGATGAAATCATTATCGGTGCTTTATTATTATGCTCTTTTAACTTATTTAGTAATACTGATGTAAATCCATAGTTTCCTTCCATAAACTCTTTTGGATCTTGTGGTCTATTTACCCCAGCTAAATGGAATACAAAATCGCATTCTTTTGTATATTTATCTAGCTCTTCTGGAGTAGAATCCATATCATAACAAAATACTTCTATATCTTTGTTTAAGCTCAAATGACTTCTTAGGTTTTTACCTACAAATCCATTTGCACCTGTTATTAATATTTTCATTAATATTCTCCTTATTATTTACAATCTTCAAATAAATCTAGCTTTAATAATAGTTTTTTCATTCCTTCAACATCTAATCTCTCTGTATTATGAGAATTATAATCCTCTATTTTCTCCAAATCTGCATTTCCTTGATCTACATATTTTTGATAATTTAAGTTTCTATTATCAGCTGGAATTCTATAGTAATTACCCATATCTTCAGCGTTAACCATTTCTTCTGTTGTAACAAGAACTTCGTATAATTTTTCTCCGTGTCTTGTTCCAATGCAATTAACTGGTACATCGCTCTTCTTTAATTCTTTTACTGCTTGAGCCAAAGTTCCAATTGTAGCAGCAGGAGCCTTTTGTACAAATAAGTCTCCTTGCTCTCCATGTTCAAATGCATATATTACTAAATCAACAGCATCTTCAAGAGTCATCATAAATCTTGTCATTTCTGGATTTGTAACAGTTAGTGGTTTTCCTTGCTCTATTTGTTCACAGAATAATGGGATAACACTACCTCTAGAAGCCATAACATTACCATATCTTGTTCTACAAATTACAGTTTGTTCTGGTCTTAAATCTCTCCCTTTAGCCACTGCTACTTTCTCCATCATAGCTTTACTCATTCCCATAGCGTTAATTGGGTAAGCTGCTTTATCTGTAGATAAAACAATAACCTTTTTAACATTATGGTTAATTGCTGCTTCTAATACATTTTCAGTTCCTAAAATATTTGTTTTTACAGCTTGAATTGGATAAAATTCACAGCTTGGTACTTGCTTTAGAGCTGCAGCATGGAATATATAATCAACACCATCCATTGCATCTTCTACGCTTCTATAATCTCTAACATCACCAATATAAAATTTAATTTTATCATTTTTGTATTTAATTCTCATATCCTCTTGTTTCTTTTCATCTCTTGAGAATATTCTGATTTCTTTTATATCAATATCGTCTTTTAAGAATCTATTTAATACAGCATTACCAAAAGAACCTGTTCCACCTGTTATTAATAATACTTTATCCTTAAATATGCTCTTTTCTTCCATTCTATTTACCTCTTTCCTTCTTTTCCTTATGCTTTCTATACCACTTATTTATACCACTATTTTTTATTGCGTCTGTATCCAATTTGTAATATGGTATTTTCTTTCTGAAAAGCAATTTGTTTATTATATTTCTGATTTTTTCAACTTCATGACATTCTTCAGTTTGCATGTATGCATATCTTTCAAGTTCCTCTGCATGTGCTTGTTTGATACAATCTTCTGTTAAACCATTATTAACTTCGTCATTTAATAAACTTTTATATCTTTCAACTAATATGCTCAATTCATGTGGGTATTTACTAAAACGTTCATCTGTAGATACGCAGCTTATGATTGATGCTAATTTTAATTCCAAACTTTCATCATCCACACGATATATTGTTGTCAATGGCTTATTAATTCCAAGAATTCTATTATCAATCATTTCTTTTAGAACAATAATTTCATCAACTGCATAGTCTGTATTTATTGAATCTAATATTCTATTTTTCACTAAATAATCTTTTTCAAGCATAATAATTGGTAATCTGTAGTAACACTCGTTAATAACCTTATGTACTACATCTCCGTCCTCAAATCCTGTATCAATTGGATATACATTGTTATTATCATTTCGATAATAAGATACATCTGATATTGAAACACCAGATAATACCATTTTGCTTAATTGTATTCTTATACGATCCTTTTCCATGCAGCTATATTGATCGAATAAGATTATGTATTCTCCAGATATTTCATTGATTGCATCTTTCCATATCTTTAGCTTTTCTTGTCTTTCTGTATACTCTTTAAATTTAATTACATTTGAATTTTCATCAGCAATCTTTTTTATGGTATAAATATCGTCCGTACTACCATTATTAATTAGCAATATTTCAATATTCTTATGAGTTTGGCCTAATACAGATTGTATAGCTCTATTTGTTGAATCACAATCGTTATAAAATGGAAGTACAATACTAACTTTAGTTTGATTTATTTTGTTTTCGTTTTCTCTTTCCATTTCTTCACATTTACTTTTACATATTTCTATTGCTTTATCGTATGGTCCATCATTAAAAAATTTAAATAATTCGTAATAGTATTCATATACTGATCCATATATTCTAATTTTATCTTCATCAGAAAAATCCTTAATAACATCCAACCAAAATTCATTTCCTTCAGTTACTACTTTTGGACTAGTATTTGTTACCTGCTCAGCATGTATTCTAGTTACTGTTAAAATATCCGGAATATGTATAAATTTGTATCCATACTTATACATATCGTACCATAATTTATAATCTTGAATACATCTTAAGCTCTCGCTAAATCCGCCAACCTCATCAAATGCCTTTTTAGGTATTAAAAGAGTTAGTCCATTTATAGCACCTTTAAGTAAAGATAGTGAACTATCTTTGTTTAGTACTTTGCTGTCAAATTTAATATCATACATTAATTTGCCATTTCCATCCATGGTTGAATAGTTTGAATACAATATTGTATCTGTTCCAATCAAATTATTATTTATAAGATAATTAACCTCTGTCTCAACTTTTTCAGGATAGTATAAATCATCATGACTTAACCAAGAAAAATAGTCGCCGGTCATTTCTTGTATTCCTCTATTAAGAGCTGTTGATACTCCACCATTTTCCTTCTTTATGTACTTAATTTTTTCTCCATATGACCTGCAGACTTCATCTGTGTTATCTTTAGATCCATCATTTACCACAACTATTTCAATATTATCATATGTTTGTCTAAGCGCACTATCTATGGCCATTGAAACATATTTTCCCCCATTATAAACTGGCATAATGATAGAAACTTTTGGTTTGTCTTCTTTTTGTTTTCCGCATATTTCTTCTTTACTATTTCCTTTCTCACTTTTATGTATTGTTTTCTCTTTTCTTATAATATTTTCTTCAGTATTCTCAATCAGCTCCTGATATATAAAAGAATTAAACTTGTCTAAAATTCCTAATACATTTGGATTTGAGTATTCTATTTTGTCTCCATCTAATTTTGAATTGCTAAGAAACTCTGGTTTATTCACGCTCTCAAATATTTTATCATATTCGTTATAAATTTTATTTAATTTGTTTATTAATCTCTTCGAATTACTATCTTCATAGTCTATTTCAAATAATTCTTCTTCATATTGTTTATCTATTTTGTATTTTTGATTTTCATATGCACTTTTGTATACTTCAGCTACTTTTTCAAAATATTGATTATAATCATATTTTTTGGCAACAAACTCCTTCGAAACTTTTCCTCTTTTTTCTCTCTCTTCTGGATGATTTAAATAATATTCAATTTTTTTATATAAATCTTCAGAATCCCTATCATTAACCAGTATTCCTGCATCCGGAGCTCCAGTTGTGTCCGGTAAAGCAGTATTATTAAATACTATAGTTGGTATTCCTGCTGCCATAGCTTCCACAGCCATCATTCCAAATGTTTCTCCTGGAGAAGGCATCAAGAATAAATCTGCTGCATTATAGCACATTAAAAGCTTTTCCTCTTCTAGAACTCCAAGCTCAATTACATTAAATTCGTCCTCAATCTCTTTTAAAAAGCCCTTTTGATCACAGCTAACTATTGTTATACCATTTTTATTTTTAATTTTCTTCAATGCTTCTATAACATAATTCGTACCTTTTAGCTCCATGTTCTCTCTAAAAAAGATTACCATGTCTGAAGGAAATATATTAAGCTTCCTTTTTGCCTCTTCCTTTGTTAATTTAAATTCATATTTTGACATTTCTATTCCAAGAGGTATTTCGTGTACTCTTAAATTCTTTGTAAATGAGCATTCTTTTACCATATCATACATGAACTTTGAATGTACAATCACATCAACGTCTGTATCTTTAATTTTACTTTTTATTTTCCATAACTCCGAACAATTATCAAATGTCATTGGAAAAAGAGTATCTAATGATTTACAACCTACACAACCACTCTTCCACTTATCGCACCCATATGTTTGAACACATCTTCCTGTCATAAACCACATATCGTGAAAGCTTATAACAGATGGTTTCTTTTTTATAGTTTTATAAAAAGATTCTAGTGGTATTCTACTATTATGAACTTGATGAAAGTGAACTAAATCACTTTCAATAAAATCTTCATTTTTTTCAATTAGTATGCCGTTTGCAGATAGCATAGAATGCGTTGATAATTGCTCTTGCTCTTGCATATGCATAAATGAATCTTGATATGCCATTCTTTCTTGCTTGTATAATTTTTTACTTAACGGATTGTTTGAAACCTTATTAACAACTAGTTGTCTGATTGAAAAATCATCTTTTTTATTAAGCTCTTCCATTATTTTGTATCCATTAAATATCTTTCCGTATATATCGTTGTCATTTACCTCTAGTATCCTCATATTTTTTTCCTCCGTAGCGTTACTCAACTTGGATATATCATATATAATTTTTTCTGTATATGCAATAAAAATACATTTTTTTCTAAAAAAAAACATCAATTATTGTTATTTTATTTTTTATATAATATAATTTCAAAAAAAACGGGAGGTCAAAAAATGATTAATCAAATAATAGGATTATTTTTGCCAAGTGTAATTGGTAATATAAAATGTAGCAGCAGCTTTGGAGAAGCTAAAGATAAAAGAAATTATATAGAAAGATATCTTGTATTAGTTCTATTTACTAATATATTATCTTATACTGCTTCAATATGGTTATTCAAACAACCAGGTTTTGAATTCACAAACCAATTTACAGTAAAATATTTAATACTATCAACAATAATTTCATATCTTTTACCTATTGTTTGTAAATTTTTAAAAACAAACTTTAATATAAATGTAGTGGTGAAGAAAAATGAAAAATAAAATAAAATCAATATTTTTACTTGTATTAACATTTTTTGTTGCGTTTGTTATTGTTGGTTCTATTTACTATTATAAAACTTATCCAAAACAGGACTTTGATGTTATTCTATTCACATTTACGGCAGGAGTTGAAAATACATCTTCGAATGTAGTTAGTGGGATTGTAAAATCTTGCATTGGATATTTACTTTTACTATGGATTATTTTACTTATTCCAACTGTAAAACATGTAAAAAATGGAATATACTTAAAAATTACTAGAAAAAAACATCCAAACGATAAATATATACAGGTATACCCTATAAAATTAGTCGCAAATCATAGTATTTTATACTCAATTTTTATAGTGATACTTGCTGGTACTGTTTTAGTTAGAAGCTTTGGTATTGATGTATATATAAAAAATCAAATGCAAAATTCAACAATATTTGAAGAATATTATGTAGATGCAAGAAATGTTAAAGTCGAATTTCCTGAAACCAAAAGAAATTTAATTTTAATTTTAGGAGAAAGCTTTGAAAATTCGGTGTTCAGTAACGAAAATGGTGGCGGCTGGGGTTATTCTCTAATGCCTGAACTTGAAACCTTGGCTCTAGAAAATACGAACTTTTCTAATTCTACTAAGCTCGGTGGTGCTCTACCAATATATGGTACTAGCTATTCTGCAGCTGGAAATATAGCTATAACTGCTGGTATTCCATTAAAAGTAAGTGAGTTTTCAAAAGATGCTAACAAATCTGTTGGTAGTGCTGGATATATGGTTGGTTCATATTCATTGGGTGAAGTATTACAAGATAACGGATATAACCTTGAAATCATAATGGGATCTGATGGTACATTTGGTAATAGAAAACAATACTATGAGAGCAATGGTGGATACAAGGTATTCGATTTAGATTACGCTATTCAAAATGGTAAAATGACAGAAGCTGATAAAATTTGGTGGGGATTTAATGATGACTCATTATACGAATGGTCAAAAGAAGAAATAAACCATTTAGCAGCTCAAGATAAACCTTTTAACTATATTATGCTTACAGCAGACACTCATTTTACAGATGGTTACTTGAGTCCAAAGGCTGAACAAAAATATGACAATCAGTATGAAAATGTTCATGCATATGCTTCAAAAATTGCAAATGATTTTGTTAACTGGGTAAAAGATCAAGACTTCTATGAAAATACAACAATAGTTATTATTGGTGACCATCTAGGAATGCAACAAGCTTTTTATGGTGAAAGACTACCTGAAGATTATGTAAGAACGATTTATAACGTTTTTATTAATCCAGCTGTTGAAGCAACTAACACAACTAACAGAACTTATACAGCAATGGATTATTATCCAACTATCTTGGCAAGTATGGGAGTATCCATTGAAGGAGATCGACTTGGTTTAGGTACAAATCTATATTCAGATACACCTACTTTGTCAGAGCAACTTGGTCTTGCTGAGTTTGAAGCCGAATTAAAGAAAAACTCAAAATTCTACAATACACATATTATGGGTGATGAATATTATAAATTAAAAAGAGAAAATGCTTCAGCATAACAAAAGGAACTTCTTACGAAGTTCCTTCTTTTTTATTGGTTAATTAAGTTGATTATTTTATCTATTATTTCTTTATTATCATAATTATATTCATCTTGGATATTTTCTTTTTTATCAGATGTAATTATTTCTTTTAGTCCACTATAAATATCGTTTTCGTTATTACCAAGTATTCTTGCTTGACTATATCCCTCTACAGCTTCTCTTGCTGCTGTATCAGTTATTATAACTTTCTTTCCTAATATTTTAGCTTCTTCCAATACCATTCCATAGCCTTCATAATTTGATAATAGACAAAAGTAATCTGCCATTTTTATATATGGATATGGGTTATCCTTTTTCCCTAATAGCTTAAATGTACTTTGTACATTTTCTTGCTCTATAAGCTTTTGTAATCGTTCTCTTTCAGGTCCATCACCTATAATGTATACTTCATTATGGATTCCTTCTTTTACTAGTTTGCTATGTACTTTTATAAATCTGTCAATTGCCTTTTGCTCTACTAATCTACATACCGTCACTAATTTAGGAAATCCGTCCTTGTTTATGTTTTCCATATTTTCAAGTATATTTGACTTTTTGATAACAAGGTCTTTATCTATGTAATTGTATATTACATTCATTTTGTTTTCATCTATATTTGTATATACTTCTTTAAAGCTATCCCTGTTATCTTTACTAACAAATACTAAATTATCATATCTGTCGTATATTTTCTTATCAATAGCTTTTTTTATCTTTGCTTTAAGTCCTGAACCAAATACCCTCTTTATATCATTGTGAATCCATGCAAATTTCTTTGTTTTTTTATTTTTGGTACTAAATAGTCTAGTAATCGGCCCTTCCAAGAAAGATACTTCAACATCATAATTATCTTTAATGTACTTCTTATATAATATTCTAGCAAAAAGTAATATTCTAATTGGACTCCACATTCTCTGAATATTATTTAATTCTTTATAACTACATCTGTATAAAGATTTAAATTTAACACTATTATTTAATTCCTTTTGAAGTTCGCCATGGTCATATATAGAAAATATTGTAACATCATATTTTTCTGATAATTTGTTTGAAATGTCAACTAATACTCTCTCAGCTCCACCAAAACCTAAACTTGTAATTCCAAATAAAACTTTCTTTTTTATTTTTATCACCTCTGTCAACGCTGTACTATTCATATTTTAATATTATTTAAATACTCTAAACATAAAACAATAAATCTTATAAGTAAATTTATTAACGGTTTTCATATATGTGTTTTTCTTACTTTTATATTTCTTTAGAGCATAATTCTTTTTCCAATCTGGAAATGTGCTATTTAGTTTTTCCCATGTTTGATTTAATGTCCTTTTTCTTATATCTTTGTTAGCTATTTTTACCATTCTAAATAATGAACTACATAGAAGAAGTCTTGCATATGTGTACTCTAATTCAGATTTATATTCATCATATAAACCTTTTTCTTTATAGTACTCAATTACATTGTCTAATACATTAAATATCTCCGCTGTTCTTTCATTTTGATTGTTCGAAATAGAAGATTCTCTTTGTATGTAATGAATACATGGATACTTTAGAAATGATACTTTGTTGTAATATGGAACCATCTTGTAAAAAAACTCTACATCTTCATATCTTAATCCTTTTGGATATATAATATTTGCTTTTTCTATAATTTCTCTTTTTATTAATTTGTTCCAAGCAACAACTCTTGCTTTTAAAATCATTTCTTTTTTTCCACTATATATTTCACCAACGTCTACTTTGCTCTTATCTGGATATTCCCAAATAAAATCACATTCTACAATATCACTATTTTCTTCTATAGCCTTATTATATAGTCTTTCGTACATGTCTTTTTCAACGTAGTCATCTGAATCCAAGAAAGCAATATATTCACCTGTGGCATAAGGCATCCCATAATTCCTAGCATCAGAAAGCCCTCCATTTTCTTTTGTTAAAACTTTAATTTTTCCTTCATATCTTTGTTCATAATCAGTTAAAATATCTGCTGAACCATCCGTAGATCCATCATTAACTGCAATTATTTCTATATCTTGAAGTGTTTGATTAACCAGTGAATCTAAACATTTGGCTAAATATTTATCTACATTATAAACTGGAACTACAATACTTACTTTTGGCATATTCCCTCCATGTCTATCTTAACTTTAGATATAAATTAACATCTATTTTAAGTAGTATTCTCTTTATCAACTGTTTAATATTTTTTATTGGTATATTTTCAAATACCTTTCTTGTTTTAAGAGCTTTAATATACTTTTTTTGATTTTCTCCAGATAGATTTCCAGCTTCTAAAATTACATTATTTGCTAAATATGATTTTACATTAATCTTTGTGTCTTCGTCTAGGTTATATTTCTCTATCTCTTTTGTGATGTAATCATAATGATAAATTATATCCATTGATTTTTGGAATGTACGTTCATCATCATTTCCTCTTGTAATACTTATATCTGTTTGTACATAGTAGTAACCACAAATATTAGTAGAACACATTTTATTTGCTTTTAATATCATTAGTATTGTTCTTGCAAAGTCTTCATGTACTCTTCCCTCTGGATATGAAAAATCATTATCTATGATATATTGTTTTTTGTATAGATAAAGCCATGGTACTTGCAGCATAACATCATCTGCATATAGTAAATTAAATGCTTCCATACCATTCTTTTCTTCAAATACTTCTCCTTTAAAGAATTCTAATTGATTACCTTCTTTGTCTACAGAAACAGCTTTATACTTAACAATATCTAAATCTTTTTCTGTATATGGTACTAATTGCTCAATTAGAGTTTCATCAATATAATCGTCAGCATCAACAAAACAGAAGTATTCTCCTGTAGCTTCCTTAATTCCAAGATTTCTAGCAGCTGAAACGCCTCTATTTTCTATGTCAATTAATTTAGCTCTACTATCTTCTCCAATTGTACGTTTTATTACATCTAAAGAATTATCAGTAGATCCATCATTAATAACTATTACCTCTATGTCTTTATAAGTTTGATTTAAAATAGATTTTAAACATTTTTCAATTTCTTTTTCCGCATTAAATACTGGAACTATAACACTAATTAGCTTCATTCTTCACCTTCTAACCGATTAATTCATATATCTTCTTTAATATGTTTTCATTATATCCTTCCGCATTAAATATTTGTTTATACTCATACTTATTTGTTATAAATTCTTTCATTGCTTTGTATACAGCATACTCATCTTTATCAACAACTACACCATATTTATTGCTAATCATTTCTTTACTGTCTGCTACATGTGTTGTAATTATTGGCAATCTTAATATCATTGCCTCAACAAATACTATTGCAAAACCTTCATGCTCAGATGTTAGTACTAAACAGTCTGATTGCTTAAAGTATGGATATGGATTCTTTTTCTTTCCTAAAAATACAAATTTATCATCAAGATTTTTAACCTTTACCATATCTTTGTATTTGCTAGAATCGGCTCCATCACCAACTATAAGTACTCTAAAGTCTACATTATCATCTCTTAATAATTCTCCAGCTCTTATTAATCTAGAGATTCTTTTATCATGCTCTGTAAGACGACCAACAAACAAAAAGGTGGTCTTATCATCTTTAACGAAGTCCGTTACCTCTTCCTTAGATTTTTCGACTATTTGCCTATAATCGACTAAATTATTAATTGTAACTCTTTTATTATCCATTGTATTTCCAATAGCTCTTTCAAAGTTAATTCTTGTACTATTAGAAACAAATACTATTTTCTTAAACTTATCTGCTTTAATGCTTTTAAAGAATTTCTCATATTTTTCCTCATCATTATCACACACAAGCATATACTCGTTATGAACCCATAGTATTGAATTACTTGACGCTGTTCTTGCAATGAATGAACTTGGTAATGAGTATGTTGCATAAGATATACTACAATCAAATTTATTCTTATATTTCATTATGAATTTGATTCTATTAATCACATTCAGTACCTTTGCAAATATCTTCACTTTATTGTAACTTGGTGAATACTCTATTATTTCTATTCTCTTATCTAATTCATCAAGAAATATACCTTGCTTTTTTTCTAAAACCAAGGTAATATCATACTTTTCACTTTTAGCTAATTCGTTAATTAAAGTAACTAAAGCTGTCTCTATTCCTCCAATGTCTAATGAATACGCAGCAAATAATAATTTTTTTTTCATAATAAACCTACCTATAAATTAATTACAATTTTCTTCGATATACTTGTTAGCTATATCAACAATTTCTTTTGCTACTCTTATTGTTTCTTTCCTCTTAAAGTTTACATACTTATATAATTTTGTAATATATTCTTTTTCTTTCATAGCTCTGTAGCTACTCTTAAAATTAAAGTCATATACATACGTCATATGAGCTACCCATTTATCTCCAAATGTTTTTCTTTTTGAATAATCTATATAATGATCTTCTTTAAACTCTCTTACTATTTCATCAGAAAATACTTCATCTTCCATACTTTCTATTCCATATGAATTAATAAATTTGTCAGTGTTCAGTACATAGAATATATCTAGCTTATCGCTATCCCTTATTATCTTACAATGTAATAGCTCATTGTCCGACATTCCTTCACTTTCTATTGCTCTCCTATTATGATTTAACACTGCAAGTCTAATAACTCTATAATACTTTTCATCAACATTAAACTTTTCAATTAGTCCATCTTCAAATAGAACCTTAACGCCATATTCTCCATGGTTTATACTATCTCTATCAACGAATGTATTAAATCTCTTAACCTGTTCAAATCTACCAATATCATGAAATATTCCTATAAGCTCAGCCAAATCTCTATCTTCTTCAGATAAATTTAAATCTGTAGCAATTCTTTTGCTAATATCCGCAACTCTTAGAATGTGATTGTATTTCAATGCAATCTTACCATCATTTATATCGTAATTCTCTACATATTCCTTAAATACTTTTCTAGCATTTTCTATATCAATCATATTACATCCTCTATTACATTTCTTTTTTACACGTTATTAATTTGCTTACATTACTTTTTCCTATAGAATAACTTCCTTTTAGAGTACCATCTACATATAATTCATAGTTTATATACATAGTTCCAGCAGCTACATCATTTTCAATCTTATTACATACGATACCATCTAATCCACTAGAAGATTTTGTTAATGTATATTTTCCGTCTTTGTATACTAATAAATCTCCGTAGCTCTTATTCTCTTTTAAAGGTGTTCCAAATAAGCTATACACAATTCCATTTATTTCACCTTCTGTAAACTCTGCAGTATTTTGAGAGGCTACTCTACTTTGATATGCTACTATTTTATTTCGATTAAGTGCTTTATAAACAATTTCCAATCTGTCATCCGTTGATAACTCATCTGCGCTCTCGAATAAATCTGCGTCTACAAATATATCTAATATTTCCGCGTCAGATATTTCTATTTTTTTAATCTCGCTCTTAGTACCATTATCTACAAGCTCGTTATCTGGAAGTTCTTCCGCATCTTCGTTTACTTTTTCAACTTCTTTTTCAGGCTCACTATAATCAGTAGTATTCTCTACTACATTTTCAGCTTGATTTGCCCATCTATATTTGTTTGCCACACTGTCAATCAAACGATACACACCAAACCCTACTGCAATCATTAGAATAATTATAACTATATTTTTAATGTTCTTTTTCATAATAAAACTCCTTTTATTTCTTTAGACTTCCTGAACTTTTGGTTGGTTCAATTAGCTTTTGTATAAATCTGTATATATACCATAATCTCTTATTATTTTTCTAACATACATATTTGTTTCTTTATAAGGAATCTGCTCGATATTAGAACCGTCCGCTTCTATAACTCCCGTTTCTATCCATCTATCTACGGTACCAATTCCAGCATTATACGCAGCAACTGCTATATAATAATTCCCATATTTATTTAATAAATCTGATAAATACTTCGTTCCAATTTTTATATTTGTTTCCACATCAAATAACATATCTGATTCAAATGTTTTATCTTCCATAATATTATTTGCTACTTCAGCTGCAGTATTATCCATAAGTTGCATTACGCCTTTTGCATCACTGTTTGAAACTACATTTTTATCAAAATTACTTTCTGCTTTTATTACGGCAAAAACAAGCCATGGATCTACTCCATACTCTTCTGCATACTTAACTACAAATTCTGAATATGTCCTTGGATACATTTTTTTCATTATATATTCTTGGATTCCAAAGACTTTTGTTGCACCTATCACCAGTACAATTATTAAAAATACTATTAAAATATTTTTAATGGTTTTCGGCATAAAAATCTTCCCTTCTTTTGTATATTAATCGCATTAATTTTATACTATTTTTGAAGCTTTTTTCAATACCCACATATTAATTTGTTAAATTTTCATAAAAAAAACACAAAAGCATACATATGTTATTAGGTGATTTTATGAATAATATACTTAAAAATTTTCACATTGTTAGTGCTATCTTTGTAATGGTACTCGGCACTATTTTACATTTTACTTATGATTGGTCTGGTAAGAACAGTTTTGTTGCTTTATTCTCTGCAATAAATGAAAGTACTTGGGAGCATCTTAAACTAATCTTTTTCCCTATGCTATTAACATCTATATTGGGATACATATTTTTCAAGTCAGTTAATTGCTATTGGTGTGCAAGAGCTATTGGAATGCTTGTATCACTTACATTTACTCTTGCATTCTTTTATACATATTCTGGTGTATTGGGTAAAAATATAGCAATCATTGATATTATTTCATTTTTTATTAGTGTTATTCTTGGAGAGCTTACTTCTTACATATTAATGAATAATAATATACCTTGTAATAAATCTTTTGCCTTTTTATTTATTGTTTCTATTGCATCTTTGTTTGTTTTATTCACGTTTAATCCTCCAAATATTGGTTTATTTAAAGATCCTATTGATGGAAGTTATGGAATAAAAAATAACTCAAGGCTTTATTTCCTTGAGTTTTGCTTTTTGAATTTTCTTGATTTAATTCTACCTGGTATATATAAAAGTATTAGCATTACCTTATTCTTAAATCCTTTTATTTTTAAATTTAGCTTATTCTTTGTTAGGTATGTAAATAATATATAATGCTTTAATACATACATCCTCTTTTGTGGATCAATATTTTTTGTATCCATATCCGCTAAAATCTCATAGAAGTATTTATAATATCCAAATGGATTAGAAATAAATTGTTTATTAATGTTTTTAGAGTATCCACCTTCTTGATAATCACATATCATTATTGTTTCATTAATACATTTAATCTTATAATCTTTATCCATCTTATGATACATTCTAGCTTCAGTAACAAATCGTTCATTATGCTCTAGTTCATATTTATAGTTCTTTCTTATATTTGTAATAAATACTAATGCTTTTTCTCCGTCTTCATGCTCTTTAAAATATAGGTCATACATAGTTGTTATATCATTCTTAAAGTCATTTCCCATATTATTTCCATCTAAGTCCTGCTTTAAGTATGCTAAAGCATATATATCGTTTCTATCACTTATCTTTTCGTATTCATCAACTATTTTACCAAAGCAATTCTCTTCGAAGAAATCATCAGAATCACATTCAATCCACAAATCTCCTGTTACATATTCTGATAAATTATTAATAGCAGCCATCTTTCCTTGGTTCTCTTGCTTAAAATACTTTATTTGAAGTCTTGATCCTCCGAAGATATCTGTAACAGACTTGTCTGCACCAACTAATTTAGCACATACATCTTCCGTATTATCATAAGATCCATCATCCATTATAAGCCACTCTACTTCGTATTTACTGCTAATGTTACTGACTATGCTCTTATATAAATTATTTAAATATTTTGCTCTGTTATAGGTTGCAGTTAAAATAGAAATCTTCATTTAACTAACCTCTCTTTCCTCATTATCTCATTCGTTAATTATATCTAATACTTCTATATATAATTTTTGAAATCATTTTAACAATTGAATCACTTAACGGATAACATCTATGAAGTCTTGCCATATCTAAGCTCTTGCTCTTGTTAATTTTATTATCTGTTAAATTCTGTATGTATCCTTCATTCTTTAATGCTTCTATTTGTTCATCTGTATATATACCATATGGATATGTAAATATCTTTGTTTCTTGCTTTCCAAGTTTTTCCTCAATTATTTCATATGATTTATTAACGTTACTAACAGCATCTTCTGTTGATAAGTTAGTAAACTCTGCATGATCTATGCTATGTGATGCAATAGTAACTAGCCCACTATTTTGCATCTCTTTAGCTTCATCCCATGTAAGATATCCTGGTGTTTCCATATAGTCTGTAATTAGATAAATAGTAATTGGAACATTATATTTCTTTATAACTGGGAAAGCATTTTCATATACACCTTCCCAACCATCATCAAATGTAATTATACATGAAAGTTTATTTATTCTTTTCTTATTTTCACTGTAGTTTTCTAAATCTTCATATGTAATAAAATCATATCCAGCCTTCTTTAAACCAACAATTTGTTTTTCGAATGTTTCAGCTGTCGTTTGCATATAATCATATTGTATTTCAGATTGCTCTTTAACAATATCATGATATACAAATATTGGAATCTCTAAACTTTTTTCATTTATTCCATATTTATTATTAACTGTTGCTCTATCATATGTAATTAAACATATAGAGGCACCCATAAACATTATAATTGCTGTTAAAATAACTCTTTTAATTATAACTTTCTTATTACTCATATCCTCTTTACCTTCTACTTCCTTTTGTTTCATTTGTATTATTTATTATTCGTGTACAATTATACCATGTAAATTCTTAATGTGTATACATTTTTATTAAATTGCTACACACCTATGTATTTACCAACTTAATAATATTATTTACTACGTCATCAATGCTCATATTATCTGTATTAATCTTCTCACCTTGAATATCCTTAAAAGCATTAACACATCTATCAACTTGATTATATGCCCACTCAGTGCTATCTCCTCTTTCATCTAATCTTTTAATCAGTGTTTCTTTAGATGCAATTAATATAAAATGCTTAATAACTGTTCCATCACGTTCAAGCCTTCCTGCTATTTCATCATAATACTGCATATTAGTAATTGTCATTGGTATAATAATGATTTTAAATTTTAAGCTTAACTCCTTTAATTTTTCATAATTAAGAGTTCTCCATAGCACATAATCTTGGAAATCATCCTTCTTCTCTTGTTGTGTATTAAATAAATATGTGCCAATCTCTTCTGGATCATATATTATTGATTCATTTATTTTTTCTTTTAATTTATTTGAAACAGTCGTTTTGCCAACTCCAAAACCACCATTAATCCATATAATCATTATTATACCTCCATAATACTTTTCATTATCAATATACATTAGTGAAAGAAATTTAGCAAGAAGATATACGATAAATTGTCGCACCAGTGGTGCGACAATTATTGTGCCTATAACTCAGTCTTTCTTTTTAATGACTCTACATATTCATCATCATCTATTCGATTAATTCCGAAACATTTCTTTCCTAAATCTTTCAAGGATGCTCCACAGTGATATAATTCTTTATTATCAATAATTATAAATCTATCATGAAATTTATCTGATTTAGCAACTTTCAATGTTGGATATTCTTTGTTAAACTTTTGAATATCTAATTTTAAAATATTAGATTTATTCGATGTTATGATAACAACTTCAACGCCTTCTTTCTTTTTAGATAACATTTCTAAAATGCTATCATCTATATAATTATCTATTATCAATATTTTGCTTTCTGCTCTTTTAATAATGTTTACAATTAAATTGTAGCTATCCCATATCTGTCCATCAAAAAATAACTTTTGAGAAACTTCATCTTCTTTATCAAATTTATTAAATAAATCTTCAATTTTTTTATCATGTTCCAACAATTTATACTCGACATTAGTCAATCTTTCAAATACATATCTATTAGATGTCAAAAACTTTCTCATTTCAATAAATGCTCTTATTATGTTTATACTTACTTGTATTGCGGTTTCATTTTTTAACACTCCTGAAAGCATTGCTACGCCTTGCTCAGTGTATGCATATGGCAAATACTTTTCACTTCTATACTTAATATTTTGTATTTCAGATGTGGTTCCATTTTGGAACCACATCTGATTCCACTCATTTGAACTTAGTTGAAAACAGAAATCCTCAGGAAATCTTTCAATATTTCTTTTCATAGCCTTGTTTATATTTTTTGTTTCATATTTATACAAGCTTGCAACATCACTATCTAGCATTACTTGTTTTCCTCTGATTGTATATATTTTTTTCTTAATATCTTCTACCTCATATTCCATATGATTTGAATTTTTATTTGCTGTCATAATGCTTTTTCCTTCTTCCATACTACCACATCCTTTTATGATTTTTTGAATTTAGATTTGAACTGGTCCCAAATTGGGACCACATTTTAACACAAAAAAGCAAGGACCTCCTTTCTTATTTAAAATTTAGTTCTTGCTTCATTTATTATTTTTATTATATTTATATTCTTGTATATATGAACTATTGTTCGTATTGTATCATGGTAATATTTGAGAATCAAGTGTTTTTTATAAAAGATTTAAGGTCGCAAATTGCGACCTTAAAGTTATCTTTTATATTATTTTACATCATACCAGTTATCTGCTATTTCCGCTTCTACAAGCAATGGAATAGACATTTTTATTGCACTTTCCATACATTCTTTTAACATCTTAGCAACTTCTTCTGCTTCTTCTTTCTTACACTCTATCATAAGCTCATCGTGTACTTGAAGTATTATTTTAGCATCATAATTTGATTCTTGTAATTTCTTGTACATGCTTACCATAGCTATTTTCATAATATCAGCAGCTGTTCCTTGAATTGGTGTATTCATAGCAACTCTAGCTCCAAATTGTCTAACCATAAAGTTATTAGAGCTTAGCTCTGGAATCATTCTTCTTCTATGGAATAATGTCTCTACATAGCCATCTTTCTTAGCTTGTTCAACTATATCTTTCATGAATTTATCGATTCCGCTGTACTTCTCTAAATATTGTTCAATATAATTCTTAGCCTCTTTTCTTGTAACTCCAATTTGTTCAGCTAAACCAAAATCAGAAATACCATAAACTATACCAAAGTTGACAGCCTTTGCAGAGCTTCTTTGCTCTTTAGTTACTTCATCAATTGGAATACCTAGTACCTTAGAAGCTGCTTGTTTATGGATATCTTCTCCATTTAAGAATGCATGTAACATGTTCTCGTCTTGAGATATATGTGCTAAAACTCTTAATTCAATTTGAGAGTAGTCAGCATCTATATAAACATATCCATCTTTTGCTTTAAATACTTTTCTTATTTGCTTACCAAAATCTATTCTAGTTGGTATATTTTGAAGATTTGGCTCTGTGCTACTAATTCTACCAGTAGCAGTAATTGTTTGATGGAAGAATGAATGTATTCTACCATCCTTTTCGTTGATATATGGAAGTAATCCTTCTACATATGTTGAGTTTAATTTCATTAAAGATCTATAGTCTAATATCTTCTCAATAATTGGATGATACTTCTTTAGCTTTTCTAATATATCAACATCTGTTGAATATCCAGTTTTAGTTTTCTTTTTAACTGGAAGCTCTAGCTTCTCAAATAGAATAACTCCTAATTGTTTTGTAGAGTTAATGTTAAACTCTTCACCAGCTAAGTCATATATGTCTTTAGTTAACTCATCTAAGTGTGCTTTAAGCTTATCTCCTATTTGAATAAGCTCATCTCTATCTGCTTGCATACCAGCTACTTGCATTTCAGCAAGTACTTCTAGAAGTGGCATTTCTATATTATTAAATAAATCCGTTGAATTGTATTCTGCAATTTTAGCTAGAAGCTTTTCAGATAGCTTAGATATAACATATGCATACATAGCAATTTCAAACTTCTCATCGTCTGATTCTTGCATTGCATCTGCAGACCCCATTGCATCAAATAAATTCATTTGACCTTTAACAGTTTTCTTATCTGTATTTTCATCTTCTAAAAATTCATTAACATCTATACTTAGGTATTCCATAGCTAAATCATTTAATGTATATTTGTTTCCTGGATTAATAACATAAGCTGCTACTTCCGCATCAAATGTTATAGCATTTGGTTTTATTCCCATTTCTTTTAAGAATACATAGTCTTCATTTAGTTTAAATCCAAACTTCTTTATATCTTCACTTTCAAATACTTCTTTAAAATTTTCTACGAATTCTTCCTTGCTTATATTTAAGTAATATACCTTATTTGTTTTCTTGCTATAAACTGCGATTGATTTAAACTTTTTCTTTATTATATTTTTGCTGTCTTTATCATCTTTTTTGTAAATATAATATACAAGCTCTTTTTCATCTTTTACTTCATCAATTACTGCTTTAATATCTTTGCTTTCATCAAGTTCAAATAACTCAGATTGATCTTTAACTTCTTCATTACCTGATAATCCAAAACGCTCTATAAAACGTTTAAAGTTAAGCTCCTTAAACATATCATACACAGCTGCATTATCCCAATCTTTTAATTCTAAATCAGATATCTTAATATCATCTACTGGAACATTGCAATTAATTTCACCAAGAGTTCTTGATAGATAAGCTAAATCTTTATTCTCTATTATCTTATCTCTCATCTTTCCCTTGATAGAATCTGCTTTTCCTTCTTCAAGTTCACTATATAGATTATCAATTGATTTATATTCTTGAATAATTTTATATGCAGTCTTTTCACCAACACCTGGTACTCCCGGGATATTATCTGATGAATCTCCCATTAGTCCTTTTACTTCGATTAATTGTCTTGGCTCTACTTCATATGTCTCAATAACTTTAGCTCTATCGAAGTCATCTACTTCTGTTTTACCAGCTTTAGTTCTTGGAATATGAATTGTAACTTTATCTGTAGCTAATTGGAATGTATCTCTATCTCCGGATAGAATAACAACATCTAGGCCTTCTTGCTCACCAATTCTAGCAAAAGTTCCTAGAATATCATCACCCTCATATCCTTGCTTCTCAACGATCATTATATTCATTTTCTTTAATACATCTTTTATGATAGGCATTTGAGCTGCAAGTTCATTTGGCATTCCTTTACGATTAGCCTTATACCCTTCATACATCTCATGTCTAGCTGTTGGTCCCTTTAAATCAAATGTAACAGCAATATGATCTGGATTTAATTCTTCCTCTACTTTAAATAAAATAGCTAAAAAACCATATACAGCATTTGTATATGTACCATCCTTTGTTGTAAGCATTTTACTGCTCATTATTCCGTAAAACGCTCTATTCATTATACTGTTACCATCTATAAGTAATAACTTTCCCATTGCATTTTTCCTTTCGTGCTTTTTTTGATAATATATCATACCATTATTTGTATTTCAATTAAATTTTAGTGACAGATACAAAAATAAAAAAATACCTGTCTCTTAGCATAGCTAAAAAAACAGGTAACCTATATGGAGTTATCACTCCACAAGGATTTCGAGTGTACTAACGTCTACCATGACCATCGTTCCGTGAACGTGCAATACGCTCAACATTCGAGCGACGTCTTTCTCTTTCTGCCTCATCGTTTGAATCCTGCGCAGGAATTCTTCCGCTTCCGGACTTTGTTCCTATTGCACCGCCATGAACTTGATCTCCTTTAACAAGGCTCTTAAAACCATTACCGCCACGACCTCTAACGAATCCATCTTCTCTTACGTAGGCATAATGGTATTTTTTCAGTAACTTCTTCGCCTTTTCGATGTTCTGAAAACCTACCCATACCCATTCATCATCAAGCCAATTCTGACTTGCAAGAATGTATTTGATTGAATCTAGAGCGTATTGAAACGTTGTATGGCCTTCGGCACACATGGTTTTAGTAGCCATAACATTTCGGAATATACCGTCAAAGTAAACCATTTCGTCCCGCATTGTTTTATTCTCCATGCGAAAACACTCCTTTGTATTTATTAAGGATTTCTCCCCATAGTTAGGTATTATATCATAATTTATGTAAATTGTAAAATGCCCATAATTTGATATTGTTATGTAAACATGTTATAATTAATAGGTAGACAACTTTTGTATTACGTTTTACCCCGTCTACTTTGAAAAACTTATTTTTTCTTATGTACGAAGGAGGTACACCATGGGAAAGCCTATTAATGTTACACCGAACGTCCATGAAGCCGCTGCTCTTCGCTATGCTTTTAACAGCAGCAGCAGCCATCACTATTGTTTCAACGGAGCAAGCCGTGACCATTGCTTTTCAGTTGCCTGGGAGATGGCAGAAGCAAAGCAGGCTGCAAATCGCAAGGACGGCTGCAATAAGTGGCCCGTCATCGATATTGCGGTCGTTCCTCATCCGAACATGCCTGGCATGTATATGATTGAGGACCGGTCAGAATGGACAAGATGATTATTTCCATGGCAAAGACAGGCCCCTGCGTTTTTCGCGGGGGCCTGTCTCTTTTTATTTCATTTAATTATATTCTTTGTTTTAAACTTTTATTAAATACTTATTCAGCCTTCATCTTTTTCTTAGATACAATATTTGTTAGTATAAAGAATACTGCTGTGTATGCTAGTAGTATAGCAGCATTTATTCCTAGCTCTTTTAGTACGTTTCCAGAAAAACCTTCAGTGTTTGCTATTAGTTCATTATTCTTAACAAACCAATATGCTGGTAATACATGAGCTATTTTCAAAACAAAATCTGGTAGATATTGCATTGGAACAAATACTCCACATAAAAAGCTTGATCCAAGTCCTACAATATTTACAAACGCTGTTATTGTATTCTTATTCTTTACAAATAAACTTAGCAAGAATGCAAGTGTTATCGTTGAAGATAAGAAAACAAGAGAGTTTAGCATCATATACAATCCATGTACTTTAAACGTAATCTCACCAATTAATATTCTTGCCATTATCATATAGAATAACCAGATAAATAAGCAGCATACAGTATTTGCAATTAATAGCTTGCTATTTACCTTTTTATAATCTGTACTTCCAATAACAGTTCTTTTATTTAGCTTTTCACTTTTAAATACCAATATTATCGTACTTATTACATATATTGATGTTGCTATAAAGCTATAAGCTGAAAAGTTAAAGTAAAACCTTAATCTGTCTAAAGAATTTGTATCTAATTTAGATGTTACTTCTACATCAGCTTTTTTGTTTAGTGTCTCTTTTATATTTGCGTATAATTCCTCCCCTGTTTCACCATTTGAAACTCTGAATTTAGCAACTTTGATATATCTTTGAATAATCATACCTGCAAGTGATGACTG
The DNA here is from genome assembly GCA_017512025.1 of Clostridia bacterium. Taxonomy (GTDB): domain Bacteria; phylum Bacillota; class Clostridia; order TANB77; family CAG-508; genus CAG-492. The sequence goes on from JAFWHH010000009.1 coordinate 408,062, forward strand.
ATAATCATTAGTTGATTTAAATTCTAGCTGTGGATTCTTTCCAGCTAAGAAGTTTTCACTAAAATTTTCTGGTATGTATATTATATAATTTATATCTCTATAGAATAAAGCATCTTTTATTGCTTGTTCATTATTCTCTACTTCTTTTATATTTGTATTCTCATGTAAATAATCAATAAAATCTTTTGTAATTCCCTCTTCTTTATCATTATTGATAATTAATAAGTCCGGCTTTTCTGCAGTAAAATCATAAGTTTGTTCATTGCTTGATAGATTAACTCCTGCAAATAATAGTAGTAATCCAGTGTATAAGATAATAGGGAATTTACATTTGTTCATTACTTTTAAAAATGTCTTATAAATAACCATGTCTTCCCCCTCCTATAAACTTTCATACTTTTGTTTTCTAAGTGATAATACTGCTATTGTCATCATTATCCCAGAGAATATCAACAAACCTGCAATATCTGTCCAATATCTTTCAAATGTGTCGTAGTAATACAAGCTATAGAAACCATCTGTTATCATATTTGCTGGATTTATTTTATTAATAATTGGAACATTCTTATCTATAACATATTTCATCATAACGCCCATCATACCAGCAAAGAAACATCCAAGCATTGAAAATCCAATTATTATACCTGTCTTAGCTCCTTCGCTTATCTTAAGTGCAGCTGTAACTGCTACACCAAGAGCTGTACCTGCAAAAGAACCAATTACTGCAAGTAATAGTATTTTATCTAGATGCTCTCCATAATTTATATGTAGCACTCCTGCTGTAAATATAAATAATAAAGCTATACCAATAACTTGTAATAAATATCCAGCAAGTGTACTGCTTAGTACTAATTTTATTTTAGATACTGGCGTCATTGATAAACGTTTTCCAACATTTGTCATATTAGCTAAACACCAATTGATAGCTACAGCACCTAAAATACCACCATATAAACATGTCATTGCTACTAAAGTATAGTATTCAATCATCATATAACTTAAATTATTATCAGATGTATCAAGCATATTTGCTTCATTATTTGACATTAATTTAAATATCTCTGTAATTGTTCCCATCCAACCAAGATTTTCTCTATTATTCATTATTTCGTTTATTTTAGCTTCAATTATTTCTACTGTATCTTGAGATTGAACTACCTCTTCAACTACAAACTTAATAATTGTTTGATTAACTCCATTTTTTGTAACAACAACCTTTTGGCTGTTTTCTTCAAAAATGATATATCCAGATATCTCTTCTTTATTCAATAATTCTTTAGCTTCATCCTCTGTCACATATTTAGTAGAAAAAACTCTTTCATCATTTGACTCGTCACTTAATTGGTCCATTGTACTTTTTAGTGATTCATTATTTTCATAATACTCATTAGAAATAACTGCTACCGGAATAGCATCAAATGTTTCTGACTTCTCAATATTAGAAAAAGCCATATTAAAGAAAAGTGCCATTATTAGAGGAAATGCTAGAGTCCAGAATACCAAAGCTTTATTTCTAAGTAATGCTTTTAAAGTATATTTAAAATTTAGAAAAAACATTAGTCTCTAAGCTCCTTTCCTGTTAGCTCAAGGAATACGTCATTTAGAGTTGGTCTCTCTGAATAAATCTTACTATACTTAATACCATTTCCTTTTAGGTAATCAATTATATTTTCTAAGTTATTCTTTTCATTTTGATAAGATATCTTTAGTATTCCATCTTCGTAGCTTACATCATTAACTTCTGGTAAGCTCTTTATCTTATTTAAATGAGCATCATCAAGCTCTTTAGCTTCAACTGTAATTCTTTCTTTAATGCTAGCAAGCTCCTTTAAATCATCATTTGTTCCTTGAGCAATTATTTTACCTTTGTCTAAGATAATAACTCTATCACAAATGATTTCTACTTCTTCCATATAGTGAGTTGTATACACAATTGTTGCACCATTATCTCTTAGTTTTTTAATACCATCTAGAATATTATTTCTACTTTGAGGATCAACTGCAACAGTTGGTTCATCTAAGAATATTATTTCTGGTTTATGTGCAATACCACAAGCAATATTTAATCTTCTAAGTAATCCTCCAGATAGTTGTTTTGGATAATACTTCTTAAAATCTTGTAATCCAACTAGATTAATTGCTTCATCAATATATTTCTTACGTGTTTTCTTGTCAGTAACATATAATCCACAGAAATAATCAATGTTATCATATACTGTAAGCTCTTCAAAAACAGCTACATCTTGGAATACAACACCAATTTTTCTTTTTAAATCATAAGCGCTTGGTTTCATTTCTTTACCAAATATTTTAATATTACCTTTACTAAAATTTAATAATGATAATATACAGTTAATTGTAGTAGATTTACCGCTTCCATTAGGTCCTAAAAATCCTAGTATTTCTCCTTTACGAACCTCAAAAGATAAATCATCGATAGCTTTATTTTTCTTATATAACTTAGTTAAATTCCTAACTTCTATAACGTTTTCCATAATAATTCCTTTCACTAACTTTCAAGTTTAACATTGTCAAAACCAACAATTTGTCTAAACTCATTCATTATATCATCATTGATATAAATACCTCCAGACATAACAGAGCTTTCACCATTTATTATTTTAACAGCTATGTTATTTCTATCACCAGCAAAATACTTAATTGCTCCTCTTAGCTTTTCTTTTTGTGTTTCATCAAGCTCCGTAATATTTATTTCTAAACACTTTGAAGTACTTGCTCCAAACTTAGTAATGCTATTCGCAACAATTTTTGTATCTTCATCTTCTCTAATACTTAAACGTCCTTCTATCATTACAACACTGTCTTCAACTAATAAGTCTTGTGCTGCTAGATAACTATTTTCAAACACTATAACCTCGCAAGAGCCATATAAATCTTCAAGCGTTACAAATGCCATTATCTTATTTGTCTTAGTGTATTTTTTCTTAACACTACTAACAAGACCAGCTATTTTAACAGTCTGACCATCTCTATATTCAGGCTTCTCACCTTCAAGCTCCTCTTCTTTAGCCTCTTTCATTTTAAATGTATTAATTGTTGTTTGATTTTCAATTTCTGCTCTTAATGACTCAAGTGGATGTCCCGTGATATATAATCCAAGCATTTCTTTTTCCATAGATAGTAATTCTTTATCTGTAAATTCTTTTAATACAGTGTAATTATATTTTATATCCTCTAGATTATCCTCATCTTCACTACTTCCCATAGCCATGTCAAACATGCTTATTTGGTCTTTATATCCTTTTTTATTAGATGAGTTAACTGTATCTACTATATCTTCAAATGATGCTAGAAGTGTCGCTCTTGTTTGATTAAATTCATCCATAGCTCCAGCTTTTATTAAACTCTCTATACACTTTTTATTAACAGAGTCATTTTGCATTCTTTCACAAAAATCACCTAAATCTTTGAATGGACCATTTTCTTCTCTGTTCTTAACAATAGCATCTAATACTGTAAATCCAACATTTTTAATACTTCCAAGACCAAATCTTATCTTACCATCTTCAACAGTAAATTTCGTGTAACTCTTATTAATTTCAGGCTTTAAAATATCAATATGATAACGTTTACACTCATCAATATACATTGGCACCTTATCTAGATTTCCTAGATAACTGTTAAGTGTAGCTGCCATAAACTCTGCTGGATAGTATGCTTTTAAGTAGGCTGTTCTATATGATACAACGGCATATGCAGCAGCATGTGATTTATTGAATGCATACTTAGCAAATTCAGCCATTTCATCAAATATCTTATTAGCTGATTCTTCATCAATACCATTTCTGATACAACCTGGAATAACAACATTCCCATCTTCATCAACTTGACCATGAATAAAGTATTCACGCTCTTTTGCCATTACATCAAGCTTTTTCTTACCCATGGCACGTCTAACTAAATCAGCCCTACCAAGTGAATATCCAGCAAGCTCACGTACTATCTGCATAACTTGCTCTTGATAAACCATACATCCATAAGTTACCTCTAGTATTGGCTTTAAACTTGGATGTGTATATACTGCATGCTCCGGATCTTTTTTATTTGCAATATATCTTGGAATCTGATCCATTGGTCCTGGACGATATAAAGAAACTCCGGCAATTATATCTTCCAAACAATCTGGTTTTAATTCCTTCATGAAGTTAGTAATACCTTGGCTTTCAAACTGGAATATACCAACTGTTTCACCATTTTGCCACAATTTATATACCTTTGGATCATTCATTGCTTTATCATATTCAACATCAATACCTCTAGTTTGTTTAACTAAATCGACTGTATCTTGAATAACAGTAAGCGTTCTTAACCCTAAAAAGTCCATCTTAAGTAGACCAAGCTCTTCTAATGTAGTCATAATGAACTGTGTTGAAATCTGGTCATCTCTTACATATAGCGGAACGTATGTATCAACTGGCTCCTTTGTAATAACAATACCGCAAGCATGAGTTGATGCCTGTCTTGGAAGCCCCTCTAAGCCCATTGCAATATCTAATAATTTCTTTATTGACTCATCACTTTCATAAAGTGTTCTAAGTTCCACATTTTGTTCCATTGCCTTTTTAATTGTAATGTGTACCTCATTTGGTATCATTTTTGCTAATCTATCTGTATCAGCATAAGAAACATCTAGTGCTCTACCAACGTCTCTAATAACCATTCTGGCTGACATTGTACCAAATGTAATAATCTGAGAAACATGGTCATGACCATATTTTCTACCAACATAATCTATAACTTCTTGTCTTCTTTCATAGCAAAAGTCAACGTCGAAATCAGGCATGCTTATACGCTCTGGATTCAAGAATCTCTCGAAAAGTAAGCTGTACTTAATTGGATCAATATCAGTAATTCCAATTGCATAAGCAACAATAGAACCAGCTCCAGAACCACGTCCTGGTCCAACTGGTATTCCCTGAGATTTAGCCCAGTTGATGTAATCCCAAACTATTAAGAAATAATCAACATATCCCATCTTTTTAATTACAGATAACTCATACTCTTTTCTATCTATAATTTCTTGAGGAATATCGTCGCCATATCTTTTTTGCATTCCAGTATCTGTTAAATACTTAATGTAATCATAGTGTGTTTCGAACTCTTCCGGTACATCATAATTTGGAAGTATTGTGTTTCCAAATTCGAATTCTACATTACATTTTTCTGCTATTTTTACTGTATTTTCAAGTACTTCTGGAAGTCCTTCAAAAAACTCCTCCATCTCCTCCGGAGATTTTACATAAAAATCATTTGTAGAAAATGTCATTCTATCTTCATCAGTCATTCTCTTTCCCGTTTGAACACAAAGAAGTACTTCATGATTATAATAATCTTCTTTCTTTAGATAATGTGAGTCATTTGTCGCAACTAGTGGAATATCAAGCTTTCTACCAAGTTCAACTAACTTTTGATTAACTATTATTTGCTCAGACATAGAGTTTGCTTGAACCTCAAGGTAGTAATCCTCTCCAAATAAATCTTTAAACCATTTTGCAGATTTTTCTGCTTCTTCCATATTATTATTTAAAATTGCTTGTGGTACTTCACCAGCTAAACAAGCACTACAACATATTAAATCTTCATGATATTTTTCCAAAAGCTCTTTATCAACTCTTGGTTTATAGTAATATCCATCTAAAAAGCTTAGTGAAACAAGCTTTGATAGATTCTTATATCCATTATTATTTTTAGCTAGTAAGATTAAGTGATTATACTTATTATCTACACCCGCTTCTTTATCAAATCTAGAACGTGGAGCAACATATACTTCACAACCAATAATCGGTTTAACATCATTTGCTTTACATGCTTTGTAAAAGTCAATTGCACCAAACATAACACCATGGTCTGTAATAGCAATCGCATCCATACCAAGCTCTTTAGCTCTGACTGGAAGCTCTTTTACTCTGCTTGCGCCATCTAATAAACTGAATTCACTATGAACATGTAAATGCACAAATTTCCCCATTGTTTTTCCTCCACATAAAAATTTCCCTCATTGTATCATCATGAAAGCATTTTTTCAAGATTACATAAGTTGACTTTTGCATCAAATTTCATGCTTTTTCCTTGAAAAAAACACTTATAAACTATATAATTTTTACAGATAATTTGAAAGGTTTGATGTGCTATGAAATTATTTAAGAAAATATTATTTATTTCAATAATTGTAGCTTCTATACTTGTATTACTTCTTGGTCTTGGAGGCTATAACTACTACAACAAGGCAGTGAGCGAAATTGCTCTTGAAGATAAAGTAAAACAGGTTCAATCAAGTGCTGACTTTGTTAAATATGAAGATTTACCAAAGAATTTAATTGATGCAACTATTGCTGTAGAAGATCATAGATTCTGGGAACATGGCACTGTAGATTTTGTTTCACTTGGAAGAGCTATATTTTCAAATATAAAAGCTGGTGAAGCTAAAGAAGGTGGAAGTACAATTACACAACAAGTTTCAAAAAACTTATACTTTATGAATGATAAATATAATAGAGATAGAAAAATTGCTGAGCTTATTATGAGTGCTAAGCTAGAAAAAAATTACTCTAAAGAGCAGATATTTGAGCTATATGTAAATACTATTTACTATGGTAATGGTTATTATGGTATTAAAGCAGCTGCTAATGGATATTTTAATAAGGAACCAAAAGACTTAACTCTAGACGAATGTACCTTACTTGCAGGTGTTCCAAATGCTCCAAGTGTTTATGCACCAACAGCTAATTTAGAGCTATGCAAAGATAGACAAGCTAAAGTAATACGTTCAATGGTAAAATATAATTATCTAACACAAGAAGAAGCAGATAAGATAAAACTTGGTGCTGGTTTTTAATAAAAAAGAGATAAAAAATAAGAAGGATAAATCCTTCTTATTTTTGTTTTATAATTATTAGTCTATTCTCTATCTTCAGCATCTTCCTCAAGAGCTTTTCTTATTGTATCTTCTGTAACAAGCATTGGAATACTATAACCTTCATCCCCCATACTTACTCTTGGTACTGGTCTTTCTTTTCTTCTAGCTTCATAGTCATATCCTTGTGGATCAGCTACATACGCTTCGTAATCTGCCATATCATATATGAATTTTCTTCTTAATTCTTCTGGATATTTATCTCTTTCAAAGAAATCTACAACTAAGCTTGTAAACACTTCCCAAGGAACATATTCTTTAATATCTTCAAGCTCTTGCTCTGTTAACTCACGCTTTTTACTTGCTTGTAATAATATTGATGCATAAAGCATTCTATTTGGGCATGAATTTCTAAGTCTAGCAAAGAAATTATGTGGAAAAACTCTCTTCTTAACTGTTTCAACATCATATCCTAATTGTTTAAATATAAATGCAGTTAGCATAGCTTGAGTTGCTATTCCTTTATGAAAATCTTGTTCCTCACCAACACATCTTTCAATTCCATATACATATGGTGTTACTTTTGAATTTGAAACTTGATCAGGAGATGCTGTTGCTGGTAATAAGATGACTATCTCATCTCTTCCAAGAAGTCCTGGAGTATCAATTCTTGCATGATATCCAATTGTTCTACCAAATGGTCTATCTTGAGCAAACTCTGCTTCTATTTCATCACATCTTGCAATAGCACTTTGTCTATCTGTTATTCCTTGATTTCTGATTAGTTTATCATAGTAATCAAAACTTCTAACCCAACGACCTGGTTTAGTTGGTCTAATTACTTCATCGGCATCTGTCAAAATACCATGTTCATATTTCTTTGTCATACCGGGTGTTGTTTCATGGATTGCCACAAATCTAGGATCTTCGTGTGCATTATGTGGATTAACAATTACTTTATCCTCTGTTGGTTTTGTTTTTGCTATTTTATCTTCTAATTTTGTAATAAGAGCTTGTAATCTTTCAGCTAATTTTGATTCTTCAGCTACTTCATCTTCTAACTCTTTAGATTTAGCTGATTCTATTCTTTTCGTACAACCATCTAATTCATTCTTTAATTCCTCTAGCTTTTCATGCATTCTTGCTATTACTTCACTATTATCTAGAATCTTTTCGAATTGACTCATTGTATTATGAGATTTTGGTAATAAGTTTACTCTAACACCAACTTCTTTTGAAGCATCAAATTCTGCCAGTATTTCTTCTTCAAGCTCTCTTAGCATTTTATTTATTTCATCACTAAACTTATATTCCATAGGAACACCCCCTACAACCTTAATACTTCTTATTTTATCACATATTTTGGTATTAATCAATTATGTTTATTTAACCAATTTAACACAAAAACGCGGCTGTTGGAAATCTTCCTCCAGCCGCGTTATTTGAATTCGGTTTGTTTTATTCACCTGATCTATCAAACTTGATTGCCAAAACCCAAAGCCATCTCTTCTTGTTTGTGTTTTCTAGCTCATGGCTTTCACCCAGATCACAAAACTCATTTTTCATGAATTTCTTACGGGTGCTCCATGTAAAGTAGAACTCACAATCGGTCGTGTGCATGTGTCTTTTGATCTTGGCTAATGGTTCGAGATACAGAATATCAATCGAACCTTTGCCCTTCTGGTACCACAATGTCTGCTTAAAAACTGTCTTTGTTCTGTCAGCAAGCATTTTTTCATCCAGGCGTGTAAGCTTTTTCATCCGGACTTTGATAGCCCATGGAACGCTAGAATCTTTTCCAGGATACATCGTTCCAGACTCTCGCATAGAATTCCTCCTTTATTTGGATAAGCTTTTCTGAACGTAATCGACACACATCTGGCACAGACTACGCAAATCAGACGGAATCTGTCTATCACCATGGTGTCTCTGATACAGGCTGTCCAAGTAACGAACAAGTTCGGCATTGTTAGGTCTGCCGTAGAATGCTCTGTCCTCTCTCACCCAATAGCCGAACTCAACATTCGTTGTGAATGCCGGCATATCACGAAGATTTCTTGGAACCCAGAAAAGAATTGCACCTGCGATATCAAGAGCATTCCACTCCCATTCAACCTGTCTCTCGTAGTCATGCTTAATCTGTCTCTCATAATCCTGAAAAACCTGCTCTGTCGAGTACTCGGGAACGTAGACTACACCATCAAATCCGATTTCCCGCAAAAGCTTTACAGCTTGCGGCCTCCACGAATGAACGGCTTCATCTCTCGGTGTCGGACCTGCCAGGAAAATTGAATTCCCTGTCAGGATAAGATTCTGGTTTGAGTAGTTGACTTCCAAGGTAATCAAACCTCCTTCTTGTCTTCTGTGTTTTAAGCCCGAAATGTCAGGCTAGCTTCTGAGGTCTCACCTGTTGTGACAACAAAGTCATCACCAACACGCTTGAAGGACCAAACCTCCACGGTTACATCCGGATTCTTAGCAGCTGCTGCAAGATCCGCAATAAAAGCAATTCTTACACCATCTTTATGCATATCAATCATTGCTCTAATCATCTTATACAGGCGAGAAATTTTCGTCGCCATCTTATCGAGCATGAGAGAAATTGCATTTTCGGCATCAATCTTCTTATAGTACCCGAGTGCATTCTGCAGCATTGCAGGCAAATAATACAGCAAGATAGCTGAATCATCAATGCCTGTTGCAGTAAGCTCTTTTGCAAGATTCTCTCTCGTATACGTCGGAAGATCGTAGAATGCTTTTTCAACCTGCTTCGCTTCGTCATGATTTGTAACACGAATCAGATTGAGCAGCTTTGCGATAACCATGGATTCTTCTGAAATGAGCGATACATACAGTCCGAAGTACTCCATTGTCTTAATCAAGTACTCGTCGTATGCTCTCGCAGCGGTCATCTCTCCGTCACACATTGCTCTGATGGATTCCAAAGCCCAGTAGAATCTGTTGGTATACACTTCATTAAAAACAAGTGAACCATTGGATTTTACATGGCCTGCTGCTCCAGCAATGTCGAAGAGCACATGAATCAAATAGAAATCAAGTGCATCTTTCTCAACATCCTTAAGCGGAATCAGATTTGCCGGGAAGCATTCGGACTGGACAAACTGGCCCATATTGAAATTAGCCTTAAGTCCTGCCAGAATAAGATTCCGGTACTTCTCATCAAGAGCTGCAAACGACGGTGAGAGTTCGGGATTTGCCTTCAATCCTTCAAAAAGGATCATATCGTGATCAACAGACTCAAATCCCAATTCGTCTTTGATCTTCTGGACAAAGTCGCCAATCTTTCCCAGATCGTTGATGATGAGATAATAGGCCATAGCCTTCTCATCTTCTTCGTTCTTGAGAACAGACTTAACGAACTCGCGAACCTTCGCGAAGCTTTCCGGGGTGATGCGAACATCAACCGACTGGCATTCGCAAAATGCATCATAGTTACCATCCAGCACGAATCTGAGAAGTTCTACGCTGCACCATGTCCGTTTGTACTCCTTGTCCTCGGTTTCCGGTCCTTCCGGGGTCGCATGAATAGTTCCTTCTTTGAGCCATCTAAGCTCGGGGGCATCGCTAAGTTGTGTGAATTTCATACTAAAACCTCCATCTTATTTATTGTGGTATAAAACCAACGACAAGATTATATCATTTAAGTAATATTATGTCAATTGATTTTATGTGTGATTGTCTACCTAAAAAAAATGTGATAAAATCATATCCGGATAGGAGATTTATTATGGATTATTTAAAGTATATAATGCCTCCAATCATTGGAGCAATAATTGGATATGTAACAAACTGGATAGCAATTAAGATGATGTTTAGACCTCTAAAACCAATTAAGATTGGTAAATTTAGACTACCATTTACACCAGGAATCATTCCAAAGAACAGAGAAAGAATTGCTAAATCTATTGCAGTTGCTATTAACGATAATTTGCTTACAAATTCCGATATAACAGACAAATTGATGTCAGACGATATACAAGATTCAATTAGAGCAAAAGTGTCTAATTTTGCAATGTCAGACGAATTATTAGGAGATAAATTATTAAACACAATAGACAGAAGTAAATTTAATTCTATACGTGGAAATTTAACAAATAAAATATCAAATTCAATATATTTATCAATATTAGAAGCTAATGTTGGACAAATTGTTGGAGAGCAAGTTGAACTTGCCGCTAGCGAAAAATTAAAAGGATCTTTACTTGGAGTATTTGGTGGTAATTCAATCGTAAGCTCTGTTAAGACAATGGCAGAAGCTAAAACAAATGAGTATATTGAACAAAATGGACAAAGAGTTATTACAGAATTAATAAATAAAAAGACCGATGATTTATTAGATACACCCATATGTGTATTAACTGATAATCTAGATATAGATTTACCTGAAGCTGTTCTTTCTGTTTATAAGAAGTTTGTTCAAGAAAAATTTGAAGAGATAATTAAGTCAATTAATATTACTCAAATAATTGAAGATAAGATTAATTCAATGGATGTGTTAGAAATAGAAAAACTAATTTTATCTGTTATGAAAAAAGAGCTAAATGCACTTGTATCACTTGGTGCAGTTATTGGATTTGTACTTGGATTATTCAATATATTCTTTTAAAAATATTGGGAGCCGTACCTTTATCGTACGGCTCCCTTTTTTATGTATTCAAAATCATCATACATCCCAGCACGGCAATCTGCCCTGCTGCGCAGAGACTGAAAATACGGGCACGTTTCCGTTTAACAGTCTTAGTGATACGCTCATTTTTCTCGGTAATACCAACTGCATATCCCAAACTCATAACAACACCTCCTTGTGCATCAGTCTGGAACATTTCTACCCTTTACAATGGTATAATTATATGATACATTTAGTTTTATGTCAACAAATGCCAAGGTATGAAAAAAGACATTCGTATGAATGTCTTTTTGATAAACCTCAGATTACTCAGCTTTTGGAGCTTCTTCAGTAGTTTCTTCAGCTTTAGCTTCTTCTGCAGCTGGTTCTTCAGCTACTGGAGCTTCTTCCTTAACTTCTTCAGCTACTTCTTCTTTAACTTCTTCAACAGCTGGTTCTTCTGCTACTGTCTCTACAGCTTCTTCAACTGGAGCTACAGTCTCTTCAACTGTCTCTACTGCTTCTACAGCTTCTTCTGCTACAGGAGCTTCTTCAGTTTCAGCACCTTTGATAATAATTTCTTTATCTTCGATTCTTGCACCGATAGCTTCCTTAGTCTTAGCAGCCTTTCCTAATCTCTCTCTTAAGTAGTATAATTTAGCTCTTCTTGCTTTACCTACTCTAACTAATTCAATTTTCTCTACCATTGGTGAGTGAATTAAGAATGTTTTTTCAACTCCACATCCGTAAGCAACTCTTCTTACTGTAAATGTAGCATTTAATCCTCCACCTTGTTTCTTAATAATAATTCCTTCGAATACTTGGATTCTTTCTCTATTACCTTCCTTAATTCTTTGATGTACTTTTACAGTATCACCAACTTTAAGGTCAGGAATGGCATTTTTCATTTGCTCATGTTCAATTGATTTAATGATATCCATCGATATTCTCCTTTCATAAATTTAATTCATATCATTTAATATTTTTCTGTCTTCATCAGACAAATCTTTCATCTTTAAAAGTTCTGGTCTCTTTTTATTTGTTATTTTTAAAGATTCAGCTCTTCTCCATTTTCTTATATTTTCATGATGTCCAGATTTTAATACTTCTGGAACTTCACGATTTTCAAATACTTCTGGTCTTGTGTACTGTGGATATTCTAAAAGTCCTGCTGAAAATGATTCCTCACTAGTTGATTCCTCATTTAAAACACCTTCTACATATCTACTAACAGAATCTATAAGTACCATTGCTGGTAGCTCACCACCTGTTAAAACATAATCACCAATAGAAATTTCTTCTGGATTTATTTCATCAATAACCCTTTGATCAATTCCTTCGTAGTGACCACATAATATAATTAAGTGCTGCTCTTTGCTGAGACTTTCTACTTTTTGTTGGTCTAGCTTCTTACCTTGTGGTGTCATATAAATAACTTTGGCATTTGGTTCATAAACAGATTTATATGCATCATACACAACATCTGGTCTCATAACCATACCAGCTCCACCACCATATGGAGTGTCATCTACTTTTTTGTGTTTATCTTTTGAAAAATCTCTAATGTTTATTAAATTTATATTAATTAAATCTTTTTCAATTGCTCTTCCTAGAATGCTTTCATTTAAACTTTCAAACATCTCTGGGAAAAGTGTTAAAACATCAAATTTCATTTTACCTCCATCTATACTAAACCTTTTAATAAATGAACTGTCACTTTTTGATTTTCTATATCAACGTCTAGAATAACATCTTTGATTCCAGGTAAAAGTACTTGCTTTCCAAGTTCATCTTTTACAACATATATATCATTACTTCCTGTGTTGTATATATCATCGACTTTACCTAAATAAGTACCTTCGTCTGTATATACATCAGATCCAATAATATCAGCTATAAAATAATGTCCTTCTTCTAGCTCTCTGGCTTGACTTCTATGAATCTTAACTGGGCATCCCTTATAACGTTCTGCCGTTGTCATATCATCAATACCTTTTAATTTTAGAAGAACCATATCTTTATGATATTTAACTTCTTCAATCTCCATTTCAATTGTTTCTTTATTCTTAACAACTAAAATAGTACCTAATGTTTCAAATTGCTCAACATCATCAGTAAATGGTTTTACTTTAACATGACCTTTTACACCATGAGTATTAACAATTTGTCCAATTTCAAAATACTCTTGCATTTTTACCTCTTAATCTACAAATTCTATATTTGCTTTTTTACCTTCTTTAGCAGATACAGATTTCATAACAGTTCTTATTGATCTTGCTACTCTACCTTGTTTTCCAATAACTTTACCCATATCTTCTTTAGAAACTTTAACCTTATATGTTATAGATTTAGCTTCTTCGATTTCCTCGATTGATATAGCCTCTTTATCATCAACTAGGTTAGTAATTATCAATTCTAATATTTCTTTCATAATTTTCCCCTTTCAAGGACATAATTATTTTGCTTTTTCGATTAAAGCTTTAACTGTGTCAGTTGGTTTTGCACCATTTTTAATCCACTCATTTGCTTTTTCTTTGTCTAAAACTATTGTTGCAGGCTCTGTCATTGGATCGTATGAACCGATTTTTTCGATTATTTTACCATCTCTTGGAGATCTAGAATCAGCAACTACTATGTGATAGAATGGAGCTTTTTTAGCACCTTGTCTTTGTAATCTGATTTTTACCATTTCGTATTTTCACCTCCTTAAAATTTCAAATCATTGAAAGCATCTTTGTCAATGCCTTTTAGATTTTTCATTATATTTTTCATACCTTTTTCTGATTTCATTTCTTTCATCATTTTTTGAGTCATCTCAAATGATTTCATGAATTTGTTTAGCTGTTCAACTGTTGTTCCACTTCCCTTAGCAATTCTTAGTCTTCTTTGACCATTAATTACTTTAGGATTCTTTCTTTCTTCCTTAGTCATAGAATAAATCATTGATTCAATTCTAATTAGCTCTTTATCATCAACTTGTACATCTTTCATTTTACTTCCAAGTCCAGGGATCATCTTTAAGATAGATGAGAAAGATCCCATTTTTTTGATTTGTTTTAATTGAACTAAATAGTCATCTAAATCAAATCTATTCTTCTTAAGTTGCTCCTCTAGTTTAGCAGCCTCTTCTTCTGATATAGCTTCCTCTGCTTTTTCTATAATTGAAAGAACATCACCCATACCTAGAATTCTTTGAGCCATTCTATCTGGATGGAATTCTTCTATATCATTCATCTTTTCACCAGTTGCAATATACTTGATTGGTCTTCCTGTAACCTTCTTAACTGAAAGTGCAGCACCACCACGAGTATCGCCATCAAGCTTTGTTAAGATGATACCATCAATTCCAACTGTATCTTTAAAGCTTTCTGCAACATTTACAGCTTCTTGACCTGTCATACTATCTACAACAAGTAGTATTTCATGAGGTTTAACTGCTGCCTTTAAATCTTTAAGCTCATTCATTAAAACTTCATCTATTTGTAAACGTCCTGCAGTATCTATAATAATTACATCGTTTAATTTCTTAAATGCTTCATTAATAGCATTTCTAGAAATTTTAACAACATCCTTTTGATTTTCTTCAGCATATACTGGTATATTTAGCTGAGCTCCAACAACTTGTAATTGTTTAATAGCAGCTGGTCTATATACGTCACAAGCAACTAGTAATGGTTTCTTACCTTGCTTTCTTAATATATTTGCAAGCTTACCAGTAGTTGTTGTCTTACCAGAACCTTGTAGACCAACCATCATTATAATTGTTGGTGGATTTGGTGAAATATTGATTTTAGAATCAGTACCACCTAATAATTCAACTAATTCATCTTTAACAATTTTAATAACTTGTTGACCAGGAGTTAATGATTTTAATACATCTTGTCCGGCAGCTTTTTCTTGGATTGTTGCGATGAACTCTTTAACAATTTTATAGTTAACATCTGCCTCAAGTAATGCAAGCTTAACTTCTCTTAGCATTTCCTTTAAGTCAGATTCCGTTATTCTAGCTTTTCCTCTAAATTTATTTGCAATTCCTTGTAATTTTGAAGATAATCCCTCAAATGCCATTTGAGTTCCTCCTTTTGTGTTTATTTTTTGATTAGTCTTCTATAAGTGTTTTCAATTTCTTTGATATCTTATTTATCTTCGCTTTAGATAATTCTTTGTTTTCTGATTCTTCTAATTCTTCAATTATTTCATCAATAATCTTTTCTTGGTTTAAAACCTTATCCATAAAGTTAAGCTTCTCTTCGTATTCAACAAGTTTAGCTTTACCTTTATTAATCATATCATTAACTGCTTGTCTTGTTATATCATTGTTTTCTGCAATCTCTGATAATGATAAATCATTGTTATAATAATCATCTAAAATTTGATGTTGTTTTTCTGTTAATAAATTTCCGTATATTCCACATAATATACTCATTTTTATTTTTTCTTCCATATGTTTGCACCGCCTTCTTACTTAGGTTTTATAGCCTTTTGTTAAGATAAAATGTAATGCTTATATACTTTACACCCATTTAGTGCTTTTGTCAAGTATTTTTGCATTACTTTTTAATAATTTTTCAAAAAAATAAAGGGTTTGTGAATATTTCACAAATCCTTTAAATATTAGTTATTAATTATCTTATTAATATAGTATGCAACGCCATTCTCATCGTTAGAAACTGTGACATCATTTGCAGCATTTTTTACCTCATCAATTGCGTTTCCCATTGCTACTCCACATCCTACTTGAGTTATAATTTCTATGTCATTTGTAGCATCGCCAAAGTATAAAACATCTTGCATTCCACATCCAAGAATATTTGTAAGCTTTTCTAAAGCAATTGCTTTGTTACAATTACCCGGATTAACAGCAACCCATTTTCTATCTGATTTTGAATCAGTATCAAGCATTGTGATTGCATTTAGTTCCGGATACTTTTCATTTACAATACTTTTGAATGAATAAACATCCTCGTTAGTCTTTCCAAATATATTTATTCTTGCAATTCTTTCTGATACCTCTGCAAAATCTGTAATTTCAACATGAAACGGTCTTCTCTTAGCAAGCTGTGTTTTATTAGAATAATACTTGTTTACAGAGCAATAATCGATTCCATCTGAGCTATCTAAAAACTGCTTTGTAATATTATCAACTATACTCTTATCTATATATGCAAGATATTCACCATCTTTTTCTTTTACATTATAAATGTATGTACCATTATTTATTATTAGGTAATCGAATATATCGATGTCACAGACACTCTTTATGCTCGATAAATTTCTCGCAGTTATACCTACTGTAATACATCCATTATTTCTACATTCATTAAATGCTTGTTTATTCTCTTCGGTTATTACTTTATTACTTGTTAATAAAGTACCATCAAAATCTGTGGCAACGACTCGATATTTCAATAGTCTTCCTCCTAATTATTATCTTCCATCATCATCAAAATCGTGTGAACTTTTTTTAAATTCTTCTGGAACATATTCTTCAACTTGAGAATCTCCCTGTTGTAATTCTCTTCTTACTTCTTGCATTCTTACATCTTCGATTCTATCAATAAATCCTTTATCATAATTAATTGACTCTCCACGTACAATAGCTTGTAGTGTGTTTGCAGTTGTTATATTTATATCATAAGCTTCACCATATGTGTTGGTTTTCATCTTTTGATCTAAATGTATTTGTTGTATTGCTATATCATCCAAATATGGTAATAAGTTTTTATAATTTGATTTCATATAAGCAATATTAGTTGATGTATTCAACAAACCATCTCTAAATGCATAGATATCATTATATTCAATCTTGTTATCAAAAGTATCTCTTATAGCCCTTGTTCCCCATTTAACATAATTCATATTTCTTGCTTCTATACCAGCAAATAGTGCATCCCAGTTAATTTGAGATTCATCTGCCATTCTGTTTAGATCGCCATATATGATTACTCCTCTTTCATCAATTACACCACGTTCAGCAAGAACATCAATTAAATGTAAAACAGCTTGTGTTCTCTCATTCTTTGCACCAATTTGAGTTAAATAATCTTCATTTAGTGCTTGTTTCTCATCTCCACAATATTCAATATCAATTGTAATTGGAGCCATTCTATTCTTAAAATCATATCCTGGCATATCTTTTTGCATTTTCTTATATGTAGCATCAATACAAGCAGCCTCAATTTCAGCTTCTTCAAAATTAACAGCACATGTGTAGTAGTATGGTATTGTTATTGGTGCTTCAGTAATAAAAGATTCAGCCCAAGCAAGCTCTTGTCCATATTGATGATCTAATTCAACTCTACCAGTATCAACGTACCATTGCAATTCACTATTAATATCTTCATCAACAAAGTCTTTTATAGTAAATGGATAATCTGCTTTACTTCCACCAACCCTTATACCTAGTCCATCAATCATTCCTGCGTTAAGTAATTGCATTATATGATCTCTTTCAGAGTCATTATAGTAATCCATAAAATCAACTACATATGCAATTCTATCAGTCTCTACAGTTGAACCTTGATATGGATTAGTTCCAACATCAGGTGTTACCTCAGAGCTTTCCTCTTTTCCTGGTGTTATTGAATCGGATACAGATGATTCCTCTTTTGCTAGACCTTCAATTTTAGTATCTCCTCTAGCTCCTGAAATGATAGTTTGCCCAATAGAGAATCCCATACATCCAAGTAAAGTTGCTACCAAACCAACGACTGCAACTCTATCTACACGAACTCTTCTTCTAGGTCCGCTCTTTTTTTGAGGCTGTTGATTTCTACGTCTGGTTGTTTCTTCTAATCTTGTTGTACATCTATCAATAAGCTCTCTTTGAATTTGCTCTGATGCTCTTGCACGCTCCTCAGGTGTTGTTGAACTATATTCTGGACTAACTCTTCCATTATTTCCAACATAATATCTTTCATCAAGACCTATATCTCTCATTATTCCATTAACAATTTCTTCTGGATCTTGGTAAAGTAAATTATAAACATCTGATGCAGCTTCTCTTCTTGCATCCATAGTCTCCCTTGCCTTAGGTCCTGTATATCTTCTATTACTCATTTTTACCTCCTATGTGAAATAGAATTAATTATAGCTTCAAATTAATATCAAATCCTTGATTCTCATATTGTCTATATGTAACACCACAATAATCAAGCATTTTCTTTGCAACAACGTTTGCATCCGTCCCATCATACTTATCAGACATGTAAATTATTTCTTTAATTCCACATTGAATAATTGCTTTAGCACATTCATTACATGGAAATAAATAAACATATATTCTTGATCCTTCTAGTAAAGAACCTTTGTTATTTAATATTGCATTTAACTCTGCATGACATACATACGCATATTTTGTGTTTTTGAAATCACCTTCTCTATCCCATGGCATATGTTCATCATCATAACCATTTGGTGCACCATTGTATCCAACAGATAATATCTTATTATCTTTACTTACAATACATGCTCCAACTTGTGTATTTGGATCCTTGCTTCTTTGTGCTGATAATAAAGCTATCCCCATAAAATAAGCATCCCAATTTATATAATCTTCTCTCTTTTTTTGCATCCGCTCTCACTCCTTTGGTTTTGATTATATCAAATAACATTTTACATGTAAATTTTTTTTATAATTAATGATGACATTTTATTATACACTACTTTTTAGCAATAGTAAAGACATAAATGCTCTTATAATTCAATGTTTTTAATACTTTTATGCATTCTCCTACTGTACTTCCTGTTGTATATATATCATCTAATAAAATCACTGTTTTATTTGTCAAATCAATACGATTTTTAATATAAAAAGCATCTCTAATGTTATTAATTCTATCTTCTTTACTAAGAGTGCTCTGTGGCACAATATTTTTCTTTTTAGCCAAAACATTAGAAAGATACTCTAGATTTTCAGTTTTATCTGATAGTCTTTTTGCAATCAATTCACACTGATTATATCCTCTTTCATATCTTCTTCTTTTATGAATTGGTACTGAAATTATATAATCACTTTTATTTAATATTGCTCTTGCTTTTTCATCATATAAAATAAGCTCTGAAATAGTGATATACAAATATGAACACTCGTTAAATTTATATCTTAATATCAGACTTCTGATATCATCATATTTATACAACCAAAAGTGAAAACACTTCTCATCATATGTTGATTTAACTATTAACGCTAGCTTATCCTTGCACTCTTTACACAAATAATTCTCGGCTATTTTTCCACATATTCCGCATACTGGTGGAAAAATAAAATCGAGAGCTTTATTAAAAAGATTCATAAAACCTCCCAAAGCCCCCTATTTTAATCTGCTATTTTAAATTTATATTCTAACCCCGTATTTCTCTTTTTACTATCAACATTATTAATCATAAAATCAATAACACTTGCGTTACCTACAATTATCAAGAGCTTTCTTGCTCTTGTCATTCCAGTATATAGTAAGTTTCTTGTAAGTAATAGTGGTGCAGCTTGAACAACAGGCATAATTACAACATCGAACTCGCTTCCTTGTGCTTTATGGACTGTAATTGCATATGCATGCTCTATTTGATCAAGTTCTGTATACTGATACCATGCAAACTTTTCATCATCAAATAATATCTTTATTCTCTTTTCTTCATCATCTATTGAAACAATTGTGCCAAACTCTCCATTAAATACACCAGCTCCTGCTTCGTAACCATCTATATCTCTTTCCCAAAATATGTCATAGTTATTTTTTATCTGCATTACTCTATCACCAATTCTATACACAGCATCTAGATTTTTACGTTCAGGAAATTCTTCATGATGTGGATTTAATTGGTCTTGTAATACTTTGTTTAATTCTTTTGTACCAAGAGCTCCCTTCTTTGTCGGACTTATTACTTGGATATTCTTGAAGAAATCATAATCTCCATATGATTGAAGTCTACCGCTACATAGAGATATTATTTGGTCTAAAATCTTATCTTGATTATTTTCTCTTATGTAGAAAAAATCCTTATCCAGAATCTCTTCACTATTCTCTTCTTTTATAAATGATTCACCATTATTAACTCTATGTGCATTAACAATTATTTTACTTTTAGCTGCTTGTCTAAATATCTTATTTAATATAATCGTTTTTATCTTTCCAGAATTAATCAAATCAGCTAATACATTTCCTGGTCCAACTGAAGGAAGCTGATCTACGTCTCCAACAAGAACTAGCTTAGTTCCTTGATATATTGCTTTTACTAAATAATTCATTAAGAATAAATCAACCATAGACATTTCATCTACAATTATTACATCTGCATCAATTGGTGCAATTTCATATTCATTAAACTTATTTGTTGGATCATCTTGTATTTTTCCAATTTCTAGAAGTCTATGTAATGTCTTTGCTTCTTCACCAGTAGTTTCTGTCATTCTTTTTGCAGCTCTTCCGGTTGGAGCACAAAGAACTGTCTTTTTCTTTTTCGATTTATATAATTCCATTATTACTTTTATAATTGTTGTTTTACCAGTACCAGGACCACCGGTAATAATGCATACATTATTATCATTTATTGCTTTTATCGCTTCTTTTTGCTTATCTGATAGAATAATATCAGTCTTTTCTTCAACAGCTTTTAATTCATTCTCAAAGTTATGTATTTTCTTAATATTACGTGCTTTTTCTAGAGATAATAATTTATGAACTATGTTGTCTTCTGCAGTATAATATGCATTTAAATACACCCAATTATTATCATCTCTTTCTTCAATGATAATGTCTCCTTTTACTTTAAGAGCAATTACACAATCCTCTATTTCATCGTTTGTTACACCAAGTAACATATTTACGTATTTATATAATTCATCCTCTAGAACTGTACAATGGCCATTTACTGTAGCTTTTGATAAAGCATACTTAATTGCACTTGTAATTCTCTTATCATTGTTATATTCAAACCCTAATTCCATTGCTACTTTATCTACTAACTTAAAGTCAACATTATTAGCCAAATCAATTAGTATATATGGATTTGCTTCTATTTCTTCAATTGCATTTACACCTAGAGCTTTATAGACATTTTGTGCATTTTGTACACCAATTCCAAATTTATCAAGAAATCCAACTATTTGCCATAGCTCCCAATTTTCATTAAATTGTTCATATATCTCCATAGCCTTATCACGTGTAATACCTTTTACTTCTGATAAACGCATTGGTTCAAACTTTAATATGTGAAGAGTTTCTTCCCCAAACTTAGATGTAATTCTTTTTGCAATCGCTGGACCAACACCCTTTATCATTCCATTACCTAAATAACGCTCTATACCGGCTGCTGACTCTGGCATAAGCTTTTCAAATGTTGTTATTTTGAATTGTTCTCCGTAGTCTGGATGAGTCACGTAATTACCTTCAAGCTTTAAATTATCTCCAACAGAAATAAATGGTAGATATCCTACCACTGTTTCTTCTTCATGATTTTCATTTAAAATAACGGCTATTGTATAACCGTTGACATCATTTTGGAATATAATATCTTTTAGCTCACCCTTTAATTCCATTTTGCTCCTCGTTTCTTCTGTTTATGCTTTACACTTTGTTGTAGTGTATCACAGAGCTAATCATAATTCAACAATAAACTATTATAAATAAAAAATGACCTGTTTCAGGAATCTCTCCCTAAAACAGGCATTTATTATAATTAAACTAATTTTAAAATTGCAACTTCTGCTGCATCTCCTCTACGTTGTCCAAGTTTAACGATACTTGTGTATCCACCTTGTTTTCCAGCGTATTTAGGAGCTATTTCGTTGAATAATTTTGCAGTTATATCAACAGGATTTCCTTCAGCATCTTTAACTTTGTTTAATGATTTAATCATTAATCTTCTAGCGTTTAATCTTGAAGGCATATCTTTTTGTTTCTTTTCAGTAGTTTCTACTTTAACTACTTTTAAGAATTCTTTTCCGTTTTTGCTTTTTACTAATTCAGTAACTTTGTTACCATTACTATCTAATTTTGCTTTAACAACCTTTGCATCTACTGTCTCAAAATTATCTTTTTCTCTTATTGCAAGAGCGATTAATTTTTCAGCTATAGCTTGAATTTCTTTAGCTCTAGTAGCTGTAGTTTGTATTTGACCATGTAATAATAAGTCTGTTACTTGAGTTTTAAGCATTGCTAATCTAATATCTGTTGTTTTTCCCAATTTTCTATTTGTAGCCACTTTTACATGTCCTCCTCTTCTAATTAATCATCTTCTCTAGCGAAATCTAAACCTAAGGCATGTAACTTATTAGTTACCTCATCTAATGATTTCTTTCCTAGATTTCTAACTTTCATCATATCAGATTCTGTCTTATTTGCTAAATCTTCAACTGTAGCAATATTTGCTCTCTTTAAGCAGTTGAATGATCTTACAGATAACTCTAAATCTTCTATTGACATTTCTAATACTTTTTCTTTCTTAGATTCTTCTTTTTCTACCATAACTTTAGTGTTCTTTGTAGCTTCTGATAAATCTATGAATAATTCTAAATGTCCAGTCATTACTTTTGCAGCTAAACTTAATGCTTCATATGGCTTTAAACTACCATCTGTCCATACTTCGATAGTTAATTTGTCATAATCAACCATTTGTCCAACTCTAGTATTTTCAACTGAGTAATTAACTTTCTTTACTGGTGTATAGATAGAATCTATTGGAAGTAATCCTAAAGGTTGATCGTCCTTCTTATTCTTTTCAGCTGTATTGTATCCTCTACCCATATCAGCTGTTAATTCCATAACTAGTGAACCACCTTCTGAAACAGTTGCAATATGTAACTCAGGGTTTAATATTTCAACAGTTCCGTCTGTGATAATATCACCAGCTTTTACTTCTCCTTCTCCCTTAAAGTTAATTCTTAGAGTTTTTTCTTCATTCTTGTCTAACTTTAATCTTACGCTTTTTAGGTTAACTATTATCTCTGGTACGTCTTCTACTACATTTGGTATTGTAGAAAATTCATGTTGAACACCTTCTATTTTAGCACCAGTAATAGCACTTCCTGGTAATGAAGAAAGTAAAATTCTTCTTAGTGAATTTCCTATAGTTATTCCATAACCACGCTCTAGTGGTTCACATACAAATTTCGCATAATTATTGTCATTGTCTATCTCTAAGCATTTAATATTTGGCTTTTCAAATTCTATCATTATTTCCCTCCTAATATAAAGTGAGATTATACACTTTAAATCCAAAAATATTTAATATATATTTTTTTAATGAATATAGCAGCTTTTTTGATGCTATTATACTATTTTGAGTAAAGCTCTACTATTAAATGTTCTTCTACTGGGTAGTCGATTTCGTCTCTTGAAACTACTGATAATACTTTACCAGATAAAGTTTCAGCGTTTTTCTCTAACCATGTTGGAACTAATCTTGAAGCTGTTTCTTCAACACTAGCTTTTACTGTTCCATTATCTTTTCTGATTTCTCTAACAGCTATTTCATCTCCTGGTTTAACAATGTAAGATGGAATATCAACTTTTTGTCCATTTACTTGGAATGCACCATGAGTAACTTGTAATCTTGCTTCTGCTCTTGTTCTAGCATATCCTAATCTGAAAACAACATTATCTAGTCTGCTTTCTAATATTTGTAGTAAAACTTCACCAGTCTTACCTTTTTTACTTGAAGCCATGTCGAAATACTTTCTAAATTGTCTTTCTCCAACTCCATAGATGAATTTTAATTTTTGTTTTTCCTTTAACTGAATAGCGTATTCAGAAATCTTTTTATGTTTATTTCCTGCCATTTTACGATTAGATTCTTTATCAATACCAATAACTGTTGGGCTGATACCTAGATATCTACATCTTTTTAAAACAGGCTCTCTATATCTTGACATTATTTTTTCACCTTCCTTAATATTCTATTTAATTACTATACACGACGTCTCTTTGGTGGTCTACAACCATTATGTGGTATTGGTGTTACATCTTTAATACTGCTTATCTCTAAACCAGCTGCTTGTAATGATCTAATTGCAGCTTCACGACCAGAACCTGGTCCTTTTACAAATACTTCTACTGTTTTTAATCCATGCTCCATAGCTGCTTTTGCTGCTGTTTCAGCTGCTTCACTAGCTGCGAATGGAGTACTTTTTCTTGATCCTTTGAATCCTAATTCTCCAGCACTTGCCCAAGAAATAGCATTTCCTTGAACATCTGTAATTGTAACGATTGTATTATTAAAACTAGAATGAATATGAGCCATACCTTTGTCGATATTTTTTCTATCTCTTCTTCTAGTAACTTTCTTTGTTACAGTCTTTGTAGCCATTTAAGTTATACCTCCTCAATTATTTAACTATTTTGCAGCTTTGCTCTTGCTGACTAATTTTCTAGGTCCTTTTCTAGTACGAGCATTAGTTTTTGTTCTTTGTCCTCTTACTGGAAGACCTTTTCTGTGTCTTAATCCTCTATAGCAACCGATTTCTGTAAGTCTCTTGATGTTAAGCGCTACTTCTCTACGAAGATCACCTTCAACTAAATAACCTTCCATAGCATTTCTTATTGCTTGTTCTTGGTCATCTGTTAAGTCTTTTACTCTAACATCTGGATTTACTCCAGCTTTTGCTAATATTTTTTGAGAACTTGATAAACCTATTCCATATATATATGTTAATCCAATTTCAATTCTTTTTTCTCTAGGTAAATCTACTCCTGATATACGAGCCATTATTTTTGCACCTCCAAAATTTTCTTTAAATAACTTTTATAAATGTTTGTGTGTTTTAATAATATTAAAGGTGAAATGCACCGGGCTAAAACTAATCGGATTTTAATTTTGCTCAGTCTTTAATATCTATATAAAACTATATATAAACACATATCTAGAACTTTCAGCCGCTTTCCTAGATATATGTTAATACCAAATTTGTTTGATTATCCTTGTCTTTGTTTGTGTTTAGGATTTTCACAAATAACTCTTATTACACCTTTTCTTTTGATTACTTTGCATTTTTCGCAAATTGGTTTTACTGATGGTCTAACCTTCATCTTTTACACCTCCCTAAATGTTATGATATATTTAATTAATTGATGGGTCTTCAATTATTATTAACTATTTTGCTCTCCATGTTATTCTTCCACGTGTTAAATCATATGGTGATAACTCAACCTTTACTTTGTCTCCTGGAAGAATCTTTATATAGTTCATTCTTAATTTTCCAGAAATATGTGCTAGAATTTGATGTCCATTTTCAAGCTCTACTTTGAAATTAGTATTTGGTAATGTCTCAACAACAGTTCCCTCAACCTCTATAACATCTTCTTTTGCCATTTCTACCTCCATTTTTCTTCTTATATAATGCGCCATTTTAATCAATAGCTTTTATAGTATATAACAAAATTATAGTAAAGTCAATATTTCAGGCTCTTTTTCTGTAATTAAAATTGTGTTTTCATAGTGTGCTGCTGGACTTCCATCTTCAGTTACAATTGTCCATCCATCATCAAGCTCTAGAATATCTGGTTTTCCCATAATAACCATAGGCTCAATTGCTAGAGTCATGCCTGGTTCAAGTCTTGCACCTCTTCCTGCTTTGCCATAATTTGGTATGCCCGGATCTTCATGCATTTCTCTTCCAATTCCATGTCCTTGGAATTCTCTTACAACAGAAAATCCATTTTTTTCAACATATTCTCCAATTGCATGGCTAATATCACCAATTCTATTTCCTTTTACAGCATATTTTATGCCTTCGAAAAATGCTTGCTTTGTTACTTTTACTAATCTTTCATCTTCTTTATTGTTTGGCTTACCAACAATATATGTTCTTGCAGCATCACCATTAAATCCATCTTTATATGCTACTAAATCGATTTTAATGATATCTCCATCTCTTAAGATTACTCTTTTTGACGGAATACCATGAATTACTTCATCATTAATAGACGCACATATACTTCCAGGGAAATCAGGTACACCTTTTTGATATGAAGGATAACCCTTTTCTGCTGGAATTCCACCATGACTTCTTATAAAATCTTCAGCAATTTTATCAAGTTCATAAGTAGAAACACCTGGTTTAATGTGTTTTGCTAATTCCTCATGAACAGCCGCAGTTAATTTACATGCGGCTCTCATTTGATCTATTTCTTTCTTTGATTTGATTGTTATCATTTTTTTATTCCTTCTAAACTACATTTATTTATTATTATTAATATACTCAACCATATCTTTTGCAACTTCAGGACCCATTCTATTAATAGATAGGCTTATTTCCTCAGTTTTCAATACACCTTGCTCTTTGTAGTAATCTACAAGTGGGCTAGTTTTCTCTTCATAAATTTCTAATCTTCTTCTTATTGCTTCTGGATTAGAATCGTCATCTCTTTGAACAAGTTGTCCACCACATTCATCACAAATACCTTCAACTTTTGGTGGGTGAAGCTTTGTATTGAATGTTGCTTTACAGTTTGGACATACTCTTCTTGTTAACATTCTTTCAATTATCTCATCCTTTGGTGTAGTTAAATTAATAACTAAATCAACTTTCTTACCTTCTGCAGCTAATATTTCATCTAATTTCTTAGCTTGTTCAATAGTTCTTGGGAAACCATCTAATATAGCTCCATTGATTGCATCTTCTTCTGTTAATCTATTTTTTACCATTGGAACAGTAATTTCATCAGGTACTAAATTTCCTTGAGAAATATATTTGTCTGCCTCTACTCCTAATTCTGTCTTTTCTTTGATATTTTGTCTAAAAATATCTCCTGTAGAAATTTGTGGAAAACCTGTCTCCTTGCTTATAATTCCAGCAACAGTTCCTTTTCCAGTGCCTTGAGCTCCTAACATAATTATGTACATACTAATATCCTCCCTTTAATACATTGATGAAATTAAAGTTAAATTCTACTAATTGTAGAAAACAAAAATAATTTCTTAAATAATTAATATCAAAAAAATATTAATTATTTAAAAAATCATATATAAAGTTGGAAGTTAAATTCATTTTATTTTAAATTCTCCTTCCAACTTTTGTATATATCTTAATAATTGAATTGCTTTACTCTAAAAAACCTTTATAGTGTTTCATAACTACTTGAGATTCTAACTGTTGAACAGTTTCTAAAGCAACACCAACAACGATTAATATTGATGTACCACCAAATGCTAAGTTAGTTGTTGATAAATGACTTACTAGCATTGGTATAATCGCAATTAATGCTAAGAAGAATCCACCAAATACTGTTAATTTTGTAATAACAGATGATAGATATTCTGTTGTTGATTTACCAGTTCTAATTCCTGGTATGAAACCTCCGTTTTTCTTAATACTGCTTGAGATTTCAGCTGGATTAAATGTTGCGTATGTATAGAAGAATGTAAATCCAACAATTAACACTAAATAAATGATTGCATTTACAATTGTATACTTAATGCTTACATCTGAAGAAGATGTAGCAATTGAAATATTATATACAATACGCCAGAAATTTCCTATTCCAGTTGTTTGTGTAGCTATATTAGGGTTAACTAATTGTATAACCATAGCTGGGAAAGTCATAAATGATGATGCAAATATGATTGGCATAACACCAGCCATTGCAAGTTTTAGAGGAATATGTGTATTTTGTCCTCCTACCATTTTTCTTCCTACAACTTTCTTAGAATATTGTACAGGTATTCTTCTTTCAGCTTGTTGAACAAATACTACTGCAGCGATTAGAATTATAACGCCTAAGATAATTCCTAATGCCATCAATAAGTTCTTTGTATCAAATGCTCCACCAAATACCTTAGCATATAGTGATTGTACTCCACTTCCAAGTCCAGCAACGATACCAACAAAGATTAGCATTGAAATACCATTTCCAATACCCTTTGTCGTTATTTGCTCTCCTAACCACATAAGGATTGCAGTACCTGTCATAAATGATAGAACTACGATAAATCCTGTAAGGAAGCTTTGATCAACGAATGCACTCTTGTACATTAAATAAATACCAATTCCTTCAGCTAATGATAGAGCTAAAGTTAATAATTTAGTATATCTATTAATTTTTGCTCTTTCAAGTTCTCCACCTTCTTTAGTTAATTTTTCTAAAGATGGTATTACCATACCTAACAATTGGATAACAATTGATGCAGTAATGTATGGAGTAATTGACATAGCAAATATTGACAATCTAGTAAAAGCACCACCTGTCAATAGATTAATTAGGCCTTTGATTCCTTCAGAGTCTCCTGTATTTAATAATGAAGGATCAATTCCTGGTACTGAAATAAAACATCCAAGTCTGAAAACTATTATTAATACTAATGTATATAAAAGTCTCTTTCTAACGTCTGGAGTCTTTAAAGCGTTTTTTATGGTGTTAAACAATTAAATCACCTCTGTCTTTCCACCTAAAGCTTCAATTTTTTCTTTTGCTGCTTTAGTAAATCTTTTAGCCTTTACAGCTAATTTTTTCTCTAAGTTTCCAGTAGCAATAACAACTATACCGTCATTTGCTTTACTGATAATTCCATCTGCAATTAAGCTTTCAGCTGTAACTTCAGCTGTTGTAGCTTGGTTAAGCATAGTTAATGTTACTTCTGTATAATTTAAAGCGTGAATATTTGTAAATCCTCTTTTTGGTAATCTTCTATATAATGGTGTTTGACCTCCTTCGAATCCTCTTCTAACACCACCACCTGATCTTGCTTTTTGACCTTTATGTCCTCTACCAGATGTCTTACCAAGTCCAGATCCCATTCCACGTCCTACTCTTGTTCTTGTCTTTTTGTCTTGAGCTGGCGCTAATTCATCTAATTTCATTATGTGGTTACACCTCCTTATTATTGTTATAGTTAGTATATACTATTGTATTTTATAAATCAATAAAATTTATTATAAAATATCTTCAGCTTTCTTTCCTCTCTTTTTAGCTACTTGCTCTAGAGTTTGCATGTTCTTTAAGCCTTCGATTGTAGCATATACAACGTTTCTTGGGTTGTTAGTTCCTATAACTTTTGTTCTGATATCTCTGTATCCAGCAAGTTCGATTACAGGTCTAACACTTCCTCCTGCTATGATTCCAGTACCTTCTTCTGCTGGTTTTAACATAACTCTAGCACTACCAAATTCACCAACAAATTCATGAGGTATAGTAGTTCCTACTACTGGAACTTCGATTAAGTTTTTCTTAGCTTCTTCTATAGCTTTTTTGATTGCATCTGGAACTTCGGCTGCTTTTCCGTTACCTACACCTACATGTCCAGCACCATCTCCAACAACTACAACTGCACTAAATCTAAAAGTTCTACCACCTTTAACAACCTTAGCAACTCTGCTGATTGATACAACTTTTTCTTTTAATTCTGATGTATTATTTTCCATGAATCTATATTTCCCTCCTTCTTATTAGAATTTTAATCCTGCTTCTCTTGCAGCTTCTGCGAATTCTTTAACGATTCCGTGATATTGATATCCACTTCTATCAAATACAACTTCCTCTACTTTTTTAGCCTTAGCTTTTTTAGCTATTGCAGCTCCTACTTCTTTAGCAGCTTCTTTATTTGAAGCTTTTGTCTTGATATCTTTATCAAGAGTAGAGCTACTTACTAAAGTAGTACCTGTAACATCGTCTATTAATTGAGCGAATAGATTCTTGTTACTTCTATATATACAAAGTCTTGGACGTTCAGCAGTTCCGCTAATTTTTGTACGAACTCTTAAATGTCTTCTTCTTCTTTCCATTTTTCTATCTGTATTAGAAACCATTATTTTCTCCTTTCTAACTAATGTAACAGCATTAGTTCTTTTAAACTAAGTTTATATACAGCTTGGATCAAGTAAGAAATAAATCTAATTATTTTATTTCTTACCAGCTTTACCTTCTTTACGTCTAATATGTTCTTCAACATATTTGATACCTTTTCCTCTATAAACTTCAGGTGGCCTCTTAGTTCTTATAACAGCAGCTACTTGACCAACTTGCTCTTTATCAACACCTCTAACGATGATTTGGTTTGGTGATGGAACTTCAAATTTAATTCCTTCTGGAGCTTCCATCTCAACAGGATGAGAATATCCTAAAGTTAATACTAAATTCTTTCCTCTTAATTGAGCTCTATATCCAACACCATTAATTTCTAATTCTCTTGTATATTCATTTAGAACACCTTCAATCATGTTGTTGATTAAAGTTCTTGTTAATCCATGTAAGCTCTTGTTGAAAGCTTCATCATCTGGTCTTGCGATTTTAACGATGTTTTCTTCAACACTTACAGTCATGTTTTTATGAATATCTCTTTCTAATGTACCCTTTGGTCCCTTAACAGTAATGTGTTGTCCGTCTACTGTAACTTCAACACCTGCAGGAACTGTAATAGGTTTATTTCCTATTCTTGACATGTGAATTTTCCCTCCTTAAAAATTTCTATTAATTACCAAACGTAAGCTAAAACTTCTCCGCCTAAACCTTCTTGTCTAGCTTCTTTGTCTGTTTTAATTCCTTTTGATGTAGATATTAAAGCTATACCTAAACCATTTAATACTTGTGGTAACTCATCTTTAGATGCGTATACTCTTAATCCTGGTTTACTAATTCTCTTTAATCCGTCTATAACTCTGCTACCTTTTTCATCATATTTTAAAGTAATTCTTATAATACCTTGATTATTATCAACTTTTATTTCTTCAAATGATTTAATGTATCCTTCTTTTAATAAGATATCAGCTATAGCTAATTTCATATTTGAAGATGGAACATCAACAGTTTTATGTTTAGAACTATTTGCATTTCTAATTCTTGTTAGCATATCTGCTATTGGATCAGTAATATTCAACTTTATCCCTCCTTCTAATGTTTTTTTATTTGTATTAAACATCCTTATGCAACTGCTTGCATAAATTTATATTTTACCAACTTGCTTTCTTTACACCAGGAATCTCACCTTTGTGTGCTAATTCTCTAAAGCATACACGGCAAATTCCAAATTTTCTGATGTAAGAATGTGGTCTACCACAAATTTTGCATCTATTATATTCTCTAGTAGCAAATTTTTGTGTTTTTTGTTGCTTAACTTTTAAAGATTTTTTAGCCATGAATTTCTCCCTTCCTTCAAAAAAAATTACTTTTTAAATGGCATTCCTAATAATGTTAATAACTCTTTTGCTTCTTCATCAGACTTAGCAGTAGTTACGAATATTATATCCATACCTCTTATTTTATCGATTTTATCATATTCTATTTCAGGGAATATTAATTGTTCTTTAATACCCATTGAATAGTTACCTCTTCCATCGAAAGAATTTGCAGATACTCCTCTAAAATCTCTTACTCTAGGAAGTGCTACATTGAATAGTTTGTATGCAAAATCATACATTTTTCCACTTCTTAATGTAACTTTACATCCTACATCAACGTTAGCTCTTAATTTGAAAGCAGCAATAGCTTTCTTAGATTTTGTAACGATTGGTTTTTGACCTGTAATATCGCTTAAATCTTTTATTGCATTTTCTAATGATTTAGGATTTTCCTTAGTATCTCCTAAACCAATATTGATTACTATTTTATCTAATTTTGGAACTTCCATTACTGACTTATAGTTAAACTTTTTCATCATTGCTGGAATTACTTCATTTTTGTATTGATCTCTTAAAATTTCCATAATTTTAAATTATTTCCTCCTTTCCAACTGAAATTATTTTATTTTTGCACCACATGATTTACATACACGAACTTTTGAATCTTTATCGATTTCAAATCCGATTCTTACAGCTTTACCACATTTTGGGCATACTACACTAACCTTGCTTGCGTGAATTGGGAATTCAGTTTTAACGATTCCACCTTCTTCACCTTGTCTTCTAGGTTTAACGTGTTTTGTTTTTATATTTATACCTTTAACAAGTACTTTACCTGCTACTACTTCTAAAACTTCTCCAGTTTTTCCTTTATCATTTCCTGATAAAACTTTAACTGTATCACCTTTTTTAACTTTTAGCATTTTAGGAATTTCGCCTCCTCTTTTAAATATTATTATGATTTAGCGCATAGCATAAAACTATGAACTATAAAACTTCTGGAGCTAATGATAAGATTTTCATATAATTCTTTTCTCTAAGCTCTCTTGCGATAGGTCCAAATATACGTGTTCCCTTTGGATTTCCATCTTCTTTTATAATAACAGCAGCATTCTCATCGAATCTGATGTATGAACCGTCAGCTCTTCTTGTAGGCTTTTTAGTTCTAACAACTACTGCTTTAACAACTTCACCTTTTTTAACCATTCCGGCTGGAGCAGCTGATTTAACAGATGCTACGATGACGTCACCAACTCTTGCATACTTTCTATATGAACCACCTAAACATCTAATGCACATTAATTCTTTTGCACCAGTGTTGTCAGCTACTTTAAGTATAGTTTGTTGTTGTATCATTTTGAATTTCCCTCCTTTAAATCAAATTCTATTGATTCGTTTCACATATAAAACTCATAATTATTTAATAATAGCTTTTTCAACTATTTCTACAACTCTCCATCTCTTATCTTTTGATAGAGGTCTTGTTTCCATAACTTTAACTTTATCGCCTTCTTGGCATTCGTTATTTTCGTCATGAGCTTTTAATTTATATGTTCTCTTTTTAATTTTTCCATATATAGGATCTTTAACGTTAGTTTCAACTCCGACAACAACTGTTTTGTCCATCTTGTTTGAAACAACAGTTCCGATCATAACTTTACGAAGATTTCTTTCTTCCATCGAAATTTCTCCTTCCTTCAAAACTTAACCTTGCAAATTATTTTGCTTCGTTTAATTTTCTTTCATTTAAAACTGTTTTAATTCTAGCAATGTCTTTTCTAACTTCTCTTATTTTCATAGGATTGTCTAAACCATTAGCTTTCTTTGTAAATCTTAATTTGAATAGCTCTGATTTTAATTCTCCTAATTCTTTTTCTAGATCAGGTGAAGACATTTCTTTAATCTTATCTATCTTCATCTATGCATCAGCCTCCGTTTCTGTTTCTCTTTTTACAAATTTACATTTAACAGATAGTTTGTTAGCTGCTAATCTAAGAGCTTCTTTAGCTGTTTCTTCAGGAACTCCTGCCATTTCAAACATAACTCTTCCTGGTTTAACAACTGCTACCCAATAAGTAACGGCACCTTTACCTTTACCCATACGAGTACCTATACCTTTATTAGTGATTGGCTTGTCTGGGAATAATTTAATCCAAACTTGTCCACCTCTTTTTGTATAACGAGTCATAGCAACACGGGCTGCTTCAATTTGATTTGATGTAATTAAAGCACCACCTACTGCTTGTAATCCATATTCTCCATCTGTTACTTTATTTCCTCTGGTAGCTTTTCCTCTCATTCTACCTTTTTGCATTTTTCTATATTTTGTTCTTTTTGGCATTAATGGCATTAGTCTTCTCCTCCTTCCACTACTTGTTTCTTAGTAGGAAGAACTTCTCCTTTATATATCCAAACTTTAACACCGATTTTTCCATATGTTGTATCTGCTTCTGCAAATCCATAGTCAATATCAGCTCTTAATGTTTGAAGTGGTATTGTACCATCTTTATAGAATTCAGTTCTAGCCATATCAGCTCCACCTAATCTTCCAGATACTGCAGTTTTGATACCTTGTGCACCTGATTTCATAGTTTTTTGCATACATTGTTTCATAGCTTTTCTGAATGAAATTCTTCTTTCTAGTTGTCCTGCGATATTTTCAGCAACTAATTGTGCGTCCATATCTGCATTCTTAACCTCTACGATATTTAAGTTAACATCTTTGTTGATCATTTTTTGTAAATCAACTTTTAACTCTTCAGCTAAGTTTCCACCTTTACCAATTACTAATCCTGGTTTAGCTGTGAAAACATTTATTTTTACAAATTTAGCAGTTCTTTCAATCTCTATTTTTGCGATACCGCTAATATATAATTTCTTTTTGATATATTTACGAATTTTGTTATCTTCTACTAAGTAGTCAGCAAAATTCTTTGAATCAGCGTACCATTTTGAACTCCAATCTTTGATAACACCAACTCTTAATCCATGTGGATCCATTTTTTGTCCCATTTTAATAACTCCTCCTTTCTTATGCTCTTTCTCTTAACTTGATTGTTATATGGCTTGTTCTCTTTCTAATTCTTACTGCTGAACCTTTTGCAGCTGGTCTAATTCTCTTCATTGTAGGACCTTGGTTTGCAAATATTTCAGATACATATAAGTTGTTAGATTTCATACCATGGTTATTTTCAGCATTTGCTATAGCTGATTTTAATAATTTCTCTATTACTTCTGATGAAGCCTTAGGTGTGAATTTTACAATTGCTAAAGCTTCTTTAGCATCTTTTCCTCTTATTAAATCTGCTACTATTTTAACTTTTCTAGCTGAAATTCTAGCATTTTTAAGAGTTGCTATTGCTTCTGGAATCATTTCTTGCTTTTCTTCCACTATACTTACCTCCTTATAATTTTAAGAGTTCTCATTATTTTGTTGCTTTATCTCCTGAGTGACCCTTGAATGTTCTTGTAGGAGCAAATTCTCCTAATTTATGTCCTATCATTTCCTCTGTTAAATAAACAGGAACATGTTTTCTTCCGTCATGAACAGCGATTGTGTGTCCAATCATTTGTGGATATATTGTAGAAGATCTTGACCATGTCTTGATAACTTCTTTTTCACCTGTTTCGTTCATTTTCTCAATCTTCTTAAGAAGCTTTTGAGAAACGTAAGGCATTTTCTTGCTTGATCTTGACATATAAAATTACCCTCCTTATATTATTTTCTTCTCTTAACGATAAATTTATTTGACATCTTATTACGTTTTCTAGTCTTGTATCCAAGAGCTGGTTTACCCCAAGGTGTCATTGGTCCAGCATGTCCTACTGGAGCTCTACCTTCACCACCACCGTGTGGGTGATCGTTAGGGTTCATAACAGATCCTCTAACTTCAGGTCTCTTTCCTAAATGTCTGCTTCTTCCAGCTTTTCCTAATTTAACGTTCTCATGGTCTGAGTTTCCTATAGTTCCTATAGTTGCTCTACATACTGCCATGATTAATCTCATTTCTCCTGATGGAAGTCTTACGTGAGCATATTTACCTTCCTTAGCCATTAATTGTGCTTCTTGTCCAGCTGCTCTAACTAATTTTCCACCTTGTCCTGGATTTAATTCGATGTTGTGAATCATTGTACCTACTGGAATATTTTCAATTTTCATGCAGTTACCAGGTTTGATATCTGCTCTTTCTCCAGAAACTACTTTGTCACCATCTTTTAATCCGATAGGTGCTAAGATGTAAGCTTTTTCTCCATCTTCATATTCTATTAATGCAATGTTAGCACTTCTGTTTGGATCGTATTCGATACCAATTACTGTTGCTACCATATCATCTTTTCTTCTCTTGAAATCAACTAATCTATATTTTTGTCTGTTTCCTCCACCTTGATGACGAACTGTGATTCTACCATATGAGTTTCTTCCTGCATTCTTTTTCTTTGTAGCTAATAATGTTTTCTCAGGAGTCTTCTTTGTTACTTCCTCGTATGTAGAAACTGTCATGTTTCTTAATGATGGAGTTGTTGGGTTAAAATGTTTCATTCCCATTGTTATATCTCTCCTTTATATTTATTTTCCGAGTTATTTCTCGATATCATAATTTTAAAAATTAAATTCCGTAAGCATCGATTGAATTCTTAACTGATTTAGAAACTTTCTTAGCTTTTCCACCTTTTGTTAAGTATGACTTAGCTTGTGGATCTGTATCGATAGATACAACAGCTTTTTTCCAATCAGAAGTTTT
Source organism: Clostridia bacterium (assembly GCA_017512025.1). Classification (GTDB taxonomy): domain Bacteria; phylum Bacillota; class Clostridia; order TANB77; family CAG-508; genus CAG-492. The sequence goes on from JAFWHH010000009.1 coordinate 444,352, forward strand.
TCCAATTGATCTTCCTACTCTTTTTTGTTTTCCGCTTACTGCGATTGTATTAACATCTAATACTCTAACATCAAAAAGTTTTTCTACAGCTCTTGCTATATCAACTTTTGTTGCTTTTTTGTTAACTTTGAAAGTATACTTTCCAGCTTGAAGCGCATCATTGCTCTTTTCAGTAATAACTGGCTCTATAATTATATCTTCTGGTAACATTAAGCGTACACCTCCTCTAATTTCTTAACAGCATCAAGTGTAACAACTAATTTGTTATATTTTAATAAATCATAAACGTTTATTGTGTTAACTAATGTAGTTTTTACATCTTCGATATTTCTTGCTGATTTTTGAACGTTTTCGTTCTTTTCTGGTAATAATATTAATGCTTTTCCTTCAACTTTTAAGTTTGTTAAAGCTTTAGCTATTTCACTTGTTTTGATTTCTTTCATATCTAAAGTATCAACAACAACTAATTCGTTCTCTAAAACTTTTGAACTTAAAACTGATTTAATTGCTAATCTCTTTTCTTTCTTATTAACTGTGTAAGCATAATCACGAGGTTTTGGTCCTAAAGCGATACCACCTTTGATCCATTGTGGAGCTCTAATACTTCCTTGTCTTGCTCTACCAGTTCCTTTTTGTCTCCATGGTTTTCTTCCACCACCACGAACTTCAGCTCTTGTTTTTGTGTTTTGTGTTCCTTGTCTTTGATTAGCTAAGAAGTTAACTAATACACTATGAACAACAGCTTCATTTGGCTCGATTCCAAATATTTCTTCTTTTAAATCAACTGATTTAACTTTCTTTCCTTCAATATTGTATACATCTATACTTGGCATTCTCTATATCCTCCTTCCTATGCTTTTACGCTTGTTTTTAATTTTAAAATTGCACCTTTAGGTCCAGGTACGCTACCTTTTACTAATACAACGTTTTTGTCTGCGTCAACTTTGATTACGTCTAGGTTTTGTATTGTAACTGTAACTTTTCCCATATGTCCTGGTAATTTTTTACCTTTAAATACTCTACCTGGAGTAGATGTTGGTCCCATTGAACCTGGTCTTCTATGATACATAGATCCATGTCCCATTGGTCCTCTGTGTTGACCATGACGTTTGATAACACCTTGGAAACCTTTTCCTTTAGAAGTTCCTTGGATATCTAATTTATCTCCTTCAGCAAATTCTGTTACTGTCCATTCTGTTCCTACAGTAACTCCTTCAACTGATTCTACTCTAAATTCTCTTAAATGTTTCTTTGGAGCAATATTTGCTTTTGCAAAATGTCCTTTTTCTGGTTTGTTAACTTTTGATTCTTTTACATCTTCGAATCCTAATTGGATAGCATTGTATCCATCTGTTTCAACTGATTTAACTTGTGCAACTACACAAGGACCAGCTTCGATAACTGTTACTGGAACTACTCTACCTTTTTCATCAAAGATTTGAGTCATTCCAACTTTTTTACCTATTAAAGTTTTCATATTTTCCTCCTAATACTATTGGCTGATATTTTAATTTCTACATAAGTAGTACATCAGCTTGGTCTTTAGAGACCTTCCTTTTTAAATAATTTAAAATTAAAGTTTGATTTCGATATCAACACCAGCTGGTAAATCTAATTTCATTAGACTATCTACAGTTTTTTGTGTTGGATAAAGAATATCAATAACTCTTTTGTGTGTTCTCATTTCAAATTGTTCTCTTGAGTCTTTGTGTTTGTGTGGAGAACGTAATATTGTAATGATTTCCTTTTCTGTTGGTAGTGGAATAGGACCTGAAACTTTTGCACCTGTCTTCTTAGCAGTATCTACTATCTTTTCAGCAGACTGTTCTAAGATTTTAGATTCATAAGCCTTTAATCTTATTCTGATTTTTTCACTTGCTACCGCATTTCCTGTTACTGTTGCCATGTAATTTTTCCCTCCTTAAAATTTTTAAATTATTGTCGGAAGTTATAAACGCACCCTGGTGTTTCATTAACACCTATATTTAAAGCCCAAGTTTTGCATGATTTTTCTTGGGATAAGTGCTTATATTTAAATAACTTACCGCCTGGTCTAAGCCATGACATGCTCCATAGGAGTTCCCTCCAACCCTGCTATTTCAAAGGTTGTAGCCACATCCTACTTCAACGCTAATCTTACATGCTTGTCTATTATATAACGGCTATGGCGTCTTGTCAACACATTTTTTCACTTTTTTTCCTTTATTTTCTAGTATTTTCAAGATAGAGCAAAAAAATGGTACTAATTTTAAAATTAGTACCTATTTTTTAGTATTTTTACTATTATTCTTCGCCTATTTGCTCTAAAACCCAATCTATAAATCCATCCGGTGCTTTTGTTACAATTTCTCTTTCTTTTCCTTCTTTAGTTGTATCCAAATATGCAACATATTCCTTTATATTTGATTTGAATTTTATAGATATGTTTTTATCAATGTGAATAACGTAGTCAGGCATAATAATCATACTATATCTTTCACTTTGAGCTGATGTTTTAATTTGCTCCGCATATTCATTTACTTTTGATTTGTTATCATTTTCAAAGCTAGCCTTGGTTTCCTCTTCTTTGATCTCTCCATTATCATCAATATTAATAATTTTAGCAATCGTTGGGGTATATGGTGCTTCTTTCTTATGAAATAGTCCTACAATCATGCAAACTATAATTGCTATAACAAATGCTAGGCCTATGCATCCTCCAATAATATATTCTTTTTTCATCTCTATACCTCCTACTTTATCTTGTGATTTTACAATTTTCTTCTACATAAGAATTAACGGTATCTATTCTATTGTTAATCTCCTCAATGTTGCAACCCTTAATTTCTTTTTGGTCACTTACTTCATATTTTTCTTTCACATCAAGAATTCTCATGACACTTTGGTTAATCCTTTGCTCTGATATTTTTCCAATTCTAACTAATCTTTGAATATATCTTATACACTTTTCTTCATCAGTTCTCTTAAATCTAAATAGTACAAGATCATTTCCTGCATTAAAAGCCATCTTAACAGCTCTTCTTGTCCCATACAAATATCTAACAGCTCTCATTTTTAAATCATCCGTCATTATTAGGCCTTTATAATTATAATTTAATCTGATTTCCCTAATAACTTTCTTCGATAATGAAGCTGGAGTAAATCTACTTATATTCTTTATTCTCATGTGCGCTACCATCATTGCATCTGCACCTTGTTCAATCGCATCAACAAATGGTTTAACATGATTTTTATCTATATGCTTTACGCTAGGTAGTATGTAATGTGAATCAAATTTAGAAGCACCTTGGCCAGGAAAATGTTTAATAACAGATATTACTTTATGCTTTTGAAGTTGATTCATAACTTGTATGCCATATTCAGAAACATCTTGAGGATTATCTCCATAACATCTGTTTCCAATTGCCTCTGTTGTTCCTTTTTCTAGTATATCCAATACTGGTGAAAAATTCATATTAAATCCACTTTCTTCTAATATAGTACCGGTTATATCAGCAGCTTCTCTTACAACGTTAGCATTTTTTGTTTTAGCCAACGTATATGCATTCTTTATATTATGTATTTCTGGTGGCATTCTGTTAACTCTTCCACCCTCTTGATCAATAGCAATAAATAGTGGGACTTTATTTGAAGAATTAAGCTCTTTTAAATCATATATTAGCTTTAGCATATCGTTATATGTCTTAAAGTTTTTTCTATATAATATAACTCCACCAACTTTATAGTTTAATATTAATTTCTTTATTCTGTCATCTATAGTGTTTCCGTCCATTCCGACCATCATCATTTGTCCGATTTTTTCGTTTAAAGTTAGCTCTTTTAACATAGCCTAATTCCTTTCGTATATCACTAATACCTTCCACTACATTTTATCATTTTCTTGACATTTTGCAATATATATTTACTATTATTATTTTCAATTTAATTAGTTTCTAATTGCTGTTACATCAAAAAAATCTTAATAAATTGGTATTTTCTCCCTCTTTATTTATTGACTTTTATGTTACCTTCTGTTATAATTTAATCTACATTCGTTGACACACGAATACAAATAAAGTGTCAGAAGTACCGAAAAACTGATGCCTATGACATACTGAAAGGAGTGTTTCATAGAATGGCAGAGGTTTTACAAACCGCAGTCGTAGCTTCTGCATGGTGGGCAAACAAGATTAGCGATACCGCAAACCTTGCTAACTACCGTATTGGAGCAACAAATTCCGTAGGAAACGACTTGATATCTTTGCTTGGTGCACTGAATGCAACTACGCTGGCTCCAACCCCGGAGGCAACGAAAGTTTTTCAGACTGCACTGCAGGAAATCATTATGCGTGAACTCACAAATAACCCCGAACATAGAGTTACGCTTTCTTGCGAATTATCACCCAATAAGCTTCTTCAGGAGGCTGCAAGGGAAGCCGGAATTGATTTCAGCGTATTTCCCTTTAAACGCACAATGAGGGTAAGTTCAACTGAAGTATTGGTTTCGGATGGAAAAGGGAAAGCCTTCTCCAAACTGCTGACTGCATGAATTAAGAGCTGCATGGATATTCTCCATGCGGCTCTTTTCTTATTTCCAATTTTTAATTCTATTTACAGCTTCAATTGTATTTTCTCTATTTCCAAATGCAGTTAATCTAAAATATCCTTCTCCACTTGGTCCAAATCCCACACCTGGTGTTCCAACAACTTGTATTTCATTTAATAATCTATCAAAGAAATTCCAAGATTTTACACCATCTGGTAATTTTAGCCATATATATGGTGCATTAACTCCACCAAATACTTTATAACCAGCTTCTTCTAGATTTTCTTTTATAATCTTTGCATTTTCTTTATAGTAATCAATGTTTTGTTTTATTTGTGCTTGGCCTTCTTCCGAGTATACAGCTTCAGCACCTTTTTGTGTTATATATGATACTCCATTAAACTTAGTACAAGTTCTTCTGTTCCATAACTTGTTTATACTAACCTCTTGTCCATCCTTAGAATATCCTTTTAAAGCTTTTGGAATAACAACATATCCACATCTTACTCCAGTAAATCCAGCTGTTTTTGAGAAACTTTTGAATTCAATTGCTACTTCTTTTGCACCTTCAATTTCATATATGCTATGTGGAACATCTTCTTCGGTAATAAATGCCTCATATGCGCTATCGTAAAGAATAATTGCTTTATTCTCTTTTGCATAATCAACCAATTTCTTTAACTGAGTTTTGTTTAGTACTGTTCCAGTTGGGTTATTTGGAAAGCATAGATAAATAATATCCGGAACTTCACTTGGTAATTCTGGTTCAAAATTATTTTCTGCGTTACATGGCATGTATATTATATTATCGTACATACCTGTACTTTCATTATACTTTCCTGCTCTACCAGCCATTGTATTTGTATCAATATATACTGGATAAACTGGATCAGTTATTGCAACCTTATTGTCTTTTGAAAATATATCTCCAATATTTCCTGTATCACATTTAGCACCATCTGAAACAAATATTTCATCTGGTTCAACATCTATTCCTCTTTTCTTGTAATCAAATTCAATTATCTTATCTTTTAAGAAGTCATATCCTTGCTCTGGACCATACCCTTTAAACGTATTTGAATCAAGCATCTCATCTGCTGCTTTTTTCATTGCATTAACACAAGCTTTGGCTAGTGGAAGAGTTACGTCACCAATTCCAAGCTTAATAACTTTCTTATCGGGATTTGCTTCTTGGAATGCTTTTACTTTCTTAGCTATCGTAGAAAATAAGTAGCTATCTTGTAAATCTAAAAAATTTTCATTTATATTAATCATTATCAAGCACCCCCTCGAATACGGTTGTAGCAGGTCCAGTCATATAAACATGATTATCTTTTTCAGACCATTCTATTTCAAGGTTTCCACCAAGTAATTCAACTGTTACTTTTCTATCTGTATAACCATTAAAATTACAAGCTACAGCTGATGCACAAGCGCCAGTTCCACATGCTAGTGTTTCACCAGCTCCTCTTTCCCAAACTCTCATTTTAATATGAGCTTTATCAACAAGCTCAATAAATTCAATGTTAGAACGTTTTGGAAAATGTGAATCATATTCAAGAGTTTTTCCAAACTTGTCTAGTTCAAAATCCTTAACATTATCAACTATTGTAATTGCATGAGGATTTCCCATTGATACGCAAGAAAACTTAAAACTTCTTCCTTCTACATCAAGATTTAAGTTCTTAACAATCTTCTCCTCAGAAACCACTGGAATTAATTTAGGATTTAGTATTGGTTCCCCCATATCAACCCTTACAGTTTCTACTTTACCATTAACAACATTAAGCTTTAGTACCTTTATTCCAGCTAATGTCTCAATAGTAATCAAATCGCGATTAACCATTCCTTTGTCATAAACAAATTTCCCTACGCATCTAATTCCGTTACCACACATCTCTGCTTCACTTCCGTCGTAGTTAAACATCCTCATTTTAAAATCTGCTACATCGCTATCACAGATTAGGATTAGTCCGTCAGAGCCAACACCAAAGTGTCTGTCGCTGACAAAACGAGCTAGAGACGATTCATTTTCTAATTTTTGCCCAGTTTTAGCTGTAGCATCAATATAAACATAATCATTCCCTAGCCCATGCATTTTTGTAAATTTAATCATAAAAAATTCCACCTTTCACAGGTATTAATACAAGATACAATATAATTATATTATTATCTTTCTGCATTATATATCAATAATACTAATAACTGCAATATCTATACACAATTAATTAACAAAATAATAAAAAATGAGTCTACTTCATGTAAACTCATTTTTTATTTATATATTTTTTATTATTCCCATTCAATTGTTGCAGGTGGTTTTCCTGTTATATCATAAACAACTCTGTTTACATGTTTAACTTCGTTTACGATTCTTGCTGATACAACTTCTAATACCTCATATGGTATTTTAGTCCATTCAGCTGTCATAAAATCTGTTGTTGTTACAGCTCTTAATGCTATTGTATAGTCATAAGTTCTTTCATCACCCATAACACCTACTGATTGAATATTTGTTAATACGGCAAAGTATTGATTAATTTTTCTATCCCATCCAGCTTTAGCTACTTCTTCTCTAAAAATAGCATCTGCATCTCTTAAGATTGTTAGCTTATCTTCTGTTATATCTCCTATAACACGAATAGCTAGGCCTGGTCCTGGGAATGGTTGACGATATACTAAGAATTCTGGTAATCCAAGCTCTAATCCAACTTTTCTTACTTCATCTTTAAATAAATCTCTTAGTGGTTCAACTATCTCTTTGAAATCAACATAGTCTGGAAGACCACCAACATTATGATGGCTCTTAATTTTAGCTCCAGCTCCTACACCACTTTCAATAACATCTGGATAAATTGTTCCTTGTACTAAGTAATCAACTGTTCCAATCTTTTTAGCTTCTTCTTCGAATACACGAATAAATTCTTCACCAATTATTTTTCTTTTTTGCTCTGGATCAGATACCCCAGCTAATTTTCCTAAAAATCTATCTCTTGCATCTACTTTTATGAAGTTTACATCAAAGTTCTTTGTAAATACTTCTTCAACTTCTTCAGCTTCATTCTTTCTTAATAATCCATGATCAACAAATATACATGTTAAATTCTTTCCAATTGCTTTATTAATTAGAGCTGCAGCAACTGATGAATCAACACCACCAGATAAAGCACATAATGCTTTTTTATCTCCAATTTTTTCTCTAATAGCTTTAACTGTTTCTTCAGCAAAAGAACTCATTTTCCATATACCAGAGCATCCACAAACATTATAAATAAAGTTTCTTATAATCTCTGTTCCATTATTTGTATGGTTAACTTCTGGATGGAATTGAATTCCATAGAAGTTCTTTTCAGTATTTTGCATAGCTGCATTTGGACAATGATCTGTTGAACCTATATTTTCGAATCCTTCTGGTAATGTCTCAACAAAATCTGTATGACTCATTAAACAGTCATTTGTATCTCCAAATCCATTAAATAATTTAGAACTATTATTAATCTTAACACTTGTAACACCATATTCTCTTTTATCTGCTCTTTGAACTTTTCCACCAAGCATATGTGTCATAAGTTGCATACCATAGCAGATTCCAAGAACTGGAACACCAAGATTAAATATTTCCTCTGTTACCTTTGGAGCACCTTCAGCATAAACACTTGCTGGTCCTCCAGTAAATATAATTCCTTTTGGATTTTTCTCTTTAATTTTTTCTATTGGTGTACTAAATGGTACGATTTCTGAATAAACATTACATTCACGTACACGTCTTGCGATTAATTGATTATATTGACCATAGAAGTCAATTATTAAAATTAATTCTTTATTATCCATTTTATATCCTTTCAATTATCCTTATACTTTTCGATGCCTTCTCTCATAATTAGTAAATAAAGTTTATCTCTATTTTCAAAGTATTTAACATCTTTAACATTTTTTATATTTTTTATCTTCTTAATACATTGATCAAAATCTACTTTTTTATCAATATCTATCTTAAATGAAGCTGGAAAAGGATGGTTGCCTGATGTATATGTATCTAGTAAGTCTCCATTTTCCCCGAGCTTTACCTTCGCATCTTCAAGAGCCTCTTCTTTTGATGTGTATTTTAATATAACAACACCATCTATTTTTTCTAGCTCTCTTTTGATATTTTCTATCTCTTTATCCGTTAAACCATAATCAAGAAATACTGATGCATTGTTTTTTATCTTTTCAGCTAATTTTTTCGCTTCTCTTACAGGTTCATTCGCTTTAAAAACTATTATAAAAGCTACTGCACACGCACAGATAATAATGGCTAAAACAATTCCAATTATATACTTCTTCTTCATTTATTCTCTCCCTCGTATCACTTTGTTAATATTAGCTAATATCTCCTTTGTGTTTTATTCATTATACTCAATATAATTAGTCTTGAGTTGTTACCTCTTTAAGCATTACGTCGTGAGCACTACCTTCTTTAATGCTTATGTTTGATACCATTGTTAATCTTGCTTTTTCATGTAGCTCTGGTATTGTTATTGATCCGCAGTTACACATTGTTGATTTAATCTTTGCTATTGTTACTGCTAAGTTATCTTTTAATGGTCCTGCATATGGTATGTATGAATCTACTCCTTCTTCGAAGCTTAACTTATTCTTTCCTTTTTCTCCAAGGTCATATCTTTGCCAGTTTCTTGCACGGTTTGATCCTTCTCCCCAGTACTCTTTAACAAAGTTTCCACCAACTTTAACTTTTCTTGTTGGGCTCTCGTCAAATCTTGCAAAATATCTACCCATCATAACAAAGTCAGCTCCCATTGCTAATGCAAGTGTAATATGGTAATCATGTACGATACCACCATCAGAGCATACTGGAATATATACACCCGTCTTTTTGAAGTACTCATCTCTTGCTTCAATAACATCTAATAGTGCGCTAGCTTGTCCACGTCCGATTCCTTTTGTCTCACGAGTGATACAAATTGAACCTCCACCAACACCAACTTTAATAAAGTCAGCACCAGCTTCTGCTAAGTAGTTGAATCCTTCTTTATCAACTACGTTTCCAGCACCAATTTTAACTGTATCTCCATAGTGCTCTCTTACCCAGTCAATTGTATTTTTTTGCCATACTGAATATCCATCTGATGAATCCATACAAATTACATCTACACCAGCTTCAACTAAAGCAGGAATTCTTTGTTCATAATCTCTTGTATTAATTCCGGCACCTACTATGTATCTTTTATTTTCATCTAATAATGAATCTGGATTATTCTTTCTCTCTTCATAATCTTTTCTAAATACTAAATGCTCTAGATTATCATTTTCATCTAATATTGGTAAACAGCTTATTTTATTCTCCCAGATAATATCGTTTGCTTCTGTTAAACCAATTCCTTTTCTTGCTGTTACAGCTTTATCTCTTGGAGTCATATACATATCAACAGGATCATTTTCATTTACTCTTGATACTCTATAATCTTTATCAGTTACTAATCCTAAGAATTTACCATTGCTTGTTCCATCCTCTGTAACCATTACAGTTGAATGTCCTGTTCTTTCGATAAGCTCTAAAACTTCCTTAATAGGAGTTCCACTTTTAACATTTGAATCACTCTCTATGAAACCAGCTTTATGTCTTTTTACACGTCTAACCATAGCTGCTTCATCTTCTATAGATTGTGAACCATAAATAAAAGAACATCCACCTTCGCGCGCCAAAGCAATAGCCATATTTTCTCCTGAAACGGCTTGCATTATCGCTGACACAAAAGGGATGTTCATCGAATATTTAGGTTCTTCACCTTTTTTAAATTTTACTAATGGTGTTTTTAATGATACGTTACTTGGTATACATCTTTCATCTGTTAAGTTTGGTAATAATAAAAATTCATTAAATGTTCTTGATACGTCATTTAATATCTTTGCCATTATTAAATTCCTCCTTTAAATTATTGATTTTTCTATTATATCACACATTTAGCGTGTATACAATCTAATTTTTATTTTTTTGACAAATATATTTATAAAAAAACAAAAAGCTTCACTTTTATTTTGTGAAGCTCTAAGTTGTTATTTCTCCTAACATATTTATTTCTTTTATTTGATCTGCTCTTGAATAATAATCTTCTTCTCCAACCTCAGTAATGAAATTTTTATCTCCCATTCCAAGATTTTTAAGCCAATCATATTCTTCTTGCACATTTTCTATACATTCATGTACTCTTCCATGATTTTTCTTACTTAAAAATCCGTCATTATTAAGTGTTGCTGCAAAATGTATTTGTTTAACATATTTTTCACAATCTTCTTTATTAAGTTCAGAATTTACCATTTCAAGAAAGTCTCTTCTGTAAATATTAGCTTTGCAATGCATGTGTGTTGTATCAATACAACATCTAACATTCGGACTATCTATTAGCTTACATACTTCAAGAGCTGCACATTCATCCTTTTCATCAAGCATCATAAATAAATTCTCAATCAGAATAGTAACTCTTGCTCCTTCTATAAGTTTAATTTGGTTCTTTATTCTATCAGCAAAACCAGAAGCAACAAATTGTCTGACTGGCCAATATGTGTGATATACAAAATCCATATCGATATCCAATTCTTCTGTTAGCTCTTTCATTTTTAGCAATTGTTCCTTAAATATCTCCTCATCTTTGAAGAATATATGCTCAATATTATAATTTGATAATGGAGGATGAACAATAATCTCTTTTAATTGTGGATAAAGAGCCTTATACTTGCGAACTTCATCTTCAAAATTAAATCTATTCATTATTCCATTCTCATCGAAGAATTGTAACTCAACTCCCTCCGCTTTTTGCAACTCCTCTTTAAACTCTTCACCATATACTTGTGCGCTAGCCTTCGGGTATATTTTCATTTTTCTTTACTCCTTTCATCCTTAACTGTATTAAAGCTATGACATTCGCTATGAGACATAAACAATCGAATGTTCCTGCCACATAACATTTTATATAAAAATCATAACTCATCCATAATATCATTGTTGTAATTGTAAGATATTTAAATAATCTAACATTCTTTATATCCATAAATAATATATATAAAACTGTACTTACTACTGGCAATATTCCAATCCATCCAATATTATTGAACGCAATTGATAATCCAATTGAAAGAGCAATTAGTACAGCTTTTTCTTTTTTCCCAAGCTTGTCTTTGTAGCATAATATATTTCTAACGCAGCTCAGTGCATTTATAATTGCACCAGTAATCCCCCCAAGAACTATATTACTAACTACCGATAATCCAATTTGTACAGTCTGCCAAAGAATAATCTTTTCTTTTATTTTTATATAACCAGTATACACCATAATTATCGATGCAACCAAGGCTATAACATTTCCAATAATAACTTGTGTCATTTTCTACCTCACTTTTTTTGAATTATATCATATAAAACAAAAAAGATATATGAAAAATCATATATCTTTAATGCGTTATTAGTAAAATTTTCTTATATATTTTTTGTCTTTTGTACCTTCTATTTGTTGTCTTTTGAAGTATTTCATCACCTCCTAATATTTCCTTTTTTGTGTGAGCTGATTTGTTTTATTTACAAAAAAGGAACTAGTATATGCTGCATATACTAGCTCCAAACTTTAAGCATCAAAAAAGACCTGCTAATATATGCTTTTTGCATACATAACAAGTCTCATCATTTCAAATAAAACCAGAACTACAAGTTCGCGATATTGATTTTATTATATAATTTCAGGAATTATACTAATTACTCCCCTGTTACTCGAAATATATTATCATTTTTTTACATCTTTGTCAATATCTTATCTTTCCTCTTGACCAGCATCTGTTGGCGCTTGATCTTTATATTGTTCCATAACTTCAGCTAAGATTTGCTTTATATGTGGAGGTCTTGTATTTTCTTCGACATTTAAATCTTCATCAACTAATATGTCTCTGACTTTTACACCATATACCATCTCAATGTATTCAGCTACAACATGTCTATGGCAGAATTCTTGGTCTTTTTCATAGCATAACAATATAGGGTCTACTTCACCCTTTAGTAATTCTTCAATATCTACTTGAGATAACACTCTAGTATAATATTGCTCAATATAATATCTATCATTTACTTCATCTGGTATCTTTCCTTTATTATCCTTATATCTTCTGAAGAAGTCCTTCTTTGGAGCAAGCTCAGGAATACATTTTCCTACAAAACCTGCGTCTTCACCTCTGTCTCCAGATATAGATATTAAATTTCCAACTTTACATTGTTCATAATTACCCGTAAAAACTCTCTGCAATATACACTCCCCCTTTTCTATGGCTTTAATATATCATATATACATTTCTTTTTCAATGAAAAATAATAAAAAGACTTCCTCTCAAATTCAGTTTCCTGAAAATGAGAAGAAGCCCTCTAAAATTACCCGTTTACAATTATCTAATTATCCTGGCCGTCACTTAATTGTTCTTCTGGCGATTTTCCTGATGTCATCAATCGTTGCTGTCATGTTGTGAAGCAAAAACTTATGCATCACTGTCATAAATGCTCTGTTGTCTCTTATGCAACGCAAAGCTCTCTTAAATGCCCTCTTGAGGAGCCACTTTACAATAATATCCACCTTAACAGCTTCAATATTCGTATAGTCTTCGGGCTCTCCACACGACAAATTATATCCGATAAATTTGTATGCTCCATTCTGAGCAACCCATTCACGGAGTGTATCTGTCGCTTCTTTAACATCAAAACTTGCGCCTCTGTTTACCGGCAAACGTCTGTAAAGAATAGATCCTGTTTCCTTAGTCTTTGCGCAAAACTCAATTTCAGCAGCTCTTCCAGCCAAAAGCATAGCAACGAGGTCAATGATGTCTTCTTCGTTGTATGCCATGTACTGTGTTCTCTTAACAAGAGTAATGCCTTCATAGCCGTTCTGCGTATCGTAAAGAATAGATGCACCGTACAACTTATACAGCTTTGGAATCATAAGTGCAAGCAGTACATGGCCTGTCTCATGAATAGCCGTAATATAGTTGTAGTCTTTGGAAAGTTCAGCCATAATCTCAAAACTTCTGCGGTAGAACTTCTTGATATCGCTGCGGTCCGCAACGCTCTTGCCAGAAACTCTAACCATAGAAAGAAATGCATCTACCTCCGTCAAGAAGTAGCTATAGCTGAAATCATCGCTGAAATTTCGGCCATAGTGGATCATGAAAAGAACTTCCAGTACATTTTGCGGCAGTTTGACACCATGCGTCATTTCATATTCCTCAATACGAGGCTTAAGAATGCGCATCGTTCTCTTTGGGTTTTCTTCTGGATAAACCTTGATTATGATTGCATTGTCGTTCAGAAAATGTACCATCTCATGTTCTTCTTCTTCGGTAACACATTTGCCATCATCCAAAGTAACGAGAATCTTGAAACTCATGAGTCCATCATAATCGATTTCCTCAATTATTTCTTCGTACATACCTCTAAACAAATCAATTACTGTGTCTATGTGGTTTAAATACAGAAACAGATTTTCAACACCATCCGAAATAGCTGCCTCAATCACTTCGTTTATTGATGAGGTAAACTTCTCAAAATTAGCCGAAATCTCATCTGCATCAACCATATATACTGCAGTCTTGTGCTCCTGAAAGAGCTTTGGACACTCTTTCCGAGCAATTCTGTACGATAGATAGTTCACAACTGTCCGCTTGCCAACGCCTTTGGATCCAATAATGAAAATTGTCTGTCTGTTCTGTCTTGGTAAGACATTAAACAGCACATCCGAATAGCGTCTCATCGGATCAGTTATTGTAAATCTATCTCCAGAGCATTCACTAAGGTCTACGTAATGAACATCGTCTTCTTCCGTCAAGTCATCAGTTTTGTCAACGTTTTCGTCTTTGGTCTCTTCGTTTTTTGGAGTTTCCTCCGCCACGTCTTCAGTTACATCACTAGCTGCATCAATCAAATCTTCCCGAAGCACTGCTTCCTGGTGATTCTTTGCAGCCTCAAGTGTCCCTGAATTTGTTGCCTTAGGTTTCCTGGGTTTACTCATACCATGACACTCCTTTCAAGTGAAATTAAGGGCATTATACCACGATAATGCCCCTATGTAAATTATTTACACTATAATTAAGTTATTTAATTCCGTTCCATTCGTCTAGAAATTCTTTAACAAACTCTTTCATAACCTCTGTTCTCTCGATTGCACTCTTCTTTGCAGTTTCAGTATTCATATTATCAGCCAGTTTAAATAACTTGTGATAAAAATGATGTATTGTTGATGGATCATCTTCAGTATGCTCTGCATACTTTTCTTCTATCTCTAGTGGTACGTCTTCGTTGTACATCACAAGATTATGAGCACCTCCATATTGGAAAGTTCTACCAATTCCAATTGCACCGATTGCATCCATATTATCTGCATCTTGTAATATCAATGTATTTAAGTCATCCACATTGTTACCATTCCAGTTATACTCTTCATGATACTCAATCGCAAAACATATTTTATCCTTAATCTCTTCAGATAAATCTGTGTGATTTAATATCTCTCTTACTTTTGGTAAAGAATCTTTTGGAGATACAAATTTACCAGTCTCATTTTGCATTATTCTATGAATATCATGCATAAATGCAGCTATACCAACTACCAATTTGTCTCCATTTTCTTTCTCACAGATATTTACAGCAATATTCATTGTTCTAATTAAGTGACTAATATCATGTCCACTTGAATCATCTTTAAATAAATCTATTATGTATGGTTTAATTATTTCAATATACTCTTCTAACATATTAACTCCTTAATCATTGTATTTAGCTTCATAAACAAAGTCTACTTCTTCACCAGGCTCTTCCCACATTCTTTTAACTTTTTCTAGTAATCCTTCTCCAACAACAAAGTCATATCCTTGGTCGCCTTCTTCTATTCTTTGATTTCTCTTTACAATATTCTTCATCCATGTATCATCATCTACTTTAACGTAGTGAATTTCAAAATTTATTCCCTTATTCTTGAAATATTCCCTTATTTCTTTTCTCTGATTTTTCGTCCATAAACCAATATCAATAATAACATTTCCACCATTACCTGCAATTTCTGCAGACTTTGCTTCAAAATAATTAGTAGCCCTTCTGCATAAGTCTGTATAATCTTGACCACTTTTATTATCAACCATATAGTATGTTAATTCATCAACACTGAAAATTATTGCATTTTCTTTTTCTCTAATCTTTTTAGCATAAGTTGATTTCCCACTTGCAACTTTTCCACACAAAGCAATTACTTTTCCCTGATTGAACATCTTAGAAAATAAGTCAAGTACTCGTGTTTTATATTCTTCCGAGCAAGGAGCCCAAATATCAGAATACAATAATTCTTTTAACTCATCAAAACTAATCCATTTTACCTCTTCAACTTCATTTTTATCAAGAATAAATTCATCTATATCTTTATCAGCTTTAATAAAGAATATTTGTCCTATCTCCCAATAGTCTTCATCTTCAATTAACTCTCCCATAAATTTAATATCATTTTCAGAAACATCTAATCCGATTTCTTCCTTTGCTTCTCTGATGGCTCCTTGCATTGGAGTTTCTCCGGCATCAACATGTCCAGCACATGCCATATCCCAATAACCAGCAAATCTTTTTTTACACATTGCTCTTTTTTGAATTAATATTTCACCCTTTGAATTATATACCCAAGACCATGCTGGTTTATGGTAAAACCCTGGATTTTCCGTATGACATTCTGCTCTTGTTCTAATTCCAATATACTTTCCGTCTCTTGTGTATACATCTAACATTTCTTCACTCATTCTAATCACCCTTTATTTAATAATGTTTACAAGTTCTTTTGCTATTTCGTTAATTACATATCCTTTTTGTTTATTTCTATCATCGCTTGTAACCACGATTTCTTTTGAAGTAATATTATCATCTTTATCAACTATTGCGTAGTATACATGATTTAATTTTTCTTCCGGATTATTTGGATCAATTCTTCCAAGCTGTCCTGTTACCCCAATTGAATAATTAGAGCATGCTGTTTTCTTTACAGCTTTTGCCATCTCAGCAGCAGTTTCTATACTATAAACAGAATACGTATCAATTACTTCAGCAGGTACTCCTTGTTTTATTTTAGCTTCATTACAGTAAGTAACATAGCTTTCTTTTATAACAGAAGAAGCCCCAGAAATATTTGTTATTTCATTTGCAATTCCTCCACCTGTACAGCTCTCCATCGTTGCTATTGTTTGTTTCTTTTCTATAAGCTTATTCACTATTTCAAACCAATAATCTCTAATCATATCTATTCTCCCAAATAATTTAATATAAAATTAACATTTTCTTCTGTTGATTTAAGTCCATCAATCTCTAATTTATCACATTTAAGACTTTTGACCCAGCTTATTATTTCTAATTCATCTTTTTTATATACCTTCTCAAAAAACTTATTCTCACTTTCGAATAAATCACCTCCAGAAAGAATTCTATCTCCAAATAAATCATACGACCTTTGTTTAACTCTAGCCAGTCTGGTATCTTTATCAAGTTTAATATAAATAACTAAATCATATTTATCACTTATATTACCATAATCGCCTTTACATGAAGTAAAGATAATATTATCATATTTCTCAATATCAGATTCTATATTCTTTGTAACAGATTCCCTATCTAACGATGTGCTATATTTATAACTATCACCAGAATTAAAATAATATTCTTCTATATCTTTATGAACATAATCTAACTTCTTAGCTAAAGCCCTACCTAATGTAGATTTACCACTTCCATTTAATCCGCATATCATTATTTTACTCATAAAAAGCTCTCCCAAACATTGATTTCTATAATTAAAGGACATGCTTTCACATATCCTTTTTTAATTACTCTTTTGTTTCTTTTTTCCTAAAATCATTTAAATACATTTCATATATACTTACTAATAGTAGAATACCATATCCAAGAACCATGAACCAACCTTCGTAGAATATGTAATATGCACCGTAGAATATACCGGTTGTAATACCAGATAATCTAACCCATTTCATATTTGATTGCCATAAGCAATAAGTTCTAATCATTGATCCAATAGTTGGTAATAAAGATACGAATCCTGCCCATGAGAAGTAACAGTTTGTCATTATTAGTACTTCAAAAAATATTAATATTGCTAAATATATACCTTTACCAATTCTCTTTTTATTTATAAATATAGATGTTCTAATTGCATTAATAATCTCAATAACACCAGCAGTTATTGCTGATATATAAAAAGCATAAAGTGCTGAAAATAAACACTCGAATGCTTGTACAATTAAAGCTCTTTTCCTTTTCTTTAAACAAATGCTTAAAATTAATGCAATAAATGCAAGTATACTAAATATCATTTTTATCTCCTGTAAAATATATTGATTGAATTATAACATAAAGATTTATTTGTTTATATATTCTTTCATTATTTCATTTAATTCTTTAATTTCAGTTATATTGTCCTTTTGAGTAAAGTGACCAGCACCTTTTACAAAGATTTTCTCAGCTCCTAGCTTTTCTGCATATTTAATACATTTTTCTAGTGGGCTATTACTATCATTATCACTATATATAGAAAATCTATTTTTTACTAATGATTTACATCTATCAAATTCTTCGTCTGATACTTTAGTTATCCTCATTACATCCACAATATAGTCTGTTCTTGTTCCAGAATAATCTACAAATCCAGCTACTGATACAAATGTATCAATAGAAAGATTATTCTTCACTAGATACTTTGGAACAATCTTTGTACCAATACTGTGAGTTATAACCATACTATCTGAATTAAGAATTCCTTTATCTTTATACTCATCAAGAATCTTTCCCCATGACTCTGGTGATGCTTCAGCTCTTATTGGAAATATTGGATAATAATAATCAATATTATTGTCTTTACAAAACTTTTCAACACTTCCTGCAAAGCTATCAATTGTATTACCATTTAAGCTATGTATTAAAAATATGTTTTTCATCATATTCTTCCTCTCTATAAATACTTAATTATATCTTCAAAAGTTTTAAATCCTGTTTCAGCATTTATATGTCCACCATTTGGTATAACGACTTGCTCTGTTGCTATCTTACCAGCAAAGTCTTTTTCAACATCATATCTAACATATGGATCATTATCTGAATAGAAACAAATAATTTCATTTGCATAATTTTTTACATCTTCTAGATTATCAAAATACATTGATTCATTAACACTATCGTATTCTTCATTGATTCCTAGATAATTATTAAATCCACATACAAATATTAACTTCTTAACCTTAATCTTATTCTCTGTTAAGAACTTAGATACAAACACTGGAGCTATACTATGGGCAACAATTGTTGTATTTTCATTAACTAATCCTAGGTCGCGATAATACTTTAATAGCTTACTCCAATTATTATAATTTTGATATCCAACCCCAACTGGAAATTGTGGTACATAAACCTCTTTACCTTCCGCTTCTATATAATCATGTAACCATGGAAACCAATTTCCAAAAGGGCTACCAAAACTTCCATGTATTATAAAATAATTATCCATATTTTTAATCTCCTTAACTTTATTTTGTCGAATTTTGGCAGACGAAATAGTGCCTATATGTATTGTTTTTACTGCATTTCCATTATATAATTCTTCCATCCTTTCATAAAGGAAATCTTTATTAGAAAGGAGGCGTTTTATATGTCCAATGCAGAATTAATTTTCTTTTTAGTATCACTTTTGCTAGATAAAAATGATAAAGAAAAGAACAATGAAAAGCATGACTAGATGAAATTCTAGTTAATGGTAAGTAGCCGTTATCTACTTGCCATTATTTTTTATAAAAAAAGAGAACACAATCCGTTATATTGTGTTCTCGGCGTTTCTTATTGACTAATGCAGAACTAATCAAAAAGCTTTCGCTTAAGCTAGTGTTATTATAACACCAACACTAGTATATGTCAATCCAATTCAATATATACGCACCTAAAACACGTCGACAAAAATCGAGTTTTATTTTATCTTTTTAGCCATTATAAATATCTTCGTATTAGAGTCGTCACCTAATTCATTATCTCCAACTTCTTGCTTCATATTTTCATACAGCTTCTCGAATTTATTTTTATCTAATAAATCATCTATTAACGCTTTTGAAAAACCATTAAAGTATAAAACACCTTTACCATCCTCATTTAGATACGGTTCATCAATATATCCTTCACTATCACCTAGCTGTACACAAAAACATAACAAACCATTAACTTTTAGTACATCTTTCATGTCTGAAAACAAATTCATTATATCTTCTCTTGGTACATGAAATAATGAATAAAAAGCAATGATTCCATCAAGACTTCCTTCATTATAGTGATTCTTTACATTAAGCATATCATCCAGAATGTATGGTATATCTCCATATAATTCTCTAGCTTTTCTCATCATTTCTTTAGAAAAGTCATAGCATGTTGACTTGAAACCATTTTTAATTAATAAATCAGTATACTTTCCTGTACCTCCACCTAAATCAAGAATTGAATCTCCAGGTTTTAGCATAGACATAAACTCAGATACAACTTCCATATCCTCATATTTTCTGCCAAATTCTGCAGCATATTGATCTGCAATTATGTCATAATCTCTTTTTACACTTTCTCTTTTAATACTAGAGCTATTAAATATTTCATCTATAAAGCTAACGGTTTCATTAACTACAGTATTAATGGCTTCTCTTGAGTTTTGGAAAGTATGCTCTCCATTTTTTATTAGTATAAATCTAGAATTCTTACAACTATTTGAAACTTTCTCAGATAACTCATATGGAACTGCACTATCTATTTCTCCATGTATAAATAACTTTGTAAGATTATTATTCTCCAAAGCTTCATATGGTTTGTATTTATCTACTTCATTGAATAAATCTAATCCAAATCTAAACTCTTCTCCGGAGTTCATGCTACGAGATACATAGAATCCATCTCTTTCAGCAATCTTTTTATTCTCCTCAGTAAATAAGTTGCCATATCTTATATAGCTATAATCAAGAGCACCATACCATAAAACTATTCCCTTTATGCAAACATACTTTTCAAATGGAAATAATGAAACTATTCCAGCTCCAAAACTTCCACCAACTAATACAAACTCTTTATAACCTTTTTCTTGTAGCATTTTAACAGTATTCTCAAGATCCAATATTTCTTTTGAAATAGTCATATCTTTATCTTGTCCACCACTCTCGCCATGTCCATTAAAATCAAATCTAAAAGAGCTATATCCTGTATTCTTTATACTTTCAGCAAGCTGAATAAAGCTACCACATTCATCTTTATTACCTCTAATTCCATGACACATGATAACTATCTTATCTTCTGAAGCTCTATTTAATACTCCACAAAGCTTATTTCCATTACTGTTATAAAATAGCTTTTCCTCCATCTATTATTCTCCTACAATTTTTTATAAAATAATATTTCCAATGGTTCTCCTGGTAATGTTAGAGAACCGCTATCAAGATATCCATGTTTTCTGTAAAAATGTTGTGCTTCTTCATTTGATTGAGTTGATGTTAGTACTGCATCATATCCTTGCATTTTCATCTCATTCTCCCAGAATTCAATCATCTGGCTCCCATATCCTTTTCCACGTTCACCCTCTAGAAAATAAAGCATATTCATGAATGGGGTATTGTCCCAAAATAAATTATATCTCATCCAACCAACAAACTTTTCGTTCTCTATCATTACGAGAACTCTTTTTAAACCTATACTATTACCTAATTCTGTTTTTGATATATGTTTATCATATTGAGAAATTATATCTAAATCACTTAATTCAGCATATCTAATCATAATTACTCCTCCAATTACTTATATAGCTCTTGTTTCTTTCCTTGCTCTTTTAGTCCAAGGACTCTATTATTCCACATATCAATTGGCTTATCTGTCAAACTAACTGAATATACGAATAAATCTCCATCAAATCCTTCAATTTGATCATCTTTATTGTCATAAAGTTCACCAACTAAACCTCTTGATTTATATAACTTATGAGCAGATTTTGCATTTTCATCAGTATATAACCTAAAGTTTTTATAACCTTTTTCTTTGGCTAATTCTATTGTTTTATCAAGAACTATTCCACCATATCCGTTATGTCTATACTCTTTTAGAATTCCAAACCATCCAAGCCATGCATCATCTGGATATTCATAATATGCATATATTCCGGTTACTCCAATTGGTGTTTCATCAAGATATACAATATAATAATCTAATTCTTTTCTGTATGGATCTTGATTAACCATTTCAATATAGTTTTCTCTTGCATCTTCCACTGGAAATATATCATTTTGAACCTTACAAGCTAATTCTAAATTTTCTTTTGTTATTCTAACAAATCTAATATTATCCATTTTATTACCTCTTTAATAAAGTATAATTTCACCATCATTTAGTCTTTTTATTTTGATATTATGCTCTTTTTCGTATTCACTTATTTTATTTTTCATCCCTTCATTTGCTTTTTGAAAATGTGGATATATGAATATATCTATTAATCCTAAACAAGCATATGTATCTAGATTTACATCATATTTTGGTTTAGTACCTTTTTTAATATCGTAATAATATTTTGCATCCTTTTGTAAAAATATAGAGCCAGCACTTTCCCCAATTAATACACCTTTTTCTAAAAACTTTAGTATGTTCATCTTTAATTTTGGATTCTTATTTAATTCTATCAGTGGTGTGGTATTTCCTCCTAGAATATAGATAACATCATAATCTAAAATTAAGTCTAAATTAGAATCATCTAAATCTATAATATCTGCTTCAGTAGCTCCTACACCAAGAAAGTTTTCTCTAACATTTTCTCTTGCTATATAATTACCTGTTCCTTCCGGAGCAGCATTAGATAATACCATTACTTTCTTATTTTCAGCAATTTCTTTAAACAATTTAATGTTATCTTCAGACACATAGTTGTTTACTGAATTAAAACCACCTGCAGTAACTATAATATTCTTATTCATTTCTTCTCCTTTAATTTATCAATCCTTTATCAAATAAGTCCTTAAATATTAAATGATCTACTGGAGATATTTTAACATCAAGACTACTATAATCTAGCCATACCATTTCTTCTATTTCAGAATCTGGTTTTAATTCGCCATCGAAATCAGCCATATAACATGTCATTCTTACAATAATACCTTCTGCTTTTCCATGAGCTTGTGCCTCAAAAGTTCCATAATACTTTATTGAATCCTTTTTTATATCTATAGTTAATTCTTCTTTACATTCTCTTATTAATGTTTCTTCGTCGGTCTCATTGCCTTCTCTTTTTCCACCTGGAATGTAATATGTGTCTTTTCCTTTTGATAATGTACTTAAAATTTTACCATTCTTTAAGTATATAAACGCAATCTTATCAATCTCCTTCAAGAAATCATCTCCTTACTAATATATAGTCTTATCTTCTTTATCATTAAATTTCTTAAAAATCTCTATTGTTTCTTCTCTATCAATGCACTCAAGTTTTAAAACATCTTTATAATGATTATGATCTGTTACACTCTTAATTGATTTATATATTAAGTCATCTCTAAAACCTATACTTGCTGCATCTTCCTTTGTATTTCCATAGTAAACCATCTTTATATTTGACCAAATAATTGCAGATAAACACATTGGACAAGGGTAACATGATGCATATAATTCACATCCACTTAAATCATAACTATTAATATTTTTACATGCATTTCTTATTGCAACTATTTCAGCATGAGCGGTTGGATCGTTATTGCTTAATACGTTATTTGATCCTTGTCCTATTACTTTTCCATCTTTTACAATACATGCGCCAAAAGGACCTCCCGCATTCGTAATTAAATTATCTTCAGATAATTCTTTTGCAACTTTCATATATTCGTTCATCTTTAGTCTCTCCTTATTATTTTTTTATCATTCTATAGTATGTGATTAAATCTGATGATTCAAAGTCCATCTTTTCAAGAGCTGTTTGCATTACAGTATTTTCTGGTCCAACAAAGTCTGTGATAAAGTTACATTCAGATTCTTTTGCTTCAAGCTCTTTAAGCATTTGTCTATAAATGCCTTGCCCTCTATATTCCTTTTTAACATATGCTTGAGATATGTATATCCCTTTACCACAATTTGCCCAATAAACATATGAGTATAATATTAAACCAACTATACCCCCATCTATTTCAGCTATGATTGATTTGCATATTCTATTTTTAAATAAGTCACTATCAATTCTCTTTTCAAATGTACTATCCGTTAAACCAGATAAAACATTGATTTCTCTATTTGCATTTAGTATAAACTCTCTATCTTGCTCTTGAGCTTCTCTAAAATCCATAATTATCACCTCTGCATTTTTCTGCATTATATCATATGTATATTCAATTTCAAATTTAAAGCAAAAAAAATAGGCAGTAATGAATACTACCTACTTAGATGGAGTGTACAGGAGTTGAACCTGTATCCAAATCATTTTTAAACCGATGCTGTCATTATAGCCCTTGTTTATTGCTTTGTTGACGTTTTATGTAAAAAGCTTTATTTGATAATCAAATAACCATTTCCGAATATGCTATCTATGCTACAATTTTTATCAATCACATGTTGTATTGCAGCTCCCGCTACTGCTGACAATAATATCTTTGCAATTTCTGATAAATCATTCATACTTGCAATTTGATCAGCTGCCACACTGTTAAGCATATACTTCTTTCCTTTTAGTTCACCAAAATGTTCAGATAATGCCCATTCAATTTGGTACTTTTCATTATTTACAATAATATCTATAATTTGCATTATATTATTCTCCTTTATTTAAATTCAATACTGCAACTGACTCTATGTGTGATGTAAATGGAAACATATCTACTGGTGTTATATCTGTTATTTCATATTTTTCTTCCATCATCTTTAAATCTCTTACCATTGTTGCTGGGTTACAGCTTATATAAACAACTCTTTCAACATCTAGACTTAAAATATTCTTTATTGTGTTTTCGTCTAATCCTTTTCTTGGTGGATCTACTATTACAACATCTGGATTTACTTTTTCCTTCTTTATTAGCTCTTCAAATGCTTCTTCTACATCTCCACATATAAAGTCTATATTATTTACCTTATTTAGTTTTGCATTTGCTTTTGCATCTTCTATTGCTTGGTCTACTATTTCTATACCATATACTTTTTTAGCAAACTTAGATGCAAATATTCCAATTGTACCAATACCACAATACAAATCACATACTACATCATCCTTTGTAATATTTGCACTTTCTATTCCAATATTATATAAAGCTTCTGCTTGTACAGGGTTTACTTGGTAGAATGACATTGGAGATATCTTAAATATAAAGTCTCCTAATTTATCCGTAATGTATCCCCTTCCAACAATCGCTTCATTTTTATTCCCCATTATTACGTTTGTATTCTTTGTATTTATATTCTTAACAACAGTTCTAACGTTTGGGAATTTATCAACTATGTTATTTGCAATTGTTAATTCGTTTGGTATCTCTTTTCCATTGATTACTAATATAACCATTATTTCATCTGTTTGAATTCCAACTTTGGTAATAATGTGTCTAACTAATCCTTTTTGAGTCTCTTCGTTATATGCTGTTACATTATACTTTTTCATTTGTTCTAAAATAAATTCTGCTATTTCTGATGAAATATCTTTTTGTATTAAACATTCTTTTATAGGAATTATTTCATGAGTTCTTTTGGCATATACTCCAAATACAAGGTCACCATTTTTATCCACTCCGACTGGGTAGATTGCCTTATTTCTATAATTATATGGATTCCCCATTCCAACAGTTTTATTTACATTTAATTTATTTGAAAGTGTTTTATTTACTAGATTTTGAACTTTTTCTTGTTTGATATTTAGTGTCTCTTCATAATCAACATGTCTTAGATTGCAACCACCACATCTCTTATATGTTTCACAATCTGGCATGCATCTATGCTTTGATGGCTCTATTATTTCTAATAGCTTACCAAATGCATGTGAAGAATTAACTTTTACTATTAAGATTTTACATTTTTCACCTTTAATGGCACCATCAATAAAGACTGTGAAATTATCAACTTTCGCAATTCCTTCTCCTTCAAAACCATTATCAACAATATCAACTATATATTCCTCATTCTTTTTGACCGGAATATCCATAAAAACACCTTCTCTTTCTCAATTAAGCTTTTGTTATTATATCATAAATACACTTATTATGTCTAGTTTGCTTTATTCTGTAATTATATAACAAAAGTACCAATAATCGGGTTAATTATTGGTACTTGTATATTACTTTTTGTTATTCTCTTTATTATCTCCATCTTCTTTTTTTTCCATAATTTCATCAATATCAATTTTAAACTTTTCTAATATATTTATTCCATCGTCAAGACCTAAATCTTCGTAATATTTTTCTTTCATTTAGAATCATCCCTTTCCTAAAACTGAAAATATTATATCATAAATGTTTATTTTTTTCTATTTTTATTTCCCCATTATTTTATCTTTTGGTATAATTATACATGAAAAAAATAAAAGGAGAAAACAAATGAAAAATCAAAAAGTTATAGTATTTATTACATTATTTATTATAGTAGTACTATGTATATTTAGTGGTGTTAAGTTTTACAATAAAAATAAACAAAAACCATATGATCCAGCAAGTGATTCATCAGATTTTGTTCTTTTAAGTGAAGAAGTTCCAGATGCCATCCTTGAAATTCGTTATTACTCTACATACAACTTCGTTGGAGATCGTATTGATGGATATGAAGAGCCTTGTGCACTGCTTACAAAGGAAGCAGCTGCTGCCTTAAAAGAAGTTAGTGATGATTTAATGGCTCAAGGATATCGCTTAAAAATATATGATGCATATCGTCCTCAAAAAGCTGTTACACATTTTATGAACTGGGCTAAGGATGTTAATGATACACGTATGAAAGAATATTTCTACCCTGATTTAGATAAATCTGTTCTATTTGATCAAGGTTATATTGCAGAAAAATCAGGACACAGCCGTGGAAGTACCGTTGATTTAACACTATTTGATATGAAAACAGAAAAAGAAGTTGATATGGGTGGAACATTCGATTACTTTGGAGAGCTTTCACATCCAGATTATACAGAAATTACTGAAGAACAATACAATAATCGTATGATCCTTCGTAACGCAATGATTGCTCATGGTTTTAAACCATTAGATGAAGAATGGTGGCATTTTACTTTAGAAAATGAACCATACCCTGATACTTATTTTACATTTCCAGTTAATAGTAGCTCTGTAAATAATAATTAAAAGGAGAAAACAAATGAAAAAAATAATAAAGATACCGCTTCTATTATTAATTTTTGTACTAATTCTAGTTGTTGTTGCTGTAGTAGTCTTTGTTAAAATAAAAAAGAATGCACCTCCTTCTTTAGGAAGTACAGCTATTAGTCATGACGAACAATTTGGTGGTGTTTATATTAATTGCACAATAGACGATTTTAATAAACTTGGTTTTGCATACGGTGATAGTGTAAACGTTTCATTTTCTAATGGATATACAATAAATGATATCCCATATTATAATGGTTACTATGTTGATGAAGGTGAACTTCTACTTCTTGCCTATCCAAAGTATAACTACATAAAAGTAGGATATAACTACGGTGATGATTTATGGAAAGTTGCTGATATTAGCCGTACAGACCGTGTATCAATTGTTTTAAATGAAAAAGGAAAATATATAAAAAATCAACAAGCTAATGATATGCAATATTCAAATGAACAAGGCGATACACCAGATGAACAATTTGGTAATTTTAGAAACGTAAAAGTAGGAAATATAAAAGAAAATGTTTTATATCGTTCAGCTTCACCAATTGACAATGTAATTAATAGATCCGAGGTTGTTGATAAATTAATAAATGAGGCCAAAATACAGTATGTCATAAATTTAGCTGATGATTATGCTAACATAGAAAACTGCCTTCATACAAAAAGCTTTAATTCTCCATATTACAAATCTTTGTATAATTCAGATAAAGTAATTGCTCTTTCAATGAATATGCAATATAAAAGTGATGAATTTTCTGTAACACTATCTACAGGATTAACTGCAATGGCAAAGAATGAAGGGCCATATCTAATACATTGTGTCGAGGGAAAAGATCGTACAGGGTTTGTTTGTATGGTACTTGAAGCATTATCTGGCGCTAGCTATCAAGAAATAGTTAATGATTATATGCTAACTTACAAAAATTATTATGGTATTACAGAAGAATCAAGCAGTGATATCTATAAAATAATTAAAGAAAGAAATATCGATCATATGCTAAGATATATGTGCGGCTTAGACAAAGATGCCGATTTATCCGATGTTAACTATTCTGAAAAAGCTGAAGAATATTTAAAGTCAATCGGAATGACTGATTATTATATATTAAAACTAAAAACAAATTTAACTCATTAATACATAATAAAAAACGAATCATTTCTGATTCGTTTTTATTTATTCTACATTACTAAAATATTCATCTGGTATATATACTTTTATACCATTTTTAATTAATAAATCGGCAGCTATGCCATTTCCTTCAATTTTCGTTTTAGAAAAAGTACCGTCATATATCGTACCTTTACCACAAGAAGGACTTCTTGGTTGTAGTATTACCTCTTTCACGTTTAGTTTCTTTGCTATATTAAAAACTTCTTCTGCACCTCTAAAATATTCTTTCGTAACATCTTCACCTTCACAAGTTATTACTTTTCTTTTCCCATCTTTTTCTTGGATTTCTGCAGGATTTCTAGGTGTCTTTAGCCCTCCTAATTGCTCTGGACAAATTGGAATTGCCTTTCCTTCTTTAACTAAATTAAGAATTCTTTCATCATAATTATTTCCACCGCTATATTTACAATTTAACCCAACTAAACAACCACTAACTAGTATCATCTTTTCTCCATTCTCTGTCTATTCAAAAGGTTCCATTTCTGTAAAGTCTACTTTGCCTGGATTACCAACTCCGACATATAATTTATTATCAAATTGGCCTACATCAATATAATGTCTTATCATATATTTAGCCGTATGAGGCATGTCTAGTGTCTTTATCTCATCATAATTGAACCACTTAAGATTACCTTCATTGCTCTTAATATCAGCTTCACTATTTTTTAGTTTAGCAAAAAAATAATAATTTTGTCTAAGTTCTCCTAACTTATTTCTTAAACAAATATATCTTAATTCAACATTTTCAATATCATCTTCAGATAATCCAACTTCTTCTTTAAGCTCTCTTAATACACAAGCCTTTGGATCATTTATTTCATCTGGTTCCATATGTCCACCAGCTGTTCCAATGTACGAATCTTTTATAGCTCTTGAACCAATTCTATATAACATAAGCATTCTATTATTATCATCATATAGATAAATAGACGTCATATTTCTTGATTTCATATTATCACTTTTTCCTTTTTAACTAACCATTATAATACAAATATTGTCCCCAAACAGAAAGAACGAATATAACATTACAAACTAACCAAGCAATTAGATACAACAATATTTTTCCAGCCAATTTACTACGATTTTCAATTGTTATTGATTCGCTTCTATTATTTCTTTTGTATGCAATTTCTATCTTATCACCAACGTTATATAACTTATTCGTTTTTATTTCACCAAAATATTCAATATTATCAACTATATATCTATATGTATAGTTATTTTTACCTTCAAAAGTCTTACTCTTAAAACTTTTAATTTCAGCTACATAATTTTCACATGATGACTTTCTATACTTAATTGCATTTGCTAGATAAAATACCCAACAAATAAATAAAATAAAAATCACGCATGAGGAAGCGTAATTTAAATAATAAAATCCTACTTCCATACCTTTTCCTCAAACCTTCCATATTATTCAATAAAAACTACCATAATACTAACAAATTTTCATATAATATTCAATATATATGAATTAAATTCAATTGTTGTTTTATACAAAAAAGAGAAATATAAATTTCTCTTTTTTAGTCTTATTTTAAAGCTTCTAATATTTCACTTTTAGATGTTACACCATTAAATGTTTTAACAACTTGTCCACCTTTAAAAATCATTATTGTTGGAATACTCATAATTCCATATTCTTCAGCTAAATCCATATTCTCGTCAGAATCTACTTTACCAACTTTAATACTGTCTCCTAGCTCTTCAGCTATATTATCAATTATTGGAGACATCATTTTACATGGACCACACCAATCTGCATAGAAATCAACTAAAACTGTTTTATCTGATTTTTTAACTTCCTCTTCAAAATTCTCACTTGTTAATTTAAGTACACTCATCTTCATCCCTCCGTTACTATTTATTTTTTTTAACATATTGAACAGCAGCTAACCCTGCTTTTGCACCTTCATACGTTGCTTTACATACCTGAAGTAGTCCTCCATTTACATTACCACAAGAATATAATCCATCAATATTGGTCTTCATATTCTCATCTACATCTATTGAATCACCTTTCAACATAACACCTAATTTCTTAGCAAAGTCTGTTCCTCCAGCTTCTCCAATTGCAATAAATGCTCCATCAACTTGCATCTTATTACCATCTTCAAATTCAATAGAGCTAACCTTGTTTTCTCCGTGTATTTCTTTTATTTTTCTAGTATCAACTGTATAGCTTATGTTATCCACAATTTCTTCACCATTTGTTAGAATAGTAACTGAATTTACAATATTTTTTAAATCATCCGCTTCTTTGATTGCAAATTTTCCATTACCTATAACTACAACATCTTTTTTTCTATAAAAGAAACCATCACAAATAGCACAATAGCTAATACCCTTACCTTCAAAATCTAGAACACCTTTTATATTTGGTCTTAACTTTTTATTTCCAGTAGCAATAATAACTGCTTTAGCCTCGTAATTATAATTATCAGTCTCAATAATAAAAATCTCATTTTCTTTTTTTATATTAAAAACTTCTTCTTGTTTTACATCTATCTCTAAATTTTTAGCTTGATTTATTCCAGCCTGATATAAAGATTTTCCATCAATTCCGTTTTCAAAACCATAATAGTTATCAATTTTATGTGCTTTTTCTAAATTAGATTCTCCATTATATAAAACTGTAACGCTAGCTCCTGCTCTTTTTGCATATAATGCCGCACTTATTCCAGCAGGACCAGCCCCTATAACTAATACATCAACCATATTAATAACCTTCCACTTCTATATTTCCTAAAATTTTATACAAAATCTCATATAATTTTTCTGCATCTTTTGGGTTTATATTAACACAAGAGCCCATTTTCTCAGGAATATGTTTTGCTTTTTTTCTTAAATCCATACCTTGTTTTGTTATTTTAATTATTAAATTTCTTTCATCTTCTAAATCTCTTTGTCTTTCAATATATCCTTTGCCCTCAAGCTTCTTTAGAACAGGAGTTAATGTTCCTGAATCTAAGTATAATAATCTACCTAAGCTTTTAACATTAAGTTCCTTTTTGTCCCATAAAGCCATCATTGTAATATACTGAGTATATGTTAAATCTAATTCGTCTAAAAAAGGTTTATATTTTCTTACAATTTCCTTAGAGCATGCATATAATGGAAAACATAATTGATTCTCGAGTTTTAAACAATCATATTCTTCCTTCATTTTACACCTCTATTAACCTAATAATTCTACTATTTTATCTTCAATTTTCTTTGGCTCAACAGTAGATTCATATCTCTCTACTACATTTCCATCTCTATCTACTAAGAATTTAGTGAAATTCCACTTAATATCACTGTTATTCTTGTAATCTGGATCTTTAGCTTTTACAATAGGAATTAAAATTTTTCCTTTAAGTCCATCAAAGCCTTTAAATCCTTGCTTCTCTTTTATATATTTATATAATTCACTTTGATTTTCACCATTAACATCAATTTTAGCAAATTGATCAAAAGATGTTTTATATTTTAATGTGCAGAACTCATGAATTTCATCATCTGATCCAGGTGCTTGATTTCCAAATTGATTGCATGGAAAGTCTAATATCTCCAATCCCTTCTCATGATATTTTTTGTATAAATTTTCTAAACCTTCGTATTGTGGTGTAAATCCGCAACCAGTAGCTGTATTAACAATTAGTAATACTTTTCCTTTAAAATCTGCAAGACTAACGTCTTCACCTTTTCTGTTTTTTACTGATAAATCATAAATATTCATTTTTTATCCCCTTTCAATTTTAATTTTGTTCAATTCGATTGTATGCAATTTAATTATATATTATTTTTATATTTTGTCAATATATTTTATAAAAAAATAAAGAGCTGATTTTATCAGCTCTCTATTTCTTATTATATATATTATTCACTTCTAAGAACAACTGCTGGGTCTCTCTTACTTGCAAGCTTAGATGGTAATAGTCCCCCTAGCATTGTTAATAGTATACTTATTAACACAAGTACTATTCCAGCTACTATTGGTAACTTTGTTATTACCTCTACTCCACCAGTTACTTTGTATATAATCTTGTTAATTGGAATTGTTAATAATACTGTTACTCCGATACCAATTAAACCAGCGATTAATCCAATGATTAATGTCTCTGCATTAAATATTCTAGATACATCTTTTTTAGATACACCAATCGCTCTTAATATACCAATTTCTTTTGTTCTTTCAAGAACACTGATATACGTAATAATACCAATCATTATTGATGAAACGATTAATGATACAGCAACAAAAGCAATTAATACATAACTTATTGTATCAACAATAGTACCAACTGATGAAATCATTGATCCAACTATATCTGAATAAGATATCTCGTTCTCATTTTTTCCTTCTTCGATTTGTTTCTTGTTGTAGTCTTCTATAGCTTTAGATATGTTCTCCTTTGAATCAAAATCTTTTGGATAAATTTTAATTGCAGCCGGTGAATCTAAATCAATAGCACCTATCTTTTCTAAATTATCTTCATATGTTGCAGTAGCATTTGCTGCATATGCACTCATCATTTCAGCAATCTCTTCACTGCTCATTTTACTTAATGCAGCTTTTTGTTCAGCAGTAAGTGATGATGTATCAAATTTAGTATTTTCTCCCTCTTTTGGGAAGGCTAAACCAGAGAATATATTTATATCTGGATTTTCTTTTTGATCTTTTACTATCTCAGCTTCATTACATTTATTTATAACATGTTCAGTTAATTCTTTCTTGTATCCAATTCCACCTGCCATAGATGATGCTACTGTTTGATCATTTTGTTTTATAATTCCAACAACCTTTATTTCTTCAGCTTCGCTTATCTTCTTTTTCATGTATTCTGTTTCTTTAGATTTATCAATCCAAACACCATTAACTTTCTCATAGAAGTCTGAATTATAAACTACTTTATATTTTAAATTTAAAAGCTCATCATAATCATATGATACAACTTCTGATTTTTCTATTGCTTCACCTTTTTGAATCTTAGCCATTTGTCCATTTAATTCTTTTTGATCTAAGATTCCTAGAGAATATAATGTATAATCGCTAATTTCATTATTTGATGTAACAATCAATACAACTTCATTGTATTTTGTTGGCCAACTACCAGCAACTAAATCATATTGTGATTTTAGTAGCTCATCATTATCAAGCATTTCTGTCCAAACGTCAACTTGATTCATCATACTCATAGAAGACATTCCTGGAATTGCAGTAGCTTCCGCTTTTTCAGCAGCCATTAAATCACCTGCACCTAAGCTATCCACAACTGTACTTGGGTTAACTTGAACAATACCATTTGATGTATCTTCCTTGTATAGATTTAAATTTAAATTGTACGTATACTTAATAGCATTACTGTTATTCTTTATTGGATTATTATCAGATTCTATATATTTCTTTAGCTCTTTTAAGTTATTTGTCTTAACCTCGCTAGAAAGAGTATGAACCATATCATTCATAATATTTACTGAATGAATCTTATTATCATTATATGTCTCATTTTTACCTGATTCATCTCCCATTAGAGATTCCATCATAGAGCCCATATCAACAGTTGTTTCTTCAATTGTAATTGGATAAGAAGAAAGTGTATCTCTTTCTACCTTATTTATATAATCTTGTACACCTGTAGATATTGCAATTATTAATGCAATACCAATAATTCCTATACTACCAGCAAAAGAAGTTAAAATTGTTCTTCCTTTCTTTGTTAATAAATTGTTAAAGCTTAATTGAAGTGCTGTTAAGAATTTCATTGAAGTCTTCTTAAATTTCTTTTCTTTGTTCTTTGCCTCTTTAACTTCTTTATCAGTTAACGGATTAGAATCAGCAGTTATTTTTCCATCTAAGATTCTTATAATTCTATTAGAATATTTCTCAGCTAACTCACCATTGTGGGTAACCATTATTATTAGTTTATCCTTGGAAATCTTCTTTAATATTTCCATTACTTGTTCACTTGTTTTACTATCTAATGCTCCAGTTGGTTCATCAGCTAGGATAATATCTGGATCATTTACTAAAGCTCTAGCTATTGCAACTCTTTGCATTTGTCCACCAGATAATTGATTTGGTTTATAATGTATCTTATCTTTTAATCCTACTTCTTCTAAAGCCTTTATTGCTCTTTGTCTTCTCTCTTTCTTTGAAACACCAGAAATTGTTAGAGCAAGTTCAACGTTTGTTAATACGGTTTGATGAGAAATTAAATTATAACTTTGGAATATAAATCCAATAGAATAATTTCTATAAGCATCCCAATCTCTATCTTTAAATTTCTTTGTAGACTTACCATTGATAATTAAATCACCACTAGAATATCTATCTAATCCACCTATTATATTTAATAGTGTAGTTTTTCCACATCCTGATTCACCAAGAATTGAAACAAATTCTGATTCTCTAAATTTTAAGTTAATTCCTTTTAATGCATGAACCTTTTCAACACCAGTGTCATATGTTTTCTTAATATCTTTTAATTCTAACATTAGAATCTCCTTTCCTTTTATACTATGTATAAAATATCTAAATGATTTTAAGATTAATCGCTATTATTGTCAATATTTTGTAGCAATATTTTACAGTACGCCAAAAGCCAGAGATCATATAAAATGATCTCTGGCTTTTGGTTAAACATCAAGACTAATCACACCTGTCACGATATCACCATCAAAACGTTCAGCAAAGTACTTATCTCCCTGCTTCTTTATGCTTCTGTATTCGCCAATGGGAATAATAACCTTGCCGCTAATACAATTGACAATTGATTTCTGATTGTCCACTGTAATCTCCATGCACTCTCCCTGTCGTACTCTTCCGATTCCTTTGAATTCACCAAGGTAGCCTCTGACAGAACAAAGCACAACACTATCTTCCTTTTGCAGAAAAACAAAACGCCAGTTTTTTGATATGCGACTACATTTGACATCCTGCACAAGAACTTTGTCAAAGCTTAAAATTGAAACTTCGCCTTCTTTAGTCGACGCGATAATAAAAGCTTTTTCACTCTTCATCTTGTCATACTTTGCTTCTAACAGCAGCTCTCCGTTCTCAACGTATGCTGCATACTTTCCGTTAGGCTCTTTCACGATCAATACGCTTTTATAAAATTCAGTGATGTCCTTCTTTTCCGGCTCAAAGATTAAGAACCCATCGGAGCTACATGCTCCAATCAGACCATCTTTTTCGATTCGGTAATAGTAATTTCCACTTCTGTTCGTCCATGAATCTCTTATGACTTTAATCTCGTCATACTGCTCTTTGCTTAAGAGCAGCTCACCATCTGCACAGCTGTAGATGCCCGACGGAAAGTGGTTATCGCTTTTTCTTACGATTTCCACTATTCCGTGATTGCCTGCACCTGGATCACCATCAACAACATGAATTTCGTCTCCAGGCTTCAGCTTAAACTTCTCCAGGTTTGTAAAAAGTAGCTTCATCGGCATAGTTAGTCCTCCTTAGGTTGTTCTCGGGTTTACTCCTTCTGATGATTTGATAGCGTATTACGCCATCTTTGTTTCTACGACACCCACATAGTTGTTCACCTCCTAATTAAGTATTATCTAGTGGTTGCCTTACTAAGCAATCTGCTTTAGCTACGCCGTATATTATATCATTTGCTCTGCATTATGTCAATTTACTTACATATACAAAGAGACCCGACTTCCTTTTACAGAAATCGGGCCTCACTTGTTCGTGGCGTTAGCTCTCCGAGTTGTCATGCATCTCGATAGCCGAACGACGCTCATCCGCTCTTCTCTCCTCGTCAAGCTCATCGTCAATGCGAGTAGCGTATCCGAGAGCAAGTCCGATTGCAAGTGCGCCAAGCGACCACATGTTCTGGAAGATTTCTCTTCCATAGAGTGCAGTCAGCAGCAGTGCAGGAGCCATGAGCATGAGTACAATCTGTCTGCGACGATCATTTCTGACCCTCTCGACAGCTGCACGCACGAATGCCAACAGACGTTCCATCATTTTGTACACCTCCCTTGATGAATTTTGTGCGATGGGTCTGTATGAAAACAGGTGGGTTGGACGGCAAACCCTCCTGGGATTTTTACAAAAACTCTTGAGTTTTCGTATACTTAATTATAACTCTATTTATGTTAAGTGTCAATTAATCTACAAAAATACAAAAATACCAGGATATAAATCCTGGTATAATTGGTGCGGATGAAGGGACTTGAACCCCCACGTCGTTGACACTGGTTCCTAAGACCAGCGCGTCTGCCAATTCCGCCACATCCGCATATATTATAGAAGTTTAATGAACATCTCTGCTCACTTGAAACTTCTACTATATTAGCACAGAATCTTAAATTTTGTCAATACCTTTTTTGTATAATTTTATTATAGAATGTAGTTCATCAGTATCTTTTGACTTGATTGTAATTGTACAACAATCATCATCTTCTGAGTATAAACATTTAACTGTATCTTTGTATTTTATTTCTTTTTTATACATTATTTCAAAGTAATTGAATTCATTATTTTTGCTTATTTCATCTGGCAAAACTATATCTGCTAAATCCATATAGAATATATTATTCATATGATCATTTGCATCTATCCAGTTCCAATCTATATATTGCTCTTTTTCATATTTAAATTCTGTTGGTTCTGTTAGCTTCTTTAATCTTGTTTCGTTAAAGTTTGTTTTATCTTTTTCTTGTTCATATGCAGCAGCCAATTCATCTGAAACTCTCTCAAGCTTTTTCTCTTTTAAATTAATATGTGCCCAATTTGAAAGTCCAGTTATTAATAATTCATCAGTCTCTATATTTCTAATTTCAAACTCTCTTGCAGCTGTTATACCTTTTATCTCTGTCCCCCATGTTATTACATGAACTTTCTCACCATGCATAGGTCTTTTATAAATCTTAACTTTATATCCAATTAATAACCAGGTTGTTCCTGTTTTTGTAGCACCTTCTCCTGCTTTTGCTGCATGAATTCCTGCTATATCTTCAAAGAAATTAAGTATTGCACTATTCTTTATTTTTAAATTTGTATCTACATCTCTATATCCAACATAAAAATTATCTTCTACTATCATTTTTATTCCTCCATAAATTTCAAGTAAATTTTATATCACATTTTCTTTATTTTTTCAACAGGAAATTAACAATACAAAACGGATGCTAATGCATCCGTTTATTAACTATTTAATACTTGTAATATCTTTTCAGCTAATCCTTTATAAATTCCTTTAACTTCCATTAAATCTTCTACTTTAGCTTCTGATATTTTTTGAACTGTACCAAATTTCTTCAATAGAAGAGCTTTCTTAGCTGTACCAACTCCCGGTATTTCATCTAGCTTTGATTTTATCATAGATTCATCTCTTAGCTTTCTATGATATCCAATAGCTGTATCATGAACTGCATCTTGGAACATTGTTATTGTATTAAATAATGTCTCTGATATTTCAAGCTCTTTTCTATTTTCGTCCATTAAAGCTCTTGTTTGATGCTTATCATTTTTAACCATACCAAATATTGGAATATTTAAATTTAAGTCTATCATAGCTTGTTTAGCAGCCCTTATTTGTGTAATACCACCATCTACTAGTATAACATCTGGTAATCTACCAAAGCCTCCATTCTCATTTTCAATAGAATGCTTTAATCTTCTTGTAATAACCTCATTCATACACTTTGGATCATCTTGGCTATACTCTACTGTTTTAATCTTAAATCTTCTAGATAAATTCTTTTTGATGACACCATTTTCCATTACACACATACCTGCAACAATAAAGTTTCCGGATATATTTGAAATATCGTAACACTC
This sequence comes from Clostridia bacterium, assembly GCA_017512025.1. Lineage (GTDB taxonomy): Bacteria > Bacillota > Clostridia > TANB77 > CAG-508 > CAG-492. The sequence continues at coordinate 482,221 of JAFWHH010000009.1, forward strand.
TATTTTTCTTGGATAAATATCTAAGTTTAAAACTTCTTTAAGCTCTGTTAATACATTGTATTTGTCTTTTTCCTTATTTGTTAGTGTAATATATGCATTGTTTTCTGCCATCTCAACAAGACGAAGCTTTTCACCTTTTTGAGGAGTCTTAATCTCTACTTTTCTTTCTGCTGCTTGTGTTAAAAGTGTTTCTAGTAATTCCTTATCTTCTATTTCTTCCTTAATCATTATCTTATTTGGAAGCTCTTCTTTTCCAATATAGAATTGCTTGATAAAGCTTGATAATATTTCAGCTTTATCTTCATCTTGCAATCCTTTAAAGAAATAATGTTCTCTTCCGATCATCTTACTTTTTCTTACAAAGAACATCTCAATACATACTTCAAAGTCGTTTCTAGCTAATCCAATTACATCAATATCGTTTTCACCCATATTAGATACTTTTTGTTTTTCAGAAATATTTTCAATTGCAGTTATCTTGTCTCTAATATATGCAGCTTGCTCGTAGTTCATGTTTTTGGAAGCAACTTCCATTTCTTTCTTTAGCTCTTTTATAATTTTATCTGTCTTACCATCTAATAAGTCAATTATTTCGTCAATTATCTTCTTATAATCTTCTTTAGAGATATAACCCATACAAGGAGCCATACATCTCTTAATGTGATAATTTAAACATGGTCTATCTTTGTATTTAAAGCTCTTACATTGACGTATTTTAAATTTTTCTTTTATAAAATCAACCATCTCTTTAGCACTACCAGAGTTAGCATATGGACCAAAGTATTTTGCTCCATCATTCAGCATTCTTCTAGTAAGTGTAATTCCTGGATAGTCTGCTTTAACGTTTATTTTAATATATGGATATGTTTTATCATCTTTTAATAGAACATTGAATTTTGGCATATTCTTTTTGATAAGATTACACTCTAATATCAATGCTTCTGCTTCATTTTCAACAACAATGTACTCAAAATGATCTATCAAAGAAACCATGTTTTGTATTCTTTGTGTTTTATTTGTTTTTCTAAAATATGAAGTTACTCTTCGTTTTAGATTGATAGCTTTACCAACGTATATAATCTTGTCTGTTTTATCATGCATAATATATACGCCTGGTTTATTTGGTAACTTTTTTAGCTCTTTTTCAATATCAAACATGCCAAATTCTCCTTTCCTAAAAAATACATAAGGACACCTTGATAGTGTCCTCTCTTATTACTTGTTAACTTTTGTTTCTACTATAGTTCTAAATGTTTCATTTCTTGAGCATCCTAATACTGGAAGTAATATTGATGGGAAGAATGCTAAGAAAAATGAAAATACATCACCTTTCTTAAATGCTTGTCCAAGTCTAATTGAAATCATAAATCTATAAATCATAAGACCAACTAGCATTACAATTGTCATCCATTTTACATCTCTACCTGCAAAGTATCCAATTACTGGTATGATGAAATCTATATATAACAATATAAACATTGGTTTTAATTTGCACATTTTTAATAATGTTATTTGGTTATATATTGGAACTATTGATTTCCATTCCTTTTCTCCAGCTTTTTCAAATAATTTCCACATTCCAATTCTTTTTGACATATATAAAACTGAAGCAAAAAATGCAACTAAAATAGCTATTATAATTGATACACCAGCTAAATATGCATATCTAATATCTATTGATAACTCCATAATTACAACCCCCTCAATCAATTTATTTAATTATACTAATTTATCGAATTAGTGTCAAATAAATTTTAGTTGCAAAATTATTCAATATAAGTTATTATAGTTTCGTGTTGAAGATATACAAAAGACTTTAAAGAAGGAGGTTAATAGTTAATATTATAGCGCCAGAGCAGTCTAAACTGCTGACGAGGATGGAGTTTATCGAAATTTCGGCGGATGCTCCATGGCACGTGCTTGTCATCAGAATATCTACAAAAGCTAGCAGTAATGCTTTCTACAGAATGATATTTATGCATATTATAATCCGTATATCTCTCATAAAATTTAACAAAATAGAAAGGATTGTGATTTACAATGTGTGGAATAGTAGGATATGTTGGGACTAAAAAAGCATACCCAATATTAATTGACGGCTTAACAGCCTTAGAATATAGAGGTTATGACTCTGCTGGAATAGCTTCTATGGAAAATGATGGAATTAAAGTTTTAAAGGATAAAGGAAGAGTTAGCAACTTAAATAGTTTAGATGGTATCGATAGCTTAACAGGAACTATTGGTATTGCTCATACTAGATGGGCTACTCACGGAATGCCTTCAAAGGTTAATTCTCACCCACATATGGATAATAGCGAAACATTTGCTGTTGTTCACAACGGAATCATTGAAAACTACAATGATTTAAGAAAATTTTTAGGAGATAATGGTTATACTTTTCTATCTCAAACAGATACAGAAGTTATACCAAATCTTGTACATTACTACTTTGAAAAAGAATCTGGAGAAGGTGTAGATAAATTCTTAGCAGCTGTTATAAAAGCTACAGCTGATTTAAAAGGAAGTTTCGCTATTGAAGTATTATCAAACTTATATCCAGATACAATGATAGTTACTAGAAAGGATAGCCCTCTTGTTATAGGAAAAGGAGCTGATGGATTCCATATTGCATCTGATATTCCTGCTTTACTAGAATATACAAGAGATTTCTACTTACTAGATGACTACGAATATACAGTTATGACAAAAGATTCAATTAAGTTCTTTGACAAAGATGCTAAAGAGCATGATAAAGAAATCAAAAATATCGAATGGGCTGCTTCAGCTGCTGAAAAGAATGGTTATGATGACTATATGTTAAAAGAAATATATGAACAACCAACAGCTATTAGAGAAACAATTGGTTCAAGATTAAAAGAAGGTGAACCATGTAACTTCAGTGATATTGATATTTCTAAAGATTATTTATCTACAGTAAATAAGATATTTATCGTTGCTTGTGGTACAGCTATGCATGCTGGATTAACAGGAAAGAAATTTATTGAAAATCTATGTAACATCCCTGTTGAAGTTGATGTTGCTTCAGAATTTAGATATAGAAATCCAATCGTTAATGATAAAACTTTATGTATTTTCATTAGCCAATCTGGAGAAACTGCTGATACAATAGCAGCATTAAAATTATGTAGAGAAAAAGGTGCAAAAACTTTAGCTGTTTCAAACGTTATTGGAAGCTCTATAACAAGAGAAGCTGACTACACAATTTATACTCATGCTGGACCAGAGATTGCTGTTGCTTCTACAAAAGCATATACATCTCAAGTTGTATTATTAGGAATTTTAGCAGTATACTTTGCAGAAATATTAGGAAGCCAAGATGCAGCTACTATTGATTCAATCAAGAAAGACATAATGGAACTTCCTTCAAAAATAGAAACATCATTAAAAACAATTGATGATGTAAAAGCATTTGCTAAGAAAATCTACAATGAAAAAGATATGTTCTTTATTGGTAGAGGTGTTGATTACAATGTAGCATTAGAAGGATCTTTAAAATTAAAAGAGATTTCTTACATTCACTCAGAAGCATATGCATCTGGAGAATTAAAACATGGACCAATCGCCCTTATTGAAAAAGACATTACAGTTATTAGTATACTAACAGATGAAAGCTTAGTTGAGAAATCAATAAGCAATATTCAAGAAGTTATAACACGTGGAGCTAAAACATTTATCGTAACAAACTTAGACTTACCAAATACAAACTTTGAAAATGTTATTAGAATTGAAAAGACAAATCCACTACTATCACCTATCTTATCTGTTATTCCTTTACAATTATTATCATACTATATTTCAAAGGAAAAAGGATTAGATGTTGATAAGCCAAGAAACTTAGCAAAATCAGTAACAGTTGAATAGTTATATAAAAGCGTAGTAAAATTATTTTTGCTACGCTCTTTATTTTTTTCTTGACTATCCCCTACATTTATGTTATAAATATTAAGTACTTATTTTATGGCCCCTTGGTCAAGCGGTTAAGACGCGGCCCTCTCAAGGCCGAATCATGGGTTCGATTCCCGTAGGGGTCACCAAACAAAAAAAGCAAGTGTTTAACACTTGCTTTTTATTTTTCTTCTATTGAAAACTCTTTTGATAACTTTCCAATTGCTTTTGTCTCAATTCTCGATACATAGAAACATTATTATAGCTAATATTCATTCATAAAAACTGTCACTATGCATATCCTTTTATTAGGAGAATGCTATGGATTATGTATTGATTTATTCTGACACAAAAGATTCAATTGAAGATATACTTATAAAAATATACACAGACTTTGTAGAAAATAATTTAAAAGACTTACTTACATCCAAATGATTTCTGATATCCATATAGATAATTCAATTAACTACAAAGTCGCCCTGTATATTCGATTGTCAAAAGAAGACTTTAAACCACGGTGAATCTGAAAGTATTTCAAATCAACGTTCAATTTTAAGACAATATACCAAAGATAATAATCTTATTGTTTATGATGAATACATTGATGATGGTATAAGTGGTACGACCTTTGATCGTCCCGGATTTAATAGATTAATATCCGATATAAAAACAAAAAAGATAAATACTGTAATTTCAAAAGATCTTTCGAGGCTTGGGCGTGACTACATCCTTACTGGTTACTATTTAGAAAAATTCTTTCCCGAAAATAATGTTAGATATATCTCAATATTAGACGGAATTGATACGGGAGTGAATAGCGCATCTAATGACATTACACCATTTAAAGCATTGCTTAATGATATGTATGCAAAAGATATATCAAACAAAATAAAAAGTGTAAAACATACCAAACAGACATTAGGTTTATTTATTGGTTCAAAAGCTCCGTATGGTTATAAATTAAACAAAGAATTTCCAAACAAATTGTTTGTTGATATCGAAGCTAAACCAATTATAGAAAGAATCTTTCATGAAGCAACACTTGGTAAATCATGTAGAAGTATTGCCTCTAATTTGAACAAAGATAATATTCCTACCCCATCGGAGTATGCGGTTACTCACGGCTTCAAAGTATCTAAACAAAGTAACTCTTGGTCTGGCACAAGAATCAGAGAAATAATATTAAACGAAGTATATATTGGAAATATGGTTCAAGGTAGAATGAAAAAAGTTAGTTATAAATCTAAAAAGAATATTCGACTACCTAAAAAAGACTGGAAAATCGTAAAAAATACTCACGACCCAATTATTGATATAAATACATTTCAAAAAGCAAATGAAATGCTACTTTTAAGAAAACAAACACGTGTAAAAACACACGATTACTTACTAAAAGGACTGATCTACTGTCATGAGTGTAGAAATAAAATGTATTGTTCCTCACGACATCTAGCAAGTGGAACCAAATATTATTTTAGATGTAAATCTAGTTTGTCAGCCTCCGAACCCATTGGCTGTAGACCTCATTCTATTCGAATGGATTATGTGGAAGATTTAGTACTCGATGTATTTAATAATTTGCTTCAAAAAAATCGCAATCAAAAGCTACTAAAAAAAATATCTGCTAAATATTATTGTAGTCATTTTGAAAAAAAAGATTATACAAACAAATTAAATACTTACAAAGAAAAGCTTCAAGAATTAACCTCTGAAATTGATAAATTATATTCTGATAAAATTTCGGGATTAATTGAAAACGATGATTTTAGACGAATATATAAAATAAAAAAACAAACTCAGAATCAAATTGAATTAAACATACTTCATCTAAAAGAATCAAATCACTTTGTACGAGATAAAAAGTCTACTATAACAAATTTAATAAATAAGTTTGAATCTAACTTTCATTTAGAAAGAAAGGATTTATTATATTTAATAAAAAGGATTGAAATTGATACTTATAAAAAAATATATATTTATTGTAACTTCAATAAATCAAATTCTTTGTAGGGGTTCAAAAAATTATTAGTTATAATTATGTTCTGATACATAAGAGCGTGATATACCAAGTTTCTTGGCTATCTGCTCTTGTGTTTTCGGTCTATTTCCATCCAATCCAAATCGCATTGTCAATATACCAAGCTCTCTATCTTTTAAGAGCTCTTTCATTTTGATATACATTTTTTTAATTTTAAACTTCAAATCAACTTGATCTTCAATACTTTTTCCTTCGCTTTCAAGAACCTCCTGTAAACTAACTGTATTGTCATCCTTATCTTTTCCAATTGTTTCTTCAAGATATACTTCGCTATTCAGCTTCTTTGTACTACGGAAGTACATTAATATTTCATTATCTATACATCTTGAAACATATGTAGAAAGTTTTACTCCTTTTTTACTATTAAAGCTATCTATTCCCTTTATTAAACCTATTGTACCTATGGATATTAAATCATCCAAATCATTACTATTATTACAATATTTTTTGCAAACATGTGCAACAAGTCTTAGATTTCTTTCAATCAACACTTTTCTAGCTGTTAAATCGCCATTGTAAAATCTCTCCAGATATTCCTTCTCCATTTCTGGGCTCAATGGCTCTGGAAACAAGCTATTCTTTGATATATATCCAACCACTAACAAGGTATTCTGCAGGAATGATAAGAATCCAGTCATAGAGAGTATTACCATACTATCCCTCCATTTATACATATATTAAACTATATGTATAAAACTAATTAATGTGCCTGACCTCTAACTACTTTTGAATAAATCTTTTTGAAACCATGCAACCAATAGCCATTACTATCCAAAATAAATTGTAGTTAACAAGACCTGTTCTTGGTAATGTTTGATTAGCGACTTGTTTCTTCTTATTCTTGAAAGTTATACTTTTGATTTCATTTTCTTTCAATTCAACAGTAACTACATCATTTGATAATATATACTCTTTGGCTGTTTCAACTTCCTTAATAGTATATTTCTTATTAATAGGTAAGCCCTCTACTTTTGCTTCGCCATTCTTATCGGTAACAATTGTATTTATTAAATTACCAGACTCATCATATATTTCAAATTTTGCACCTTCAATTCTAATTTGATTATTGTCAGCATCAACTTTAATTACCTTAATCTTGCTCTTTTTTAATTCATTTTCGAATAGTATTTCTTTTGACTCGTCATAACCAATATCAATTACTTTTTCTTCAGCCATTAATTCATAGCCTCTTGCACTTTCTACTTCCTTAACAACAATTTGTCCTTGATGCAGATTATCAATATTTATTATTCCATTTTCATCCGTAGTGTACGTTCCAATATCCTGGCCATTTTTATATTTTATAGAAAATTTAACTCCTGCAAGCGCTTTTTTATCATTTTTATCAACTTTAACAATTTTTAGTTTTGATTTATTAATCTCGATATTAATATTAGCTTCCGCTTCAACATTCTTACTTAAACTATCACAACATAGCATGTAGTTTTGATAATTACCTTCCTTACATTCTGCATAATATATTGGATAATTTCTGCAAGCTCCTGTTACAGCTACACAGCCAGTTATATTTTCCATAATAGCCTTCTTTGGAACCATTATTCTAAATTCATCACCTCCTTTAAATGTAGATTGTTCTATTCCATTTATATTAGTAATTTTGGTACCTTCTGGGAATCCAGAAAAACCTTTAACTATATACTCTGTACACTCTACATTAGAAACAACTTTAGCTGATTGATAATAGTAATTTTTGTCTTTTTGATATTCAGTAAAACTTCCGATTGTTTGAATCGATAAGTTGTTCGTATATTTCATTGTTTCGGTTCCATTATTTCCAATATTAACTAAATTACAAATTGCATTAATTACTTTTTCTCCTCTACGCCAAGTTTCATTTTTGTCTTGCCCAGCTACTCTATCTTCACCCGGTCTATATAAACTTCTTATATCACTTTCTGTATTCCCTCTTAACATCGCATATAAAGCCATTTTAGTAGCTAGATACGCATCTTGATCTGTCTCAACACCAAGCTCAGATGCAGATTTATATGGATATCCATTTTTTAATGCTCTCCAACATTTTTCATCCGTTATAAGATTTTTAAGTTCCACATCATATCCACTAAATTCTCCTGATATATAACCAATACCTTTTAAATCTGGATCAACGCAATATGCAACTTTCTTTTGACCATTTTCATCAACGTAGTTTGTAATACTATATGTAACATATATCCATTCCTCTCCATTCCATTTTTGTATTGTATAAAATCCTTTTTCAGCACGTTCTAAATAGCTTGTATCACCAACTGAAGCAGCTATAGATTTATTACTTATAAAAAATATCTGTATTATTGAAATAATACTTAAAATACCTGCAATTATTTTCTTTTTATTAATCATACAATTCTCCTTTTTTAATGTTATTTTTATATTTATACTTTCTCTATTCCTTTAACACACAATCTCTTGCTTCTATCTGATTTGATACAAGTAATGAGCGTTATTGAATTTTCGTTTGTTTTATCTAACACAGACAAGTCTTCTTCGGATATTTGCTTTATTTGATAAACTTCATATATTCTTGTTCCAAGCTTAGTTTGATATTTTATTTCATCACCAACCTCAAGAGTATTTATTTTCTCAAAATAATGTGCATAACTCCCTCTATTATGAGATGCTAAACAAATATTTCCAAACCAATAGCCACTACTTTCAAAGTGCCCTACAGCTATCTTTAATGTTTCTTGATTCACACCATCCATAATTGGAGCGTTAACGCCTATTTTATCGATTATAATCTTACCTACTATATTGTTATCTTCTTTTAAATTATCGATGGAAAATACTTCATTCTCGCTTTCTACTTGCTGATTTATATCATCATTTTTATTAACAATATTTTCATTAATAATGCTGTCTGCTTTTAATAAAAGCTCTTTTTCATTTTTCTTAATGAAAGTAATATTTCGAACTAATAAAAATAGACAAAGTGAAGTTACGCCACTTAAACAAACACTGAAAAAAACCTTCAATGCTCTTTTTTTCAGAGCTAACCACCTCCGTTTATTAAATTTTAAAATTTGGAAAATTCTTAAGAATTAAAAATTTTGAATAAAAATTATAGCTTAATAATACGCTCATAAATCCGTATTTGTCAAGCTTTTTTCATCGACATAAATACCGCTATTTCGACATATCATCTATTGTTTGAATTATATCATCTTTACATGTGAATAAATTCGCACCATCTTTTATAAGCTCATTTGTTCCTTCTGAATTAACAGAAAAAATATTTCCTGGTACAGCATAAACTTCTTTTCCTTGCTCGATAGCATAGTTTGCAGTTATCAACGTACCACTTTTCTTACTTCCTTCTATTACAATTACTGCATCAGATAATCCACTAATTATTCTATTTCTTCTTGGAAAGTTTTGTTTGAATGGTTTGGTTCCAACTATATACTCAGATAGTATAAGTCCTCCATTTTGTACGATTCTGTCCGCAAGCTTGGTGTTCTTGCTAGGATAAATATTGTCAAGTCCATTACCTATGACAGCTATTGTTTTTGAATTATTATTTAATGCAGTTATATGCCCAATTGAATCTATTCCAATAGCTAATCCACTTACAATAGATATATTTCTTTTAGCTAATTCTTTTGAAATGAGCTCGGCACATTTTATACCGTACTCAGTACATTCTCTAGATCCAACAATAGCAGCTGAATAATTATTTACTATACTTATATTACCTTTATAAAAAAGGACAATCGGTCTGTTTGGAATATCTTTCAATTTTTTAGGATAATCTTCATCAAAACATGTAACCATACTTACATTATATATTTCCATGTAATCTAGATATTTCTTTAAGTTTTTTCTATAATCAAGGTTTAGAATCTCTTTTATAATTTTATCTTCTAAAAAGTTACAACTCATTAGCTCTTCCCTATCTAAGTTCCAAATATTACTTAAGCTATGATACTTTTCTAAAAGTTTCTCTAATACTTCATAATACATATAATTCATTCTTGAAATCCATAACCAATATATTTTATCTATATTATCACCTCCATCAAAAAAGGGACTTTAAGATAATCTTAAAATCCCCCTAATTTATTTTGAATTTTTAGCAGCTTTAACTACATTATTCATAAGCATTGCAATTGTCATTGGTCCAACTCCACCAGGAACAGGTGTAATATATGAAGCTTTTTGACTAACATTCTCAAAATCAACATCACCAACTAATTTTCCTTCATCTGTTCTATTGATACCAACATCAATTACTACTGCACCCTCTTTAACCATATGGCTCTTAACATATTGTGGTTTTCCAAGTGCTGCAACAAGAATATCTGCATTACTTGTAATCTCATGAATATTCTTTGTTCTAGAATGACAAACAGTAACTGTTGCATTTTTAGCAAGTAAACATTGAGCAAGTGGCTTTCCAACAATATTACTTCTTCCAATAACTACAGCATTTTTTCCTTCAATTTCAATACCATATTCCTCTAGCATTTTTATAACACCAAGTGGAGTACATGATACAAAACAATCCTGTCCAATTACTAATTTACCAACATTTACTGGATTAAATCCATCAACATCTTTTCTATAATCAATTGCATTGAATGCTTTGTTTATATCTAAATGCTTTGGTATTGGGCTTTGAAGTAATATTCCATGAACATCATCTCTATTATTAAGCTTATCAATAAGCTCTAATAATTCTTCCATTTTAGTATCTTCATCTAATAAGAACTCTTCAAATTCAACCCCTATTTCTTCACATGCTTTGCTCTTATTCTTTACATATACTTTTGAAGCTTTATCTTCTCCAACCATAATAACCGCAAGCTTTGGATTGATTTCCTTCTTTTTAAGTTCATCAACCTCTAACTTAAGCTCTGCTCTTATTTTCTTTGCTAACGCTTTACCATCAATAATCTCTGCCATTCTTCAACCTCCTAATTATATATGTGTATTATATAAAAAACAATTTAATTCGTATACAAAATATTTACATTTTTTTACAAATTATGCATATTTTTTTACCATAATTATGTAGTTGCCTTTTTTAGTATTTCCTACAACCTCATCAATAATAAACTTACCTTTTCCTCTAATTGTAACAATATCCTTCTCTTTTATAAGTTTAGTATTCTTACTTTCTTGCTCATAATTAACTAAAACTCTTTCTTGCTCTAATATCTCATTTGCTTTATTTCTAGATGTTTTAGCAAGTTCAGAAACAATATTATCAAGTCTAAGTGATGAAGTAATTAGCTTTATTTCTTCAAACTTTTTCTCAGTAGATTCTAAATCACTAAGTGCAATTGTTTCAACATCCGCCTCTTTAAATCTTGTTAAAGTTTTAAGATTAGCATAAAGAAACTTTTCTGTTTCCTTTTTAACAATTATGTCAGCACCATCAGAAACAACAATGATATCCCCAATCTTTTCACGTTTTATACCAAGCTTAATAATTCCCCCAAGATATACACTATGATTAAAACTTTTAACATCATTTTCCGGTATCTTTATGCGAAATACAGAAAATAGTGTATCATATTTAAAGTTACCATTCTCTACAATTTCTCTCATCTTCTCTGGATAAATGATTGCTATTTTTCTATCCGCTTCTTCAAATCCACCAAAGAATATACAGTTATCTATTTGAGCCAGATTAATAACCTTTTTAATAATATTTTGCTCAAGCTCATTTAGAAAATCAGTTGTTTCAATTTTATTTGTCTTTTCGCAAAGATCAATCTTATCAAAAAACTTTGATATCAAAAGCTTATCTTCAACTTTTTTATATCTGTCTAAAATCTCTTTCTTATCCATCTTTCTCCATCCATTTATCAACAATTGATTGAGTATCTAATCCATTTAATTTCTCTATTTCACTTACAGATCCATGTTTAACATATTTATCGTCGTATCCAAAGTTTTGGATTTTAGTTCCAACTAAATTATTCTTAACAATCATTTCATTAATTGTTGTAGATAATCCGCCTCTTAATAGTCCATCTTCAATTGTAATAACATTCTTCGTGCTCTTAATTGAATTTAATATATTTTCATCATCAAATGGCTTTAAGAATCTTGCATTAATAACTTCAGCATTAACTCCTTTTTTCTCAAGCTCAATTGCAACTTCCATAGCTCTTGAAACCATTTTACCAATTGCAATTATGGTCACATCAGAGCCATTCTTTAACACTTCTGATGTCCCTAGCTTAATCTTCTCATGCTTTTCAAACTTGAAGTCACCTTCTCCACCACGTGGATATCTTATAAATATTGGAAATCTATAATCTATTGCAAAATCAAGCATTTGCTCTAATTCAATAAAATCTTTTGGTGCCATTATTGTAAGATTCGGTACTATTGAAAGAGCTGCCATATCTGTTAACCCTTGATGTGTCTCGCCATCATTACCAACAATTCCTGCTCTATCCGCACACATAACAACATGTATATTTTGCATACATACATCATGTATAACTTGATCATATGCTCTTTGGTAGAATGATGAATATATTGGAACTACTGGAATAAGACCATTTTTTGCCATTCCAGCTGCCATACCAATTGCATGTTGCTCTGCTATGCCAACATCAAAAAATCTATTTTGAAATCTAGTCCTAAACTCTGTAAGACCAGTGCCATCTGCCATAGCTGCAGTGATTGCAACAACTTTATCATTATCCTTAGCAATCTTTACAAGCTTATCTCCAAATACTTTAGAATAATCTTTACCTTTACTTTTTAATGCTTTCCCTGTTTTAACATTAAACGCAGACGTACTATGGAATTTAGATGGATTCTTTTCAGCTGGCATATATCCTTTTCCTTTTTTAGTCACAACATGAACTAAAACCGGACCATCGCATCTTTTACTTTGCTCTAATATCTTCTCAACTTCCTCTAAATTATTTCCATTAATTGGTCCTAAATAAGTATAACCAATATCCTCAAAATACATCTTTGGAATGAACATCTGCTTGATACCATTCTTTAGTCTAGATGTTAATTTAACTAGCTTTGGACCAATTTTTGGTATTTTATTAAGTCTACTTTTAACTCTTTTATTTGTTGCAGTATAAAGCTTCTTGGTTCTCATCTTTCCAAGAAGTAATGTAACTCCACCAACATTTTTTGAAATACTCATTTCATTATCATTTAAAATAACAGTAATATTTGAGTTGCTTGCTCCGGCATCATTTAACGCTTCTTCAGCCATACCACCAGTTAGTGAGCCATCTCCAATTACAGCGACAACTCTATAATCTTCTTTTAATACATCTCTAGCTCTTGCCATACCAAGTGCTGCAGATATTGATGTACTACTATGTCCTGTATTAAAACAATCAAATTCTGACTCAGTTGTTTTTGGGAATCCAGAAATACCATTTAATTGTCTTAATGTTTTCATTTCATCTTTTCTACCCGTTAGAATCTTATGTACATATGTCTGGTGTCCGACATCCCAAATAATTTTGTCTTTTGGAGTATTAAATACTGAATGAAGAGCAATAGTAAGCTCTACAACACCTAGATTAGACGCCAAATGACCGCCAGTTTTTGATACAGTATCAACAACAAACTCGCGGAGCTCTTCTGCTAGTTTTAATTTTTCATTATATGTTAGTTTTCTTAAATCTTCTACGCCTGTAATTCTATCTAATATGTTATCCATAATAATTCCCTCTAAAAATTTATATCATAATATCATATAGAGCCCTATTTTACAACAAATAGAAAGCTAAAAATACAAAAACAGACTTAAAAATAAGTCTGTTTTAAATTTATATTTATTTAATTAAATTTTTCTTGTTAAAGCATTCTTAGCTCCCCACATACATGGCGCCGAACACTTAAATCCTGGGTATGTACATCTTGCTCCTTTTGAGTATGGAAGTAATAAATTGTATATTTCTTCGTTTGAATCTTTAACAGCTGCTAGATACTTTTTCATTGTATCAAATGTTTGATCCATTATCTCAAGTTGTGCACATCCACATACTCTTTCTTGGCATTTTAAGATAAAGTTCTCAGCTGTTCCTCTTTCATTAATTTGAATTAACATTCCTTGAGGATATAAATCAGCTAAGCTATTGATATCTTTTAACCATTCAGCTTTTAATTCGCTATTTTCTTCAATAATCTTTGGAACAAAGAATTCTTTCTTTTCAGGTAATCTTATTTGGCATTGAAGAGTTCTATGTCTTTGGTTTTGAGCATATTCAGCAAATGTACCAAAGTATGTTGTACAATAGTTTTCACCAAATTCTTCTTTTCTATTTTTTCTAGAATCAAATAGAGAAATCTTACGTCCTTTAACATCTGTATTAAGCTCAGGTATTAATAAATCAGATACGTTATCAACAAATTGTTTTAAATATGGTTTAAGCATTTTATTAAATTCAGTATCTTCTTCATTTTTAATGAAGTCTTCAAACCAATGAGCTATGTAATTTAATTGTCTTAAGCTTACAGAATACTCCATTGTTGTAGCTGGTGTAAATACACTTATTAAATATCTAGCATTCTCTTGTGCTAGCTTTTTACACTTCTTTTCATCAATATCTGGATACGCTTTTGCAATTTCTTCTTGATAAATATTTATCCATTTTTCATATAAGCTTGCTTCTCTCTCAGAAGGTGTCATTTTTGTATATCTAGCTGATTTTTCTGATGTAGTATACATCTTTTCATTATTTAAAATCATAGCTAATATCTTAGGAATTCCCTCTAAAGCTAAGTTGTATGTTGTATGATCAAATACACTATGATGTCCTGATCCAAGTGTCATATTTGCTCTCTTAACAGTTTTTTCTTCTGGCTCTGAAAATAATGTTTCAATATCTCCTGGCATATAGCATATTCCAGCTGATTTACCACCAAAATTAATAGCCTCTTCTTTGCTTAATTTAAATTGAGGTTTACTAGATCCAAGTATTGTAATATTCATAAATTCTACCTTCTTTCTATTTGATTTCCTTTTGCAATATTATCACATGAAAATCAAAAAATCTACAATTACTTTACATAGTAAATGCAGATTTTAAATTTATTTTATAGACTTAATTGCTTCGCTTGCAACCTTATTTCTATCAAATTTATTAACAATAAATATAAAAATAAGTGTTAATAAAAATGTAGCAATATAGATAATAATACTCATTGTAATATTTCCATTTAGAAGACTTGCCCCCATTAGAGTTGATGTAATTACTGATGGAAATCTTGCAAATGTTGATATAAGGATAAATCTAACTGGTTTAATTGGTAGAAGTCCTCCAATATAAACAAGTAAATCTTTTGGAGTTCCTGGAATAATAAATAAAATAGTCATTATTATTTCAATGTTTTTAGGATCTTTGAAAAATTTACTATTTTCTATTTTATCAATCTTTTCTTTACTAAAGAATTCCTCAACATAAGCACGTCCATATTTTCTAACTAACAAAAATACTATAGTAGTTGTTAAACAAACAGTAGCCATTATAAATATTGTTCCACCAATTGTTCCATAACACATACCTGCAAGTATCTCTAAAGGCTCTCCCGGAAGTACTACTAATAATATTTGTGCAATCTCTAAAGCAAATAAAATCCAGAATTTACCTGCTCCCATACCATCCAATTTATTCTTAAATTCTATTCTTCCTTCGTTAGTTAAAAGTCCCTTCATTACTGGCAATAAGTATATAATTAGTCCTACAAATAACGTAATTGTTATTATATTTAATAGTATTTTTAATATCTTCTTTTTGTTCATATTTTACCCTTTTCTTTTTGTCATATTTTGTCTAATTATACCACTAACTTATGAACAAATTGTGAATAAAATAAAAAAACAAAGAGCAAAACTCTTTGTTTCTTATCTTTATTATTTTTTCATACATGCATCCAAGTCTGCAATTATTTTTTCTTTATCCATTTTTTGACCAATGAAAACAAGTTTAACAACTCTATCTCCATATTCTGGATCCCAGTCTCTTAGTACATCTGGATTTTGAGCAACTATTTGTTTTTGCTCTTCTTCACTAAATGATGCAACCCATTGTCCTGCACAAAAAGCTTGAACTTGTTTTCCAGATTGCTCGAATACATATGAAGACTCTGGTTCATCTTCAAACCATAGAACACCTTTACATCTAATTATGCTCTTTGGCATGTTTTGTGCAAATGTATCAAAAGCATATTTATCAAATGGAGTTCTTCTGTAGTATACAAATGTTCCAATTCCATATTCTTCTGCTTCACCTTCGTCATGGTCATGATGGTGGTGATGATGATGATGTCCATGGTGTTCATGTTCGCCATCTTCGTCATCATCGTGATCATGGTGATGATGCTCATGTTCATCTTCATCGTCATCATCGTCGTGGTCATGGTGATGATGTTCATGCTCTTCTTCATCCTCATCATGTTCATTTTCTGTACTATTTAATTCAGCAATCCATCCAGCTGACATTGAAGCTTCTTGAAAATTGAATGAATTTGTATCAAGTATTTTATCTACATCAACCTTACTGTAGTTTGTTTCAATTATTTCAGCTTTTGGTTGAAGCTCTCTAATGATAGCTTTAACTTTCTTTAATTCTTCTTCTGAAAGCTCATCAACTTTGTTTAAAACTATTTTGTTACAGAACTCAATTTGTTGAATTAATAAGTTTTCGATATCTTCTTCTTCAATATCTTCTTTAACTAAATTATCTCCACAACCAAATTCATCTCTTAATCTCATAGCATCAACAACTGTTACTAAGTTATCTAATCTACAGATTGTTGGTAATCCGTATTGTGCAGCATCTTCAGCTAATGCTGTTATTGTTTGTGCAATTGGTAATGGTTCACAAATACCACTTGCTTCTATTAATATATAATCGAATTTTCCTGTCTTAACTAGGTCAGCAATTTGTTGCATTAAATCAACTTTTAATGTACAACAAATACATCCATTTGATAGTGGAACTAAGCTAGAGTCTTCCTCTTGAACATATCCTCCTTTAGCTATTAAATCCGCATCAATGTTTACTTCTCCAATATCATTTACAATTACAGCAACCTTATAACCTTTTTGATTATTTAAAACATGGTTCATAAGTGTTGTCTTACCAGCACCTAAATATCCTGTAAGTAGTGTAATTGGTACAACTTTATTTGACATAAAAATTACTTCCTTTCACATAAAAATCTTTGTACATTATACACGATTTTTAGGGTATTTTCAAGCTGTTTATGTTTTTATTTAACAAGTACATTTACTCACGTGTCTTGGTATAAATAATTGCTCTCCAACTTCTAACTTATTCTCATTTTCAATTCCATTTACCTCTATTATTTCTTCTATAGTTGTCTTAAATCTCTTTGCTATTTTCCACAATGTATCCCCTTCTTTTACAAAATAAATAATTAAGCTGTTCTGTCTTTTATTCTGCTCTATCTTATCAATTTTCACATTATTAATTAGATTAGTTTTTATCTTCGAATTCTTATTTATAAACAAATTTAATCCAACCTTAAGCTCATATTCTCCATTCTGTACAGATACGCATTCTATATTGTATATTTCAAAATCTGTATGAAGTTCTGTATTACTATTAATATCATCAGCTTTTACATTGTGGGCAAACTCAATACTCTGAGTCCTTTGCTCTAGCCTATTTGTAATATTCGATTCAAATAAGAAATCCACATTAATACTACCTTCAAAACTTATTGACTCACCAGATATCTTCTGAGATATATTATTTCTTGATATTTGAGTAATATAAATTTTACTATCTTTAGCATCTGATACATTGATTTTTTCACATATTTCACAAGAGCTTTCTAATCTATTTCTGTTTTGAAACAAATTAACTTCTTCTTGATATAATGTTATTTCTTCTTCCGGACTATACAAATCCTCTATTACGTTAATTGCCCTTGTTTCATATAAATTACAATCAACATTAAAATCTATATCAACTGAAACATTGTTGTTACTCTCGCTATCTGGTCTAATACTAATATTTCTAGCTTCGTAATTAATCACACTTAATTCTTCATTCGATACTCCTGGCATATCAATAAATCCCATCATTGGAATTATTTCCTGGTAGCTTCTAATTTGATTTTCTTCATTCATGTAAATTAAATCTATAACACATTCTGCTTTGGATAGAATTTTATTATAACTTACCTTCTGCTCTTTATTTCTAACTGAAATATTATAACTTAAAATATCTGCTAGATTATCCTCTAAAGACATGCGCTCCTTAGCACTACAAACTGTCTCTCCATGATTTTTTAATGTACTTATATCAATAGCCTTTCCAATTTTTTGTACATCACTATCATCAATTTGGCTAATATATTCAATTTCTCTATTCGAATAGATTATTATTTCATATTCAATACTTGCTTTTACACTTATTTTTCTACCATTAACAATCTTTGATTCAATGTTTCTCACATTTAACAAACATGAAAAGTAAGCATTATCTAGATTTTTTTCTTTAGGCTCTATTGCTCTTGAAAAATCTAAAGTATTATGAATTGCTCTTGTACTATTTTTCTCATCATCTGCTGTATATATTGTATTTAAATGAATTCCTCCATCAATTTTTAGTTTATTATTGCTAATCTCCTTTTTGTACACATATAAATTAGCAGAAGCATCTATAATACTTAAAACATCTGGTTTAACGTCAGGAATAATGATGCTATCCTCAGCTATAAATGCACCGCTTATTCTTTCAACTTCCTGATTTAATAAGATTTTATCTGTCTTATAATCCATATTATCGTCCTTTCTTAAAACTAAATTAAGCATATCTCTACACTTTTTATTACTAATCTATGATAAATATGGAAAATAATTACATTTAGAGCACAAAAAAAGAGGGCGCAATAACCCTCTTAAAATTTTACATATTAATCTATTTTTCTTCTTCTTCTCTTTACTTCAACAACTTCAGGCATTAATGGTGTATAATCAGTTCCATTAAATACTTGCATTTCTATAGTTCTTGTTAAAACATCTGTGTAACTATAAGTAACATTTCTATCGTTGTCGTCATATTTTACGATAAATATATTCGGATATGTTTTTTCTATCGTTGCTTCTTTCTCAAACGATTTACTCCTTCCTAGAGAACCCTTGACGATTATTTTTTGTCCTATATTTTCCCCTATATCAGCCTTAATACTTGTTATATCGTTTTTGCAAATCATTTAATCACCTACTTCATTAATCTGATTAGGATTATAGCATCGCCTAAAAAAATTGTCAAAATGCGTTTTTTTATGTCATAGTCTTCAAAGTATTATTTTAATAGTATTTACAGGTTTCAGAAGTGCTTATTTTTCATTTATATTACATATATATTACAGAAATATTACAAACATTTTCCAACAGCACCTATCCCTCCAACAGCTCTTCTTCCATTCCTTATAACACCTTCTAAATCCGACATAAACACTATTTTCTTTCTATCTGTTATCGAGACTTTTTCAGCTATAATTAATGGATCTAAAAAGTCAATTAGTATTCTGCCTGGAGACGACGCAAAATTTGCACCTGCATATATAAGAGCTTCATAAAAGCTTTGGCAAGCTCCCGCAAATATAATCAAATCATTCTTATCTGGATAAATATTTCTTGCTGCTCTGACAGCTTTAATAAAATATTTTGAATTTCTGTAATTATTTATATCATTGTAATTTCGACCTTTTTTTAACATTCCATCATGGCCTGTAATAACTAAAATATCTGGTTTTATCATCTTTAAAAGCTGCTCAACCTCATATGGTTGTTTTTGCTCCGTAACATGCCTTACAACATAATTAAGACCTCTTTTTTTGTAGTATTGCTCTGTTTTCTTGCTATAAGACTTGTCACCATCCAGATGTAAAATTTTACCATAGTTATTGCTCATGGAGTCGATGTTTCTTCTGCTATTTATCATTTTGTTCACAAGATTTTCAGCTTTTGATACTCTTGTTTCATCAGCCAAAATTAAATCTTCTATATAACTATCAGCCTCAATTCTGACAACTATCCCCTTTAACTTGGCAATATTTTTATCAATGAATATATCTTCAATATAGAATAATATGTCGTTATTATGAGATTTTCTTGAAACAATATCTCCTTTTTTTAGTGTATTCATATATAATCCTCCAAAAAAATGTCAGATTTATATATTTTATGAATTATCCATAAAAAAGTGATATATTTGCAATTATGTTAATTTGATGATATAATGTTCTATATTCTCGAAAGGGAGGTGTACTAATATGTACACACGAATCATGTGGAAGTTTCTGCGGACTCTGTTTAAAGTAACAATTCTCGTAGTCTTTGTTGGCATGATTGTTATTGCGGCACAAATGGCATATGTCGGCTTGTTTAATTTTGATGATATGTGGCCATTCAATCTTATTTTTCATTGAACCCGGAATGCCGCCCGGGTTATTTTTTGCTCTAAAATTGGGAAAAGCCGCTCATGCATCTGTACGATACATAGCGGCTATGTTCTTACTCTTCTCATGTGAAAAGAACGATCAATCCGATGACGACGAGCACCACCACGACCGAACCCACAAGAGCGAGCAACCGGGAAAACGAACCACGATGGGGATGACCATCAAGAGATTCGTAGAAGAACTCCTGAAGGAAATCGTAAATCCATCCGTTCGCACGTCCCATGCCTCTGAAGACGAGGACCACCGGGACAACCACGATGAGGATCAAGATCACCCAGAACATATATTTCCCTCCCTTCTCATTTGAGTAATGGGGTTTACTGAGTAAGATGTATCTGACCTCGTTCCCGGCCAGTCCTACAATCTTAATAGTGATGTTACATATTGACTCCGGCTTGTCCGCACGTCTGTCTAGCTTCACCTAACTATTTTCAGTAAACGAAGTATCCCCTTGGGGATAACAAGTTTATTATACCATTTTTTATGTAAATAGTCAAAATTATTGGTGCTTATTTACTGAGTTTTTCAATCCATTCTTTGGCTATATCATATTTTATATTCATATTTCCAAGACCAATACCTAGATTAGTTCCTGGTCTGTTGCTTCCATGATAATCTGTGCCTCCAGAAATATACTTGTTATTTTTCTTACAAAATTCCACTAAATAATTTGTTTGCTCTTCTGTAAATGTCGAGTAAAAACATTCAATTCCATCAATTTCATATTTATTTACAAGTTCATTAAAAATTACTTCCGCATTTTCCTCGTATTGATATATATGTGGTATAAAAACAAGTCCTCCTGCTTTTCTAATTAGCGTTATAACATCTTTAACACTTGGTATTAAATCACTTTCATCTACGTAAAACTTACTATTTTTATTGCTTGTATGTCTTTTGAAAAAAATGCTTTCTCTCTCCCATGATTCTTCATCTGGTACAAACTGTTTATTGTATTCATTCTCCCTCATTTTATAATGTAAATACTCTGTAGCATAATAATAACCACTACTTTTATAATCTTCCAATACGTTACCTTCAAATACCATACCAATCTCAACACATTTGTTATATAGTCTTTTTAATTCTTCTGCATTAATCTTTTCAAAACCTAAATACAGATTCTTAACTTCTTCGTTTATTACATTATAATCTATTCCATATCCAAGTAGCTCTATTGAAAATCCCAATATGTATGCTTGAAGTTCAACTCCACAAATTAATTTACCTGAAAAATATTTTGTTATATCATTTTTTTTAATTTGTTCATAGACTTTGCAATTATCGTGATCTGTAATTGAAAGACATTCAATACCTAATTTTTCTGCTTTTTTTAGAATTTCTACATAGCTATCTGATCCATCAGAGCAATTACTATGCGTATGTAAATCTATCATATATTCTATCTCCTTATTCCTCAAATCTTACTTTTATAGAATTAGCATGGGCATCTAATCCCTCTATATTTGCAAATTCAATTACATCATCTTTAAATGTTTCTAGGATATCTCTTGGATAATAGCTGTATGATGAATATTTTACGAAATCATATACTCCTAGCCCTGAATAGAATTTTGCTGTTCCAGAAGTTGGAAGAACGTGGTTCGTTCCACTCATATAATCACCAAGTGGCTCTGGTGAATTTTCCCCTAAAAATATTGAACCCGCATTTTTTATTTTGGGTAATTTTGATATTGGCTCTTCAGTTAATACCTCTATGTGCTCTGGTGCTATTTCATTTGAAATAGCAAACGCTTCATCTAAATTTTCAACAATAATACTTGCTCCAAAATTCTTCATAGAATACTCAATAATATCTTTTCTACTTAAACCTTTTATTTGTCTTTCTATTTCCTTATTTACTTTATCTGATAATGTTTTATCAGTTGTAATTAAAATACTACTTGATAACTTATCGTGCTCCGCTTGGCTCATTAGATCTGCTGCTATATACTTTGGATTTGAATTTTCATCAGCAATAACCAATACCTCTGAAGGTCCAGCTATCATATCAATATCAACAAGTCCATACACTTGTTTCTTTGCAGTTGCAACATATATGTTTCCTGGTCCAACAATTTTATCTACCTTTTTTATCGTTTCCGTCCCATAAGCAACTGCTCCAATTCCTTGTACACCACCAATTTTATATATTATATCTACTCCAGCTATTTCAGCAGCTGCTATAATTGAATCTGGAACCTTACCATTTTCTTTTACAGGAGTAATCATTATTATTTCCTTAACCCCTGCAAGTCTTGCTGGAATAACATTCATTAATACTGTTGATGGATATGAAGCCGTGCCTCCTGGTACATACACACAAACTCGCTCTAAAGGCCTTACCATCTGTCCCATGATTACACCATTTTCTTTGAAAAGATTCCAAGAATTTCCCTTCTGATTCTTGTGGAACTCTGTTATCTGATCTTTTGCTCTATTTAGTATTCTAATAAAGTTTTCTCCAACATTTTTAATTCCTGCATTTATTTCTTCTTCTGTAACTTTTATATCTTCCATTTTTTCTATTTTAAATCCATCAAACTTTTCAGCATATTTAATAACTGCTTTATCTCCATTTTGTTTGATATCCTTTAAAATATCTTCTACTGCTTTTGTTACATCTTTATTTATGTCCTCTTTTCTGCTGTTTAATTTATTTATAATATCATCAATGTTATTTTCATAAATTAACGTTTTTAGCATATAAATCCCTCCTTATGATTAATCAGTCTATCTTCATATATCTTAAGAAATTATTTTTTAATTGGATTATGAAGTTATAATTTAATAAAAAAAGATACAAAAATAGACTATTAATATAGAATTAGAATTCCTACTAATAGTCTATTTAATGTATCCTTTAAAATATTTTTAAACTATTGTAGGTACAGCAAACTTAGCCTGTACCTACACTTATTACAGCATAGTTACAAGCTCCTACAATGATGATGTAATTGGTTTAAAAATACTCTTAACTTCATAATCAATTCCTCTTTCTTAAAACTTTTATATTATAACTTTAACAGAATTCTTGGATTTTGTCAACTTGTAAAACTTTATATAAAAAATAGACAACCTTCTGGTTGTCTATTTTGGTTGGGCTGGCTAGATTCGAACTAGCGCATGCATGAGTCAAAGTCATGTGCCTTACCGCTTGGCTACAGCCCAATGTATTAATAACTGCATTAAAATAATTATGGGGTGGAAGATGGGACTCGAACCCACGGTCTTCAGTGCCACAAACTGACGCGTTAACCAACTACGCTACATCCACCATCTTGCACTCTTTAAATCAATGCAGTTATTATTTTACTATCTATTAAAGATTTTGTCAAGAGATGAATAGATTTTTTTTAATCTATACCTCTCTTGCCCAAATTACTAATCTATACTTGTTATTTGATTGACATGTAACTAATGATATTTCACGTTTTCCTTGTGTATCTCTTCCAAAGTATGAAGTATCATCCTCTTCTGTTGTATACTTTTGATATATTTTGTATTCTACCCTTTGACCAGTTGCCGTATCTGTTATATATACTGGATCACCAATGTTTAATAGTTTATTACTTCCAAAAAATAAACCACTTCTATAGTTATGACCAGCTAAAACTGTATTTCCTACTTTGTTTAATCCAACACCATATTGAATTCCTATAGAAACTTCAAGTTCATTAGCATCTGTTATGTACTCTAAAACAGGATATCTTAAATTAACTGTTGGTAATTCTATCTTACCTTCTACTCTATATCCTCTATATTGTAATCCATCAGCATCAATACCTCTTGGGCCATTATCTCCGTCACCTTGTTCATCAATTGCCTCTTGTTCATCATAATCGTCTCTATCTGAAATATACTTTTCAAATTCATTATCTAGAAACTCAGCTGCGTCATTGTTGATTTTATATTTTTCATAATATTTATATCCTAAATAACCTATACCACCAAGTACCGCAATAACTAATAATATAAGTAGTATATTTAAAAATCTATCAAAAAATGTTTTTTCCATTTTTTCCTCCTACTTTTAAAGAATCTTGTCTCCTAAAGTTTTTCCTGCAATTACGTGGAAGTGCATATGCATAACTGTTTGACCTGCATCTTTCCCACAATTGTTTATAACTCTAAATCCATTCTCAGCAAAGTTCTCTTTCTTTGCAATTTTATTAATAGCACTATATATTTTTGCAATAATGTCATCATTTTCTTCAACTTGCATTACATTATCATAATGTTTCTTTGGAACTACTAAAATATGTATTGGTGCCTGCGGATTTAAATCCTTAAAAGCAGCAACAAATTCATCTTCATATACTATTTCTGTTGGTATTTCACCATTTGCTAATTTACAAAAAATACAATCTTCCATACGTAATTCCTCCTTGTACTGTTTTATACTTAACAATTATATCACAAATAAAAAATAAAACAAACAGAACATACATAAAATATGTATGTTCTATTATGCTTTTATTCTAATACTGCTTTTATTCTTCTTACTCCTGATGAACTTGATTCTTCTTTCTTAATTACAAAATGTCCAAGTTCAGAAGTATTTGATACGTGAGGTCCACCACATATTTCAAGTGATACATCACCAATTTTATAAACAGTTACAATGTCTGGATATCTTTCGATAAACTCACATTCTGCCCCCATTTTTACAGCTTCCTCTTTTGGCATTTCTAATCTCTCAACTGGAATAGCCATACTTATATATTCATTAACTAAATCTTCTGCTTTTTTCTTCTCTTCATCAGTCATTTTTTCACCATGAGCAAAATCAAATCTCATTCTTTCAGCGGTGATGTTACTTCCTCTTTGATGAACATGCTCACCTAATACTTTCTTTAAAGCTGCATTTAATAAGTGAGTAGCCGTATGATATTTTGTTTCCATTTCTCCAGAAGATGCTAAACCACCTTTGAATTTTTGTTCAGATCCAGCTCTTGATTTAGCTTGGTGCTCTTCAAATTTTGCCTTGAATCCATCCATATCAACTGTAAATCCTTGCTCTTTAGCAAGCTCTTCAGTTAATTCAATTGGGAATCCATATGTGTCATATAATTTGAAAGCTGTATCTTTATCAATTTCTGTTCCTTGAATAGTCTTAGTTATTTTTTCAAATTCTCTTAATCCTTTCTCAAGAGTTCTATTGAATTTAACTTTTTCATTCTTTAATGATTCAATAATGAAATCTTTATTTCTATCAAGCTCTGTATAATATTCTTTGTATTGATTAATAACAATATTTGCAATTTGACTATCCCAATCAGAATCAATGTTTATATCTAATGTTCTAGCATATCTGATAGTTCTTCTTATTAATCTTCTTAATACATATCCTTGATCTTTATTTGATGGTGTAATCTTTGCATCATCACCAAGAAGCATAACAATAGCTCTCAAGTGATCAGCTATAATTCTAATAGCTGTTGTATATTTTTCATCATCATATTTCTTTCCAGATACTTCTTCAATTTTAGCAATTATATCTGTCCAAATTGATGACTTGTAGTTATCTGTTTGTCCTTCAAGAACAGCAACAACTCTTTCTACACCCATTCCTGTATCAACATTTTTCTTTTCAAGTGGAGTGAAAGTTCCATCTGGATTGTGCATGTATTGCATAAATACGTTATTCCAAATCTCAACCCAATTTTCATTTTCTGGATCAAATTTATCTGGAACAGCCTCATCACTTCTCCAGTAGAATATTTCTGTATCAGATCCGCATGGTCCTGTTAATTCCATATTAGGCCACCAGTTATCGTCTACACCCAAGTATGCAATTCTATCTTTTAATATTCCTTGCTCAAGCCATAAATTAGCTGCTTCTTCATCAGCTGGAACTAATTCATTTCCCTTGAATACTGTTACAGCTAGTCTTTCAACTGGAATATTTAAGTATTTTGTTAATAATTCAAAACTCCAAGCAATTGACTCTTCCTTAAAATAATCACCTAATGACCAGTTACCAAGCATTTCAAAGAATGTATGATGAGTTTTGTCTCCAACTTCTTCTAGGTCATTTGTTCTAAAACACTTTTGAACATCTGCAAGACGAGTTCCTTCTGGATGTGGTAATCCCTTTAAATATGGAACTAATGGTTGCATACCGGCAGTGTTAAATAGAACCGTTGGATCATTTTCAGGAATTACTGGAGCACTTGGTATAATCTTGTGTCCTTTTCCTTCAAAAAAGTTTAAATATATTTTCTTTAAATCTATGCTACTCATATATTTCTTCCCTTCTTTTCTCTTCTAAAAACTTTCATAATTATATTACAAACTATGCGTAAAATCAATAGTATCGGTGTTACAATAATAAAAAAATGAGAGCTGGTAGGAAAGATTTTCCTTACCAGCTCTATGGAGTACAACTTGCTTATTCCCAAGTAACAGCAACATCCAGTCTACCGATAGGACAAAAGTCTACAACAATGCCCATACCAAGAGTTGTTGGTATCAGAGACCCCTTGGGGTGTGCCTCAAGATCTGGAGTCGCAACCATAACATATCCGTTATAGGTCTTGACGCCATCAAATCGCTCTTCATAGCCATCGTGGCTATAGCCAAGCAGATCCAGACAGCCAAACATCGGTAGATTGTAAAATGATTCCTCATATCCTGAGGGCGTCTGATCCGCATGTACAATCCCGTCATGAGGGTTGAGGTGAGGTTCACAATATGTGACTTCAGTCGTCGTTGTTGTCGTTTCATCCGTCGTTGTCGTACATGTTGTTGTGGTTGTTGTTGTCGTGGTTGTCAAGGTTGTTGTCGTTACCAAAGTTGTCGTGGTTGTTTCTTCTGTTCCACACTCTTCTTCGGCTCTGACACAATCCTCTGCAGTCGATGCTTTCACCATCTCTCCGTTATCCGTTGCCCTATATGGAGTTCCTTCCATAGTAAACACCGGAACCGTAACCATGGCTATACAGATTGCCAAAAGCCGCTTTAATTTGTACATCTTTCTTGTACCTCCATTTTTTATTTTAGCTTTTTAAAGCTGCTGTACTATTATAGCACAGCAGCCTATTTATGTCAATTTATTCAGCAATCAAGCACTCTTCATTTGCATCAACTATTTTTACATTTTTTATCTTATTTTCTAGCTCTTCATCCGTCTTATATTTCACAACCATATAATTTTTTGTGTGACCTTTATAGAACTCTCCGTCTCTTTCCTCAAAAAGAACTTCAACTTCTTTTCCAATATATGATTTGTTATACTCTAATTCATTCTCATCAGAAAGCTCTATCAATTTTTTACTTCTAATTTCTTTTACTTTAGAATCAACTTGATTTGGCATTACAGCAGCCTTAGTTCCTTTTCTTGGTGAATATTTGAAAACATGCATATGGTAGAACTTAATTTTCTTTAAGAACTCATATGTCTTTTCAAATTCTTCATCCGTTTCACCAGGGAAACCAACTATTACATCAGTTGTAAGAGCGGCATTTGGAAATTTTGCTCTCAACTTTTCCGTTGCTTCCATAAATTCATCAGCAGTATATCTTCTATTCATTCTTTTTAAAGTTTCTGTACAACCACTTTGTAATGAAAGATGGAAATGGTCGCATATCTTATCTAACTTAGATAATCTTTCTATGAAATCATCTGTCATAATAATAGGCTCTATTGAGCTTAATCTTATTCTTTGTAGCCCTTCTACAGAATTTATTTTTTCTAATAGATTAATTAGTGTTGTTCCATCTTTAAAATCTCTACCATATGATGCGACATGTATTCCAGTTACAACAACTTCCTTAAATCCATCCTTTACAATTTTATCTACTTCTTCAATAACATTATCAATTGCTCTACTTCTAATATGACCTCTTGCAAATGGTATTAGACAATATGAACAAAATCTATCACACCCATCTTGTACTTTAATAACAGCCCTTGTTTTTTCAGTATAAGTTGTTGGACCAAATTCAACATATTCTTCTTTATACATTACATCAGAAACTATCTCATTTTCTTCTTTGTTTTCTCTATAATCTTCAATTATTTTTATAATGTCATTTTTTTCGTTATTTCCAATGACTAAATCAACTTCGTCTATCTCTTCAATTTCCTTTGCTGCTACTTGTGCATAACAACCACAAGCCACAACAATAGCGTCTTTATTATGCTCTTTTGCTCTTCTAAGCATTTGTCTTGATTTTCGATCAGCAATGCTTGTTACAGTACATGTATTAACAATATAAACGTCAGCCGGCTCTTCAAAATCTACGACTAAAAAACCATTCTCAATGAATTTTTGAGCCATGGCATTTGTTTCATATTGATTTACTTTACATCCTAATGAACAAAAAGCAACTTTCAACTTTTCCATATTTATTCCTTTCGTAATAGTCTTCAATACACAGAATTATACCATTTTTATGTAAATATGTAAATATAAAACCTTATAATTACAAGTCTTTAGATAATCTTCTTAAAATAACTTAAAATAAGTTGTATTAATATTTAATTATCGATATAATAATTATGGTGATTATATGAGTAGATCAAAAGGAAGAAGATTTGCCGATAAAAGAGAATTAGAGTTCTCTGGCGATAATACAATACAGAAAACGAAAACAAAAAAGAAATGTAAAGCAATTTATAATGTAATAATACTAATCTGCCTTGCTGTAATAATATACTCTCTATATAATATTATTGTTTGGGCAATAGAAAACAAGAAGAATAATGATTTGCTGGCTGATATGCAAAATATTGCGGGGATAACACACGAGGAAGTCGTAGTTGACGATTTATCTCTTGTTAAAACAAACTATGATTTTGCAGAGCTATTAAAGAGAAATCCTGATACCGTTGGATGGGTTTATGTTCCAAATTCAAAAATAGACTATCCTGTTGTGCAATCAAGTGATAACGATTTCTATTTGAATCACTCATTTGATAAATCAACAAACTCCGCTGGTTGGGTGTTCGCTGACTCTTCTTGTAATGCAAGAACATCAAAAAATGTTATTATTTATGGCCACAACAGAAAAGATAGAAGTATGTTTGGCTCATTAAAAATTGTTCAAGACGATGAATGGCTTTCTAACCCACAAAATCATTACATCACATTTGCTAATTTAGATGAATCAGGCATCTATAAAATTTTCTCTGTATTTGTGGTTAATGATGAGCATGTTAATTCTTATTTAGAGACGGACTTTTCGTCTGATGAGGCATTTAAAGCTTATCTGAAAAAAATTAAAAACTCAAGTTATCAACAATTTGATACAGACATAGAAAATACTGAAAGTATAATTACTTTATATACATGCTATGGAGCAAATAATCAAAGACTTCTTGTTTTTGCAGCTAAAGTTTTATAGATTTATGTTTATCCAAGCTATATTTGATGTAACCGCATCAAATATAGCTTTTTTTAATATACTTTTTTTCTCTCTCCCCTTTATTTTTCTAATTTTATGTAGTATAATGGTGGAAATTTTATTTTGAAAGGATGATGTTCATGGATTATAATTTTCAAGAAATAGAAAAGAAATGGCAAAATTTTTGGGATGACAACAAAACATTTAAAACTGATGTATGGGATTTTTCAAAGCCTAAATACTATGCATTAGACATGTTCCCTTACCCATCAGGACAAGGATTACATGTTGGACACCCAGAAGGATATACTGCAACAGATGTATTATCAAGAATGAAAAGAATGCAAGGATTCAACGTATTACACCCAATGGGTTGGGATGCATTTGGATTACCTGCAGAACAATATGCAATTAATACAGGAAATCATCCAGATTTATTTACTCAAAAAAATATTGAAACTTTTAGAAGACAATTAAAAATGCTTGGTCTATCTTTTGATTGGGATAGAGAAGTATCAACTTGTGATCCAAACTACTACAAATGGACACAATGGATCTTTAAACAACTATTCAATGATGGTTTAGCTAAACTAGTTGACATGCCTGTTAACTGGTGTGAAGAGCTTGGAACAGTTTTAGCTAACGATGAAGTTATTGATGGTAAAAGTGAGCGTGGTGGATTCCCTGTTGTTCGTAAAAATATGAAACAATGGGTTCTAGATATTCCTGCTTACGCAGATAAATTACTTGATCATTTAGATACAATGGATTGGCCAGAATCAACTAAGGAAATTGAGAGAAACTGGATTGGAAGATCTGAAGGTGCTCATGTAATATTTAAAGTTGCTGGTCATGAAGATGTTGATTTCACTGTATTCACAACAAGATGTGATACATTATTTGGTGCTACATATTGTGTACTTGCTCCAGAAAGCGAAATAGTGCAAAAAATAACAACAGCTGATAAGAAAGCTGAAGTTGATGCTTATATTAAAGAATGTAGCTCTAAATCAGATTTAGAAAGAACTGAACTTAATAAAGAAAAAACAGGTGTATTTACAGGAGCTTATGCTATTAACCCAGTTAATAATAAAGAAATTCCTATCTGGATTTCTGACTATGTACTTGCTTCTTATGGTACAGGTGCTATTATGGCTGTTCCAGCTCATGATACAAGAGATTATGAATTTGCTAAGAAATTTGGAATTGATATTATTCCAGTTCTTGAAGGTGGAGATGTTTCTAAGGAAGCTTTCACTGAAGATGGATTACATATTAATTCAGGATTCCTTGACGGATTAAATAAAGAAGATGCTATTGCAAAAATGATTGCATGGCTTGAAGAAAATAAAGTTGGAGAAAAGAAAGTAAATTACAAAATCCGTGAATGGATATTTGCTCGTCAACGTTATTGGGGCGAACCAATTCCAGTTGTTCATCTTGATGATGGTGAAATTGTAGCATTAGACGATAAGGATTTACCTCTAGTTCTACCAGTACTTGAAGATTATAAACCATCTAAAACAGGAGCTTCTCCTCTAGAGAAAGCTACAGACTGGTTAGATGTTACAATTGATGGTAAACATGGAAGAAGAGAAACAAGTACAATGCCTGGATCTGCTGGATCAAGCTGGTACTTCTTAAGATATATTGATCCACACAATGATAAAGAATTCTGTGATCCAGAGCTTCTAAAACATTGGCTTCCAGTTGACTTATACATGGGTGGACCAGAACATGCTGTTGGACATCTATTATATTCAAGATTCTGGAACAACTATCTATTTGACAAAGGATTCGTTCCTGTTGCTGAACCATTTGCAAAGCTTCGTCATCAAGGTATGATTCTTGGTTCAAATGGTGAAAAAATGAGTAAATCAAAAGGTAACGTTGTAAACCCTGATGATATGATTAAAGAATATGGTTGCGATAGCTTAAGACTTTATGAAATGTTTATGGGACCAATCGAAGCAGCTAAGCCATGGGATCCAAATGGAATTGATGGTTCAAAGAAATTCTTAGATAGAGTATGGAGATTATTTACAGAGTCAGGTAAGATTTCAGATAGCGAAAATAAAAACCTAGATAAAGTTTATAACTATACTGTTAAAAAAGTTACAAACGATTATGAAACAATGAACTTCAATACTGCAATTAGCCAACTTATGATATTCATTAATGCAGCATATAAGGAAGAGGTTGTTCCAGCTAAATATGCAGAAGGATTCTTACAATTATTAAACCCAGTTGCTCCACATATTACAGAAGAATTGTGGAATTTAAGTTTTGGTCATAATGAATCAATTGCATACTCAACATGGCCAACATTTGACGAATCAAAACTAGTTGATGATACTGTTTTAATTCCAGTACAAGTTAATGGAAAATTAAAAGATACTATCACTGTTCCAATTGATTCTGAAGAAAGTGTTGTTAAAGATGCGGCATATGAAAATGTTAAAGTTAAGAATGCTGTTGAAGGAAAAACAATCGTTAAAGAAATTTATATTAAAAATAAAATATTTAATATTGTTGTTAAATAATAAAAAAGACATAGGATTAACCTATGTCTTTTTTATATTATGGTTCTGGCTCTGATGAACCGCCTGATGACTCACTGCCACCGCTACTTCCTCCTGAGCTTTCACTTCCACTGCTGCTTCCACTACTTTCTCCTGAAGATTCGCTTCCACCTGAACTTGATCCCCCATCTCCTCCAGATCCTGATGAACCAGATCCTGATGAACCAGATTCTGAACTAGAGCCTGAAGATGAACCGCCTTCGTTCTCACCAGATGATGAAGAACTGCTACTACTATTACTTTCATCATCGTCATTCTTTTTTGTTGTGTTTGTCGTTTGTTCTTTCTTTGTAGATTTTTCTGTTGTTGTATTTTTAGTCGTTGTTTTTTCTGTATCTGTTGTCTTTTTTGTTTTCTCTGTCTTTTTCTTTTCACTATCGCTATCCTTAGTTTTCTTAGTTGTTTCTACTGGTTTTGTTTGATAATCTTTTCTTGGCTTTAAGAATTGTTTCTTTTCATCTTCTGTTAAACCAAGTTTTTGGATATATGCATTCATTACTTCTTCGGTCTTTTTACTATCATACTTAAAGAACCATAATGTTGTTTTAACCATTCCTCCTGGTAATTGTGACATTTCAAGCTCTTCCATCTTAAAATCAATTGCATATGGTATATATCCAACTGCTTGATCCCATTTAATATTTGTCTCTAAATTATCAAATACGCTCTTAGCTATCGTTTTTATTTTGTCTACGTTTCTTGTTTGAAGAACTTTTTCAGCTACTACTTTTAAGAATTCTCTTTGTGTTCTTGTTCTTCCTTCATCATTATCTCCATAACTTGCAGGATATGATGTATTATTGTTATTATGTCTAAATCTAACTAGCTGCTCTGCTTGATCACCATTTAATTTTTGATATCCAGCTTTTAAATGAATGTGTAAATCTTGTGTATCATCATCATAGTTCATATCAACTGGAACATCAAAATCAACACCGCCAAGTGTATCAACTATTTTTACAAGTACACTTGTTTTTACAATTACATAATAATCTATATTAACACCGGTAATATTTTCAACCGCTTCTATTGTCTTTTCCGGATTATGTTTGTTTATCTGGTATAGTGCATTTATCTTATCACCACCACCACCATTGTTAATATTACTTCCCGTATATAAATCTCTAGGAATTGATAATACAAATGCTTGGTTTGTATCCGGATTATATCCAATAAGCATAATTGTATCAGTAAGCTCTGCAGATATATCCTCACTTATTCCCATAACAAGAATAAATATCGGCTCTTGATCTCCAACAGCATCTCTAAACATTTCTTTAACTGCTGCTCTAACATCTCCTCCATTTTTAATTACATATCTTGCAAATATAGTTACAAAGACTAAAAGTATTGTAATTAAAATTACTAATATTACCTTTAGAACCTTATTTACTCTTCTTCTTTTCTTTTCATTATCAACTCTTTTATCTTTATCTATTTTCTTATCTTCTCTAACTGGAATATTTAATATTATTTCATTGTCTGATAATCCAGCAGAAGATATATTTTCTTCTCTATTCTTTTTTGGCTTTGTAAATTCCGCTTCTTTTGCTGTACTTCTTTTTCCTTTTTTAACAGCACTATGTCTTCCGTTCATTACCTTTAATTCCCATATTTTCCCTCTTTCGTATAATTATTTTTACACAAATAAAAGAAACTTTAGTGAATATTACTATCCACTTGTAAATGCTTACTTTTTTTGATTGTACTATTAAGTATTTTTAAAGTCAATAAAATCCCTCTTTTTTCACACAATACACATATATAAAAAAATTGTTTTTACTATTTAATTATTTGTAAAAACAATCTTTTCTATACTTTACATTTTTTCAGCAACTAATTTTAAATCTCTCCAAAACTCTATTTTTTTGCTTTCATCTCGAAGAAGAGCTGCCGGATGCCATGTTGGCATGTAAAGTATTCCCTTCTTTTCAATCCATTTTCCTCTACATGCCGTTATTGATAAATCTTTTCCTAAAATATTTTTAAGAGCTGTACTTCCCAGTAGTACGATTATTTTTGGCTTAACCAATATAACCTGATTTCTTAAATAGTTTAGACAGCTATCGGCTTCATCTTGCTCAGGAACTCTATTTTGAGGAGGTCTACATTTAACAATATTTGCAATATACACCTCATCTCTTTTTATACCAATACCTTCAAAAGCCATATCCATTAATTTACCAGCT
This sequence comes from Clostridia bacterium, assembly GCA_017512025.1. GTDB lineage: Bacteria > Bacillota > Clostridia > TANB77 > CAG-508 > CAG-492. Next base: position 516,747 of record JAFWHH010000009.1, read on the forward strand.
TTACCAACAAAAGGAATTCCTTGTGCATCCTCGTCTGCACCAGGGCCTTCTCCAATAAACATTACGTCTGCATTTTTGTTACCATAGCCAAATACAATATTGGTTCTATTGTTACATAGCTTACATTTATTACAATTAATAATCGACTTTTCTAATTCTTCCCAATTATCAAACATTCTACCATATCCTTTTTGTTTATATTAAGCACATTATTGATGCATTTCTTCCAGAACTTGCTTTAGCATCTCTATATGAATGGAAGTAATCTTTATTACATAATGTACATATTCCACAATCAATAATATTCTCTGGACGTAATCCACATTCAATTAACATTCCTGTAATTGCTTTTACACTATCAATATAGTACTTTTGCTTTCCATCTTTCATTTCACCAAGCTTAATAATCGATTCATCTTGAAATGCATCAAAAAATAAACTTCTTACATCATCTTCTACTTCAAAATGACATTGTCTTATTGATGGTCCAATACAACAAATAATATCTGATGGACTACATCCATATGTATCGATCATTTTATTGATTGCTACCTCACCAATTCTTCCAACTGTACCTCTCCAGCCAGAGTGAATATTACCAATAACATTCTTAACTGGATCATATAAAAATAATGAATTACAGTCAGCAAAAACAGCAGATAATACTTTGTTCTTTAAATCTGTAACTAATCCATCGATATCTTGAAAATCTTCTGTTTTACTATTTTCTTTTACGATATCAACATTGTTTGTATGTGTTTGAATTGGCTTAATTACGTTATTATTATCCAATCCAAGTGACTTACAAATCTTTACATAGTTTATATCATCTTTATCTTTATTTCTAAAATCTAATGGTTTTATGGTGTATGCATGTATTAATTTATCTTTATATTCGAGTAATCTTTTGAATTGTATATACTCTACATCTCCATCTTTAACATGAATAATATTCTCGTTAGAAAAATCCATAGTTCTCCTCTCTATTCTTCCACGTTTTCTCTTATCATTTCTAAAACTTCTTCTTTACCCATTTCACTTATATAGTTATATTTATTATTTGGTGTTCCTGTATTAAATCCACATATTGCTCTGTATTCGCAGTATTCGCATGGTGTTTTCTTTTTCTTATAGTATGGATAAATATTGATATTACCAGAAAGAATTTCTTCTGCTATTTGTTTAATTATCACATTCATGTATTTTTGTAAATAATTAAATTGTTTTCTAGAAACACCTGAAGTCTTCTTATCGCTTAAATCTCCATTTGCTCCAATATAGGCTGGAACAATGTTAGATTGTCCGCTTTCTAGCTTGGTATCCATCATCTTAACAACATTTACATCTGCTAAAATAAGACCTTGCATTTTAAATTTCTTTCTAATTTCATTTTCAATTTCTTCTTCAGTCATATCCTTTTTAGATTTAATAACTGGATCAATTAAATTGAAATATAATACTCCAGCTGGATCAACATTATCTTCCTTACAAATTGCATCTAAATATGTTAATAACTGAATCTGAAGACCACTATAAACTGAATTTAAATCAATATTCTTATAAGATGACTTATAGTCTATTATTCTTAAATACTTGCTAGATCCATCTTCTGCAATATCGATTCTATCTATCTTCCCTGTAATTTCAACCTTTCTATTATCACCTAAGTCCATTACAATTGGTCTATAACGTTTACCTTCATCGAATTCAACCTCATTACCATACACTTCAAAATCACTATATTTGATGCTTTCAACAATATATTTCATACTTCTTTTTACTACACGTTTTAGTCTTTCTGTTAATACTTTATACTTTGGTGTAGCTGAAAAAATATAATTTGCATTTAATCCAAGCTTTTCATTTATTATTTCTTCAATAATTCTATATATTTCTTCTTCTTCAATTTCCTTAATGTTAATACCTCTTGCTCTTATTTCATTAAAGAATGTATCAATTGTATCATGCATAAATGTACCGGTATCAAGACTATCAACTTTTAGCTTATCTTTTTCAGATACATTTAATCCATATCTTAGATAATATGAAAATGGACATGTTCTATATTTTTCAAGCTTGGAAATACTTGTTTTTAGCGTGTTTCCATATAATGCATCCACATTTTCTTTACTTATTTTTTCTGGAATATTTGTATAATTTAAAGCTTTCAAGCTGTAGACTAATCTATGTTTCCATTTATCATCTGCCATATAATAATTATATGCAGCCATCCATTTCCCATCAATTTCTTTACCTTCATCTCTAAAATCACGTATATGATTTAAAAGTTCATCAAAGGTATTACTTTCAGTTAATATTTCAGAGCTCTTTTCAATAATATCACTTTCTTCTTTTATCTCTGGGAAGATTCTTTTTATCTTTGATACAAGTGTTGAAGCTCTTAAAGTCTTTCCATCAGCAGCAGACGATGAATATGATAGATAAATACTATTGCTTGCTGCAGTAAATGCCTTGTATATATTAAAGTTATCTTCATACATTCTTTCAATAGTTCCTTTAGCAAGTTCAATACCTTGAGCTTTTAGATTCTCTCTATCATCATCATTAAAGTAACCTTCATTTTTATTAACACTTGGGAACATTCCATCATTTAAGCCAATAATAAATACAGTCTTTATTTTATGACTTCTTGATCTATCAATATCTCCCATAATTACTTGGTCTTGTGTTCCAGGAATTTTTCCTAGGTCACTATTTCCAAGTCCTGTTTTTAATATTTGCATATATCTATCAAAGTTTATTTTTTCGTCGCCGAAAACAAGTACAATTTCATCAAGTACTTTTACAATAATCTTCCAGCTTGTTTCATACTCAGTTGCAATATCCGACTTACCAAGACTAACAAGTTCCGCTTCTTTTTCTTGAAGTCTTTTATCTATTTCATTTTCGATTAAGAAATTATAAAGTCTCGTTGTAATTTCTTTAGCTGAATTTGTTCCAAGAAGACCCTCTTTAAACTTAATTAAAGGATCAACAACAATATGTCTTAGCTCTTTAAATCTAGCTATTTTATCTTTGTTTTTATCATCTTCATCACGGAAATCCCATTCACCTTTATACCACTTGCTATACTTGATATCCCATTTTAAGCAGTAGTTTTCAAATTCATATATTTCTTCTTGAGTTATATCCAAAAATCCAGTTTTAATATAATTAAATACTGATTCGTAAGACCAATTTTTAGCAAATACTTCTAATATTGCTAACAAGTATTTAACAATAATATTTTGGCTTAAATCCTTCTTCTCATCAATAAATACTGGGATTTGATACTTATTAAATATAACTTTACAAAGATTAGAATATGTATCTAAGTTTTTAGTAATAATTGAGATATCACGATATCTATAACCTTGTTCTTTAACAAGCTTTACTATGTTAGTCGCAATATTTTCTATCTCAGAATAAGGATTATTAGCTAAGAAGAGCTTAATATTATTTACATCTTTAGAATATCTTTGATATGGAATTGCATATAAATTCTTTTCTAAAAACTCAAGCTCCTCAGTCTCAAATCTATGAATATCCCTCATAAATATTGGATTTTCTATTTGAGCTCCTGCATCTTTTGCTGTTTCTAATATCTTTTGAACAGTTAGTTTATTTGCATAGAATATATCTGTGTCTGGAGAAGTACTTTCTTCTAAAGAGTCTGTACATATATTGATTGATACTTTAGCTGCTTGTTTTAGAAGAATTGAGATAATGTTGTATTCTTGCTTTGTGAAACCAACAAACTCATCAATATAAATAAGAGTATTTTCAAATATATTTGTCTTTGGAAGTTGTTCTGCAAGAATTGTTAATACATCATTTTCATCAATATATCTATTCTTTATTGTTTCCTCAAATGCATTATAAACTTTTCTCATATCAGCCATTTTAGCTTTTAAATACTTATCTTCAGACTGATTCATTATTTCATCTAAATTTTCTACACTAACACCATGCTTCTTAAACTCTGTTATTTGTGTAGATATTAAATCTATGTTTTCATCTGATTTTCCAAGGAAATTTAGATTACCTTTTTCATTTAAAAGTATGTTGTATATAAGCATTGCTTTTCCGCATGCTGAAAGTGCAGTTTTTGTACTGCCTCCTACCTCATTCATAACTCTATATGCCATACGATTAAATGTTAATATTTCAGCATTTAAAGCTGCTCCATTTACAACATTTAAAAGCTCGCGCTCTGCAGTAAATGAAAACTGCTCTGGTGTAATTATATAGATTTTCTTATCTTCTTTTATTAAATTCTTTATCTCATTAAAAATATATGTACTTTTACCTGCTCCGGATTTACCATATACAAGTCTTAATCCCATGTGTTTTACCTCCTAATTAAGCGTACGTCTCCAATAAAATAAGTATTGCTGTGCAAGTCCTGCGTCATCTCCAAATTTATCAAAAGCAACTTTGTTAATAACTTTATTGCTTACCTTCTTTTCATCTGGATTCTTTATATATAAATCATTCATAACACGTCTTACCCATACATCTATTGGAAATATGTCAAATCTCTTTAAATCAGAGAATAAAAGAATACAATCAGCAACTTTTGGACCCACTCCAGATAACTTTAATAATTCATCTCTAACATCTAAAGTTTTCATGTCATAAAGGTTATCTAATAAATGATTATTATTATTAATTGTCTCCGTTGTTTCATATAATCTAATATCTCTAAAACCAAGTCCTAATGATCTATATTCAGCTGTTGTAACATCTTTTAATTGCTCTGGTGTTGGAAATAAGTAGTAATCCTCATTTTCGAAACTTACTTTTGTTCCATATTTCTTAGATAATCTCTCTATTATTCCTTTTATTCTTGGTATGTTGTTATTTGCTGAAATTATATATGAAATAATAGTCTCCCATAAATCTTGGTTAAGAATTCTAATTCCTTTGCCATATTTAATACTGTTTTCCATATATTCATCTATTTTAGATAGCTTATTTTTAATTGCTTCATAGTCCCTATCTAAATCAAAATACTTATCTACAAATGCTTTGATATCACAATCGAGATTTCCTTTAAAATAGATATTTTTACTATCACAATTAACATTTAATACACCACACTTAACAACTCCAGTGTAGCTTCCATCTAATTCTTCATTCCATCTAAAACATTGACCACAATCAAATATATCTTTAAGTTCGAATGCATTTATTTTCTTAATTACAAGTTCTTGATACTTCATATTAATTCCTCTATTAAACATCTTATAAATTGAGTTTATATTATCACAGAATACACTCATTTACAAGGTAAAAAGAGCATGAAAAAACCAGCTTTAAAAGCTGGTTTTTAATTAAAACTTATATACGTAACATTCAAGATTTCTTCTACCAAAATTGTTACATTCTCTGATGTTATTCATGAATACGTCTATTTTATTTCCTTTGATTGCTCCACCTGTATCTTGAGCTATAAACCATCCACCATTTGGATAATCAGCAAAGTATGGAATGTATATTATAGTTCCCATTGGATAATATCTTGGGTCTGTTGCTACTGTATAATATACTCTTGCTCTAGCTCCTGAAGCTGTTGCTGTACTACCACCACACTCGTCAGAACTATATGCTGATGCATTCATAGTTACAACTTCTGGTGTCATACCTTCAACTCTTTCAGCTAAAGCTGATCCTCTGCTTGCTCCAGAACTTTGAACTTCTTCAGCTTCAACTGATGTTGCAGCTCTTGATGTTACAACTGGAACTGGCTTATCTTTGATAACTTTAACACAATTTACTGGCTCTTGAACTAAATTCTCAGCTACTTGTGTTTTCTCAATAACTTCGCCATTTTCATACTTCATTAAGTATGCTATTTCTTTAAGACCATCTACACCATTTTGAGTAATATTTTCTATTTTCTCTCCATCTCCTGTAGACTTATCTTGTGTTTCTGTCTCATATGGGATAGTAACTTGTTCTTTTACTATCTTTTCTGTTAGAGAATTATAATCTTCTAAGACACTCTCTACTGATAATTCTTCAGTTTCTTCTTCTGCTAAAACTATATTACTTTCATTACTTGATATTATTTTTATAGTATTATTGTCTGAAATGTCTTCATCTAATGCTGGAATTACCTTTTCATTTGGTAAAACCACTATGTGATTTTCTTCTAATATCTCAGCAACATTTGTTTTTGATGTTAAAATATTAGTTTCGTAACCGTCTGCAGATATAATCTTTACACTAGTTACTTTAGAATTTGCTGCCATAACTCCTATTCCCATAACGAATAAAAGAATTATACTTATTGATATCACTTTCTTTAATGATATCGACGCTTTATCATCTCTTTTCATAAGAAATTTATTACCTCCTTTTTATAGCAACGGATTAATTATACCATATTTTGCATTTTTTGTCAAATTAGCGCACATTATGTAAGCCAGGTTATAACTTGGCCATTCTAGTATATTTTATTCATTTTATTAAAAATTATTACTAATTTATACCAAATGCTCTTTTAGCATTTTCGTACGTAATTTTAGCTACATTTTCTACAGTCATATTTTTAACACTTGCAATCTTTTCAGCCACATATTTTACATTTCTTGAATCATTTCTTTTGCCTCTATTAGGCTCTGGTGATAGATATGGGCTATCCGTTTCTATTAGCTGATGATCAATTGGAATAATACCAATCATTTCATCTGCATTTTTTGAGTTTTTAAATGTAATTGGACCTCCAAAAGAAATATAAAAATCCTTCTTCAATCCAGCCATTATTAAATCCTTATTTTGTGGGCAACAATGGAATATTCCAGGCTTTACAAACTCTGTTTTTGAAATTATATCTATTGTATCCATAATTGCATCTCTTGTATGTATTTGAATTGGTAGATTTAACTTATTTGCTATTTCAATTTGTCTTCTAAAAGCTTCTAATTGTAATTCTTTATTGTCTTTATTCCAATAATAATCTAAACCAATTTCACCAATTGCAACAACTTTTTTACTTGATGTTGCAAGTTTTTCAACTTCCTTTAAAGCTTCTTCAAGCTCTTCAAATGTTTCCGGAAGATCATTTGGAGATATTCCACATGTAGTATATATATAGTCATATTTTTCAGCAAGTTCAATTCCTTTTTTGCTTGATTCTACGCTATATCCAGCACTAACACACTTTGTAACTCCAACTTCATATATTGCTTTAATTATCTCATCTCTGTCTTCATCGAATTTTTCATCGTCGTAGTGAGCATGAGAATCAAATAGTTCCATTTTTTCCTCCTAATTTGTTATCATGACAAGAGCTGTCGCTATAGCATACTCTTTTACATGTGATATGCTAATGTCTATTTGCTCTATTTGATTAACATTTTTTACTGTTGCAAAAGGTCTTCCAGCTTCATTATTTAATATTTCAATATCTGTCCATTGAATATCAAATTTGTTTGGTAATAGGTCTGATATAGCCTTAAAAATAGCTTCTTTTGCTGCAAATCTTGCGGCGTAACTTTGATATTTATTTTCTCCCTTACTTTCGCAATATTCAACTTCTTTTTCAGTAAAAACCCTTGTTTTAAACTTTTCTGGGTAATCTGAAAGAATTTTTTTAATTCTTTCTGTCTCTATTATATCATTACCAATTTTTAAATTCATTACTTTCTCCATTTTTTTATAAAAACTTTAATTATGCTAAAAAGTGGCAACATTGTGCCACTTTTTTATTAATCAGCTATAAAATATGTTGTTTTGACATTTTCATTTGAATGCCATTTTCCAATAAATATTACTTTTGAAACATCAGAAATCTCATATTTAGGCTCCACAACTGTGTTTCCATATTGATCAATAACGCCCCATTTTCCGTCTTTTTTTATTGCGACATATCCATAATCATTTTGTTCTGTAATATCTTCAAATTCATATTGAACAACTAATGTACCATCTCTATTTACTAATCCATATTTGCCATCATTTTTAGCAACATATAATGTATGATTTGCATATGCATCTCTATTAAATTTTTCTTCAAAGTTAAAGTTATAAAATTTATATTCATCATTTACTTTTGCTCTAATATATCCATCCAATACTTCAATGTCAGTTCCAGTAACCTTAACTTCATGGTTTCTGTTAATTAAATATATGTTACTATCATCAGCTTTTTTAGCAAATAAACAATTTGCTTTTTCATTAAATGTAATAGACGAATATTCGAATGGAACCAGTTCCTCACCTGCCACATTTATAACTCCATATTTGTCATCTTTTTCAGCAATATAATTATCTGTATAAGCGAACTTTATTGATTGATATTCAGCTTTAACTTTTTCTGAGTTGTCAGTTCCAAATATCCCATAGCTATCTCCTGATTTAGCAACAATAACATCAGAGCTTACATAAGTAACATCAGAATAATCAATATCGATTGTATTATCTCCAGCTTTATTAGTAACTTTCCATTTGCCATCTTCTTTAACAACATACATGTCATTTCCGCAAACATGTTTAATTTCATCATATTTACAGTCTAATAATTGCTCTTTATTGACAGATATTGCTCCAAATTTTCCTTCTTCATTCTTAACGATATATCCATCTGTATATTTGTCTGTTAAAGCTTCAATACTTGCATATTCACATTCAACAATGACATCTCCCTGGTTATTTACTAAACCAACTTTACCATCTTTTTGAACTAATAAGCTATCTTTTACACCCTTAATAGCTTCAATTTTGTCATAAATACATGCTGATAATTCTTTACCATCTAAGTCTATTAAACCATATTTACCATCTTTAGATACACGAAGTACATTGCTTTCAAACCATATATTTTTCTCTGAGTCAACATTATCAATTACTTCAACAGTGTTGTAGTCAGTAAATAATTGAGAATTATTTGCATTAATCACTTTTGTTTTAACTGTGGAATTATCTTCACTTAATTCATTACAAATAAAGACTTCTTTTTTATTGTCAGGAATAACAATCATTAAACTATATTCTGGTTCAATAACCACTTCTCCCTTTGAATTGATTACACCCCATTTATCATTTTGAAGCATTGTATAGTAAGCAACTTCAGTAAAATAATTTTGAGTTTGTTCTTTTTTCTTTATTAAATTATTTATTCCAATTACAAAAAGAATTATAACACCAACAACGGCAAGTACTGCAATTACTTTCTTTGGATTTAACTTTTGTTCATCATTATATCTTTTACCCCTACTCATTAATTTCCTCCATTAATAAATTCGTGTATACTATATCATTTTTAGCTCTAAATTACAAGATTTTATATGTAAAAAAGCCTGATTTATCGGCATTTTTAACTTTTATAAAAAAAGAAAAGCCTTAGATGAAAAGTTAAAATATAATCATTCTTCATCCTTTGGCTTTTCGTATATTTAAGTTTTATTTATAAATTATTCTTCTACTTTAGTTCCACACTCTGGGCAGAATTTAGCTCCTGGCTTAACTTCTTTTCCACAGTTTGAACAGAATTTTTTAGCTGGTGCTTCTGGTTTCTTTGTTCCGCATTCTGGACAGAATTTTCCACTTACTTTATTATGGCAAGTTGGACATTCCCATGTATCATCAGCTGCTTCTGCTGGTGCTGCTGTTTCAGCTGCTACAGCTTGAGCATTATTTCCACCTGCTGGTGGTACTTGATAGTTTTGAGCATTTTGAGCTTGTTGCCATGGTCCTTGAGCTGCTGCTCCAGTCATTCCTCCAGTAGCCATATTCATCATACCAATTCCCATGAATCCATTCATTGCTCCACCAGAATTCTTAGCTGCATCTTGAACAGCTTTTCCATATGAACCAACAAGTGTACCTTGTTGTGTGTAAGCATCTCCACCAAGTTCGTATGTATCGATTTTTTCTTCTGATTTTTCATCAAATGTAACACTTTCAACAGCAAATGATTCAAGAGCAATACCTCTTTTTCTAATTGGCTCATCGAATACGTTTTCACCCATCATTGTTCTAATTTCATCAGTTTTATTTGGTAAATCCATAGCATTTACTCTGTATTCATCACTTCCTAAGCTGTTTGTGATGTTAGAGAATGCTGCAATAACTTCTGATTTGATTTGTGCTGTTAATACATCTTTCTTATATACATCTGCTGTACCAGCAACTTGTGACATAAATAAGAAAGGATCATTAATCTTAAATGTATATGTACCAAAGCATCTAATTCCAACCTTCATTCCCATTAATGATTGAGTTCTTGGGTTCATAACTGCATGCTCCCAGTCTCTGTATATAATTGGGTTTGGTGTTCCAAATTTATTATCTAATATTTCTTTTATATTAATGAAGAATACAGCTTGTTGCTTAGCACTTGCTCCATTGTATGTAAATCTTTGCCACATTTCTTTGAACATTCCACCAAATTGTCCAGCAAATAATGATGGTGATGATGAACTATCAAATGTATACGCTCCATCTTCTGCAGTAGCATCTAGAACTCTACCATTATCAAATATAATAGCACATTGTCCAGGTGCAACGATAATTGTGCTTCCTGCTGTAATAACACCTGTTGGTGTTGTTTTCTTAACCATTAAGATATCATTTCCCATATCTTCACATCTAATGGCTTCCTTCCATTGATCATGTAATGTTGATCCAATTGCGCCAACGGCTGCTTTAATTAATCCCATAATATACCTCCTAAATATTATAATCTTCTTTAAATGAGCTCATTTTCCATGCTCTCAAATTTATTCTTTCTACCGGTGCCATACAATACTCACAATGGCTATCACCTAAGTTTGTTATTGGTGCTCCACAATTTTTGCAATGAACAGAAATTGCAAGCTGCTTTTCGTCGAACTTTGATTCATCGTAAACATATACAAACTCTGTTGTATATCTTGTTTGCTTCTTTAGATCTGAATATGATTTTTTATCTTTACGATTAGAATCATAATAATAACCTAGTGATGTAGACAACCTTATAGTTGCTTTCCCGTCGTCTTTTGTATATGAACTTATAGCACTTCTGTTGAATTCAATGTTATCAAATTTTTCATCTATTTTATTAGATTTCATATCTTCAATTGTTTCTCTTATTTTTGGTTCAATATAAATTAGATCTGGGTCTGCATCAATTTCTGATACATCCTTTGCTTCAATTCCATTAAGTATTTTTCTGATATTCTTTTCATTAATAGAGAATAATAAATCTCTGTTAAATTCAGGAAAATCTCTTAATATTCTTGGCTCAAGTAAACTGGTTAAACCTGATATGCTTTTTACCCTTGTATACTCGTCTCTAGCAATTTCTTTAGCATGAGTAAAGGCATCTTTAAGTTCACCTATTTGAGCACCGCCAACTGATGCTCTAACCTTAAAATATATTACCGCTATGATAACGACAATTGCTAATATTACTCCAATAAATCCACCTAAAATAGCAATAAAAAAATTCATAACTCTCCTTTCAAATCAGCTCCATTTAATATTACATTTAAAGTCTCATTTTGTCAATATTTCACAAGCAAAAAAGGAGCCGTAAAAACTTACGTACTCCTTTAGTTTTATTCATTATTTTGTTGTTTTATATTTGTAGAATGAAACTGCAGATATTCCTGAGAATACAACAATTCCTAATATAGTTCCAAAATCATTTTCGCCTGTTTGTGGCATTGAGTCATCAGCAGTTGATGTAGAAACAACTTTTTCGATTTCTTCAAACTCAGATGTATCTACAGAATCTTTATCTCCATTAGATACTGTTTTTGTACTATTATTCTTTGAAATATTATTTGTTGAAGCTATGAAATTTCCACTATTGTTTTGTTTGTTATTATTTTCATTACTTACTGAAGGAACTTCTTCAATAGTTTGGAAATCATTTGATTCTGGTTGATTGTTACTATCAACAACTAATTGTTCATTTCCATTTGTTTGATTGTTGTTTTCTACAACTGGAACCTCTTGTTGTTGTTCAACAACAGGTGTATTATCTTGAACTGCTTCTTCTTTAGGTTGTTCAACAGGTTGCTCTTGAACTGGCTCTTCTTGAATAGGTTGCTCTTGAACTGGCTCCTCTTGTGCTGGTTCATTATTATTATCAGTTGTTGCTTCAACAACTTGACCATTTTCACCTTCACCTATAACTGACATTTGATGACCTTCATCTGATTCAGATTCTTGGTTGTCATTTTCTTTGTCTAGGTTAGATTTTCCTGGATTACAATCTATATAATCACATAAACTACAGTTTCCAATTGATACATAAAAAACTACATATTTTTTATCAACGTTTGAAACTACAGCTGTATATCTATCGTCTTCTGACTTATCTAGATTTATTGTAGCTCCTGTATCTCTTGTCTCAGCTAAAATATCATCTGATGTTAATACATCGTCTGTTATTAAATACTTACATACAATTCCTGTATATACATCTGAGTTAACTGTGATGTTTGCTGTTACTTCTGCATTTTCATAATGCATGCTTATCTCTATACTTTCTTTTTCATTTGCAACTGTTCTAATTGGTAACAAAATGCTTAACATTAGTATACATGCTATTGTTAATGAGCAAATTGAAATCATCTTATATTTGTTCATACAATCCTCCTATAAAATTTGATATTTTATCAATATGGGTAACATTATATCATAGAAGTGTTGATTTTTCAATGTTTTTTGCACTTTTTGCTACAAATTAATTAAATTATAGTCTATATTTAGGTCGTTTAGAGCTTCTTCTTCTCTTTTTGTGCATGTAAATAGTATGATTTGATGCTTCTTACTATAGTTATTTTCAAGATTTCTTAATGTTTCTCTTAATCTATTATCATCAAAATATGCAAATATTTCATCAAAAATAATAGGCATGCTTTCTTCTGAAATATCCTCAATGATTGAAAGTCTGAATGCTAAGTATAGTTGTTCAATGGTTCCCTTGCTCAAAAGATTGGCATTCTTATATTCACCATTTTCTAGCTCAACTAAAATTCCATCGCTTTCATTAATAACTATTCTTTTATACTTATTGTTAGTAATCAAAGCAATGTTTTTTGAAAGATTCTCTGTGAATCTTGGAGCAACATCATTTTTCATTTTTTGATAAGAACTTTCAATTATCTCCTTAGCCATTTCAATTGCATCATTCTTCTTTAAAAGATTGGCATACACTTCCTTATCAGCTGAAATTTTTTCCTCGTTTGAAGCATATTCCTCAAGCTTAGGTAAGATGTTTTCCTTATCTAGGTTAAGTCTATGTAATTCAAGGTTCTTATCATTCATAATTCTATTATTCTGACTTATTTCATTTTCAATGTCTTTTTGACTAATAAAATAATTCATACTTGAAGAATCAATTTTGTTTGAGTACTCGCTCTTTAACGAATTTAACCTTTCATCAAGGCCTTTCATAATTTCATTTTTTATGCTTTCTGCTTCTTGAATTTGATCTTTTTGACTTGTTTCAAGTAGTTGCATTTGAGCATCAATTTCATATATTTTCTTTTCTATTTCTTTATTGTAGTTAAGTATTTCTTCTTGCTCTTTACTTCTTTTTTGATTATAACCATTAATCTTTCTTATCTTAGCAAACAATAATACCAGGCATATAACACCAAATATAAGTGGAATAAAAGCAAAACTTTTTTTAGTAACAACATATAAACAAATGCTTAATATAACGCTTATAAGAATTCCAATAATGTATGGAATTGTATTTACTTTCTCTTTCTTGGATTTTGATATATTTTTATATTCTTTGTTTATTTTTTCCTTTTCTTGCATTAGTTTTTGAATCTTGTCTTCAAGCTCATCAATTTTGTTCTCATTATATTTTAGTTTTCCCTCTTCGACGCTTTTGCTCTGATTAATGCTATTAAGTTTGTTTAAAAATTGGCTCTTTGATTCAACTTTACTTATTTCATCTTCTATCTTTGATTTTCTGTCTTCAATATCATATTTTAAACTCTCAAATCTGCTTAGTTCCTCGTTTGTAGCAGTTAACTCACGAATTTCATTTGTTATAACATTTATAGGCTTACCTTGGCTTCTACTAGTTCCAATTTCATCTAATTGCTTTTTACTTAGCTTCTCAATAGCTTTTTTATATGATATTCCCTCATCTCCTGTTGATGACGTATTGGCAATTCTTTGTAATAATACATTTTGTGTCTGTGTGTCTATTTCAACAGCATTTTGGAAAGAAACAACCGTTGAAGTAAATGTAGCCTCATCAACACCTGTTTGCTCAGCAAAAAATTGACTTCCAGCAGTTTTATCTATTGAAAAGTTTTTGCTAATTTCTTCCATATTTTTATCATATATCTTTGGTGTCTTTTTTCCAAATTCTCTAAAAACCTCAAAACTATCATTATTATCTAGTGTATATGATATCTTTCCTGAAAATTCTTCACTATCCCATGGTTTAAACTTATCATAGTCAGATATGTCCTTACCTTTTTTATTCTTTGAAGTTCCATATAGTAAATTTACAATACTATTAAGTAATGTAGACTTTCCTTTTTCATTTTCTCCATATATAACATTTATTCCATCTTTTAATGTAATATCTTTATTTTTTAATTTTCCATAAGAATTAATTTTTAAATCATTTATCTTCAAGTATCTGCACCTCTCATGCTTTATTTTTCTAATATTTCAAGACCAATCTCCAAAGCTTTTTCAACCGTTTCTCTATCATATTCTCCATCATTAAGTCTTTCTAATATTTTCTTAACAAATAATCCTTTTAAAGTGTTGTTTTGTGCCATTTCTTCAAGATTATATGCAAGCTTTGTTTTATCTTTTATTTTTATTACATTGTGTTGTACAATCATTTTCTTTAAATTGTATATATCAATTTCAAAGTTTCTATTTCCAGTTAAAGTTATTTCATAAAACTTATTGCTATCAAGCATCAAATCATTGATAGTGTCTGCTATTGTTTCTATCGATTCAAGTTCAGAAATATCAAGATCATAGATTTTAAACTCACCCTCATCCAGTGGAATGAATTTAGTTTTTAACTTTTTATCTATAATTTCTCCAACAACCATTCCATGGCTTCCAAGCTCATCGAATCCCATAGAAATTGTTGAACCTGGATATACAACATTTTCACTTTCTGTATAGTTAGATTTATGTATATGTCCAAGAGCTATATAATCAAATCCAAGTTGTCTAACCTTACTACTAAACATTGGATTATAAACTCTTTCATCATCATATCCACCATCTAAACTACCATGAGTTATTAATATATTTGTTTTACTCTTGTCTTCTAATACAAATTCATTAATTGCTGGATTTTTATAGTAAAAATCATCAAATCCATATCCATAAATGTTTACTTCACTATCGCTAATACATGATATTTTTGAGTCAAATATGTAAACATTTTTATTCCAATTATATTTGCTATAGAATGAGTTTTTAATTAGCGGATCATGATTTCCTGGAGTTATAAATACTTTAGTATTTTCGATTTCTTTAAACAATTTATTTATAAATTCAATTGTACTTTCTCTTATATATTTATGCTCATAAAAGTCTCCAGCAATAAACAAATAATCCACATTGTTTTCTTTTATATATTCAATTACTTTCTTAAATGCTTTTCTTTGTTCAAGTCTTCTGCTATTTCCCAATTCATTATCGTTTATTTGTGCAAAAGACGTATCAAAATGCATATCTGCAATATGTACAAATTTCATAAACAAAACCTCTCTTATTCTTTATTATATATCACACGGATTTTTTAAAGTCAATAATTTTATAAACATTTGTTCGAGAAGATTTATTGTAATTTTTTTTATAATTCACACAAAAAAAGGACATAAAAGTGTAAACTTTTATGTCTTTTTAACTTATATTAAATTATATAATACGTCTTTTAACTGTATATGCACCTGTTCCTACTATAGCTAGGAATGCAACTGCAAGTGTAATGTATCCAATAACGGCTGAACCTGTTTTAACAGATAACATTACTGGTGCATCATCAATATCATCTTCTCCAGGAACTTTGTTGTTTGGAGTTGAATCAATATCTTTTGCTCCGTATTCATTATAATCTTTGCTTATTTCTGCTGTGTTAATCTTAACACCTAGATTGCTTGCATCGTTAATCCATGTTAATACAATTGTAACTTCTGCGCTCTCACCAGGTTGTAATAAAGTATCAGCTAATAATTCCGTTTTAACAATATTAGGATCCTCTGTTGTTGTCCAACCTTGGTTGTCTTCAGCAACAAATTTTAATCCAGCAGGAATATAATCTGTTACTTCTTTAGCATATCCAGCAATTTCACCTTCGTTAGTTACTCTAATTGAATATCTAAATTTAACTGTTACATTCTTTATTTTGCTCTTCTTTAAATCAACTTTAACAATTGCTTCTGGATCATCCTCAGCATGATGTCCTGTTGGTGTTACTTGAGTTTCTCCATTTTCTGTAACGATTGCTTCTGTAACCCATTTTCTTAAAGCTAAATCAAAATATCTTAATCTGATTTTTTCGATATCTTGATCATCTTCCCCTTCATTCCACTCATTTGGTGTTGAATCTCTATCTATAACTGTTACATTTCCTTCAGTATCTTTATGCTCTGTAATTTGTGCATAATTTATAATTATTCTATCTGATGTGTTTGGCTCAATTACTTTGAATGCAACCTTAACATCTTTGTAGTCTAATTCTTTTGATGTCTCAGAATTATGTGCTTTAATTAATTCATCTTTTAAAGCTTCTGTAACGATTAAATCCGCATTTTTTGCATCAGTTGTTGGTACATATATCTTTTTATTATATGTAATACTTCCTTCAGCAGCTTTATCAGACTCAACATACATCTTCCATCCATTTGCAATATTTGTTTCGTTTTCTGGTAAATATTCTAATCCATCTGGAATATCATCCATAACTTTAGTTACATATCCGTCTACATCTCCTTCGTTGTAAATTCTAATTGTATATGTAACAATATTATCTTGAACAACATCTACAGGCTCTTTAGTATGCTCATAAACAGCTGTAGTAACTTTTCCAGATTTAAAGTCATCTGTTAATGTAACTTGTGGAATTCTTGATGTAATATCTTTTCCATTTACGTTTGTTATAAACTTACGTAATGCTAAATCAAAATTCTTCTTTATTTTTTCATCTTTTATTTCAATAGTAATTACATTAGATTTAACATCTAGTGAAACTATATCGTTTGAATCAGCTAATTTTGTATTCTCTGCATCAACAACATATTCTCCGTTATCTTTCTTTGTAGCAACATTTAATGTGATTTCTTTATCATATTTTTCATATCCTTCTGGAGCTGTTGTTTCCTCAAATGTATAAGAGAATTTTTGACTATCAGCAGTTATTTTTTGTGCTTTTACTAATTCTACATATCCATTTTCATCAGTAGGTCCAACTTTTTCACCAGTTTTTAATGTGAAATATGCACCAGCTAATCCTTGATTATTATCAGATAAATCTACTTTTTTAAGAATAACCTTAAATTCACCTTTAATAGATTTAACTATTACAGTTTCAAAATCATCATCATCTTGTACACCAGGATAATAATCTTTAACTTCTTTAGCTTTTCCATCTACATTATATGAATATGTTTTAGCATTTTCATACCATGTATCTAAACCAAGTGAACCACTAATTGTGTTTTCAACAGAATCTCTATCTGAATCCCCAATAGCTTTTGCTTCACGCCAAGCACCGCTATTATCTGTGTATCCATATACAGTAATTTCTGCCCTGTTTGTTATATATCCAGTAGTACCATCATTAACTGTACAAATTAATTTAACTTCTTGATATTTATTATCTACAACAGATCCTGCAGCAAGAACATCTGAACCTGTATATTTTAATACAACTTCTTTGCTTCCCTCTTTAGATTCAGTAGTATATAATTTAGCACTTTCATCAGCTATTCTAACAAATGTTAATCCTGATGGTAAGTAATCAGTGATTTCTTTTGCTACACCATCAACTTCACCTTCGTTATATACTCTGATAGTATATTCAACGCTATCTCCTACGTTAACTTCTAACGCTTCCTTAGTATGATGATATACAGCTGTTCCTGTTAGATTTAATACATTTTTAGATTCTTCATCAATAACTGGAACTCTGCTCTTCTCAACTTCTTTTCCATTTATTTTTGTAATAAATTTTCTTAAAGCTAAGTCGAACTTAGGGCTCTTTCTTTCTTCTTCTTTGTTTGGAACATATATTTCAACTGTGTTATCATTTGGAACATTTACTGTAACTGTTCCGTTTTTGCCATTAGCAACCATCTTGATTTTTTCTTTATCAAGAGCATATGTTGTTCCAGTTGTCTTGAAAGCAACCTCTAAATTAATTGTTCCATCATATTTTGTATAACCATTTGGAGCTTTATCTTCAATGATAGTATACTTATCTACTGCTGATGCATCTGTAATTGTTTTTCCGTCAGCAACAACTAATATACCATCTTTTCCTGTTTCAGCACCTTTTTTATCAACAGCACCTGTAATTGTAAATATTGCTGGGTTATCTGTTATAACAGTTGAACCATCAATTTTTGTTTTGATTAGTTTAACTGTATATTTTCCAGAGTAAGTAATAACTTTTTCATCAGAAAATGGTTTTGAATTATAATTTTTTCTGATATTGATTAAGTTTTGGTTTTTACCATTAGTAATTACTTCAAAAGTAACTGTACATCCTGTATATATATCAGCTACATTAACATTAACTTTTGACACTTGACCACAGTCTTTAATATCAAAGTAGAATGTTCCATCGCTGTTAACAACAACTTTGCTTGAATCTAAGTTTTGTGTAGATCCATCAGCTTTTGTTACAGCAGCTGATAATTTTGATTTTAATGTACCATCTATATTTAAAGCAACACCATTAGCTCTTAATGCATATGGACCAACTTGTGCATTTTCAACATCTATTAAAGCTTTTGAAGTATCAAAACTTATAACATTTGAAACAGTTCCATTAGATGTATAGCTTGAGTTGTTTCCAGCTAAGTTCTTTAATGCATAGTATAAATATTTAGCAGCATTTTGGTCAGCATCTGTGATATTAATTCCAGAAAATCCGCCATTAACTAATGTATCAGGATTCATTCCTGATGGGTTGTTTGTATAATTCCATAAAACTAATTGTTCAATAACTTCAATGAAGTTTCTATTCATAGTATTTCCAGCATAGTCTTGTTTACCACCAACAATTTTATTTAATGATTTAATATTATCTGTTGTGATATTTCCATATTGTGTTACGATTTTTGCAACATCTGGAGATGTAACAAGCTCTGCTAAGTAATCTAATCCAATTTTGCTATTTACAGAGTCGGCAACATACATATTGTCTACTAACCAAACAGCAGATCCATAGTTTTTGAAATACTTACTAGATTCTCCACTATTGTATCCATTATATTCATTTGTATAAAGTCCGTAGCTTAAGTTATTTCCTTCTTGTATACAGAAGATATTTTTGTACTTAGCTGCTTTGTTTGCTTGATCTGCTTGACCAGGTCCTAATTCAGGCATTTGAATTTCTTTTGATCCTGCTTGTATTCCCATTGGTGCAGCTCTAAAAGCAACATTGATTTGTGAACCAGCGTTAGAAACTGGTATAGATATAATACTAGCAACAATAATTATAGCTGTTAATACTATAAAGATATCCTTTACGATTGGATTCTTAAAAAATGTCATCATTTTCATTTTTAACATATTCAACGATCCTTCCTTTCTGTGTATGGTTTTGCATGCCATAAAACTGTTTTTTATTATACCACGGCCATTGCCTATATTCAAGGAAATGCTGTGCTTTTTTGTAAAAAAAATATAAAAAAACCTACTAATTTCTAGTAGGTTTAAAAATATATTATTTTTTAACTATTAACTGCGACTTTTTCATCAGAGATATTGCTTTCAGCAAGTTTCATTGAAAGTAGCTTACTAATACCATTTTCCTCCATTGTAACACCATATACAGTATCAGCAACTTCCATAGTTCCTTTTCTATGTGTTATTACTAAGAATTGTGTATCCTCGCAGAATTTCTTTAGATATTCTGCATATCTGTATACGTTTACATCATCTAGAGCTGCTTCAATCTCGTCCAATATACAGAATGGTGCTGGATTTATTTTTAATATTGCAAATAGTAACGCAATAGCAGTAAATGCCTTCTCTCCACCAGAAAGAAGCATCATATTTTGAAGTTTCTTACCAGTTGGTTGAGCTTTAATATCAATACCACACTCTAACACATTTTCTTCATCTTCTAGTATTAATTCAGCCTTACCACCACCGAACAATTCCATAAATACTTCATTGAAGTTTTTATTAATTAGTCTAAACTTCTCTATGAATTGTTTTTTCATTGTAGCAGTAATATCTTCAATCATTCTACGAAGTTTTGTTATTGTATTTTCAAGATCTAGTCTTTGTTCACACATAAAGTCATATCTTTCTTTAGTTCTCTTATATTCTTCGATAGAGTCAACGTTTATGCTTCCCAAATCCTTAATTTCTTCTCTAATCTTATTAACTTCTTTTTGAGTATTTTGAACATTTTCCACTTTCTTATATTCAACAGTTGTATTTGGAGTAAGTTCATACTCATCCCACAAGTTATTAACAACAACCTCAATATCTTGTTCAATTTTAGTCTTTTTAACTTCGATCTTAACAAGATTTGCTTTTAGCTCTTCAAGTAAATTGAATTGATCTGTAATTTGTACTTCAACATTCTCAGAAATCTTATTCTTTTCTGTTCTTTCATTCTTTAATGATTCAATCTTTTCTGCGCTTGTTGATACACTTGCTTTGATTTCTTCAATTTGTTTTGTAAATTCTTCGATACTTACAGCAAGCTTTTTATTATCTTCTTCAATTGTATCTCTTTGCTTGTTTTTGACATCAATACCCTTTGTGTAGTTTTCAATGTCTTTGTCTATACGTTCAATCATTTCATCAATTGAAGTACCACTTTCATCAAATGAAGATACAGATATCTTTAAATTTGTTATATCAAAGTTTAAATCATCAATATATTTTTGATTTTCACTATTGTTATCAGCAAATTCTTTGATAACCTTTGATAATTCCTCATTTTCTTTTTCTAGTTCACTAGCTTCTGCAGCCAATTTTTCTTTTTGACTTGCATATTCTTTCTTTTGATCATTTATTTTTTGATCTTCATCTCTTAATTTCTTTAATGTATTTTCAAGTCTTAAAACTGTCTCTTCAATTGAAACCATTTTTTGCTTTTCAGTAGCATATCCAATATTGAAATCGAGCATCTTTTGCTCTAACTCTTGAGATTCTTTTACGAATCCAGAAATTGAAGAGCTATATTCTTCCTTATCCTTTTGAATCTTTTCAATCTCAGCTGTTAATTTATTAATCTCTTTTGTAAGAGCTTCGATTTCACGACCTCTACCTAGTATGTTTCCAGATTTTTGTGCAACAGATCCACCGGTAATAGCACCTGAGCTATTAATAATATCTCCTCCAACGGTTACTATTCTAAATGAGTATTTATTCTCTTTAGCAACAGCAACACCAGTATCCATATTATCAACAATTACTGTTCTGCCAAGTAAATTAGAAATAATGTTGTCATATTTCTTATCATATTGAACAAGGTCAGCAGCCACTCCAATTAGACCATCAAACTTGCCTTTGATTTTATCCATTCTATTAGGTTTTACTGATGTAATTGGTAAAAATGACGCTCTACCTAAATTATTATCTTTTAAATGTTTAACAAGTTTTTTAGCTGTTTCTTCATCGTCTGTTACAATGTTTTGAAGCATTCCACCAAGAGCCATTTCAATTGCAGTCTCATATTTAGCATCAACTGAAATTAGATTTGCAATTGTACCATGAACACCTTTGTTTAATGCACTATTCTTTTCACAATCGCTAAGCAATGACTTAACTGCTTTAGCATATCCTTCTTTTTCTTTTTCAGTCTCGATTAAGAATTTTTGCTTAGATTGCTTCATTCTTAAATTGTATGTATTATCATCAATTTTCTTATCAAATTCTTGTATCTTAGCTTCTACTTCTGCTCTCTTGTTAGCATTATTTTCGATAGCTTCTGATAATTTATTCTTTTGAGCTTCAGTCTTAGCAAACTCACTTGATATCTCTTGCTTTTTATTTCTTGCTCTATCAAGTTCAGAAATAGTATCAGATATTTCATCTTTTAATGTATGTTGTCTTTTTTGTATATTTTCGCAGTTGGCATCTATCGTACTGATTTCTATATTTTTCTCGTATTTCAAATCAGTATTTGCCTCTATTTTTTGTTTTTTTCCTTCAATTTCAAGCTCTTTATCTGATAAGTTTTGAGTCAATTTAGCAAGTTCTGCTTCTTTTTCCTTAAGCTCTTTTTCGAATTTTTCTTTATTAGAAAATAAAGAATCTTTCTTTTGAACTTTATTATCTTTTTCTTCTTGCAAATCTTTTATTTTTTGCTCATAGTCAGCTATTTCAGATACAAGTCTTTCACTATTTTCTTTATTATTTGAAATTTTCTCATTAGAAATACCTATTTCTGAATTAATCTTTTCAATTTTATTAGTGCTCTCAAATCCAAGATTTTGGCACTCTTCAATCTGAACAGTTAAGCTATCTATGCAATTTTTAAGTTCAATCTTTTTAGCTTGCAAATTTGAAAGTTTTTTCTCTTCATCATTTTTTTGATTCTCATATATTCCCATATCTTCAACAATTTGAGATAATTTTTCTTTATATGATTCGATATTATGAATAAATAAACCAACTTCAATGTCTTTAAGCTCTTCATGTAATTCTAGATATCTTTTAGCTTTTTCTGATTGAATTCTAAGGGGATCTAATCCTGATTCAATTTCTGATAGTATATCATTTATTCTAAGAAGATTTAATTTAGTTTGTTCAAGTTTCTTCTCTGATTCTGTCTTTCTAGTTCTATATTTAACAATACCTGCCGCTTCTTCAAATATATGTCTTCTATCTTCTGATTTATTACTTAAAATTTCATCTATTTTTCCTTGTCCAATTATTGAATATCCATCTTTACCAATACCAGTATCCATGAATAACTCAAGTATATCTTTTAATCTACATGGAACTTTATTTATGTAATATCCTGTTTCACCACTTCTATATAATTTTCTTGTAACAGTAACCTCACCATATTCAACTGGAAGTTCCCCATCACTATTGTCTATAACTATTGAAGCTTCTGCGAAACCTAGTGATTTTCTATTTTGCGTCCCAGCAAAAATAATATCCTCTGATTTTGAACCTCTTAGTGATTTCATACTTTGTTCACCCAAAACCCATCGGATACTATCTGAAATATTACTTTTACCTGATCCATTTGGACCAATTACCGCTGTTATACCAGGCTTAAATTCAAGTACAGTCTTATCTGCAAATGATTTAAATCCTTGTAGCTCAAGTCTCTTTAAGTACATCTTCTAACCTTCCTTCTTATGCATATATATAATTCATCTGTAATTTGTATTAATAATATATTAAAGTCGCCAATTTATCAAGTAAAAGAGTAAAAAAAGAAAATATCACCAACATGATATTTTCTTTTAATTATATTATCTGTCTCCGCTTAAGAAATCATTAGCATCTATTACTGGAACATCAATATCTTTTATTCTTCTTGCTTTTTCATCTGCATCAGCTTGCTCTCTAGTCCATCCTGTCATTAATCTTCTTCTTTCTTCAGATTCAGGGCTATCGTTTTCAAGCATATATTTAAGCTCAATTACCTTTATAGCAGATTTAGCCTTTTTAACCATAGTTAAAATGTCTTTAAGCTCTTCTTTTCTTTTTTCTGTCTTTTTAGCCTTATATCCAATAATAGCTTTTTTAGCAATTTGAATTATATTATCTAATTTTTCATTTGCTTGATTCATTTTTTCCTTTGTCAAGCCTTGTCTACTTTGAGCTATAACGATTATAGCTTTTAGATCTTCGTATTCAGTATTAGCTTGTCCAACTAAAGATATATCAATTTGTACTGGATCAATATTGATATCTTCGCTTCCGCTTATTACAAAATTCCTATTTGCCATAATAACCTCCTACATCCTATATAAATAACATTATATACTCTCAATAAAGTAATCATTAATGTTGCTTATAAGTTCAGCTTTAACCTCTTCAATTGTTTTTCCTTCAATTTGGGCTCCAGCTAGAGTAATATGTCCTCCACCACCCATTTTTTCAAGTATTACTTGAACGTTTATATCCCCAATTGAACGACCACTTATGAACACTTTGTTACCTTTTACACCAATAACAAACGATGCACTAATGTCACTAATTGTTAATAATGTATCCGCAGCTTTAGCACCAATGATATTTGCATTTTCATCCTCTTTATCATTTACTGCTAAAGCAATACTATCAAATACAATTTCTGCTTTAGCAACGATTTCTGATACTGTTGTATATGTTTCGAAATCACTTTGGAACCATTTTTTAACTTTTATAATATCAACACCACATCTTCTTAGATATGCCGCTGCTTCGAATGTTCTAACACCTGTCTTAAAAGTAAAGTTTTTAGTATCCATCATAATACCCGCATATAATGCCTCTACCTCAAGGTTTGTAAGTTTAATATCATTTTTAGAATATACAATAAGCTCAGTTACAAGCTCACTTGCAGATGATGCATACACCTCTTGGAATGATAGAATTGGGTTTTCAATATATTCCGTACTCATTCTATGGTGATCTATTACAACGACTCTATTTGTTAGATTTAGTAGCTCTGGAGCTTCTACATAATTCTTTCTGTTAGTATCAACAACAACTACTAAACTTTCACTATCAGCCATTGAAACAGCTTCATCTTTTGAAATGAATATTTCTTTAAAATCATCCTCTTCTTTTATTACATCCATGAATTTTTCAAGACTCATTCCGTTTGTCTCATTAACAATATACGCTTCTTTTTCAAGAGTCTTTGCAATTCTATATATACCTAATGAAGCACCCATAGAGTCCATATCACCATTTGAGTGACCCATTATGAATATCTTGTCTGAGTCAAGCATTACTTCTTCTAGGGCTTGAGATACTGTTCTGGCTTTAACCTTAGTTATCTTTTCAAGCTCTTCAGTTCTTCCCCCAAAGAATGTATATTGACCATTTTCTCTTACTACAGCTTGGTCACCACCACGTCCAAGCGCAATATCAATACCATCTTTTGCATATTTTAGTTTTTGATAATTGCTATCACCCTCATTGGTTATAGATATACTTAGCGTTGCTTGAACTTTCTCCGGCATATTAATTCCTTTGATTGTATCAAGTAATGTAAATTTTTCTTCCTCTAACTTTTCAAGGTCTCTTTGTTCACAAACAAGAATAAACGTATCTCTCTCTGACTTAATAATAACTCCCTTAAATTCGTTAGCCCAATCATAAATATTCTTTTCAATTTTAGCTAAAATTTGAGCTTGATCCTCATCTTCAATTCTTTGCATTGTTTCCTCATAGTTATCAATTTTGATAACACCAATACAAACTTTAGATTGCTCAATTTCTTCCGCTAAATTTTCCTTTTCTGTTTCATCTAAGAAATATAAAGTTGCTATATATTCTTTTTCTTGTTTCTTATCATTTGATTTAACATTGTTTCTTGACCTTAAGTATTCACCAACAACCTTATACTTTTTCTTTTCGATTTCGAAATCTGTTACAATTTTATTGTTTTTAATCTTTTCATTATTCTCAATTTCAAGCTTTATTTCTTTTACTAAACTACTGATAAATTTATTTATATCGTAGTTATTAAACTCTTGTACAAATTTTGTATTTTTCCAGATTATATTGCCATTTGTTTCGGCAATTAATAATGGAAATGGTGAATTTATTAACGATCTTTTTGATACTTTATCAACGTTGAAGTTAAGCTCTTTGATGTGCTCTGATAATTCTGCTTTTCTCTTTTTATCTGTCCACATTGTATACACAACGATTGCAAAATATAAGAAAATAGACGGAATTATACACCATGGCTTAATAATACACAGCACGATAAATAAAATCGCAATTATAACTAAATAAATCTTAGTTTTTGAAACAAGGTTATCAAAAAACTTATTATTATTTGCCATAACAAATCTCCCTTTCTAAATATTATGTTTAACAAGTCTATTCTTTGTCGTTAAACTCTTTTTTATCTGAAACATCTACAGTAGTATTTATTCCTTGAATAGCTTCCCTTTTCTTTGCATAATTTCTTTCAATAATATCATCCATTATTAATTTTATTAGTGCTGCAACTGGTACTGCCAAGAACATACCCATTACACCAAAATATGCTCCACCAACAGTTACTGCAAAAATAACTAGTAAAGGACTAATCTTAACTGAATCTCCAACAATCTTTGGATTAATTATATTAGCATCGATTTGTTGTAAAGCGATAACAACAATTGCCATCTCAACAGCTTGTGCAACACCACCTGTGATTAGAGTAATAAATACTGAAATTAGCACTGCAATAATCGCACCAAAATATGGAATTAAGTTAAATAAACCTATAAACATACCAAGTATTACTGCGTATTTAACACCCATAATTGACATTGCAATTGATGTTAGAATACCTACTACGAATGCATCAAATATCTGTCCTGCTAAGAAATTACAGAATATCTCACTTGATTTATGAAAATATCTTCTAACTGATTGATATACTTCTGTACTAAATGATGATTCTGTAAATCTCTTAAAGAATCCAATAATAGCTCTACGCTCTAATAGTAAGTATACAGATACAATCAATGCAACAAACACATCAAATATACCTGATGCAACACTTAATAATCCTTGAGCATAGACTGTTATTTTCTCAATGCTTATTAAATCTTCAAACTTAATATTGTTCAAACTACTAAATGTATCTCTAAATCCTTGGCTTCTTAAGAATGAATCTTCTGGTAAGCTATCAATTCTGGTTCTTAAATCTATATAATAACTTTGTATGTTGTTTGCCAAATCTTTACAACTTTCTACTAACGGTGGAATTAAAAACTTAATTGCTATTGTAAGGAAAAGTATTAGTAATACATAAACAATTAATATACTAATTCCTTTTGCTCGTTTTCTTAAAAGCTTGCTCTTACCTAGTAATCTTTCAAGCTTTTTACAAGGAACATATAACACATATGCAATTATTAAACCAACAACAAAAGGTGCTAGTACTTTAAATAATCTTGCGAACCACATTGTTAGAGCTGTAAAAGAATCTAGCACTTTATATATAATTATTAAAACTAACGCTAAAGAAAACCAATATAACCATTTCTTTACATTTTTCTTCTCTTTTCTCATATGTATCTTTCCTTTCTTTTTCCTCTTATTAAACTCCATATTCATTATACCACAAAATACTAGAAATTTCCAGTTTTCAGGGCAAAAATGGATAAATTTAATTAATTTTAAAAATTTATAAAAAACATGGAAAAAGACAGATAAATTAAATTTATCTGTCTTCTTCTATTACTCTCCTTGATATACGTAGTTTTGTGGGTTAACTTGTGTACCGTTAATTCTTACCTCAAAGTGTAAGTGGTTACCAGTTGAATGTCCTGTTGATCCAACGGCAGCTATAACGTCACCAGCTGATACTGTATCACCCTCAGAAACGAATAACTTACTACAGTGAGCGTAGTATGTTTGAACTCCGTTACCATGAGATATGATTACTAAGTATCCATATCCACCTGAGTTGAATTGTGCGTAATCTACTGTACCATCTGCAACAGCAAATATTGATGTACCATTACTTGCACAGATATCTAATCCTTTATGGGTATGGTTTCTGACACTCTCGTTAACACCAAATCTTGATGAAATATTACCAGTTACTGGTGCAACCGCGAATGAGATACCATTAACATCTACGTCATTTAATTGCTCTGACTCCACGTAATTATATGAAGATGAACTTTCCGCATTTTCTATTGCAGCTTTTCTTCTAGCCTCTGCTTGTTCAGCAGCCTTTTTTTCAGCTTCGATTCTAGCTGCTTCAGCGGCAGCTTCTTCTTTAGCCTTAATATCGGCGTCTATTGAGTCATCTAACTTAGCAATAGTCGCGTACTTCATATCTTTATACTCTAACGAGTTGTTTGTATAAACCTCTCTAATACCAAATTCAGAATCTATTTTTTCACCATATTGTTCAGTTAATTTGTTTACTTCTTCTTGTGCTTCATCCATTGTGTCAACATAAGCTTTATCCTCACCATCTAAAGTTACAGCATATAATTTATATGTTACTTCAGCTTTAAGTTTTAAAAGCTTAATAATTGAACTTTCATCAGTAGATGTATTTGCACTAACTAATGTAGCTGAATATTCAGGTACACTATTTAATACAACTAATTCCATATTATCATTTTCTTGTTTTAATACTTGGTTTGTAACCATACAAGTAAATTCGTCTTTATCACTTACATATCCTAATACATTACCATCTAATGTAACTTTGTATGCAACTTTATAATTCTTACCTAAAATTGCTGCTACTAAAACTAATACAGCAGCTATTGAAATTATCGCACTTAATCTTCTTTTATCATTAGTATAGTTTTTCAGTTTGTCGTTTAAAATAAAACTCACACTCCTTTTTAGTACTGCGACTAGTGACTATTATACCATACCATATACTATTTGTCAAATTTTGGAGGCTTTTGAGTATATTTCATGTTGTCTAATCCATTGTTTTTACTGTGTTTAATGGTATTTTATGCCTGTATTTGCTCTTTTATATGAAGTAATCCATTATTCCACTATAAATTCCCCATGCCAATCTATTTTGATATTCATCGTTTAAAAGTTCCTTTTCTTCGTCAGGATTTGATAAAAAGCCGCATTCTACAATAGTAATAGGAATCTCAACATTCTTTACTATGTATATACTGTCCAATTTCATTGGGATTCTGTCATTATTTTTTTTAATAGCTTTATTTAGATTATTTTGTATTGAATTTGCAAGTTTTATACTATTTTCATCAGAAGATTTGTAAAATGTTTGCCATCCATAGTACTTTTGTTGTGGTATTTTATTTAAATGTATTGATATAAATGCATCTGCAGATACCTCATTCCCAATCTTTACTCTATTTTTTAAATCTGAAACCTTCTTTTCTTTCAGTGTTTTGCTATCAATATCGTATATTCCATTATCGTCAGATCTTGTTAAAATAACTGTTGCTCCACTTTGTTCGAGTAGTTTCTGCAGTTTTAATGCAATATTTAAGTTTATTTTTGCTTCACTAACTCCATTTTGACTTTCAGCTCCTTCATCTGGTATACCATGCCCTGCATCAATAACTATTACTTTGTTAGTCACCGGAAGAGTTATTGTCTCCACAGTATTGTTATGATTGTTTTTTTCATACATTGAAAGAGCTATAACTGATAAGAAAATAAACAATACTGATAATGCTAATCTATCTTTCTTTATAAAAATCATAAAAAACACCTCATACTTAAGTATATGAGGCTTTATTCTTGATATTCAATTATAATTAGATTACATTACTTTTTCTTTACAAAAGTATCTGTCTGTTGATAAACGAGCCTCTGTTACTTTTAAAAGCTCCATCTCATCATATTTTTCTAGCTTATATTTATCTAAAATCACATTGATTCTTGGGTTATTTATGCTTGGAATTCGATTGCTAAAGAATGGAAAAAGCTTTTCTGATACATATTTATCTTGTAAAAACTTTATTTCTCCTATCCCAAAACAACCATGATGTGTTGCTTTTTTTAGCTCTGGCTCATTTATAGACAATTCATATATATTTTCCTTTTTCTCTAAAGAAGCAATATTATAGCTATTTTTCTCATTATCGCTCCAATATAAATTCAAAATCATCTATTCTAACTCCTTATTTTCTGTACTTGGTTCCTGTATTTTTATTAGAAATTTTCTTATTGTATCTATTTGTTGTTCCCAAAAATCTTTATACACATATCTTGCTTCTTTGCAAACCAATCCTCTATTTTGGGTAGATTCTTTTACAGAAACAATTTGATTCATATTAATTGTTAAAATTCTTTCCTCAAGCCACTTCACCAATTCTTTATCATCCTTATAGTAATCTAATACAGCCAACAATCCTTGTTGTCCCTTTATTTTGAAAT
Organism: Clostridia bacterium; assembly: GCA_017512025.1. Lineage (GTDB taxonomy): Bacteria > Bacillota > Clostridia > TANB77 > CAG-508 > CAG-492. The sequence continues at coordinate 546,945 of JAFWHH010000009.1, forward strand.
GCCTATTAACCACTGCTTCATTTCCCATACAAAAATCGAAATCATATAATGGAGCTACTCTAACTGTCCCATTATTAAATATTACAGACATGTTTTCCGATGACATATCTGTATTATCTATAATTTCACTCATACAGATTTTTCTTCTTAGATCTTGCATAAATCTATTTATATTCTTTTCCCTAAAATGTCTTAACTCTAATTCTCTCCTTAGATTACGTTCTATAATTTCAACATCAAGGCACTCTCGACCCAAAATATCTTTAAAACTTAACATTTCATCATCATCCTTCAAAAAAGACGGTGTCAATAAAAAATCGTCTTCCCACGTTGATACAGAATCATCCATAACCCAGTTAACCAGATAATATTCAGCACACTCAAGTCCCGCAGCACTTATTACTCTTGGTACAATAAGTGCATTATCTCTCGTATACATACCTGAGCCATTTCTAAAAAATCGTGGATTTGGAATTTCCTTTAACAGATATTTATTTAAATCACTAAGTATCAACCAAAATTGGGAAAAACATCCTCTTACATTGCTATTTTCAACGAAATATGGATTTCTTATCAAATCTACCTTAATTGCATCTGGAGTCCTTCTACCATTAAGCTTACAATACTCCGCATATGATTTTTGGTAATCTTCACGTCTATATTGTGTAATATCTGGTACAATGCATTGTATCTTTTGTGTGTATTCATCTAATGTTAATTTTTTTGTCATAATTGTCGCTCCTCAAATGATAGCCACATTATACCACGGATTTTTCCTTTGTAAATATGTATATTTTATTGTTGCTACGTTTTTTTTGTGATATGATATCCATATAAGTTATTTGAAAGGAAATTTTTCATGAATTCTTACAATAATAAAATTGTTCTTGCAGAAGGTATGGATGTTATTTTAAAGGCAAATACTAATATCTTTACTGTAAGTAATGGCATGTCTGATATTTTTAATAGCTTTCTAGCCCCAAATATAACAAGAAAATTAGGCTCATATGTTATTTTTGACAATAATAGTTCAATTTATGGTTTATGTGGGAAGAATATTGAAAATTATGGCTATAAAATAGAAAAAATTAATCTAAATAGTGCTTTTAATGTATTTGCTTGTCTTAATTCTGAAATTGAAATTCAAAGATTAGTTAAAGCAGCTCTAAGAAACTGTACTGAAATTCAAAGATATTTGTATGAAGGAAAAACTGAAGTTGATCTTTTATATACCCAAACTGATCTAATATTAACATTGATTTTAATACATATCATTGAAAAAACACCTATAGAGAAGCGTTGTTTCAGTTATATAAATAAAATTTTGAATAAATTACAACAAAATAATATAGATTACTTTAAGAAATATTTTGAAAAAGTCGATTCTTCATATATGATTCAAAGTTCAATTTTCCATCTAGATTATATGAAAGAAGAAGAATATAAAAAAAGCTTATCTCTTTTGAGTGATGTTTTATCCAATGTAACAGATACAAAAATGCTTAATTCAACTGCAATATCTAGTATAGAATCTTTATATGCTCATAATGAACCAAAGCTTATTTTCATTGAATTAACTGGTATTAGCGTTATCGATTCATATTTTTGCTCATATATTGAAGAAACATGCCCTACTAATACTATTTCTAGCAGTGATTTTCCTGTTTTCTATGTATATGCACCGTTAGAAACTATTGGCTTTATCCCTAATTTTGTTAACATTTTTGAAGAATCGAAAAAAACTAAGAATATACATATTCTTATATTTAATAGTATTGCAACCGCTATAAAACTGTACGGAAGAGATATTAGAAAATTTATGAAAAAAATCCCATATGGTCTAATTTTTCAAAAAAATAAAGAAAAGAACATAGAATTTACTGAAAAGCTTTTATCTGATGATACAATTTCAGATTTAATGAAAAAAATACAAAATAATCCTGGATCTATTATTCTTTATAGAAAGCAAAAAGGAATATCTATTGAACAAAAAATACACTTGTGAATCTTATTCACAAGTGCTTTTTTATATCTGTTAGCAATCTAATTCAAGATTTTTAAAGATTTCTCCTTGCATATCAACAATTTCATTTACTGGAATTATAGTATCTTTTTCCGTTACCATTATTTGTTTTAATACATCAATTTTTTTAATATTTTCATCAATAGTCACATATTCTCCACCAGCTTTTTTCTCGTCTGGTACAAAGTATGTTATGGAAATAAATGGTCTTTTATCTATTGCATTCATAAGTATTTGCATTTTTCTATCTAATATAAATTTAGCTTCCTCATTAATTTCCACTCTATTATCTGTTAGTCTGCCTTCCTCTTTTATGATATCTTCATAACCACTTAAGGCGGCAAATGGCGCAAATTGAGCAGCTCTTTCATATTTAGACATATGTGGATGATTTTTTGATACATGGTGTGGCATATTTATAATATCTATATATTTTTCAATGGATTCTTTCATTATTCTCTATGCCCTCCTATCTGTCTATTTCTATCTATTGCAGTTCCACCTTCTTCAAAATTCATACCTTTGAGTATTGCATTTTTTCCAAATTTTTTCTTAAGCTCAAGAACAGTACTTTGGAGATTTTTCTCACGCTCTTCTTTTTTCTTTTTATCTGCTTCGGCTTTATAATCAATAAATAAATTCATTTGCTCATATTCTACTTTATTTCTAGTTTCAACTTCACTTTCTAGATTATTAGCAGTAATATTAAGCCTTCTCGTCATTAAATCTGGGTTTATTATTCTATCATATAACTCAATAATTGCATCTGAAAGAATCTTTGTTGATGAAGTTTTATGATCAATATTTGTTGTACCATGCGCATGTTTTGGTATTTTTCTTCCATATCTATCTATTGTAATTTCCCCTGTATAGAGCATTTTTCCTGTATTATCAACTAATTCTAAGCTACTTACATCATATCCAACTGTTAAAACAATTTGATTTGTTACAAGTCCCTTTCTTGTTAAATCAAGAGCTAATCCTTCAATCATCTCTTTAACAATTAATTTTGTCTTTTTATAGTCATATGGACAATGTAATACTTGACCAGAGCTTAAACTACTTGTTCTTGGCTTATATTCTCTTGCATCTTTAAGAGCACAGGGTTCCCATCCCCATGCATGATCAATAAGAAGCTCTGCATTAACACCAAGAAGCTTATATAGAAGTTCTTCATTATCAACAGAACATCTAGCAATATCTCCCATTGTATAAATACCTTTTGATTCAAGTCTTCTTCTATATCCTGGCCCAACGCGCCAAAAATCTGTAAGCGGTTTATGACCCCATAATAGTCTTCTATAAGACATTTCATCAAGCTCCGCAATTCTTACACCATCCTCATTTGCAGGCATGTGTTTTGCAACAATATCCATTGCTATTTTACAAAGGTACATATTCGTTCCAATACCGGCTGTTGCTGTTATTCCAGTTGTATTACATACATCTTTTATCATTTTAGTAACAAGCTCTTTGGCAGTCATTTTATACATACTTAAATACTTCGTTACATCACAAAATATTTCATCTATTGAATATGGGTAAATATCCTCTTTAGATACATATTTTAAATATATTCCGTATATTCTCTTACTATACTCCATATATAGTCCCATTCTTGGTTTTGCAGCTATATAATCTAATTTATAATCTTTGTGTTTTTTAAGCTCAATATCATCAATTGATTCGCCAATTAATTTATGATTTGGAGCTCTCCTTATTCTTTCAACATTAATATTTTTAACCTTTTGAACAACCTCAAAAAGTCTTGCTCTTCCGGGAATACCATACTGCTTTAATGATGGACTAACAGCTAAACATATTGTCTTTTCTGTTCTAGTGCTATCCGCTACAACCAAGTTTGTTGTCAAAGGGTTTAATCCACGTTCAACACACTCAACTGATGCATAAAAGCTTTTTAAATCAATGCATATAAAAATAGACATACAGTACAGCTCCTTTCATTTTTGAGCATTATATCATACCATATATCTATTGTAAACATCTGTTTGTATTATCTTTCAAAATCTTCATCTTCTTTTACTTTTTTAACCTGAGCAGCCATCATGTTATTTTTATGTGCTCCATGTATATCATCATATAGACTATCCCCTATAACAAGAACATGGTCAGGTCTTACCCCTAAACTTTTACATGCTAATTTAAAACCCCATTTTGCTGGCTTAAACGCAAGGTAAATATAGTCAATTCCTTGTGATTTAAAATATTTTTGCGCATCCTGACTCCAACCATTTGATAAGACTATCACTTTAAAATTCCTTTTAATAAGATTAATCCACTGCTTACTACATTCAGGAATCTCCCTATCATCATTTCTAATGGTTTGATCCACATCTAAAATAATTGCTTCTATACCATAGTTTTCTTTAAAATCCTTTATTCGATGCTCATCTATCTCATGAATGTCGTTAAACTCCATATCTGGCTCTATAAGTTTAGCAAGAATAAATGCAGGAAAAGACATTATTTTATTATATAAATAATCTTCAAATTCTTTATGCATTCTGTATAATCCCATATACTTACATCCTTCTCCTTTTAGATTGCTAATTTTAACACATTTTTGTAAATTTTACAAATTATTGATTAAAAAGTAACTAAAAGTGATATAATTTGCTAAGAACGAAAGATATTGGAGATGATATTATGGCAAATTCAAATAACAATAATAAAATACATAAGGAAGAGCTTACTGCCCAAAAGATGTATGGTAAGGAAGGAACTCTCCCAAAAGATGAGTTTATTAAAGAATACGATGTAAAAATTAATGGTCTTTCCTCTTCTGAAGCTGAAGAAAGGAAACAAAAATATGGATTAAATGAAGTTAAAAGTAGTAAACCTAAACGTTGGTATAACTACCTCTTAGAAAGTTTACTTAGCCCTTTTAATTGTATATTACTTGGAATTGTTGCAATATTATTTTACACAGATGTTTATCTAGCAGAAAAACCAAGTTATGCCAATATAATTGTTATTGTAATCCTTGTTGCAGCAAGTACTCTTCTGGAATTTTTTGAGGAGTTTCGTTCAAATAAAGCTGCTCAAAAACTTAAAGAATTAGTTGCAACAACTACTACAGTTATACGTAATGGCAAAGAAATTGAGATTTCCATTAAGGAAGTTGTAATTGGTGACATTGTAATTTTAAATGCTGGTAGTATGATTCCTGCTGACTTAAGAATACTTGAATCAAAAGATTTATATGTTGGACAATCTGCTTTAACTGGTGAATCTGATGCAGTTAGAAAACTTGCAACAACTGACTTAACAGCAGATGATGTATCTAGCATATCTGATTTAGATACTATTTGTTTTATGGGTACAAATGTTATTAGTGGATCTGCTAAATGTGTTGTTATAAAAACCGCAAATAATACTTACTTTGGTAAGATTGCAAAAACTCTTTCTAGTAATAAACAAAAATCTTCTTTCCAAAAAGGTATAGAAGGAATTAGTAAATTGTTAATAAAATTCATGGTTGTACTAACACCAATTGTATTTATACTTAATGTATGGAAACATGCCCCAGTAATAGCATTTACATTTGCAGTTGCCATAGCAATATGTATTACACCGCTTCTACTCCCAGTTATCTTATCATCAAGCCTTTCAAAAGGTGCTGTAAAAATGTCTAAAAAGAAAACTATCGTTAAAAAGCTTGATTCAATAGAGAGCTTTGGTGGTATGAACATTTTATGTACAGATAAGACTGGTACTTTAACTGAGGATAGAATAGTTCTTGAAAAGTATTTAGATATAAATGGCAATGAAGACTTAAGAATTTTAAAACATGCTTTTCTTAATTCGTATTTTCAAACAGGACTTAGAGATAATATTGATGAGGCCGTCGTAAACAGGGCCCTTTCAAATGATATGTCAGAATATATTGACAAATATAAATTAGTAGATGAAATTCCTTTTGACTTTACTAGAAGACGTCTATCAGTAATTGTATCTGATGGTACAAAAAAACAAATGATTACAAAGGGTGCTGTTGAAGAAATCCTTGAGCTTTGTACAATGGTTGATTATAAGGGACAAGTTTCCCCTATTACAAATAAGATTAAAGAAAATATAAAGCAAATATCAAAAAACTTAAATAAAGATGGATTAAGAGTAATTGCTGTTTGTCAGAAAAATAATTTAAGAGATACAAATATATTTGATATAGATGATGAAAAAGATATGGTTCTTCTTGGATTTATTGGATTCTTAGATCCACCAAAAGAATCTGCTAAGATTGCTATTGAAAAATTAAATAAATCTGGAATTAGAGTTATTGTCCTTACTGGAGATAACTTAGAAGTTACAAAATGTATCTGTAAAAAAGTTGGTATTAATTCAGATGAAATAGTTGAAGGAAGTCAAATTGAACAACTTGAAGATAAAGGTGTTATTAGACTACTTAAGAAAACAAATATATTTGTAAAGCTATCACCTATTCAAAAGGCCAGAATTGTAAGATTATTGAAAGAATCTGGAAATGTTGTTGGTTATATGGGAGATGGAATTAATGATGCTCCTTCACTAACAAATTCAGATGTTGGCATTTCAGTAGACACTGCTGTCGATATTGCAAAAGAATCAGCTGATATCATTCTTTTAGAAAAAGATTTACAAGTATTATTAGATGGTGTTACAGAAGGAAGAAAAACATTCTGTAACTTAATGAAATATATAAAAATGGCAACAAGCTTTAACTTTGGTGAAGTTATGTCAGTAATAATTGCAAGTGTGCTTTTACCTTTCTTACCAGAAACACCAATTCAATTACTTGTTGAAGGTTTATTATATGATTTTGGGCAATTAACACTTCCTTTTGATAATGTAGATCAAGAATACTTAAAGAAACCAAGACAATTTAATTTAAAGAGCTTAAAAACATTCATGTTATTTATGGGACCTCTTAGTTCAATATTCGATTTAATAGTATTTGGATTTTTATGGTTTACATTTGGATTAAGAGAAGCAGCTCTCTTCCAAACAATTTGGTTTACTTATAGTATTGTTTCCAACCTACTTGGAATGCATATCATAAGAACTCAAAAGAAGCCATTCATAGAAAGTAATGCACATAAGTTTGTTTACTTCTCATCTATATTATTGATAATAGTTGGCATACTTGTTCCATATACATGGCTTGGAAGTACAATTGGACTTGTTCCAATTCCACTTAAATATATGACGGTTATATTTGGAGTACCAGTATTATATTGTTTCATAGCACTTATTGCTAAGAAGATTTATATTAAGAAATATGGTGAGTGGATTTAATAACTATGAATAAAAAAATAAAAAACGAAATAGTGTTTCTATTTCGTTTTTTATTTAAGACCATATTTGTTTTTGAATTTCTCTATTCTTCCACCTGTCTTCTCAACCTTTAAGTTGTTTGTGTAGAATGGGTGGCACTTTGAACAAGAGTCAACTTTCATATCTTGTTTTGTAGAATTTGTTTTGAAAACGTTTCCACAAGCACATGTAATAGTTGCTTCTTGGTAGTTTGGATGTATTCCTTCCTTCATTATGTATTCACCTCTCCTTTATTTATTAAATAAAACTATGTAATATATTACCATACTTTTTTGCGCATTTCAAGACTTTTATCACTATTTTTGTTGTAAACTTTGTATATATCTTGCTGAAGACAATAATTCATCTTTCAATGAAGACTTCTTTACAAGTTTATTTACAACATTAAATAGACAAGCTACAATAAGTATAAACATTAATAATTTTCTCCAAATTTTTGCTAACATAATATCTCTCCTTTACATTAACATGTATATATTATACTATAATTATGCATTTTGTCAACCAATTTTTCGATAGTTACCGGGTTCTAGATGTTTTCAATTTGCCAATCAATAGGTTTTATTCCGTTTTTTTCTAAAAACTCATTTGCTGTTTTGAAATGATTATTTCCAAAAAAGCCATGTCTTGCTGAAAAAGGACTTGGATGTGCTGATGAAAGTACTAAATGTTTTGGATTATTTAGTAGGCTTTCCTTAGATTTTGCAAAGTTTCCCCATAACATAAATACAACCGGTTCATCTTTCTTATTTATTTCCTCAATTATTCTATCAGTAAGTATTTCCCAGCCTTTTCCCTTATGTGATGCTGGAGTATCTTTTTCTACCGTTAATACAGCATTTAATAGTAGTACTCCTTGTTTAGCCCACTTGTCTAAATATCCGTTATTTGGAATGTAGCATCCAAGCTCTGCATTTAATTCTTTATAAATATTCTTTAGTGATGGTGGTATTTTTATTCCTGGACAAACTGAAAAAGAAAGCCCATGTGCTTCTCCCTCACCATGATATGGATCTTGCCCTAAAATAACAACCTTTACATTTTCATAAGGTGTTTTCTCTAGGGCTGCATATATTTTTTTTCTCTCAGGATATATAGTTTTATTCTCATATTCTTCTTCTACAAATTTTTTTAAATTTATATAATAATCTTTCTTTGATTCGTCTTCAATAATATTCTTAAAGTATCCCATATATATCCTCCATAAATTTAGACGGAAACTGTATACTTCCGTCCTATTTTTCTTCGTCTTTATTTTAGCTTAATTTAATTATAAATTAAATACTTAAAAAGTCAATAAAAAACTAAATCTACAAGCCCTTTAATCTCCTAAAAAATATTATTCCAACACTTGATTTTTTGTATAATCTATGCTAGTATATTGTTTGTTGATAGGGGTATGGTGTCAATGGTTAGCATGATGGTCTCCAAAACCACAGGTCTGAGTTCGAGTCTTAGTACCCCTGCCATTTTTTTATCTAAAAATATTTGTAAAACAAACAAGGAGCTTTATATGGAAAATAAAGTAAGAAGTTTAACACAAAAATTTATTGATTTTATTATAAAAATATCTAAAAAAATACTTCCAAAAAAATTAGTTGAAATAGAGAAAAAAATATTAAGTGTAGAAGTTGTTCTATACATTTTTTTTGGTGTGTTAACTACCTTAGTTAATATTGGAGTTTTCTCTCTTTTAGTATATAGCTTTAACTTAGAAGAAAACTTATCTAATATTATTGCCATTATAACTGCTGTTCTTTTTGCATATTTTACAAATAAAGGATTAGTATTTAATTCTACCGCTGTTTCTTTCAAAGAAAAAACAAGTGAATTTCTAAAATTCATGCTTGGTAGAGCTTTTACTTTATTTATTGAATTGTTTGGTTTTTATTTATTATTTAATGTTTTAGGTATTCATGAATTATTTAGTAAGATTTTCATAACAATCGTTGTTATAATTTTAAATTTCTTTATAAGTAAATTTTTTGCATTTAAAAAAGCTAATAATTAATTAGCTTTTTTTATGGAGGTTCTATTATTAAATCATTTAAAATCTATTATTATTTTATTCTTATTTTTTCTATACTAGTCGTTATTCTCTTTGTTCCACAATTTTCAATTAATTCAAATACACAAAATATGAGCTCTGCATCTCAAAGTGAAGTTTCATATGCAGATGTACTTTCGTGCTCTAATTTTTTCTGGCCGCTCCCCGATAATAAAAGAATAAGTTCATACTTTGGGAAAAGATCTTCACCAACAGCCTATGCCTCATCTTATCATAAAGGTATAGATATTCCTGCATCTCCTGGCACCAATATTTACGCAGCAATGTCTGGTACAGTGGTTATGGCCAAGTTTAATGGAAGTGGTGGTTGTACTGTTACAATTCAAAATGGTGACATGTATACATCTTATTGTCATGTTTCCCCCAACTTTATCGTTGCACCAGGTGTGTATGTTGAAAAAGGTCAACTAATTGCACAAGTTGGACCCAAAAACGTCTATGGCTTTCCAGACAATAAATACCATGATAGTGATGGTAATCCAACAAATGGAGCAACTACTGGTCCCCATTTACACTTTGCTGTTAGAATTAATTCTGAGTACAAAAATCCACTAGATTTTTTCTAATAAAAAAAGATAAGTATTTCTACTTATCTTCAAAAATTATAAATCTTCGTCATTATTATTTTGTATATTGCAACCTGAGCATCCGCCACATTTTCCTTTGCAATTATGAATTCCAAATAAATCATCTTCAATATTATCAGAATTTAAATCTAATTCTATTATATTATGACATTCTGGACATTCAAGCTCTGTTTCAACATCATTAATTTCAGTATAAAACTCGTTATTACAATAAGGACATATAACCTCAGTCTCACCATCTTCATCATAAATGTCTTCTTGAATAGAATTTAATGTATTCTCTATGTTATCAAGCTTATCTTCCATATTTGATATTTTCTCCTCAACTACTCCACTCATTCTTTCAATTAAATCAATGAATATAATTGAAATCTCAGATATTTTATCTTTCACAAAAACAAGATCATCTTTATTATCTATTCTATCGTCTAATTCGCTTATTATTTCTTGGTATTTTTTACTTAACTCAGACATTTAAAATTCCTCTCGCAATTATACTCTTTCCATGTATTCACCAGTTCTTGTATCGATTTTGATAACATCACCAATATTAACGAATAATGGAACTGATATTTCATAACCATTCTCTAATGTTGCTGGTTTTCCTGAAGTTGTTGTTGTATTTCCAGAGAATCCTGGTTCTGTGTATGTAACTTCTAACTCAACAAACATTGGTGGTTCAACAGCAAATACATTTCCTTTATATGATAAAATTTTAACATTCATGTTTTCTTTAATGAATTTTAAGCTATCACCTAATTGCTCTTTGTTTAATGGTAATTGCTCATATGTTTCATTATCCATGAAATAATATAAATCTTCATCATTGTATAGATATTGCATTTCTCTCTTTTCGATTTCTGCTCCTGGGTATTTCTCTGATGGGTTAAATGTTTTCTCTAAAACAGCTCCTGTTATAACATTTTTTAATTTTGTTCTAACGAAAGCTGATCCTTTTCCTGGTTTTACGTGTTGGAATTCAACTACTTTGAATACGTTTCCGTCCATTTCAAATGTTGTTCCGTTTCTAAAATCTCCTGCCATATATACTTCTGCCATTATAAAATTCCTCCTCGAATATTTTTTCTTTCACAATATTTATATATAATACTACAAAATTCCTAAAAAATCAATACTTTCCTACACTACAACCAAAGTTTTCTCTGATTTTGTAAGTGCTGTAGCCGAATATTTGTTAATTAAGACTGTATCTTCTATTCTAATTCCAAATCTATTTGGAATATAAACACCTGGTTCATCTGTAATAACCATATGCTCCTTTAAGTAAAAATCAACTGTATTTCCATAGTATGGATATTCATGTATTTCAAGTCCAACTCCATGTCCAAGACTATGCATTACGTCATATCCTGCAAGTTGATAGTTACCATCCATCATTTTAGAAATGTTCTTAATATTAGCACCTTCTTTTAGAATATCTAATACATATGTTTGATTTCTTAATACAAAATCATAAACTTCTTTAGCCTCTTGTGGTACGAATTCAGCAAAAACCGTTCTTGTCATATCTGAACAATATCCATTAACTTTACATCCCATATCAATTGTGATTGGATCGCCTGGTTCAATTAACTTATCTGTTGGAATCGCATGTGGCATTGATGAATTTTTTCCTGAAGCAACAATTGTATCAAAAGCTAACGCTTCTGCACCATTTGCTAAAAAGAAAGTTTCAATTTCATTTGCTATTTCTTTTTCAGACATTCCCACTTTGATAAATGTCTTTAAATGTTCAAAACATTTATCTGTGATTTCACATGCCTTAGTAATGTTCTCTATTTCATCAGGCTCTTTTATCATTCTTTGCTTTTCAATGATGCCCTCTGTTTCTTCGAAATTATTTATTTTAAATTTATGCATATATTCTTTATATTTCGCATATGTAAGATGTCCTTCTTCAAATCCAACATTTTCACAGAATATAAAGAAATTCTCATAGTCTTCTAATGTCAAATCTTTTACGTTTATTACAACTATGCCATCATCCAGCGTTAATATTGAATTTACATGCTCTATATATCTACTATCAGTTATAAATATGTTTTCTTTTCTATTAACGATAAAAATACCTTCTGCTTCAATATTTGTCAAATAACGAATATTAACCGGATTAGTTATTATAATGCCTTGCATATTTAAACCTAGTAATTTGTTTCTTAGCCACTTAATTTTCTCGTTCATATTACATCCCCTCTTATATATTATAATTTATATTTACCGAATGAAAATATAACAAATGGCAATACCATTAGTATCTCTAGTGGTACAAAAACTACTATAAATGCCGCAATTACTATGAATGGGCCAAATGCAATGTATTCTATAAGCTCTTCATGTCTAATCTTTTGTACAATTAATAATCCTATACTATATACAGCTGCAACCAAGAATGCAAGTATTGCAACAGCTATAATACCTTGGAATCCAAAGAATAATCCAAGAGCAGCCATCATCTTAACATCTCCGAAGCCCATGGTTTCTTTACCAAATATAGCCCCGCCAATTAATGTTATTATTAAGAATATAGCACCTCCAGTTACCATTCCTTGTAACATGCTTATTACAACATTAATATTGGTCATACCTTGTATAAACATAAATACAAGTCCACCTTCAAATATTGTAAGTGTTAATCTATTGGGAATAATCTGCTTCTTAAAGTCAATACAGAATGCAGATATTAAAAATGGTGTCAAAAACATAAATTTAATCGCATTAACACTGTTTGTTCCATATCTAAGTAATATCCCAATAAAAAGAAAAATATGTATTACCATCAACAAGTACTTTGGAGTTGCTGAAGATAAATACTCCTTAAAATTCTTCTTTGAAAAAATCTTTTTATGTTTTGGTAAAAAACAATTTAGCACATCTGTAAATTGTCCACAAATTGCTCCTAAGATTGCTACAAAAATACATGCAATAATACTTACATTATTAATATACATATTATACCTTCTCTTTCTTTATTTTAGATAAATATCTATTTATTATTATTTTTTCTATAGGTCGTTTTATTTTTGTTATAAAAATATCTTTTTCGCTTATTGGCTCAACTAGAATTGAAAAGATTTTACATCTATTCGCCCCAACAACATCTGTCATTATTTGATCTCCGACTGCTGCGATTTCTTTATATTCAAGTTTTAATAACTCCTTTGCTTTTTTAAATCCCGATTTTAAAGGTTTTTTAGCAAAATAAAAATATGGTAAATCTAAAGTTTCTGATACTTTTTTTACTTTATCAACTTTGTTTGTATTGGAAACGATGCACAACTTTATACCATTTTCCTTTAGTTCATCTACCCAATCCTTTACTTTAGGATCCATATTTCTATCTATATCTATCAGCGTATTATCAACGTCTAAAATCAATCCTTTTATATTATTTTTTTGCAAAATATCCACAGTTATAGCTAGTACATTTTTGCAATATAAATTAGGATACAAAATCATCTTCTCACCTCATTTTATTGCATTAATCTTATCAATATATAGGTTATTTGTCAATAAAATTTATATGCGTTTATTTGCAAAATCTATGCTTTCCAATCGTTATCACATATGGCCTTGACCATATCCACGAACTAGTCGCAGTATTAGGATTGAAGTAATAAATTGAACCATATGTGGGGTCCCATCCATTCAAAGCATCTTGTGCTGCTTTCCTTGCTGTAGAATCTGGAGTTAAATTGATTTGACCATCTGAAACAGCTGTAAACGCTCCTGGTTGATAAATAACTCCTGCTATACTATTTGGAAAAGAGCTATTTTTTACTCTATTTAAAACAACAGCTGCTATAGCAACTTGTCCCGCATATACTTCTCCCCTAGCTTCTGCATATACAATTCTTGTTAAAAGATTTAAATCAGCTGAACTAGTTGATGAACTACTTGAAGAGCTTGAGATTCCCATTGCATTTAACGTTTTAGTTCCAGCAATTCCATCTACCGTTAGTCCATTTTTTGATTGGAATAGCTTGACTGCCTTAACTGTTTGACTTCCATACACCCCATCAATAGAGCCGTTATAATATCCCCATCTTTTTAGTTTTGTTTGTATTGCTGTTACTTCACTTCCTGTTGATCCCAACTTAGAAGTTGCAATACTTTGATTTATAAAAAATATAATATTTGTTAAGATTATTCCAATTATTAACACAGAAAAAATCTTTGCTCTTTTTTTAGTTATTTTTTTCATAAACAAATCACTCCATTTGGTTTTATATTTACCAAATGGAGTGATTTTATACATTATTTATAATTTAGAAGATACCAACAATTTCTCCGTTATCATCTATTCCAATATTTTCTGCAGCTGGAACCTTTGGAAGTCCTGGCATAGTTATAACATTTCCTGTTAAAACTACCACAAATCCTGCTCCAGATTTAATTAGTACATCTCTAACTGTTATATCAAATGGATCTTCACATAGAAGATTTTTTGCATCATCTGATAAAGAATATTGTGTTTTAGAAATACATACTGGTACATCTTTGAATCCCATTTTTTCAAATTTCTTTAATTTTTCTTCTGCTTCTTCAGAATATACAACACTTCTAGCACCATATATTTTTGTAGCAATGCTTTCAATTTTGTCCTTTAATGAATCTTTAATATCATATGGATAATCAATTTTAGCTTCATTATCTGTTAATTTGACAATCTTTTCAGCTAAATCAACAGCTCCTTCGCTACCCTTTGCCCAGCATTCCATCAAGCTAAGTTCAACCCCTTGCTCTTCTAGAATCTTCTTTAATGTTTCGATTTCATTATCTGTATCAGTTGTAAATCTATTAATAGCAACTATTACATTAATTCCATAAACATTCTTAATATTACTTACGTGTTTTAATAAATTCTTTGATCCACGTTTTAGATATTCAATTCCCTCATCTGTGATTGAAGCAATATCCATTCCACCATGGTATTTTAAAGCTCTAATTGTTGCAACACAAACAACAGCATTCGGTATAACTCCTGCAGCTCTTGTTTTAATATCTAAGAATTTTTCAGCTCCTAAATCTGCACCAAATCCAGCCTCTGTTACAACGTAATCAGCAAGTTTTAATGCTGTTTTTGTAGCAATTATACTATTACATCCATGAGCGATATTTGCAAAAGGTCCTCCATGGATTAGAACTGGATTATTTTCAATTGTTTGAACTAAATTTGGTTTTATTGCATCTTTTAATAAAACTGTCATCGCACCTTCAGCTTTTATATCTTTTGCTGTAACAACTTTACCATCTTCATCATATCCAATTATAATTTTAGAGATTCTTGCTTTTAAATCTTCTAAGTCTTTTGATAAACATACAATAGCCATTATCTCTGAAGCAACAGTAATATCAAATCCGTCTAATCTTTCTTTGGTATTCTTCTCTCCGGAAAGACCTGTGTTAATCTTTCTTAATTGTCTATCATTTAAATCTACACATCTTTTCCATACAACTTCTTTTATCTTTAACTCATTTCCATGATAAATATGATTATCAATCATTGCAGATAAAAGATTATTTGCAGTAGTTATTGCATGAATATCTCCTGTAAAATGTAGATTAATATCTTCCATTGGAACAACTTGAGCATAACCTCCACCTGTTGCTCCACCCTTCATACCAAATACTGGTCCCAAAGAAGGCTCTCTTAAAGCGCCCATCGCTTTTTTTCCAATTCTATTTAAGCCATCTGTTAATCCAATACTAACAGTTGTTTTTCCTTCTCCAAGTGGTGTCGGATTTATTGCTGTTACAAGAATTAACTTTCCGTCCTTATTATTTTTGATTTTGTCATTAATTTTTAAATCAATCTTAGCTTTGTATTTACCATATTGTTCCACATATTCTTCACTAATATCAATTTTCTTTGCGATTTCTCCTATGTTTTTTAAAGTTGCTTTTTTGGCTATTTCAATATCACTCATCTTAATACCTCCAAAAAATATTTTTAATTTTTTTCTTATTGTATATGCAAACCAATAAAATTTCCATATAAAAATGAAAAAAAATAAAAAAATTAGGTGACTTGATCCAAGTCACCTAAAAAACATTCCAACAAATTCATCTACGATAACGTATCCACTTTCCACTATATAGATGGTAAGTAGAAGTAATAAAATGACATACTCGATACAATACTCTAGATACTCAAGCAAATACCGTATGCCTATACCAGAGATAAATACCGCAAAATAACTTCTTAGCAGTAAATATATCACAGTATCAAGGCCGCATCCGATTCCTAGTGCATATGTTAGCATTAAGCATACAAGACATGCAATAACGCCTTCAATAGCATCTTTGTTCGAGATTTCTGCCAATTTTACCATTTCTTTCCGCATATCTGTTTCTATTGTCTTCATTTTGTTTGCTCCCTTCTTGAAGTAAGATGACTCATTATACCATAATATTTTTAATTAATCAAACAAAAAGAAAAAGAGCCACTTAATATAAAGTCGCTCTCGAACTAAGATAATATACTCATTACAAGTATGATTGAAGACACAGCAATGTTGATTGCAATCAATAAGCATACCGTTACTGTAAATGAAATCTTCTTTACTTCTTTACATAGACGAATGCCCAAAGATGTCGATAAAACAATCCATGCAACCTCTCTTATTATCCTGAAATACAAATCAAAATTCTTCACCAATCCAATTGATGCAAGCATTCCGAAAATTGTAAAACAGACAATAAGACTTTCAATCAAATCTCTAAGACCTGCCCATGCAATGTTTACTATATCCCGCCATGAATCTTTATCTCTATACATTCTGCATGCCTCCCTCTTCAGGTATAAAGCAGATTATATCATAAAGATACCGGCATTTCAATAATAGTTTTACCTATGCTTGATCAGTAGTAAAACTTTCTTCAGTTAAATTATCTTTACCATCGTTAATTAAAATTGTTATTCTCTTTTCGGCATTTTCTAGAATTTCACTACACTTTTTTGATAGCTTCATTCCTTCTTCAAATATTTCAACTGACTTATCTAAATCTAAATCATTTTTTTCTAACTTATTAGCAATTTCTTCAAGCTCTTTCATTGCGTCTTCAAAATTGATTTCTTCTTTTTCTTTACTCATTATTATTCCCTCACATTTATTTAGTAAACTTTCCTGTTTTAGGATATACAGTATACCAAGCTAAAGTTCTTGAATTCTCATCTCTAACCCCAACTTCATAACTTCCATTTCCATTATCTTCTACTTGGAATGATAATCCTTCTGTATTACCAATATCATTTTTAACTATCTCAATAGCTCTTTTCTCATAATCAATATCTTGTAGCTCTGAATTATCATCTGGTTCCTCTTCAGGTTCTTCTTCTGGCTCTTCAACTGGTTCAACCACTGTATTTTCTACAACAGTATTCTCAACTTCGTTAACTGTGTTTTCAACAACATTTGATGTCTCGTTTACAGTTTGAACATTGTTATTTGATGTTCCTTTTAAATCTTTTGCATATGTACAGCATAAGAAAACTATGACTGCAACAATCATAACAACTAATACAGCAATTATTCCTTTTGTCTTATTATCCATATGTAACCCCTCCTAATCACAAATTTTAGCTTTTGCATTTCCATCTATTAATCTAATGTTTACTTCGTCTCCAGCTTTAACATCCTTAACTGACTTAACGATTTTATCTCCCTTTTCAACAAGAGAATATCCCCTCGTTAATGTCTTTAACGGACTTAAGTTATCAAGCTTAGTAATAAGCTCAACCATTTTTGTTTTACTTCCTTGTAGTTTAGTTGCAATACTTAACTGCATTGATTTGTTAATTCTGTCTATATAAACATATTTATCTTGTATATTTTGAAGAGGATTTCTAAACACCCTATTCATCATACATTTTTCATATCTTAAACGCATTATTTCGATTTTCTTCTTTAATGCATTTTTATATCTTAAATTATAGTTATCAAGTTTAATGATAATATCAGATATATTTGGTACAGCTAGCTCTGCAGCTGCTGATGGTGTTGGTGCTCTTAAATCTGCAACAAAATCTGAAATAGAAAAATCTGTCTCATGTCCGACAGCCGAAATAACTGGTAGTTCAGATTCGAAAATAGCCCTTGCGACAATTTCTTCGTTAAATGGCCATAAGTCTTCCAGTGAACCTCCACCTCTTGCTACAATAATAACATCGGCTAATTTTTGTTCATTCATAAGCTTTATAGCTTTAGCTATTTTAACTGCAGCACCTTCTCCTTGTACTGGAACTGGTAATAATCTTATATTTACGTTAGGATTTCTTCTTGTAGAAACATTAATTATATCTCTTATTACAGCCCCTGTGTTTGAAGTTAAAACACCAATATACTTTGGCATTTTAGGAATAGGCTTTTTGTATTTTTGATCGAATAATCCTTCTTTTTCTAGTTTTGCTTTAAGCTCTTCATATGCTAAATGTAGACTTCCAAAACCATCTTCTTGCATACCTTTACAATATATTTGATAAACACCATCTCTTTCATATACAGAAACAGTTCCAAGTATTAAAACCTTCATTCCATCCTTTGGAACGAATTTTAAATTTGCTGTATATGATTTGAACATGACACACTTAATTAAAGAATTTTCATCTTTAAGTGTAAAATACATATGTCCTGTATAATGATGTTTAAAGTTTGATATCTCACCTTTTATGAGCACATTATTTAGAAATTCGTCTTCATTAAATCTATCTTTTATGTATAAATTTAATTCAGTTACTGTAATTGGATTATACTCCATGTGTTATCCTCACTTATTCTTCTGCTAAATTATTGTCCTTTACAACGCTTGCTAAAACACCATTAATAAAAGAAGATGATGTATCTTCCCCGTATTTTTTAGCAAGTTCCACTGCTTCATTTATAGAAATCTTGTATGGTAGTTTTTTATACGCAATTTCATATATAGCAATTTTAAGTATAGACATATTTATTTTAGAAATACGCTCTATATTCCATTCTGATTTTAAATTCTTAGATATTTCCTTTTCAATATCTGGGCTAAGCTCTATTATCTTTTCAACAGTTTCCTTAACCTCACTTTTTACCTTGTCAGACATTTCACTGTCTTCTAAAAAGACATCAATCTGTTCATCGCTTTCATTTTTTTGAACTTCCAAACTATAAATTAACTTGAATAATTCTTCTCTAATCTCTGACTTATTCATAACTACATTCCCTTCTACATCTTACATCTTGTCAATTAAGTTCTTTAGTTTTTCTTTTACTGCGTCTTTATTCTTTTGAAAGTAGTTCCCTGCCCACATACCAATTACAACTAAAACAATTCCAATTACTATGCGGTATAAATTAGTGCATGCTAAAACAAGTGCAATTATTCCACCTATTATAGCTCCACCATATTTTTGAAAAAATCCTTTTACTCCGTCTTCCATTGTATACCTCCAAAACTAACTATTTACTTCACTATTATTAGTGTTGTTATCTTCTTCAACTTGATTACTTATATTAGTAACATTTCCTTCTTTGTTTTCCATACCATTATCATTATTACTAACTTCTATAACATTCTCAGCTTCTTTTTTAGCCGCTTCTAATTTAGCTTCCTCTTTTTTAGCTGCTGCTTCAATTTTAGCTTCTTTCTTCTCGTTAGCTTTTTCTAATTTATCAATTTCTTTCTCGTCGCTATCGACCTTGATGTTAACTTGCTTAACTTCTAATCCAAAACTTTCTTTAATTTCATTTTTAATTCTAAGTTGTAAATCTAAAGTTAAATCTCTAACATTTAATGCCCTATCAAGCATCACCGCTATATAAATACTTATATTGTTAGCTGGATCAATATCTGCCGTTACTTTGATATCAGTATCAAGACGCAATGACTCTTTAACAATATTCTTTGCTGCATTCTCGATTGCATTTTTTGAAATTAATAATCTTCCAGATTCATTTTCTAATAATATCTCTGTAGTATTTGATTTCTTTATTTGCTTTTTCTTTCTGAAGAATAGACATCTAATTGATAATAAAATACATACAATTGCAATAGCAAGAATCGTTATAACTAAAGCAGTATCTTTTTGTACATATTCAATTGTATACTTAATCTGATCAATAGTAATAACTTTAAATACTATAAGACAAATAATTGCTGATACTATTAGCATCAAAAACGAATATAAAATTAAAACAAACTTTTCTAAAATTTTCATATAAACCTTCTTATTATAATTTATTACTTAAAAAATAAAACCAAAGCTAAATTGAGCTCTTAAACTCAATTTAGCTTTAAAATTATTCTGCATCTCTTTTATCTATGTTTGTATTAACACCTTGGACATGAACATTTACTTCTGCTACTTTAAGACCAGTCATTGCTTCAACAGCTTTCTTAACCTTTGTTTGGATTTCAAAAGCTATTTCAGGAATTCTTACACCATATTCAACTATGATGTTAACATCTATTTTAGCATCTTTATCTGTTACAACAACTTTAATACCTTTAGCTAAATTTTTCTTTCCGCTTAGTACTTCACCAATACCACCAGCGAATCCTCCTGACATTTCAGATACACCTTGTACCTCTGTAACAGCTTTACCAGCAATTACAGCTACAACCTCATCCGCTATTTTTATTTTATTATTATCAGCTGTATTTACAACGATTTCCTCACTTGTATTTGCAGCTACCATTCCATTGTTTTGTTCTTGATTATTATTAATATTTTCGTTATCCATATATAATACCTCCTTTGTTATATTACGCATCATTAGTATATCAATTTATAGTAAATAATACAAGCATTTATTATGATTTTTTAAGGATGTAAAGCCTATTAAATATAGATTTTATACAAATTCACTCCATACGATATTAGCAAAATCAATTCCCTTATCTGTTAATGAAACAATATCATTTTCAAACTTGATAAGTTTCATCTTGGATAATCTGTCTATTTGCTCCCTGTATACTTCTCGAAAGTCTCTATTAAACTTGTCTTTAAACACATTAATAGAAAATCCTTCTATCATTCTTAAGCCAAGAATAACAAACTCATTCATCTGTATATCATCAGTTTGTATCTCCTCTACATTTCTCGTATTGTTATTATTTAAGTTATCTTCTATATACTTATTTAAATCACTCAAATTAGAATATCTCACATTATTTAAATAAGAATGAGCAGCTAATCCAAATGCCAGATATTCCTTCTGTTTCCAACAATCAGTATTATGCTTTGATTCATATCCAGGTTTTGCAAAATTTGATATCTCATAATGCTCATATCCTGTATTCTCTAATTTCTTCTTAACAAGCCAATACATTTTTCTCTCTACATCTTCATCAGGCAGCTCTAGCTTACCAGAATCAATTAAATCCTTTAGCTTAGTTCCATCTTCAAGTATAAGTGAATAAACAGATATATGTTCTGGATTTTTTTCTATTATCTTTTCCAGGCTAGCTTGTACATCTTCTTCAGTCTGTGTTGGAAGTCCTATCATTAAATCTACATTAATATTGCAAAATCCAACGTCTCTAGCCATTTTATATGTCTGCTCAAATTCACTATATGTATGAATTCTGCCAATTAGCTTTAATAGTCTATCATTTGTAGATTGAAGCCCTATACTAACTCTATTAAAACCTATGTCTTTATATTTTTTAATTTTTTCATATGTCGCAGTTCCTGGATTTATCTCAATTGTTGCTTCAATGTCTTTTGCAAACTTATATTTTTGTTTTAATTCATTTAAAATACGCTTAATGTAGTTTTCATCTATAAATGAAGGTGTACCGCCACCAAAATATAGTGTTTTTACAACTATATCTTCTGTTTTATTTTCTTCTAAATAAAAAGCCCTTATTTCATTTATAAGAGCTTTTGTGTAATCATTATGTATGTTTTTATCACACTCGAAAGAGCAAAAATCACAATAAAAACATTTCCTTTTGCAAAATGGAATATGTACATATATACCAATTTCTTTCAATATTCTCACCTATTACTTTCTTAATTCGTCAGCAAATTTAGTTATTGCTGCTAATCTATGAGTAATTCCAGATTTAGAAATCTTTCCTCCCATATACTCCACAAGTTCAGCCAAAGATGCTTCTGGATATTTAAGTCTTATATTTGCAACTTCTTGCAAGCTTTCTGATAACTCACTAAACTTTCTTTTTTCTTTAATAAACTTAATATCCTCTATTTGTTTTTTTCCTGCTTGAATTGTTTTCGAAAAATTAGCAGTCTCACAATTTACAAGTCTGTTTAATTTATTACTTGAGTCTCTAATAACTCTTGCTTCCTCAAATTTAAGGACAGAGCTGTTTCCTCCCATAAAAGCAAGAATTTTAGATATTTCCTCGCCTTCTTTTATGTATAAAGTATATGATTTTTCCTTAACTAATTTTTTTGTATTAATTTCATATTCTTGTAGAATATCACATACCTCATCTAAATTATATTCTGTACTAAAATTAATTTCTAAATGATATTTTTTCTCTGGATTATTAACATATCCTCCACCAAGAAATGCACCTCTAACAAGGGCTTTGTCTAATAATTCAGATCTATCAAACTTTACTATATTAATATTATCATCTATACTTACTTGTATATATTCTTCTGGAACTTTATGATCTATATAAAAAGTCTTCCCTTTTATATCTATTTTATAATCATCAATTCCAATATTTTTTAGAAGTTTTGCATATCTATTTATATTGTATTCACTTTCTGTAGAAAATCTTATTTTCTTCTTATTTTTATTTGTATTTGAGCTAATTAAATATCCAGCAAGCTCCATTTGAACTTGATCTTTTTTGTTAAGATTATTTGTTTTGCTTAGCTCTTCTTTTACATCAGATGAAAAAGACATATTCTACCTCCTTACTGTTGCAACAACAATTCTATCATTATCTCCTAAATCTTTTTTAGAGTATATATCCACATATTTTCCATTTCGTTTTAATATATTCTCTACGGCTTCTCTTTGATTGTATCCAATCTCTAAAAATATTTTTCCATTATCTTTAACATGTTTCCATGCTTCATCAGCAATTATTCTATAAAACTTAAGTCCGTCTAGTCCACCATCTAAAGCCATATATGGCTCATTTTTTACCTGTATGCTAAGTTCATCAATAACATCTGTCTCTATGTATGGGGGATTTGATACTATTGCATCAAATTCAGTTTCATCTATGTTTTCAAACATATTAGATTCTATGAATTTCATTCTTTTCCATACAGAATTTTTCTCTGCATTTAATTTTGAAATCTGTATAGCTTTATCACTTATATCAGATGCTACTATTTTTGATTTATCTACGTATTTTGCAAGTGAAATTCCAATTGCTCCACTTCCTGTACATAAATCCAAAATCACACATTCTCTATCTTTATATTCATTTATTACTTCTTCTACAACGATTTCTGTATCTGGTTGAGGAATTAAAACATCTTCATCTACATAGAAATTAAGACCCATGAACTCTTGCTTATTCGTAATATATTGAACAGGTTTTCCCTTACAAATCTGGTCAATTGATTCTTTATATACAAAACATCTTTCCTTATCAACCTCATCATTTTCATGGACAAGAATTGAATTTTTATCAATTTTGCATACGTGTTCAATTATTAACTTAGCAATTAAGTCATAGTCTTCTATTTGACTTTGTTTTAAATTATCTCTCCCATAATTATATAAATCTTTTATATTCACAATTCTCATCCTTTTAAACAAAAAAATGCCCCGCTTTAGCCGTAATGATAAGTGAAATTTTAAGGACCTGCTTTCACAGGTGGGTATCTTGTTAAATGCTCCTGGGCTTCTCAATATATTTTGAGCTTGCACGCCACATTTAAAGGCAGATTCCCGTTTAATCCGCGTTGGTTCTAAAATTCCAGTCTACACGTACTATGCAGGGATTTGTTATTTTTATTACATACAATATATCATAAGGTATGTTTTTATGCAAGTGATTTTTTATTTTATTTGCTACCATAAATTCTCTAACTTGTACTCTTTTTCAAGCTTTTCATTAATATAAATTTTTGTTACCAAATCTAGCTCTTTTATAGATTCTTCTGGTATATCAAAAGAAAAAATCTTTTTAGGATCTGCATATGATATGTATCTAATTGCATCGTACGTGCTTGGACTAATAGAAATAGCAGATTTATCAACTCGTCCACAGCTTTCACATTTAACAGAGTTATCACTAATACTGAAATATTTTAAATCTTTGTCATCTCCGCACTTCCAACATTTATCAGTCTGCGGCCTAAAACCTAAAATACATAACAATCTTAATCTAAATATTGATAAAACTAAATCTAAATTCTTGTCCGATTCTGAGATAACATATAGTGTATTTAATAATAGCTGCAATATTCTATATGTATTTTGATTTTCATCAGTTACATCATTTACAATCTTTGTTATATGTGCAGCATATTTTAATTTATCTAAGTCTGTTCTTATGTTGTAAAAAACTTCAATTGGTTCACATGAGTTAATTCTATATGAATTGGTACTTTTAAATAACATGTAATCCCCAAAACATAAATACTGGGTGCCCGCCATAAGACCACTATTATTCCTTCTCGATCCTTTAGCAGCACACCCAATCTTTCCTGATGGAGTAAGCAAAGTGACCATTTTATCAAAATCACCCATATTATTTTCCAATAATATTATTCCCTTTGTCTTTATACTCCCCATATTCATTCACCTTAGTACTATTATTTTCAAAATTATTTTTGAGATTCTTTTCAATATTTTCTAGCTCAATTAGTTCCATGAAAGTATTGATGTTTCCTGTATTCTTAAAAGTATTCCAAGCCATTTGTTTTATCATATGATCATCTCCTATACGATATATTATTCATATATCTTATCTTTTGCTGTTTTATTTGTTTTATACAATTATTATATTACTGTAATTTAAATTTCTTGACTAAACTTTCATTATTTAACCAATCTTCTTTTACTTTAACCCATACCTTTAAATTAATCTTCATTTGAAGCATTTTTTCTAAATCCGTACGAGCATATGAAGCAATTCGTTTTAACATGCTTCCATCCTTACCAATAATGATTCCCTTATGGGAATTTCTTAAACAATAAATTGTTGCTTCAACATCATAAATTGGTTCACCAGTTTTAGTAGTACGCTCTTTCATTTTTTCAGTTTCGACATAGATTCCATGAGGGACCTCATCACTTAATAAACGAAGAGCCTTTTCTCTTATTATTTCTTCAACTAATTGTCTCAATGTTTGATCTGTATATTCATCAACATCATAATATGCAGGACCAACTTTTAAGTGTTTAGCAATTTCATCTATTATTTCTTCTAAATTTATTTTCTTTTCAACAGAAACTGGAATAATAGCTTCAAAATCATACTCATCTTTATATAAATCAATTAATTTAGCAACATCTTCTCTGTCTACCAAATCAATCTTATTTATAATTAAAATCGTCTTTTTCTTAGACTCTTTTATTTTATCAAGTATTATTCTATCACCTTTTCCTATATCTTTAGATGTTGCATCAATAACAAAAAGAACAACATCTACATCCGGAACAACTCCGAATGCTGTTTCCACCATAATATCCCCAAGCTTTGTTTTTGGTTTATGGATCCCTGGTGTGTCAATAAATATAATTTGTAAATTTTCTCTATTTACAATAGCTCTTATCGCATTTCTTGTTGTTTGTGGTTTATTGGCTATAGCAGCTACCTTTTCTTTAACAAGACTATTCATAATGCTAGATTTACCAACGTTAGTTCTTCCCATCATTGAGACAAATCCAGATTTAAATTCTTCTCCCATATAATCCCCTATCTAGTTATATTTAATTTCTCAAGTACATTTTCTTCTTTAGCTCTCATAACTGTCTTATCTTCTTCTGTCATATGGTCGTATCCCATTAAATGATAAAATCCATGAACTATCATGTATGCAAGCTCTCTTTCAAAACTATGTCCGTACTCAATAGCTTGCTCTTTAACTCTTTCAACGGAAACAATAATGTCACCAAGTACATCATGTACAATATTGTTCCCAGCTTCAATCATTTCATCAATTTCATTTTTTTCAAACATTGGAAATGAAAGTACATCAGTTTCTTTATCTATATTTCTGTACTCATTATTAATCTTTCTTATATAGCTTGGACAAGTTAAGGTTACACTTACATATAACCCCAACTTGTCCATATTCTCTACTTCAAAACATTTTTTTAATACAGATTTAATTATAGATTCATATTCTGGATTTTCATCAGCTTCAATATAATTAACTTCTAATATTTCATCCATTATTTCTTCTTCACCTTTGATTTGAATTTTCCTTGTTTTTCTTGTATTAAATCTTGAATGTATACACCGTCTTTTTCTAGACTTCCGCATTTATTAGGTAATCTTTTCATAACACCAAAATCAACTAACTTAGCTTTATAGAATGAAATAGTTTTAGCAAATTTATTTTCATTCTTTTGAACTTCTTTAAGTTCATTTTTAATGAATAATATTTCTGTTTTTTTATTCTTTTCTTCTTCATCCTCAATAGCATCTATATCTTGGAATTCTTTCCAGAAAGCTCTGTAATTGTTTCTATCTTCAGCGTTATCCCAATAAACTTTAGTTGATAATATTTTCAAGTTGAACTCTTTTATAAAATCAATTAATAAATTATAAGCTCTTTCCTTTTTCTTAGGAACTCTTGTATCAACTATAAGATTTCTTAAATCATTTAATAATTTGTTATAACATTGTTCAGCAACACCTAGTGGTAAACTATGTGTAAACAATCTTCTACTTAATCCAAGTAGTATCATATTCTTCTCTATAACATCATTTTGATCAGCTTTATTAAATCTTAATTGTTTGTAATCATCATACTCTTTACTTATTTCGATATATACTTCTTTGCTTGGATTTCCTTCGATTTTTCTAGGAAGTATATCATTTACATATTCCTCTATTGTAGAGCAAATCTTGTTGTAAATTTCATTTTTTTCAGTTTCAGTACTAAGCTCTAGTAATTTAACTGAATATTGCTTAATAATGTTTTTATATAAATTGTCAATTTTGTCTAAATAAAAAACATTATATCTCTTTATTACTTTTGCTTTACCAGTACCTTGTACTGTTTCATTATCAAGCTCTAGTAAAAATTTTTGCTTTCTATTCTTGTATTCTACATAATCAACATCCTTAAGGTGGATTACATTGTAATATCTAGATAATGCATTTTTTTCAAATTCTGTTGCTGTGTCATTTTTAACTTTTTTGTATATTGCATCAATAATATTCTTATCAATGGCATCTAAGTATAAAGAATATGCTTCTTCATACTTCTTTAGATAAACACCCTTACGATCATTATTTTTTTCATTTTCTATATAATTCTCATAGCTTTTAAGCATATTATTTCTTTTCATAGAAATTAATACGCCGTTTATACCCATTTTGCCAGGTGTTAAAAATTTAGTTAAAGTATTACCAATTTTTGAAAAAAAC
Source organism: Clostridia bacterium (assembly GCA_017512025.1). GTDB lineage: Bacteria > Bacillota > Clostridia > TANB77 > CAG-508 > CAG-492. The sequence goes on from JAFWHH010000009.1 coordinate 574,495, forward strand.
GTTTTCTCGGTATCATATACTCTTAAGCTTTTTTCTTCCATGCTTTTCATCCTTTCATAATGCTATTTTTTCTTCAGTTCCGACGTTTTCAAGTACTTCATATGTTACTTCTACATCAATATACTCTTCATTCTCATCAGTATTTATATATTCATTAATTATATCTCCACTATTACCAATTCTTTCTCCTAACTTCAATTTTGCTTCATCTATTGCTTGTTTTTTTATCTCATCTACTGTATATTCTATTTCTTCATTTTCAAACTCATAGTTCGTATTTTTTTCAATCTCGATCGGTAAATAAAAATCTGAAGATATTTTTAACTTTTTACCCGTCCCTATTGTATCATATTTTTCGAATTTTGAAAGCTTTTTGTAGAAATTTATTGCAAAATTATTAACTTTTATAGAGTATTTGACCTCTTTTCTTCCGGTCTGATTTTTTTTAACTTGTTTACGGTAAACTCTTGCTTTTTCCTTGTACCAAACCTTTCCTATAACCAATCCTACTGGATGAACATTTTGTGGCTCTGTATACTTTCCTTCCATAACACCCTCAATTAGTGTTGAACCAGCCTTAACTATATCACCTTCTTTGACTCTTATCGTCCCATTTTGTGCACTTATACGTTCTATTACACAATCTTTTAAAGCAACAATATTGCAAGATTCATATTCATTCACAATTTCCGGTTTAGTATCAGCTTTTACAATTTCGAGTTTAACATTTGTGCCGCACATTCTAATTCCGACCCATGAAACATCTGCTCTTTCCAATCTAATTCGATTAATAATCTGATTTAAATTAACTGTTTTTTTTAGCTTTCCAATCTCAAGACCTTCTTCTTTGGAAATCTCAATAACAGCTTCTTGTAATCCTTCATCTCCACCAATAACCTCAATGTTCCAAACAAATTTTGATAAAATAATAATGGTTAGACATAGTGTCAAAAGAGCAATAAAGAATACCTTCCTTTTTCTGTATTTCTTCACTACGAAAGGTATTCCTATTTTTCTTAGTATTTTCAGTCTACATTTATTATTTTTTACAATTTTAGAAACCGGTTTAAAATCTTTAATACATACGCTTGTATAAATTGTTGTATTTGATTTTCTATCAAGATTTACTAATTCTATGTTATTCTTTCTGCACATGTTAATAACTTTTTCAATATAAAAGCCTTCAATGCGTATTTTTACATATCCTTTCAATAAATCCTGTGCTCTCAAATTATGCCCCCTATTCTTCAATCTCTTCAAAGTCGATACTATCGATTCTTCCAATAATAGCTATATCATCTATAGTCATTTCTTCCATTTTTAAATCTAATCCACTTATGTTGATAATCCCAATACTTGTATTTACTCGAATAAAAATATCTTGATACTCTAGAATATTTTTATAATTTTCAATAACTATTTTATTAAACCCTATTAAAGTTATCTTTGGAGTATTCATATATATTTCTTCTGGAATTTCTAACAATTTATTAATCTTTCTCATTCTCGAATTTTTATTATTTCTCATAGACTTAAGCTCCTATAGTTTTTATTCATATTCATCTAGTGACTTAATCTCATAACCATTGGCTTTAATCTCTTTAATTACACTATCTAAAATTTCACTATTATCTTTTGAGTTTGAATGTAATAAAATAACCGCTCCATTATGTATGTTCTCCATAATCTTTTTCTTTCCATATTCTTCTCTACCTTGTTTACTCTCATCCCAGTCATCATATGCAAGAGACCATAATGTAGATGTATATCCAAGTGAATTAATATAGCTTATTGTTCTTTCACTAAACTCTCCTTTTGGTGGTCTAAAGTATTTCATTTCATATCCAAATTTTTCGTACACTGCTGTATGTAACTCCATGATTTCTTTTTTCACTTCATCAAGTGAAATGTCCGTTAAACACTTATGATTAACAGTATGGTTACCTATAATGTTTCCATTATCAATCATCTTTTTAATAAGATCTGGCTGAGTATTTAAGTAATGACCTGTTATAAAGAATGTTGCTGTAACATTATTTTCTTTCAAAACATTTATTATTTTTTCTGTATATCCAGCTTCATATCCAGCATCAAAGGTAAGATACACAGTTTTTTTTTCACTATTTCCCATAAAAATACCATTATACTTTTTCATTACTTCTACATTTTCTTTTCCAACATCCGGTTGATCATGGTTATCAGCTCTCTTAATTCCCCAAGCAATCTTTTTGTTACTAAGACTAGAATAATCACTAGTACTTGTTGAAGTGGATTTTAATATTTTTAAGTTAAAAGCTCCAGCTAACAAAAATGTAGCTGACATTACTCCAATCATAATTGATATACAACTAAAATAAGTTGATATTTTTTTCACAAAAGTCCTCCTTAATATTTACAAATGTATTTTTTCATTATATGATAATGAGCGGTATGCTAGTGCATGCCGAATACTTATTTATACAAATATATTGGCTTTGGAGGAAAATATGTTAAATTTTGTATTGTGTGATGATAATGTACATATCCTTAATAAATTTTCTAAAATGTTAGATTTAATCTTTGTTAATAATGATTTAGATGCAAAGGTTGTTTTATCAACACCAAATCCAAGCGAAGTACTGAAATACGTTGAGAATAATCAAGTTGATGTTTTAATACTAGATATAATATTTAAATCCGATATTTCTGGAATTGATATTGCAAATAAAATAAGAGCTAAAAACAAAAAAGCATATATTATATTTGCTACTGGTCATTTAGAATATCTGATTCTTGCGTATAAATGTAAAACATTTGACTACCTTCCCAAACCAATATCTATGGAAAATTTACAAACAACAATCTTAAGACTTTTTGATGATATAAAAGCAACTGGATCTAAAAAGGGCTTTATAAATATAGATAACAAAGATACACTTATAAATGATGATTTAATTTATTATATAGAGAAGAGCAAAAACAAAATCGTCTTTAGAACTCACGACTCAGAATATTGTGTTAGCTCTTCTTTTAATAGATTAGTACATAAGTTACCTGAGAACTTTGTTAGATGTCATAAGTCTTACATAGTAAATGTGAAAAACATTTCAAAGATTGAAAATGACACAATATTTTTTGATAAATCAAATAAATATACTTGCTCAATTGGTCCGGTTTACAAGAAAAATTTTATGGAGGTTTTTAACAATGAATTTAATGCAAACTTTAATGAATGAAAATCTTACTTTAGTAAATATAATCTCAATAATATTTGTAATAATTCAAGTTACATTATTTCACAGAATATTTACTACAGTTTTAAATATACCAACAACAAGAAAGAAAAAATACATTTTCATCGCACTATCTTCGGTATTTCCAATAATTGCATTAAATATATCTAATGGTTTATTAAGTGATACATTGATATTAGTTACTTTCTTCTTATTGCTACGTTACTTATTCAATCAAAATATAAAAAGTTCAATACTAGCTATCTTTATTACATATTTTGGTGTAATGATTACTGAATTAGTTGTTAATGTTGTTGTCATCTACATACTTAAGCTCAGTCCAGAAATAATAGAAAAGGTACCTCTATACCATTTTCTAATCCAGTTACTAGGTAGTATCATTTTATTTTTTATGCCTTACGTAATAAAATGGATTAATAAACTCTTACAAATGTTATTAAATAAATTTAAGATGTACTCTACTACCACATTAATAGCAATATTTCTATCTGGAATAATTACAATGATATTAGAAACATATTTGTTATCAACAGGAGTTGGCATTGTTCCACTACATTTGATGCTTTCGGTTATAATATCAACCCTACTATATTTTTCATTATCTATGTATGGATTGTTTCGTACAAATATTCTAGACAAAACAAAAGAAAACTTAGAGAATGTCCAATTATACAACCAAACTTTATCACTATTACATGACAATATACGTGGATTCAAACACGATTTTAACAATATCGTTCAAGCTATCGGCGGATATGTTGCACTAAATGATATGGATGGATTAAAAGATTATTATCAAAAACTTTTGGAAGAATGTAAAATATCAAATAACTTAAATTTGCTCAATCCAGAAGCAATTAACAATCCTTCAATCTATAGCTTATTAACAAATAAATATTTTCTAGCTACAGAAAAAGGAGTTACAATGAACTTCTCAATTTTCTCTGATCTTTCAAAAATACATTCTAATAATTATGAAATATCTAGAATAATTGGAATACTTCTTGATAATGCAATTGAAGCTGCTGCTGAAACGGAAGAAAAAATAGTAAATATTGAAATCACTTCTGATACAAAGAAAAATTTATTCATAATAAAGAATAGCTTTAATAATCCTGATATTTCAACCACTCAAATATTCGAAAAAGGATTTTCTACAAAGGAAGGCAATTCAGGACTTGGATTATGGAATGTTCACAAGATTCTATCAAGGAATACAAATCTTGATTTATATACTGTTGTTGAAGACAATATGTTCTGCCAACAATTTTCAATTTATTATAAATAAAAAAAAGGATGCAATTAGCATCCTTCTTTTTTATTTATCTTCGTCCTTTTTAATTAAACATTTTGGCATCTTTGGTTGATGAAGTACAACTAAAAATATACTACTACTACTTGCAGATCTCTTTGCTGAATCCTCTGCTACTTTTACTAATTTCTTAATCATAATAAACCCCTCCTTAAAATATTTATTATAAAAATGCTGTACAGTACATTTTATAAACCTTTTTCATATTCTAAATATCCAAGTTTAACATTAAATATTTTATAGCTTACTTTCATAATCGTTAATGTTTGAATAAATACACCAACAATGCACATATTAGCTATTACGCTATCATTTACAAATATTGATACACCAAGTACTAATGTTATCCAAATGATTGACTTTATTTTTCCATTTTTCCTATCTTTTTTTCTAAGTATTGGAACATAATCTGTATCTGCCGGAGCATATAGAATAATCATTACTATAGAAAAGATATATACTCCAATTATGGCTGTTATTTTTACATATATATTACTAATTTCGAACAGCTCTGATATTAATACATTCCCCAAATACAGAAATGTTGTTGAGAGAAAACATGCAATATGTGTCCTTAAATGTATACCACCTGAAAATGATCTATATGGACAAATAATTAACATCGAAATAATAAAATACTTTATTTTTCCAAGCACTAGAGCCAATAAAAATAATACAATCATTTTTGGAACTTCACCAATTATTAATTCAAAACCATATCTAATAACTTCAGCTCTTTCATCATCTATATCTGGCATTTCTGCATAAACACGTTTCATAAGAAAGTCACATATTTTCTCAACCATAAGCAATCCTTCTTTCTAAAATAATGATATCTCTACCAAAAATTAGAAACTTAAAACGCGTATAAAAGAGCAAAAAATAGGTATGAAATTTTATTAAAATAATTTCATACCTATTTTTATTATTTTTGTAACTTTATATTTTATAAATTGCAATCTTCTAATATCTTCCATGATCCAATCTTCTCTGGATATAGCTCAAAGTGAAGCTCTTCTTTTGTCACCGGATGAACAAGTTTTAAGCTATATGCCCATAAACAAATTTGTTTTCCGTGACCTCTTCCCCCATACTTTTGATCACCATAAATGCTATGATTTCTACTAGAAAGTTGAACTCTTATTTGATGATGTCTTCCAGTATGTAGATTAATTTTAGCAACAGTTAAATCTAAGTCTGGGTCATACTTAATTACTTCATAATCTAGCTCAGCAAGCTTAGAATTTTTTGTTCCTTCTTTAACAACTTTACTCATATTCTTTGCTTGATTTTTTAATAAGTAATCTTGCATAACACCTTTATCTGATTCGAATTTACCATTAGCAATTACTAAATACTTTTTCTCAAATTGTTTAACTCTAACTTCTTCACTTAGTCTAGAAGCTGCTTTAGATGTCTTGGCAAAAACCATAACACCTCCAACTGGTCTATCTAACCTATGTACAAGTCCAAGATATACATTTCCTGGTTTATTATATTTTTCTTTTAAATAATCTTTAATTATTGTTAGCATGTCAATATCACCAGTCTTATCTGCTTGTGATGGAATATTAACAATCTTTTCAACAACTATAATATGATTATCTTCAAATAATACATTTAATTTTTGCATATTAAATCCTTTCAATAAAACCTTTTATGCTTCCCATCTACCAAATATTCCACAAGGTAATACTAAGTCTGAATTTTGCATTGGTAATCCAATTTCTCCATTGCTGAACTTACCTTTTTTCTTTATATTTAGCTTTAATATATTTTCAAGAACCATACTTGAAATTCCTGTTGTGTATGAATTAATTAAGAAGAATAATGGATTGTCACTTAATACTTTAGAACAAAGCTCTACTAAATCATAGATATTTTCTTCAAATTTCCATACCTCACCATTTGCTCCTCTACCATATGAAGGTGGATCCATGATTATCGCATCATATGTATTTCCACGTCTTATTTCTCTATTTACAAATTTTACAACATCATCAATTAGATAACGAACTTTTCTATCTTGTAGTCCTGATGAAACAACATTTTCCTTTGCCCATGCAACCATACCTTTAGAGCTATCAACATGTGCAACAGATGCTCCTGCTGCTAAACATGCTACTGTTGCTCCACCAGTATATGCAAATAGATTTAATACTTTTATTTCTCTTCCACTGTTTTTAATCTTGTCCATCATCCAATCCCAGTTAACTGCTTGCTCTGGGAATAATCCAGTATGTTTAAATCCCATTGGTTTAATATTAAAAGTTAAATCCTTATATTTTACTTGCCATGAGTTTGGAACTTTTTTATTATATTTCCATTGACCTCCACCAGTATTACTTCTCATATACTCAGCATTTGCATCTTTCCACTTTTCTGGATAAGATTTATCTTTCCATATGATTTGTGGATCTGGTCTTACAAGTATAATATCTTTCCACTTTTCTAATTTTTCTCCATTGGCCATATCTAATATTTGATAATCTTTCCAATCATTTGCTAAATTCATATAACATCTCCTAGCTAATATTTTTTATTATTTCCATAAACTTTAATACTAATACGTAGTCTGTTGTAAACACTATTGATACCAGCACTATTATAAATGTAAGCATTCTACTGCTGGCTCTATTTATTTGCTCTTGATCTGATAATTGCTCTTTACTTTTCTTTAGTGCTCGTCCAAAATCCATTTAAGTCTCCTCCTGACTTTATTATTATATTCAGAGCACTTTGTTTTTAGAACAAGCAACTAACTAAAATAATCCTCACTATTATATCATTTTTTTCAGAAATTTCAAGACATGGAAAACCTGACTACCGAAGTAGCCAGGTTTCGATTGCTGATTTTTTTGATTTTTAGTCAGGTATTAATTCTGCTGTGCATGTACCACTGTTTATATCGGTATACACACGGATTTTAAGACCTGTTGTTGAGCTTGGATTGTAGAAACAAAGATCACAACCCGAAGCATCAATTGCGCTCTCGTAAAGAGCCCAGTCCGGATTACTACGATCGTTGTAACCTACCGGCATCGAATGAGGATGTGATTCTGTGATAATACAACCTGCATTTATAGCAGCAACTTTAAGAGCTGATGCTGTCATGCAGATACCACCACCAGTTGCACTAATGACTTCATTACCATTATATGCTCCCGCTTCAACGTATGGCCAAGATGTACATGGACCAACGTCATTCAGCCACGAAAAGTATCCTCCTGGAGGAATATACGCAACCTGGTTCGTAAGAACCTCACTTGCGACCTCCATATTATGGAAGGATGCCCATCCTGCTGACCACGAATACTTCGTGTCACATCCATACTGTACAAGTCCATCAGAATATGAATTGTTTGAATTATCATATGTTACAGAGTACGGCTCATAATAAGTCGGCTCATCATAATAATAATTGTTCTGCCAAACATAGCCATCTGGAATTAGAAGTTCGTCACCTGGAAGAATTGTATCTTCTACGCTCATGTTATTAAACTGAGCCAAGGTATACATATCAATTCCATAATTTTCAGCAATGTTGCAAAGCCAATCCCCTTCCTGAACAGTATACGTTGCATACTGCAATACTGCAGTCTGAGCAACAACTGTTTCAGGTTCAGGCAAAGTATACTGAATTTCAGTAACCTCTACGGCTGAAGTTTCGGTTGTAAGAACTGTAACCTCTGTTGTAGTGGATTCTGATTCAGTCATCTTTTCTGCCAATGAAACTGATGTGGATTCTGTCGATTCCTGTGTTACTGATTCATTAGTAACCGGCTCTTCAAAATCAATTGAAAAGCCCCGAGCCTCCATAACGTATGTTGTAGTAGGCTCCTGATTGCTTGTTTTTACTGTTTTCTCATTGCATCCGCAAAAGAGTACCAGTACTGCTGACATGATGATAAATATAAATGTTTTTTTCATGTGATGTACCTCCCATCATCGTCTTTTTTGTGTTTAGATGGAAATCAGCCAACCATCTCGTTCTGTTGTCCTCTTTAAGGACTCATTTCATTATACTATATTTAACCATTCTTTTCAATTTATGTAATATCTCATAAGCACAAAAAAGAAAACAAAGAGTTCAATTCTCTTTGTTTTCTTTTAATCATTATTTTGAAATTAAATCACATATTAGATTGCTAATTTCAGTTGGATTATCAATGCTTAATCCTTCGATTAATTTTGCTTGTGCATAAAGAATCTTAGCATAATTCTTTAAAGCATCTTTATCAGTTTCATAAAGTGATTTTAATTTTTCTGTAATAGCATGATTTTCATTTATTTCAAGTGATGTCTTTGCTTGAATAGATCTGTTGTTTGGCATTGCATTTATAACTTTTTGCATTTCAACAGAGATTGCACCTTCACTTGTTAAACAAACAGGATGATCTTTTAATCTATTTGTAAAGCATACTTTAGCAACTTCTGGAATTGCTTCTTGCATTAAAGTAAGCATATCTTTGTTGTCTTCATTTAGCTTTTCAATTTTTTTCTTATCTTCTTCACTATCTAGATTTAAATCATTCGCAGATACGTTAGCAAATTCTTTTTCTTCATAGTTTACTAATACTTGAAGAACAAATTCATCAATTTCATCTGTTAAATAAAGAATTTCATAACCTTTATCTTTAACGCCTTCAACTTGAGGAAGCATGTCTATTTTGTCCACAGTCTCTCCACAAGCATAATAGATTTTATCTTGTCCCTCTTTCATTCTAGTAACATATTCTTTTAATGTTACTAATTTCTTTTCAGTTGATGAATAGAACATTAATAAATCCTTTAATTTATCTTTATCAACACCAAAGTTGTTGTAGCATCCAAATTTTAATTGAATACCAAATGTCTTGAAGAATTTAACATACTCATCTCTATCTTTATTTAGCATATCTTCAAGTTCAGATTTAATCTTTTTCTCAATATTTTTAGCAATAGTTTTTAATTGTCTATCTTGTTGAAGAATCTCTCTTGAAATATTTAAAGATAAATCAGGACTATCAACTAAACCTTTTACAAAGCTGAAATAGTCTGGTAATAAATCCTTACATTTTTCCATTATTAGAACACCATTTGAATATAATTGAAGTCCTTTTTCAAACTCCTTTGTGTAGTAATCAAATGGCAAAACAGATGGAATATAAACAAGCATATCATAGTTTAGCATTCCTTCTACACTAGCTCTAATAACTTTAGTTGGCTTTTCAAAATCACCAAACTTCATAGCATAGAAGCTATTAAGCTCTTCATCAGTTACTTCAGATTTTTTCTTCTTCCAAATTGGAATCATACTATTTAATGTTTCTGTTTCTATTTTATCAACATACTCATCTTTGGAGCCTTCTTTAAGATCTTTTTTAGTCACATCCATTTGAATTGGAAATCTTATATAGTCTGAATATCTTTTTACTATTCCTTTTATTCTATATTCATTTAAGAAATCAGAGAATTTTTCTTCCTCTGAATCATCCTTAATATGAAGAATTATCTTAGTACCAAAATCATCTTTTGATGCTTCTTCTATCGTATAACCTTCTGCACCCTTTGAAGTCCATTTGTATGCTTTTTCTTCACCATATTTTTTACTAATAACTTCAACTTCTTTACTAACCATAAATGCAGAATAGAATCCAACACCAAATTGACCAATAATATCTACATCATCTTTCTTTTCATTTTCATTTTTAAATAAGAAAGAACCACTTTGTGCAATTGTTCCAAGGTTAGTTTCAAGTTCATCTTGGCTCATACCAATACCTTTATCTTCAATTGTTAAAGTTTTTGCATTTTGATCTGTAGCAATTTTAATAACTAAATCATCCTTATTAACCTTAATATTTTTATCTGTTAATGATTGATAATAAAGTTTGTCCATTGCATCACTCGCATTTGAAATAAGCTCTCTTAAGAAGATTTCTTTATTTGTGTAAATTGAGTTTATCATTAAATCCAAAAGTCTTTTTGACTCTGCTTTAAATTGTTTAGTTTCCATATAAAACACCTCTTAACAAAATTATTTACAAAAGGTATAATATACCCATTTTTTAGCAAAGTCAATACAAGAGTGCTAATTCACAAAATTTTCACACATAGAAAAACAGACGCCACAAGCCTGGGGCGTCTGCTACTTCTCAGATGATTCTAAAAACATACCTTTTCAACCTCTTAAACGAAACATAAACTTTAATTCCGTCGTCTGTGACAAGTGCAATCATGCGCTCATTGACAGAGATGATCTTTCCTGCGGTTTTCTTTGTTGTCGGTACGTACTTTATTTCTATTCGCTTACCAACATCATCTTGCCGCGGAGTAATCATAGAAACCACCTTCCTATACATTTATTTGCAGAAATGCTAATCATTATTATACTATATTAAAATAATATGTCAACTAAAACAAATATTTATTTAGAGCATCCGAGGGCAGCTTCAGAAGAAGCCGCCCTCGTTTGTTTTCATGACCTAGTATTATGTCTTACTCAAAGTCCTCACCCAGATATCTGTGAACAGTGTTGATAGCAATCTGCTCTGCATATCCAATGTAAGTCGACGGAGTCAGCGCAAGCAGTCTTTCCTTGTCGTCAGCCGAAATCATATCCAACGTTTCGATAAATGCATGGATATCTTCCTTCGTAATTGCTCTGCCACGTGTCAATGCCTTCAACTGGTTGTACGCATCCGGTACGCCGTACTTTCTAAGCAGCTGCTGAATCGGCTCTGCCAAAACAGCCCAGTTGTTCTCAAGATCAGCAGCAACTGCTTCCTCATTAACAACGGACTTCGAAAGGCCCTTCTTTGTAGAAAGAATTGCCTGAACAGAATAGCCGAAGCACAGTCCCAGATTTCTCTGTACAGTAGAATCCGAAAGATCTCTCTGTTCTCTTGATCTCACAAGTTCATCCGAAATACCTCTGCACAGCGGGTTATCAACCTTGATGTTACCCTCACTGTTTTCGAAGTCAATCGGATTTACCTTATGCGGCATTGTGGAAGAGCCAACCTCAGAATCCTTCTTCTTGAGCTTGAAATAATTTCTGCTGATGTAACTCCACATATCCAGATCAAGATCTCTGATGACATTATTGATGTGTGCTACAAGATCCAGAATTGTCGCAACGTAATCATGCGACTCAATCTGCGTAGTAGTCGGATTAAACCATGCACCAATAATCAGCTCAACAAATTCCTCTGCCAGCTTTTCCCAGTCATATTCAGGGAATGTAAATGCCATTGCCGAGTAGTTACCTGTAGCACCGTTAATCTTTCCATAAATAACGGCATCCTCAAGTGAACTATAAAGCAGGGAAAGTCTGTGCACATACACAGAAAGCTCTTTTCCAACAGTTGTCGGGGTTGCTGCCTGCCCGTGGGTATGAGCAAGCATCGGAATTCCGGCATACTCGATAGCTTTCCTTCCAATATCCTTGATAAGTCCATCGAGTGTCGGAAGGTACAGAGATTCTCTGAAGCTTCCAAGGATTCTAGCATACGCCAGATTCGTCACATCTTCGGACGTAAGTCCAAAGTGTACAAAGCTCTTGAGGTCACCATATCCCATCTCTTCCAACTTCTCAGCAACATAAAGCTCGCAAGCCTTAACGTCGTGATTAGTTGTGCTTTCGATTTCCTTAACACGGAGAAACGCTGCTTCGTCGAACAAACTTGCAATCTCATTGATATCCAATCTGGCATCCTCGTCATATTTGTCAAATGCGGGGATGCTGATGTTGTCCATGAGAAATACAAGCCATGCTGTCTCAACAAAGACTCTTGCCTCCACAAGCGCATATTCGGAGAAATACGGCCAAAGCATATCCTCGATTCTGTCATAACGTCCGTCCAAAGCACAGATTGCCTTGTACTTCTTGTCGAGGGTTGCTCCGCCTACTGCACTTGTGCCCGAACCGCAACTAGCGGTGCCATTGGTAGTGACCTTACTGGTCTTGTTCCCGGTGTCTCTAGCCATGAAACTTTCAGTCCTTTCTAAAGTTATTTAACTCGCTGCTTTTCCAAAGGTGTATCGCGTAGAAAGCATTAAGTTATGAGACTCTCGCATTATAGCACGATTAATGGCAGTTGTAAATAATTATGTAAAATAAAAATGGGGTTTACCCCATTTTACACTCTAATTTATAATTTATTTCATATTTTTTTGCTAATTTATCCACTTCTTCTTTAAATAATTTAATCTTTATATCATTATTTTCTTTTTTATCATTTTCGCATTTCATTAAAAATTTAAAATCAGATTCTTCCTCGATAATAAAATTATTTTTCTTTAACATATGCATTATGATTTCATTTTCTTTATATATCCATGCATACAACTTTTGGAAATTTCTTTCTATAATATTACTTAATATATAATTTCCAATTCCATTTTGTCTTTTATCTAAAACCACATATATAAGATCAATCATTTTTCCATCTGCATAGTCATCAACTAAATATGCAGCAACCAGTGTATCATCATCATATACTAAATTATATTTATCAATATTTTCTCTTATTTCTTCCTCGATATAATTTACAATTTTCTCCATTTCATTTCTTTCCATTGAAGCAACTTCTTTGCTGTTAAATACAACATCAAGTTTAAAATCTAATATTAAATCTACATCTTTAAGCTCTGCTTTTTCTTCTCTATACATACCATTTCCTCCGCTTTTATTTATAGCATATTTTCCACATTCTTTAAACATTTTTCTTACCTAAAATTCGTTAAAAAAAATTGAAATATATATTGACAGAACCTGAAATATATTATATACTAGCTATCGTTGAAAGAAACAAGACCTGCGCCCTTAGCTCAGCTGGTCAGAGCAACCGGCTCATAACCGGTTGGTCCAAGGTTCGAATCCTTGAGGGCGCACCAAAAAATCTAATACGTTTAGTATTTGATTTTTTACTTATTCGGGTAGGTGGCCGAGTGGTTAAAGGCGGCAGACTGTAAATCTGTTCTCATTTGAGTACGATGGTTCGAATCCATCCCTGCCCACCAAAAGAGTATAGCATTAGCTATACTCTTTTATTTTTTATACAATCAAAAAAACAGGTATAATTTCTATACCTGTTTTTTATTATTAATATTCAGTTACTGTTGCGTTACTGTCTGAATTTTGTTGATTTAATTGGCTGTATATACTTTGATATTGAGATATTAGTTTTAATGTTTCGTCATAGTTTAATGCATTTGGTAAAGCATATTTTACTCCAAATGTTTCAACTCTTACACTTGTTGTTTTTGGAACATCTTTTTCTTCTGATCCAACTTCTTGAACTTCTGTGCTTTCTTCTTTGTCAGCATATAACTTTTCTATTTCTTCTATATATTCATATCCTTCAATTACTTTTCCAAATGATGCATAATTTTGATTTAAGTTAGCAAGTGATGCTTTATCATCTGTTGTTACAATGAAGAATTGTGAACTTGCTGAGTTATATCCTTGTTCATTTAATCCATATGAGCTGTAATCAGATCTTGCCATACCAATTACACCTTTTTCAAACTTGATATCATTGTTTATACCATTTAATGAAAACTCACCTTTAATTGAATAAGTATAATCATTAGTACTTCCTGCTTCTACACCTTTATTAATGTCACTTAATTTTGCAGATCCGCTTCCATCTCCGTTTTTGTCTCCACCTTGTACTACGAAGTTTTTAACTATTCTATGGAATGTTAATCCATCATAGTATCCGTTGTTAGCTAATGCAATAAAGTTATTTACTGATTCTGGTGCTGCTTCTGGATATAATTCTATTTTAACAGTACCTGTTTTATCATTTCCTTCACTATCTTTGTATGATACTACCATTGTAACTACTGGGTTTTGTTTTCCTTTAAATATTCCATAACATACCCATGCTATTGCAGCTGCTACTAATAAAATTACTGCTACTAATAATACTTTGCTTTTGTCTTTCATTTCTTTAATCTTCCTTTCGTTTCTAATTAAATGCTTATATTATCAAAAAGAAATTGCTCTTGCATTCTCTTGATTGATCGTTTAATTGCTTTTGCTCTTATTTCTCCTATTCCTTCTACATCATCCAATGCTGGAATATCCGCTTGAATAATATGTTGGAATGATTTGAATGAGTTCACCAGGTTTTCAACGATATTATTTGGCATTCTTGGTATCTTATTTAGAATTCTGTATCCTCTTGTAAATACACTAACTTCGTCGTAGTTTTCAAAATCATCATAACCTAAAACCTTCGCCATTAGCGGTGTATTCATAAGCTCTTCTAAATCCATACCTCTAATTGTTTCAAGAGCTCTTTCTACTGTTTTCTTTCTCTTTTGAACAAGATAATCTTTAATAATAAAAGTTTCTTCCTCTTCCAAGTTACCAAGTAATTCTTCAAGTTGCATTTGGAATAATCTACCTTGTTCACCAAGTTCGTAAATAGCCATATTTACTTCATCTACAACCTTTAATATCATCTCTGCTCTTTGAATACAATCAATTACATTTTGTAGAGTTACTATATCATTAAATTCATATTCATTCAATAGATTTAATTTATCATCAAAAACTTTTTTATACTTCTCTGCTGTTTGAAGTGCTTGATTTGCCTTACTGATAACTCTTGAGCTATCTTGTAAAACATATCTTAAATCACCTTTAAAAATTGTAATAACATTTCTTCTTTGAGAAACACTTATTACAATTTTACCTGTCTGTTTTGCAGTACGTTCAGCGGTTCTATGTCTTGTTCCTGTTTCGTTTGTGCTTATACTAGGAGATGGAATAAGCTGTGCATTTGCATAAAGAATCTTTTTCAAATCTTCACTTAATATGATAGCACCATCCATCTTTGCAAGTTCATACAACCTTGATGAAGTATAATCTATATTTAAATTAAATCCACCATCAACTATATCTAGTACATCTTTAGTATCACCAATTACAATTAATCCTCCGGTTTTAGCTTTTAGAATATTTTCCAAACCTTCTCTAATTTTTGTACCTGGCGCAATTAATTTTAAAATCTCGGTTATTACCTCATCTTTGTTTGTTATCAAATTAATCACTCCTAAAGTTATTTTAGTTTTAAAGCTTCAATAGCTTCATTCACGTTTTTCATGCCTATTATATCTAATTTGAAATCCTCTTTCAATAGTTTTTTGTTACTTTCTGGAATAATGCACGTCTTAAATCCCAATTTCTCGACCTCTTTCAGTCTTTTCTCTATAAAGTTGACACTTCTTATTTCTCCAGTAAGACCGACCTCACCTATTGCAACTAAATCCTTTGGAATGCTTACATTTTTATAACTTGATGCGACAGCTAAGATTACTGCTAAATCTACTGCTGGCTCTGATACTTTTATACCACTTACAACGTTTAAATAAATGTCTTGATTTGTTAAATTCATATGAGCTCTTTTCTCTAAAACAGCCATTAAAAGTGTAAGTCTATTTGTATCAAATCCATTTGCAGTTCTTCTTGGGAAACCAAATACTGTCGTACTTGTTAAAGCTTGAAGCTCTATTAATAATGGTCTTGATCCTTCCATAGTAGCAACAACCACAGAACCAGGAGTATTTTCTTCTCTTTCTGAAATAAGTATCTGAGATGGATTTGATATTTCTATCATACCTTCATTTTGCATCTCAAACATACCAACTTCATTTGTTGAACCAAAACGATTCTTAACACTACGAAGTATTCTATATGAAAAATATCTTTCACCTTCAATATAAAGAACTGTATCAACCATATGCTCAAGTACTCTTGGACCGGCAATATTACCTTCTTTAGTAACATGTCCAATTATAATTGTTGTAATATTATTGGTCTTACATATTTTCATGACTCTTGCAGTTATTTCTCTTACTTGGCTAACAGTACCAGCTGCGGATGTTATTTCGTCAGAATACATTGTTTGAATAGAATCAATAATTACAAGCTTTGGATTTATTTCTAAAATGCTTGATTGAATATTATCAATATCTGTTTCTCCTAAAAATAAAAGATCATCATTTTTAATATTTAATCTATCAGCTCTTAATTTAATTTGCTCCGCAGACTCTTCTCCAGATACATATAAAACCTTTCCCTCACCTTTTATCTTATCGCAAAGTTGTAAGATAAGAGTAGATTTACCAATACCTGGTTCACCTCCAACTAAAATAAGAGAGCCCTTAACTATTCCACCGCCAAGAACTCTATCAAGCTCAGTAAATCCTGTGGAAGTTCTAAAACTTTCTTTACCTTCCACAGAATTTAGAGCCATTGGTTTATTAACTTTTTTTGTTTCACTTCCTGCAACAAGCGTATCTTTTGTATTTTGGATTTTTTCCTCTACAAAGCTATTCCATTCATTACAAGCTGGACACTTTCCAAGCCATTTTGCAGATTCATATCCACATTCGTTACACACAAATATTGTTTTTGCTTTTGCCATGCGTTTATTTTCCTTCCTCGTATGCTTTAAGTAATTCGTCCAAAACGATTATGAACATTGCATGTGACCATCCAAGGCCGATAACCCATTGATAATCCTCATCTTCATTGCTTACTTGTTCAGATAAGAATCCGTGCTTAGCACTTGTGTTAACAACAAACTTAAAACATTTTTCAGCACTAGATACATCTCCGGCTCTTAAGTAATATAGAGCCATCCATAAAGTAGTTATTCCCCATGGATTTTGACCATGCATATATGAATCACCTTCAAATCGAAGATATCCATCTTTATACGTTCTAAGTGTCATATTAATTTTATCAACAGTATTCTTTACAACCTTTTCGCTCACATCAAAAACATCAAATGGATAAACTGCTCCCATAACACTAATATCCATTATTTCATCTGTAGTGTTTCTTTTTAATATCTTTGCTTTCTTATCAACAAGATTTTCTCTTATGAAATCTTGTAAGAAAGCTGTATATCTATTTAGCTTTAGTATTGTTTTATTTCTTTTTTCTTTCTTAAGTCTTGCATTTTTTTCATCTTCATCATCAAGAATATCATATATCTTTTTCATTGCATCAAAGCTTGCTACAATTGCACATAATGAGTATAAATGAATTCCTTCATGCATTTCCCATAAGTCATAACTAATCTGCTTTGCTGGATTAAAGGCTTTTTTATATTTAGCTTTTAAGTCACGTTTAACAATATCGTTATCGTCAACATCTAAGATATTTTCAACGTATTCAACTAAGAACTTAATTGCGCTCTCACACATCTTTAAGTTATCTTCTAGAAACTTTTTATCTTTATAAAACTCATAATGTTCATATATTCCATATACAACACTTGCTGTTTCATCTATTTGATATCCCCAACATGGAGCAAGTCTTCCATCAGTAAAAAATCTTTGTTCCCACATTCCATTCTTACTTTGAGTTTCTCTACAGAATTTATTATAAAATAATTCTGTTTCATCTCTCATCTTTAATAAATCAAATGCTTTTGTTATAAATATAGAATCACGTGGCCAGCAATATCTGTATCCACCGCTTCTGCATCTTTCATCATCTACTTCAAGAGCTGCTGCTACCCCACCACAATCGTAATTAATTAAAAGTGGATAAAGCAGAATCGTTCTGTTATATATTTCAACTAATTTTTTATTAAAGCTACTTACAACATTTTTAATTTTAATGCAGTTATGCTCATTTACATATTCTTGCCAATATTTTGTTGTTTCTGCTATTCCCTCTTCTTCGTCAAATTTTAGTGCATCATAGATTCTTGATTCAAGCTCTCTTCCATTCTCTGCAGCCCAAACATATAAACAAAATTCGGTTGTACTTCCTGGTTTTAAAGTTCCTAAATTATATGAAATGCCAATTTCATTAGACATTCCTATGTAATCTTTATCTTGTAATATTCCAGATGCAATATGATCTGGAACATCGTTTAATCTATGTCCAAAAAGATGCTCTCTTGAGAATATACAAAATGTATAATTATGGTTATATTGAACTATTCCATTTTCAAATATTCTACTTCCATAATTTTCTAAAGACCCTGATAAAATTTTGCTGTTAACAACAAAATTTAAATCTAAATCAATATCATTCTCATTTTTGAAAACATATTTTTTTACGATGACGTCTTTATTTATTAAAGCACAATCTGTCTGTTCAACTTTAATTTTAAAATATGAATTCTCTATTTCAGTAACAAGTATGTTCGTATTTTTAATATATTTTTGGTTATATACATTGTTATGGTCATCATGTAAATATATTAAACTTGAATCATTTATTTTTAATCCAACATGAAAGAAATCCACAAATTGTCTACCATCTATAACTGGATAACAATATCTAAGTAATTCACCATGTTCAGAAAAACTTGCCACTATATTCTTATTTCCAATAATCGCTCTATTGAAAAATTTATCCATCAAAACCTCTCCTTATATGAATAAGATCTTTTGTTAATTATTTTCTACTATTGCTAAAATTTGTTTTTCTAGCATCTTAATTCTATCATTTATTTTTTCTATTTCTGCATCATTTACGGTATTTGCTAAAATATCTTCTTTAACAATACTTTCCATATCTATAAGCTCTTCTTTAAGTGTAGCCATTCTGTCAATAACTTCAAGCTTAGCATATTCCTTAACTCTTTCTTGTTTAATAACATCTGTTAATTTAACTGTCTTAGCTAATTCATATGTTTCTCCATAGTCTGGAATTGTAACTGGAATTTCAGTTTCTTCTGTAATTTTATCTCTTAAAACTTTCTGTCCTTCCTCTTCACCATGAACCAAGAAAATATGCTCTGGCTTTTTTATAAAAGAATAAACAAAGTTTAGAAGACCTTGTTGATCAGCATGTCCTGAATATCCTTCAATGTATTCAACTCTAGCATTTACAGATACTTCTTCACCAAATATTTTAACAGTTTTTGCACCATCAACTATTTTTCTTCCTAGTGTTCCCATAGCTTGGTATCCAACAAATAGAATGGTATTTTTAGGATTCCAAATATTGTGTTTTAAGTGATGCTTAATTCTACCAACTTCACACATACCGCTGGCTGAAATTATAATACAAGATTCATCGCTCTCATTTAGCTCTTTAGACTCTTCAACTGTTTGAGTAAATTTAAGTCCTGGGAACTCAAGTGGATTATCTCCTCTCTTTATAAGCTCTCTTGTTTCCTCATCAAATAAATCCATGTTTTCTCTGAATACTTCAGTTGCAGATATTGCAAGTGGACTATCAACATATACAGGTGTATGCATTAATAAATCGAATCTTCTATCAAATTCTGGAGTATCCTCTGATGAACTTTTGAATTTATTTAGTTCATATAATATTTCTTGTGTTCTACCAACGGCAAATGATGGTATTACAACTGTACCTCCTTGGCTAATTGTGTCAGTAACAATTTCAATAAATCTCTCAGCCTTGTTTTCATTTTCAATATGCATTCTATCGCCATATGTCGATTCCATAACTAAGAAATCTGCATCTTCAATCATTGTTGGCTCATCAAGTAGTGGAATATCATTATTACCAAGATCTCCTGTAAAAACTACTTTTTTATTTTCACCATCTTCTTTAATCCAAACTTCAATAATTGATGATCCAAGCATATGTCCTGCATCATTAAATCTAACATGTATATTATCATCAACTTCTATTATTTGATCGTAATTTACACCTCTAAACAACTCTAGTGATTTTAGTGCAGTTTCTGCATCATAAATTGGAAGAAGAATATCTTCTCCTCTACGAATTCTTTTCTTATTTTTCCATTCTGTTTCTGTTTCTTGTATATGACCACTATCTGGCAGCATTATTGCACATAAATCGCATGTAGCATTTGTTGCAAAAATTGGCTTTCTATACCCATCTTTATACAACTTTGGAATTCTTCCAGAGTGATCTATGTGAGCATGTGTTAATAACATGAAATCTATTTCTTCAAGATCATATGGAAATGGTTCGTTATTTTTTATTTCTTCTCTAGCAGCACCTTGGTATAATCCACAGTCTACTAAGAACTTTTTTCCAGCACCTTCTACAAGGAAATTAGACCCTGTAACCGTCTTTGTTGCTCCAAAAAAAGTAACCTTCATTGGTACCTCCTACCTATTTACAAAAATATTTTTATCTTTCTGTTTTCTTTCTTTGTGAATCCTTGTAATTCTTCCTTATTAAGAGCTAAATGTATTTTTTGCTCTACAGATTCTTCATCATAATATTCTATATCTATACCATTATTCACAATTTTGTACTTAAAAGAAATCTTATTTATATTCACCATTCTTGCTTCAAAAATATATTTGAAAGTATAATAATTAATTCTTGCAAAATTTGAGTATATATCAAGAACTCTATTCTTCTTTAATTTATTAACAAACTCAATTTGCATTTTTTCTATGTCATTTTTTAAAGATTTAATATCTTTTAGCTCTTTATTACCTAGAGGTAATAAGTTGTAGTATCTTATCTCATATACTAAACTTATAAGCTCTTTCTTTAAATCATATACTTCTATTTTCTTATAGAAACAAGAAATAACTTTCTTTTGCAAATCTATTAATAATTTTTCAATTATTCCATCATCATTATAACACAACTTTATTTCATTTAAGTCATCTACATCTTTTTTTATGCTATTTTTTACCTTAACATATTCAAACGGATTCATCATTTTTCTACATGATGTTATTTCATTTGAAATTTGATTTTTATACTTTATTAAAGATATTCTATAGCTATCTATATCCTTATATTTTTCAGATATTTTCTTTGTAGAATACTTTTTACTAAGTAATCTTGGACTTGATAAAAGTGCATCTATTTTACAACCAAGCTTCGTATTCTCATTCATTTTATCGTTTAATCTAGATATATATTGTGATTTGTTTGAAAATTCTGATAGCTCTTCTTCTTTCTTATTTAAATATTCAAGTACATCATCCTCGTATTTTTCACCATTATTCATATAAATAACAACGCATGCTTTAACAAAGATTTGAACAAATTCTTCAGCTTTTGTTTTTCCATATAAATACTTTAATTTTTTTAATAATTCTTCGATTACATTATGGCTCTTAATTACACTTTCAAGCTCACCTTCGCCAATTAATATAATTAAATCTTGATATAGAAGATTGTAGTATTTTTCAAACTCATCTTCTAAAACATTATTCCAAGACCAGCCATTAAAATCTCGAATAATCTCTACACCATTAATAGCCATTCCTTTTTCTAATGCTAAAAGAACGGCTTTTTCAAATACATTTTCAATTCTTTTTGTATACGGTGTTTTTATATAATAAATCGCCTGTAATAAATCAATATCCTTTGGAAATGTTTTTATTATTTTATTTTTCTTACTTACATATAACTTTCCTTTTGTTTCGGTTGGATTCAATACTTCAATGGTATCGCATTTATCCTTAATCGTATCGGCAATGTCTGATATTATATCAAGCTTAGATTTTACATTTGGTTTTGTCCTTTTGTAATCAGGATATGCTCCTTGAATCTTGTAGATGATGTTTAATATCAGACTCTTTGCCTCATCAGTATACTGTTTTTGCTCTAGCAACTCTTCAAACTGAATATCATAATTATTCTTGGAAAGTAGATTTTCTTTTGTTTTTTTCAAATTACATCTCCCCTTTATTCTTCATCAGTTGGTTGCATTTTAAGCTCTTCCCAGCGCTCCTTACTCATTAAAACTTCTCTTGGTTTGCTTCCTTGGTATCCAGAGATAATTCCTCTTTCTTCCATTTGATCAATAATTCTTCCAGCTCTTGCATATCCAACTTTGAACCTTCTTTGTATAAAAGATGTTGATGCTTGTCCTGTTTCTACTACTGTCTCGATTGCTTCGTTCAATAGTGGATCACAAGTATTGTCGCTTGCATCTCCTTCTAGCATTTCTTTGTCAGATTTATTGCTATTTTCTATTGTTTCAATAATGTCACTATTATATACAACTTCTCCTGCATTGCTCTTGATAAAGTCAACTATCTTTTCAACTTCATCATCTGATACGAATGCACCTTGAATTCTTTGTGGTTTTGTTGCTCCAACTGGATAAAATAACATATCACCTTTTCCTAGTAATTTTTCGGCTCCAGCACAATCAAGTATTGTTCTTGAGTCTACTTGTGATGAAACAGCAAATGAAATTCTTGATGGAACGTTTGCTTTGATTAAACCTGTGATGACATCAACAGATGGTCTTTGTGTTGCTATTACTAAGTGCATACCTGCAGCTCTTGCCTTTTGAGCAAGTCTACAAATTGCCTCTTCAACTTCCTTAGCTGCAACCATCATTAAGTCAGCAAGCTCGTCTATAATAATTACTATTTGTGGTAATTTCGCATTTTCATTTTCTTTTTCTATTGCTTTATTGTAACCCTTTAAGTCTCTTACACCTTTTTGAGCAAATTTGTTATATCTCTCATCCATCTCTATAACAGCCCATGCCAATGCACCAGCCGCTTTCTTTGGATCAGTTACAACTGGAATTAAAAGATGTGGTATTCCATTATAAACTGAAAGCTCAACAACTTTAGGATCAACCATAACAAGTTTTACTTCACTTGGTTTTGCATTATATACAATACTTGTAATAATAGTATTAATACAAACACTCTTACCAGATCCAGTAGAACCTGCAATTAAAACGTGAGGCATCTTTGCAATATCTGCAACAACTGTTTTACCGGCAACGTCTTTACCAAGCGCAATACTTAGTTTTGATTTATTATTTGAAAATTCATCGCTATCAATAACTTCTCTTAAATGTACAGCTTCTTTTGTCTCATTTGGAACCTCAATACCAACAGCTTGTTTTCCTGGTATTGGAGCTTCAATTCTTATAGTTTCTGCAGCTAAGTTAAGAGCAATATCATCAGCTAAATTAGCAATTTTACTTACTCTTGTTCCTTCAGCAGGTTTTAATTCATATCTTGTAATTGTTGGACCAACAGAAACATCCTGAACTTTAGCAGATACACCAAAGCTGTATAATGTTTTTTGTAATTTAGCAGCATTTTCTGTTAAAGCTTTAGCACTACCTTTTGTAGCGCTCTTTTCTCCTAAACTTAATATCTCAATTGGTGGATATTCGTAGTGCTCATCAGCAACAACTTGTGAATGCTCAAGTTGTAATACCTCTTTTGTTTTATCTTCTTTTTCTTGGTCAACAGTTTCGAATAATTCATTTCCTGCTTTATCTTTAGAAACATTGTTTTTATAAATGTTGTTTTCTATGTAATCTTTATTTTTAGAAGCTTTATCTTGTCCCATATTTATAGTTAATTGCTCATCAACTTGAAGAGCTGCTTGACGTTTTTCTTCTTGTTCTCTTAATTTACGCTCTTTAGCAGTCTCTGGTTTTCCTTCAAATTGGCTAGCATGATCTTCTTGAATAACAGATTTTTTCTTTCCATCTTGTCTAATCTGCTCACGCTCTTCATATTTTCTATCAAAGAAGTTTCCTAACTTTTCACCAGGTTTTAATTTGAATACAACGATAGTTACAACAACAATAATGCCAACAACGATGAGTATTCCAAGTACAGGTGATAAAAATTTAGCAAGTGGATATGCAAGAGTTGCACCAATGATACCTCCACCCTTATTGGTAGTTCCAAGGTGATAAGCTCTATCCATTACATCTGTATATGATAAATTATATGCTAGCATTCCATTGTTCATCTGAATAAGTGATGAAAGCGTAGCTGAACACAAGAATAGCGTTACAATTGGCGTTACCTTAGATATTATCGATTCTTTATATTTACTAACTATATATATCGCCCAAACAAATGGTATTACTGGAACAGCAAACCTTATTATTCCGAATATTCCTCCTAATATATCATTAAGCCAAATTCCCATTGTGCTTGTTTTTTTATAATAAATAAGAGCAGCCATAACAATACCAACTAAAATCAATATAACAACTTTAATATTGTTGTCCATGACGAATTGTTGTTTTTTTCTCTTATTGCTTGAACCTTTTCTTCTACCCATGCAGTTTTCCTCCTATCAAAAAAAGTAATCGGATATGTATATTAATTAAAACTTCCCCGATTACTGATTTTTTTGTTATTTAAGCTCATTACGATTATTTTGAATGATTTTTAATGCATCTTGTAAAGCAACTTCTATTCCGTTTAATACATTATCTGCATAATCTTTTGTACCCTTTGAAATCTCTCTAGACATTTCATTTGCAGTCTCAATAATCTCTGCCTTTTTCTCATAAGCTTTTTTAGTTATTTCATGTTCATCTATCATTGAAATAATTCTATTTTCAGCTTCTTTTACTATATCATCTGCTTCTTTTTGAGCTTCAACTAAAATACGTTGACGCTCTTCTTTTATCCATTTTGCTTGTTTAAGCTCTTCTGGTAATTTTAATCTTAATTCACTTATTTGCTCTAAAATTTCTTCTTTATCTACTAAAACTTTATTAGAGAAAGGTACACCTTTGCTTTTTTCTAATATGTCTTCAATACTTTCTAGTATGGTAAAAATTTCCATTGCTTATCCCCTTTCAACTAAAAATATAAGATTAGCTCTCCCATATTTTCTGGTATCATAAATTTCTACATTAATCTCTTCTAGTTCTTTTATCTCTCGTTCTTTTTGATCTGTTTCAATTATTATAATTCCATCATTATTTAAAAGCTTGTATTCTAATATCAAACTAACAGACTCCACAGCTAAATTCTTTTCGTATGGTGGATCTAGAAATATAATATCAAACTTCTCTTTTGATTTATACAAATCCATAAGGAACTCTTTATAGTCCTTATTAGCAATTATTGCTTTATCTTGTAATTTTGTTTTATTAACATTATCCTTTACGAACTTGATTGCCTCTTTGGATTTATCACACATGTATGCCTTTTTTGCACCACGACTTAAAAATTCAATTCCAATTGCTCCACTTCCAGCAAATAAATCAAGTACAATAGAATCTTCAATTCTACTATTAATAATGTTAAATAGTGACTCCTTGACTCTGTCGAGTGTTGGTCTTGTGTTTTCATTTTCTATTGATGTTAATTTTGTTCCCCTTGCACTCCCGACTGATAACTCTCATACTTACTCCTATTGTAAAAATCAAATTCTACTATTATTTTATAGATATTTTAGCATATGTCAAGAGCTTTTAATAAATTGTCACATAGATTTAACATTTTTGTAATATTAAGCCAGTATTGCATTTGAAGCTATTCTGACTTAGTTTTATTTAATGCAAAAATCATGACTAAGATGCTCTTAATCATTATTTTTACATTAAACATTGTATACATAATCCAAGTAAAGATAAAAACAGAGAGCACTAATTCTCTCTGTTTATCTTTAGTAATTAATTATCTTTTTTTGCATCTTTTATTAACTCTAATTGAGATATCAATAGAGATTCCATTTTTGCTCTGTAAACATCTAGTTGCTTATCTAAGTCTTCTAATTCTTTCTTTTTCATAACAATTGATTGAGATAAGTTCTCTACAGATTGTCTAGCTGTTCCCTCTGCATCCTTAATAATTTGAGATGCTTGTTGCTTAGCATTATTCTTTACTTCATCTGCTGCTGATTGAGCAATAACCAAAGTATTTTGAATAGTTGACTCCATTCCCTTATAATGCTCTAATTCTTGTTTCAATTGTTCAATTTCTTTTGTTGATGTTGATAGTGCCTTACACTTTATTTCTAATTCTTCTGTAACCTGATCTAGGAATTCGTCTACTTCTTCAACACTATAGCCATTCCATCCGTTTAGAGAATTTTTTATTTTCTACATCTAAAGGTGTAATCATATCTTATCCCTCCTAAACTTAAATTTTACTCGTTTGGTGTATTATTGTTTTTTAGCCATGAAACAGAAAGTTTATTTTTAATTTCTTCTCTAGCCATTTCTGTTGTAATATCATAGTTGTATGGAGCTATTAAGAAAATTGAATTTGATACCTTTTGCATATGACCATCTAATGCATGAACTGCACCACTTACTACATCTATAATACGTCTAGCAATATCTTTATTAACATATTCTAAGTTAACTATTACAGACTTTTTCTCCTTTAAAAGATCACAAATACTCTCAGATTGTTCGAAAGATGTAGGTTGAGATATTACCATCTTAACTTGTTGTGCTTGTGGTAAGCTTAATAACTTAGTATTACGTTTTCCCCAAGTTTTCTTTTCTTCTACGGCTTCCTCTTCTTGCTCATAATCTTCGTAATCGTATTCATTTTCTTCTTTATCTTCTGCGGCATCCATACCAAATAAATCCCAAACCTTGTTCATTATAGCACCTGACATAAATATAACCTCCTAAAATCTAATACTTTTCATTTGTATTATTTGTCTATAGTATCCAACTTTTTACCAGTCGTGTCAATACTTTTATTGCTTTGTAATACAAAAAACATATTGTTGTAATATTTTTGTAATATTTAGTTTTCAATCTGGTCAAACACTGAAATTGTCTTCTTGTTTGATAAAGATGACATGTCGTAACCAGCCTCTTTAAGCTCTGAATATGTGTAGTTCTCTACAATTGAATATTTATCATTTGATTTAAGAACTTTAACAACAATTTTCTCTTTTAATCCAGCTCTATTTCTTGTTACATATGCAAAGTCACCCTCATACTTAATTGCTGAATTAGGAATCTTAAGACCAGAGTAACTCCACCAAATAACATCGAAGGAAACCTTTCTGTATTTAATTAAGTCAACGACAGAATTTGTTACTTCGAAAACTATTAGTTGTTTACCAGAAGCTTGTTCATCTTTCTTAATTATTTTTGCTGGTATTTCCTTTGAGTCTTGAAGTCTTAATTTAATTGTCTTTCCAACTTCACAATTTTTAGCTTCTTCTGAATCAAGTAAACATGCAATATTACATTTAAAGTTATTAACAATCTTTCCTGAATCTGTTGTTGAGGCTATTAATTTACCGGTTTCAATATTTAAATCATTTAAAAATGACTCGTTTAAATAAGACAAATCTTCGCTAGTAAGTTTTGATTCAAGGCCGTCTACTCTGTATGAAATAACACCGCTATCATCAGCATAAATATATGATGATTCTTCTTTTAGTTCATTCTCGAATGCATCTCTTTGTTTTAACAAAGATTTAAGCTCATTGTTATCAGAATCCTCAGCTCTAATTTTAATCTTTTTAGTTAGATAGTTTCCGATTTCTGTTTTACCTTGACCTATCTTTTGCAAATCATCAATTTCATATAAACTATCTAGCTTTGAATTAATTTGAGCATTAATTATTTTAATATCTGCAGAATAATACTCTTCATCTTCTATTCCATCAATTGTGTTTTGAATTTGCATATCAATATCCGAAATTTTATTATTTATTTCTTCTTCATCTTCAACACAATATCTGTAGACAGATTCACCTTTTGCAACTTTTTCTCCTTCAGATCTAATTGCAACTATTCCATTTGAAGCATTTGGTATCTCAATTAAGTTTTCTTCTCTTATAACATATCCCTCAGCATATTCTTCTTTATAAATCTTACCTTCTTCAACTACAAAATTAGAAGTAGGTTTTCTTATAATGTTAATAATTAAAACCAAAAGATATATTGAGATAATTATACAAACACCAATTACAACAACCTTCATTGTTTTCTTATTTTTTAAGTCATTTTTATCATTATTAACTTTTTTCTTGTTTACAACTTTCTTTTCTATAGTTCCCTCACCTTATTTCATCTAAAATAAAATTCGTATTTTCCTCTAATGTTTTCGAAGCATCTATCCATTTGATTTCTTTATTTTTTCTAAACCATGTAAGTTGTCTTTTAGCATAACGTCTGCTTTCTTGCTTTATCGTCTCAATCATTTCATCTTTAGAACATTCTCCTTTAAAATATTGAACAACTTCCTTGTATCCAAGACCTTGCATTGCAGTAGGCATATCTGGATATTTTTTTATCAAATTTTGAACTTCTTCTATAAGTCCCGCTTCTATCATTAAATCTACTCTTCTGTTGATTCTATCGTATAGCTTTTCCCTATCCATATCTATAGCAAAAACTCTAAAATCATATTTAACCTCATTCTTTCTTGACTCAGCTTCCATCTCTGTTTTAGTTTTTCCTGTAGATTTGTATATTTCTAAAACTCTACAAATTCTTTTTTTATCATTTCTACTTATCTTTTCCATGGCTTTGTCATCTATTTCTTTAGCCATGTCATATAAGTAATCTAGTCCCTTGCTCTCAATTAATTCCTCTAGTTCATTTCTGTAATCTAAGTCAACCTTTATTTCATTGTAATCAATACCATAAACTAACGAATCAATATAAAGTCCTGTTCCTCCAACAACAATTGGAATTTTACCTTTTGCAAGTATTTCTTCAATTGCTTCTGTAGCATCTTTCTTGAAATCAGCAACACTATATCTGATTTCTGGAGAAACACAATCTACTAAGTAATGTTTTATTCCATCCATTTCTTCTGGTGTAGGCTTTGCAGTTCCAATTGTCATATCTTTATATATTTGCATTGAATCTGCAGAAACAATCTCACCATCTATTTTTTTAGCTAATGCTATTGAAAGAGCCGTTTTGCCTGATGCTGTTGGTCCACCAATAACAATTACCTTTGGCTTATTAATAAGAATCACCTTCCACTATTTTGATATTTTCTTTTCTATATCTGATTGAGATAATTTTATTGCAATAGAGTTATTATTAATTCCCATAAAAGGATTATCTAATATTAATAGTTTCTTCATTAAAGAATCAACCTCTTCAAAAGTTAGAGCTATCTTTTCATTTTTAGCAGCGCTCTTAGCTATTGTTGCAATAAACTTTTCTTCGATTTCATCTTTTGATGTTCTAGCAACTTTATTAATTTCATCTAATATTTCTACAAATAATTCTTTTGTTTCAAGCTCGATACATACATCTGGAACACCAACGAGCTTTATTGTATTATCACCAAATTCTTCATATTCAAATCCAGCTTTTTTAAGTAATAATAAATTATCTCTTGCTACATCCATTTGCTTACTTGTAAGTTCAATTACATCTGGTAAAAGCATCATTTGCGATTCACGATTTCCAAATGCATAGTAGCTCTTCTTTAATTTCTCAAATAAAATTCTTTCATTAGCTACCCTTTGATCAATTATGTATAACTCATCTTCAATTTCGATGATTACAAATTTTGAGAAACCAACCCCAACAAATTTATATTTAACATCGTTACGTTTGCTTATATGGTCTATCTTGTTAATTCCTTCAACAGTTTCTAGCTTTATTTTATTATCTTCTTCAGGTTTTACTTCAACTTTTTCTGTTGGTCTAATTCCAAATGTTTTTCTGTACATTTCTTCAAAAGAGTTATCTAGGGCTTCAGCATCATCATCTTTGTCTTCTTTCTTTGTTTCTTCCTCTTTTTTCTCCACCTTCTCTTCAGTTTTTATATCAGCATTAAGAAACTTATCCATATTATTAGATAGTGCTGGAATTTCAACTGGTTTATTTTCTTCTTTTGGCTCATCAATTTTTAGTAAGCTATCTTTGATAGCAAAAGAAATATCTTCTAAAGTTTCATTCTTTACTTCGTCAGATTTAAGCTCTTCTGTTTCTTTGTTGTCAGTAGATTCTGTCTTACTTTCAGCTTCGCCATTTTTTAGCTCTTCTTGGAATTTTAATACGTCCTCAAAGTAGTTAACTCCATCTTCTTCATGATCTTTACTCTCTGGCTTAGTTTCATTTTTTTCTTCTGGATCTTCAAATTCAGAGCTTACATCTTCAATTGCATGTTGTCTTAATCTGTCATTATATAAGTCCTCCACTAGATTACCAGTATTAGAAATTGGAATATCTTCTACTTCAGTTGTTGGCTTTGAATATATGTAATCCCTTTGTCTTTCAAGCTCTTTTAAATCAAATTTAGTATTTGATCCTTCCTTTATTAACTCCAAAATATCCTCTTCCTTATTCTCTTCCTGTACTTCTTCTTTCATATTAGCTAAAGTGTCTTTTATTGCATGATATACAAGTTTGAATATTTTATTTTCTTCTTGGAATCTGATTTCTAATTTTGCTGGGTGTACATTAACATCTATTTGATGCGAATCAATTTCCAAATTAATAATTAAAAATCCAAATTTACCAGCTGGAACCATACCTTTGAAAGCTTGCTCAGCGGCACTTGTTAATATTTTATCTTTTATAAATCTTCCATTTACAAAGAATAGTTGTCCAGTACGATTTGCCTTTGCTATTTCTGGTTTACCAATACAACCAGTTACTCTCATATCTTCATATTTATAGTCAACATTTAAAATATTTTCAGCTATATCTTTTCCATAAATACTATAAACTGTATCTTTAATATTTCCATTTCCATTAGTTTGCACTAATGTTTTACCTAAGCTTTGTAATTTAATTGCAATTCCTGGATTAACAAGAGCTAGTCTATTAACTACATCCTCAACATATCCAAGTTCTGTGAAATCTTTCTTTAAGAATTTATATCTAACAGGTGTATTATAAAATAAGTTTTCAACAATAATTGTTGTTCCTTTTGGACATCCTGTTTCTTCCTTACTAATTACTTTTCCACCTTCAACAACAATTGAATATCCAGTCTCACTATCTTCTCTTCTTGATGTTAATTCAACTCTTGCAATTGCTGCTATACTTGCTAAAGCTTCACCTCTAAATCCCATAGATTTTACTTCTTCTAAATCCTTAGCACTTCTTATCTTACTTGTTGCGTGTCTCTCAAAAGCAATTTCCATATCATCTGGTAAAAAACCTTTACCATTATCTGTTATTCTTATATATGTGATACCACCATTTTTGATTTCTACTGTCACATTTGTAGCCCCAGCATCTATTGAATTTTCCAATAGCTCTTTAACCACTGATGCAGGTCTTTCAATAACTTCTCCTGCTGCTATTTTATTTATTGTTAAATCGTCTAATAGTACAATGTTACCCATTTGCTAATCTATCCTTTCTGGTGTTTTAAATTTCATCCTCTTTAGTAAATAAAGTCCATTTTATGAGAATTATATCATTATAAATGCCTTTTTGTATATAGGAAATTTGATTTTATCGAACTTTTTCGTAACACTTTTTCACACTTTGAATAATATATATCAAACACGATTTGGAAGGGGTGAATTTATAATGCCAGAAAATAGAAATTGTGGCTGTGGTTTTGGTTTTGGAGATGATTGTATTTGGATCATTTTATTACTTCTTATAATTTGTTGTTGCTGTGGTGGTAACAGAGGCGGATGCTGTTAGTTATAGTTAATTAAATAGTTGTTACATGAAAAAAGAATGATAATCAAATGATTATCATTCTTTTAGCTTATAATTTATTTTGTTGTTTTACCTTTATACTCTTTCTTAATGTTTCCTTCATATGCTTTTATTATAATGAAGTTCTCACCATCTTTTAAGTCAAGATTGAATTCGTAAGTATTTCCTTCAATGTTTTCAATTGTCTTTTCTTCATTGTTAAAGTTATATTCAATCTTAGTTATTTCGTATTCATCAGTTACCTTAACCATGATTTGTGTTTCATTCTTTGTAACTGTAATTGTTGGTCCATCAGTTCCATGAACATCTTTCTCGACTTCTTTTAGATTTCCAGCCTTATCATATGCTTTAACTTTTATTTTGTTGTTACCTTTCAAAGCATCAACCTTAGCACTTAATGTTTTCTCATCAGCAGATAATCCTGTTATCTTAACTTCTTCTCCACCATTCCAGCTATATGTTACATAGTCCATCATAACATCATCAGTTGCTGTTATAATAACTTTTCCTGGTTCAGCTGTTAGTGAAACTACCGGCTCATTTTTATCATTTTCTATTGCTGTTTTCTTATCAACTTCTGGTGGAATATTTGCATCTGGTCCACCAAATTGATCATCAGGCTCATCATATACAATTTTAATTGTATCATAAGTAACTGTACTTCCATCTACTGCATACGATTTTATTGATAACTCATTTACACCTATTGGATTATTAACATCAAAGCTAAATTCTTTTTCTCCAGACTTAGCTATTACTGTTTCTTCTCCATTATTCCATGCATATACTATTTTCTTTATTCCTATTTCTGACTTTACATTAAACACTGTTTTATCAGATTCTATTTTTCCTGTTATTTCTGGTTTTATTACATCGACTTGTTTGTTTAAGTTAGTATATAATTTCCATCCGCCTTCACCTACTAAAATCAACGCAAATAATATTAAAAATATACACAAATGCTTTGTGTTCTTCTTTAGAATTTTCTTGCTGTTTTCAGAATTCCTAAACGACAATATTTGGTTCATATCAACGCACCTTTCTCGATTTTATAAATTTGTTCCAATTATATCATAATCATTTAATTAAGTAAACAAAAAAAATAATTGTCACCACTATTTGGTGACAATTATTGATTTAGCTTTATTTTGATACTTTAGCAACGATAACAGTCATATCATCTTTTTCTTTTCCATAGTTATTATCAATTGCTTCACTTATAATCAAATCAGCGATTTGTTGCACATCTTCAGTTTGTAATTCTTCAATAAAATATTTTAACCATAATTCTTTATTTTGGAATTCCTCATTTGACTCAGTAATTCCATCTGTACACATTATGATTATATCCCCTTCTTTTAGATCTTTCTCATAATTTTCAAACTCAATTTCATTTACAATTCCTGTTGGTAATGTAGATGAACTGATAAGCTCTACTTCTTTATTTCTTTTAATATAAGTAGGACATGCACCATTTTTTATAAATTCAGCACTTCCTTGATATAAATCCAAAATAGATATATCTAATGTTGCATACATATCTTCTTCCATTTCAGAAGAAAGAGCAGAATTTATCATCTTAACTGAAGTATTCTTTTTAAATCCAGATGATAACATCTTTTCTAGCATTTTAATTGCAACTTTGCTACATTTTCTCGCATCTGGGCCAGAGCCTTTTCCATCACTAACAGCAAGTAAATATTTTCCATCATTAAGTTTTGTTTGTGTACTTGTATCTCCAGACACTAGTGAGTCGTGTTTTTTTGCTCTAGCAATACCAACTTTTAAATTGTATTTATCTTTTGAAATAAATTTATAGACACATTCATCAGTCTCGTTTTTAGCTGCACATTTTCTCTTTTGCATAACAATTTGCTCTTCAAATACTTTTGTTAAAACTTTCTCAATTTTCTTATACTCGCAAGAATCTTGATTGCAGTTTTCCTTCTTTGTATATATGCTTATATTTTTTCTTTTTGAATCAGTTTCTTTAATTTTTATTTCTGTAACTTCAATTCCTTTTTGTTTTAATACTTTTGTAATCATTTGTTTTTTATCATCAAATGAATTATCATTTTCTTTCTCAATATCTTCGGCCAAATCTGAAATTACTTCCGAAACACTTTCTAACTGATTTTTCATATTTTTGTTATTTTCATCAATCTTCTTTTTTAATATGAAATTCATTTTTTCTGTATCATACGCTTTATTAATAGCCTCTATCATACTATTAATATCATCTTCTACAGCCTTGTTTACACTATTATCTTCTATACCAATAATATAGTTATTATGCTTAGCAAAAATCGCAATCAAAATATCCTTTGACAACTTATTGTTATCTTTAAGTGTATCATAAATATCTCCTGCAATTTCATTTGAAGTGATTATATCTTGGTATAAAATATTATCTTCCATTCCAGCTAAATTATTCTTAAGCTCTTCTTCAAAAATCTTTTTGCTTTCATCTATATTATCAATTTTTTCATCAGCATCAACTGTTGTAGCCGCAACCTCTCCGTAGCTTTTGGCAATTTCAGCAATTGTTTCTGAAACATCATTTAATTTATTTGCTGTTTCCTTGCTAACATTTAATGTTTTCTTTGTTGTCTCTGGCAATATTGCTGAGCTTTCAAAGAAATCATCCATTAGCACCTCAATCTTTTTAGGAATTAATAATAATCCAAGTGATGCTATCAATATTTCTTGGAAGACAATTATTGGCTCTAGATTTCCATTTGAGAAGTACGTAATTAAAACATTTCCAATAATGAATCCAACAATAACACCAATCTTTCCTATTTTGCTTAATATTCCAGATAGCATACCAGCTATAGCAAACGCAGCAATAACAATTGGAGGTTCATTTCCAATTATTCCAAGTACAACACCAATAGTTACTCCACCAACTGTTCCAAGTAGAACTCCACTTTTCCATCCAAGTATTAAAACAATTAAAATACATAAAATGTTTTTTAGAGAATATCCTAATATTGAAACAGGTCCAAATGCAGATATTGCAATTGATATAAGTACAGCTGCTCCCATAATTTCTTCTATTGAAAACACTGTTTTATAGCCATAATCATAAATAACATCTAGTGAATTAACAAATATTTTGTAGAACACATACGTTGTTATACAAAGCATTACTCCTACTACTAAACTTGAAATATTAACAGATGAAAATAACATTGGAATTATTTTTACTAATATAATTGATAGTATTATATTTTTCCCGAACATTGCTTTTTCATTTACTTCTTCTTGTTTTCTTGCTTTAAAAATAAATAGTGTTATGAAAAACACAATACTTATTATGAAATAACTACCTGTTGCATCTGGTCCAAGTCCAATAAAACTACCTAATATTGTTGATAAATATACAATACTGATTGGTATACCACAACTTGCTGATGCAGCAACAATAGATAAAGAAAATGGAGCAATTCCAAGTGAAGAATCTCCTCCAAAACTAACCATTGAAACTAAAAATGAAATTACATATATAATAATATTTCTAACTGAAAATAACTTTAATAATAAATCTTTAACGTCAATTTGACTGTATTTAACATCTTTACCGTGATTCTTTTTGCTAAAATCACTAGCTACACCTTGAAACATCCTTACCACCTCTTGCTCTTTTTATTTATGTACTTATATTACACAAATGCTACTGAATTTTTTGTCGTTTTTAATACATAAATATTAAAAAGTTTTTTACACATTGTGATATAATTTATTTTTATTTTCTATAATTATCTTTAATAACACAAATTTCATTTCGTATTTTATCTCATAATCCCGTAAAAAACAATATTTAGCGAAAAAATAATATATACATTTTTGAGAGCATGCATATATTATAATAAGAAATTTATTCTGGAGGTTATATGAATAATAACAATATAGATGTTGGCAGCCTAATGAAAATGCTTGCTAAGATGGATAAAAAAGATCTGGCTAATGGTATGAGTCAGCTAAATACTATATTAAAATCTAATGATAAAGATAGAATTATAAACGAGCTAAAGAATAATTTGAATAAAAAATAACTTGGAGGCTAATTATGGATGGAGATATGAATGATATTTTTCAAAAACTTAATTCAATAATGTCTGATAAAGAGACCACTGACAATTTGAAAAATATTATAGACAACTTCAATACTTCATCTGCAAATACTAGCCAAGCTTCTAGTGAAAACAACTCCTCGTCTGATATTCCTAATTTTGATATTAATACTATTTTAAAAATAAAATCTATAATGGATAACTTAAATAGCTGTCAAAATGATTCTAGATTCAATTTGCTTTTATCTCTAAAGCCGTATTTAAAGGATTCTAAAAGAGAAAAAATTGATCAATATATTAAGTTTTTAAAAATTGCAAGTGTAGTTGAAGCAATGAATCTATCTGGTGGTGATACAAAAAATGAATAGATATTATCCACCATTTTTCCACTTTAATCCTCCTCGTTATTCTTACAACACAAGACCTAATAATCCTTGTATTGAAGTATCAAATACTGATTGTAAAGGGAAAAATACTGAAAGCGTTTTTTTCGAAATACTTGGAATAAAACTATATCAAGATGATGTACTAATACTCCTTCTTATTTATTTTCTATATTCTCAAAACACTGATGATTTATTGCTGTACATATTACTATTTTCATTAATACTTACATAAAAAAGAGCGTCACAATTGTACGCTCTTAAAATGATTGATCTTCATAAAAATATGAATCAAATATATCCTTAGCTATTTGTGCTGCATATGCTCCATGTGCACCATTTTCAACAATAGCCACAACAGCGATCTCCGGATCGTCAAATGGAGCAAATCCAACAAACCATGCATGTGTTTTCTTACCTGCTTGAGCAGATCCTGTTTTTCCTCCAACTGTTACTGCTGAATCTTTAAATACAGAATATGCTGTACCGCCAGATTCTGTTGTAACATTTTTCATACCTTCCATTACAGTTCTAACATTGTCTTCATCAAACACTTTTTCTTCAGAATTAGAATCATCTATTCCGAGTAAGTTATTAACATATTTATTAATCTCATCTTTTGATATCTCCGTTCCATCTGCATTTCTAACAGCCTTTATTGTTGTTACATCTATTTGATGACCACCATTTACTAATATACTTATATATTTAGCCATTTGAATTGGAGTAGCATTATTATAACTTTGTCCAATTGAAGCAGAAAGTGTTTCTCCTAAATACCACTCTCTATTTTCCTCTTCAGCTCTTGCCCTACTAGCAATATTACCACTTGATTCGCTTGGAAGCTCTATTCCGGTTTTTCTTCCAAGACCAAAATAACTTGCATAATTTGATAAATTATCTATACCAAGTCTATTACCAACTTCGTAGAAAAAACAGTTGCAAGAATGCTCAATTGCTTCCTTAACATTTAGTGCACCATGACCACCCTTATATTTTGTGTAATACCAACATACTGGTTTATGTGCATATGGGTAAATACCA
The DNA here is from genome assembly GCA_017512025.1 of Clostridia bacterium. GTDB lineage: Bacteria > Bacillota > Clostridia > TANB77 > CAG-508 > CAG-492. The sequence goes on from JAFWHH010000009.1 coordinate 611,836, forward strand.
CTACAGTTTATTCTCTCACCAGTTGATATTTTCCCAGTCTCTAATCCAGCCATTGCTGTGACCATTTTAAATGTTGATCCTGGAGCATAAGCTCCACTTATTGCTCTATTATATAAAGCCTGTTCATCGTTATACTCTTTATACTTTTCACTACTAATTCCATTTACAAATAGTTGAGGTTCAAAATCAGGATAACTTGCTAATGCTAGTATTTCTCCTGTTTTTGTATTCATAACAACAACCGCACCAGCAGTAGCTTCACTTCTTTCAGCATAACCACCATTAGCAATTTTCTCGATATCGTCTTTTAATGCTTTTTCGGCTACAGCTTGAATGTCTGCATCAATTGTTAATTGAACATCAGCACCAACAATTGGCTCTTTAGTAATATATTCACCTGTTATATTACCATTAACATCCATATCTATTTGTCTAACACCATTTTGTCCTCTAAGATATTTTTCAAATACATATTGTATACCGGTTTTACCAATTAAATCATTATCTGCATAGCCTTCATTTTTATCCAGCTCTTCTTGGGTGATTTTTCCACAATACCCTAATAAGTGAGATGCTAATGTTCCATAGTTATATGTAACAACTGGTGTAGTTACTATATCTATTCCAAAAAAATTACTATTTTGTTCACTAAATATTAGTACTGAGTTTTTACTGATATTGTTAGCAATTTCAACTGGTCTTACATTACTATAACCTTTTTGCGTTATTTCATATCTGATTGCCATTATTTTTCTAGCATCTTGTATGTCATCAATTTGAATTTGATACTTATCCTTAAGAGCATAAAAACACTGCTCTGCAGTATATTCTTCTTTTAGATTGTTATTTTTCTTCCATCTTTTAATTGACTCTTCACTATCTGTTGAATAACCAAATGGTTCAACCGTTAAAATTAAATTGTCCACGTATTTATCACCATTTGATTCTAATACATTTATAATATTTAAAATGTTATCATTTAACTGACCATTATCAGTTGTTGTTCTGTATAAATTAAGAGTAAATCCTGTACTTGTTGTCACAAGTTTTACACCATTTGCATCAAGAATTTCGCCTCTATCAGCACGTATCACTGTTTCTCTTGTTAATCTTGAACTTGATAAAACACGATATTCGTCACCATGTACAAGCTGAAGATTTATAAGCTGACACATCAAAATAAAGCCAATTACAAGAACAATGGCTGTAAGTATGTTAAATCTTAAGTTAGAGCTTCTTCTATTATTGTCTTCCAATTGACTCACCTTTCTTAAAAATATTTAGTAATTGTATCATTTCCATTAAATGTGTCATCTACGATTATTCCAGTTCTGCTTATAACTGGATATAGAATAATTATTAATAAAGCATTAAATAATAACTCTATAGCTAAAGTTGTTATAAACTGAACAAATCCCATTTGTGATGAAAAAAACAAGTATCTATAACACACACGTAGTAACTCATATGCACCGGTTGTTATTGAACTCATTATCATTAAAGTAATCTTACTATGCTTAGGGAATCTTTTCTGTAGTATTTCTCCAGAATATCCAATAAGTGTGAATAACACCGCAGATATGCCTACTGAATCCGAAAATAAAAAGTCAGTAAACAGTCCAATCACAAATCCCATTATTTGTCCAATTTTTGAATTTGTATTTAATCCAATAAACAACACTAAAACAACAAATAAATTTGGCTGAACTCCTCTTATATTGAACCAACTAAAAAAATTTGCTTGCAAAAAATATATTAGAAAATATGCTATTATGAAGTATAGAATTATTCTAGCTTTTTTCAATTTGGTCCTCCTATTTTTTATTCTTTATAACAACAATATTACTTAAATTATCAAAGTCAACAGCTACATCTATATACACATATCTGTTAGTTTTATTTTGAGTATTAACTATCTCTCCTACTTTTCCAATATTAATATTTTTAGGATAAATTCCACCTAAACCAGATGTAATAATTGAATCACCTTCATTAATTACTACATCATTATCAATATATGTTCCTTTAACTCTCTTATTAGTATCTAACTGACCTCTTGCAACTAAGCTCTTCTCAGAGTTTGCTATAAATCCACTTACAACACTTGCTGTGTCAACAATTGTTTGTACTTTTGATGAACTACTTTCTACAGAAACAACATATCCAACTAAACCTTTTTCAGCAACAACTGTCATTCCTGGTTTAATTCCATCATCGCTTCCTAAATTAATAACCAATACTTTACTATAATTTGAAAAATCTTTTTGAATAACGTATCCTGGTACAATTTCAAATTCTTTGTAATTTTCAGCCAATCCTAATTGCTCTTTTAAAGTTTTATTTTCCGCTTCGTAGGCAATCAGTTTTTGGTTGTCTTCTTTTAATCTTTCATTTTCTTTCTTTAGCTCTTCATTCTCTTTTTGAACAGATTCTAAAGATGAAAAGTATTCATCATTACCTTTAATCTTATTACTTAAATTTATAAATCCATTTTGTACAGATCTTGAAACCTTTACAAATGGGCTTGTAATTTTTCCAACTATATTTTGATCTAAATTTGTACAAATAACTAAAAAGATGAGAATTAATATGGTTATAATAAACCCTACTTTTCCATTTTTACCATCTTTATTCATTATAATCTCCTATATTATCTATGTCTTCTTGAATTAACAAAAACATTCTTTAGCTTGTCAATATCAGCCAATGTTTTTCCTGCCCCTCTTACAACACAATTTAATGGCTCTTCTGCAATATAAACAGGCATTCCTGTGTGATCTATTAGAAGCTTATCAATATTTTGTATAAGAGCTCCTCCTCCAGATAAGATGATTCCCTTTTCCATTATATCTGATGAAAGCTCTGGTGGAGTCTTCTCTAAAGTTAATTTAACCAAATCAATAATTTTCATAACAGATGCACTCATGGCAGCCAAAATTTGTGATGAATATAAAGTAACCGTTCTTGGAAGTCCCGTTGCATAATCTCTACCTCTAACCTCCATAGACATATCAGTCATTAATGGTTTTGCACAACCAATAGTTTTCTTTATTTCTTCAGCAGTTGTTTCTCCAATTGCTAAATTAAGCTCTCTTTTTACGTAGTTAATAATATCTTCATCAAGTTCATCACCTGCAGTTTTGATTGAATAACTAACAACTATACCTCCTAAAGAAATAACCGCAACTTCAGTTGTTCCGCCACCAATATCAACAATGATATTTCCACTAGGCTCAGCAACATCTATATTGGCACCAATAGCAGCAGCCATCGGCTCTTCAATTAAATAAACCTCTCTTGCGCCAGCTTGTAATACTGATTCTTGAACAGCTCTTTCTTCAACTTCCGTTATTCCAAAAGGAACGCCAACAACAACCCTAGGCTTTGTTATATTATACTTTCTACATACTCTTGAAAGTATATCTTTTAACATCAACTGGGTTGCTGTAAAATCAGCAATAACACCATCTTGTAATGGTCTTACTGCTTTAATATTTTCAGGAGTTCTTCCAAGCATGTCCCTTGCTTCAAATCCAGTTGAAAGAACTGCTCCTGTCTTTTTATTTATTGCAATAACTGAAGGCTCATTTAAAACGATTCCTTTACCTTCAATTGTAACTAACGTATTTGCCGTTCCTAAGTCTATTCCAATATCCTTTGATACTATCTTAAATAGGTTAAATTTAAACATTATTAACTCCTCTTTTCAAAAAAATACTTTCATACCCTCCATCGCCAATAACAATATGATCTATAAATTCTATTCCCATTATTTTCGATGCTTTTTCTATTCTTTCGGTTATCTCAAAATCAGCAAAACTCGGCTCAGGATCTCCGCTTGGATGATTATGTATAAGTATAAATTTTGGAGCTCCAATTTTAATTGCTTCAGCCAATATATCTTTTGGATTTACCTGAGCAGATGTCGTACCACCATATGAAATATCGACAATTTTAATAATAATATTTCTTGTATTAAGTAGTACTAATTTAACAACCTCTCTTTTTTCAAATTTAAGTTCATCCATAAAAACGTTTGCTACATCTTTTGTATTTTTTATCTGAATCTTTGTATCATTTATTGGTCTAGACATCCTTTTGGTTAATTCACATACAGCTTTAAGCTCAATTGCTTTAACCTTACCAATTCCTTGAATATTCATAAATTCTGCAAGTGTTATATCCTGTAATTCTTTTAAATTATTATTAATTTTAGAGAGAATCATATTAGATATATCAATCGCAGTATGTTCTTTTGTTCCATTCTTAATTATTATTGCCAATAATTCAGAATTTGATAACATTTTTTCCCCATACAATTCTAATTTTTCGTATGGTCTTTCCGTTACAGGAAGCTCTTTTATTTTAAGTTTCATAAAAGCCCTTTCTGCCCCCATAACCCCTATATTAATAAGAAAAAATTATATACATTTTCTATAAATAATAATAGCTACTATCATTCCTATAATACTTGAAATATTTAATTTAATTAATAGTGAGAAAGATAATTTAATAACACTTAAATCAAGTGTTAATGGCTCTGTTAAACCAAACTCTTGACCATATGCAAGCCACCATAAACTACCTGACTTACCTGCAAGCTCTCCTAATAATCCTCCAACTACTATTCCTGATAGAATAAATACAATTAAAATCCAAATACTTTTATCTCTTGTTGACATGTTTAATTTCCTCCTATTATATCTTTTAAACCTTCCACATTATATCGTGTTATCACCTTTTTTTCAATACCTCAAAATCAAAAAAATAAAGAGATAGAAAGCCTATCTCTTTACTACATATACATATGACATTATATTGTTATAAAATATTCGTTGCTTCCCTTAAGCATTTTTTAAAATAATCTATAAAACTTTTTCTTTGAATTTCGTTATCAAAATAAATATTCATTTTTTCTAATAACTCATTTTTAACATATATATTAATTTCTCCTAACTTATTACCTTTATATACAGGAGCCTCATAATTATATATTGCATTAATTATTATTTTTATATTATTAATATCTGATTTGTTTACTATGATATTTTTGTTGTTAATGTTATCTCTTTTTATATTAATATTTTTATCTTTTGCTCTATTTATATTTATTCTACTTATATTAATATTTTTCCAATTATTAAACTCTTCTATCAACAGCTCTTCCACATTTACTTTTTCATAATTATTAAAAATATATTTTATTAATTTTATGCTATCGCTTGTTCTATCTTTTTTAGTATCTGCTTGTATAACAACAGTAATAATATCCATCTTATCATTTTTTACCGCTGTTACCAAACATCTTCCAGCATTATTTGTAAATCCTGTTTTAACTCCATATACACCAGGATAATTTCCAAGCAACTCATTGGTATTACAAATATTTCTTGGATATCCATTAATAGTTATTGTACAATTTTTAGTGCTAACTATTTTAGAAAAAATTTCATTTTTTAAAGCATAATCTGCTAGTATCGCAAGTTCATATGCTGTTGTGTAATGATTTGGATCATCAAGACCATGTGGTGTAACGAAATGAGTACTTTTTAAATTTAATTCCTTTGCCTTATTATTCATTAGCTCGGCAAAGTTTTCCACACTTCCAGCAACGTATTCTGCAAGTGCTACTGCAGAATCATTTCCGGATCTGAGCATAAGTCCATATAGTAAATCATTAACTGTTATCTTATCTCCTTTTTTTAATTTTAATTTAGATCCACCCGTACCTGCTGCTTTTTGCGATATCTCAACTACTTCATTTAGCTTACAATTTTCTATAACAATAATCGCCGTCATTATTTTGGTAGTAGATGCCATTGCTGTTTTCTTATTTTCGTCCTTCCCCCATATAACTCTTCCAGACTCTCTATCATATGCAACTGCTATTCTAGAATTAAGATTTATATCTTCATCTATATTATTAGAAGATACAATTAAACTTTCTATGTCATCTGACTCTTCATCAATTTCATCATCTGCAAAAGAATAATTAGATATAATAGTATAATAAAAAAATAAAACTATTATTGTAACAACCACAAATATTTTTTTCTTCAAATAAATCACCTTGTTCAAATATATGAATAAAAAAATATTTTATTCTGTAAAACCTCTTCCCAGAGTCTCAATTGCATCAGTTGTTACAATAAAAGCAGACGAATCAATTTCCCTAATTAATAATTTTATCTCTGCAATTTCCTTTCTTGAAGCAACACAAAAAAGCATTGTTTTATCTTCATTTGAGTACATTCCTTTAGAGTATATTCCAGTTGTACCACGCTTTACTTTTGTTCCAATCTCTTTCGATATTTCTTTATATTTATCTGAAATAATAAACATTACTTTTGTAAAATAAAAACCTTCAAATACGATATCAATCATCTTTCCCATCAGATAAATTGCAATAACTGAATACAAACCAATTTCAATTTCCTTAAAGAATAAAACATTCATTATAATAATAATTGTATCCGCAATAATTATTATTCTGCTACTTCGATATTTTTTATTAAATGAACGTATTATATATGAAAGTAAATCTGTTCCTCCAGTCGATGCTCCAGCTTTCAAAATAATTGCCGTACCAATTCCCATTAGTATTCCACCACAAACACACGCTAAAAATCTATCTGCCGTCACATAGCCAAATCTTTCGAATATATTAATTCCAATAGATAATAAAAAAGTACCCGTTATAGATTTAAATAATAGTCCTTTGTTAATTCTAAAAAATGCAAATAACAACAAAGGAATATTTAAAATAATAATTACATTTCCAGCAGGATATTTCCACAAATAATAAACAATCGTAGCAAGTCCTGAAAATCCACCAGTTGATAATTTATTAGGTAATAAAAAATTAGCTGTTGAAATTGACATTAGAGACGTTCCAAGAAAAATACAAAGATATTCCTTTATTATTTTTATTAATTTATTCATAAAACAAAAATCACCTTTAATGTAATTATTTACATTAAAAGTGATTTTATTCTTAATTAAGTGCTCTTGTTAATGAAGTTATTTTAAACTTTCCTCTTTTAATTTTATAGTTAGCCTTTACAATTAAATTCGTATCATAGATTTCATCAATTTTTTCTACATTACATCTCTTATGACCTACGATATTATTTATGTCATATGGATTTGCATCTATTTGTACATCCTTAACTTTCATATTTATTTTCTTAATTTTATTAGAGATTGAATCATACCACATAGCAGACTCAACAAGTTGTCTAAATGCTGGATGATATGGACCAGCAACAACCTGGCTATTTTTATCATTTGGATCTGTTATTTCAGATGTGTTTTGAAGTCCAATTCTAATTACTCTAATATGTTTCTTATTAAATAAAGTTAATAAATCTTTTGAAGTCTCTACTGCTTGATTCAAAGATAATGGTTTATACTCGCCAGCCTCGTAATCTTTTTCTAATTGTGTACCATTTATTACAAGTACCGGATATATTCTAACAATTTTAGGCTTTAATTTAATTAAATCCTTAGCTGTTTTTAATTCATCATTTTTTGTACTTTCTGGTAATCCAACCATCATCTGATGACCCAATGTAAATCCAAATTTTCTAATCAATTTAGATGCTCTTTTTACATCTTCAAAAGTATGCTCCCTTTGGGCTCTTTTTAAAATGTAGTCACTTGAAGATTGAACTCCAAGTTCAATTGTTTTAACACCATATTTTTTTAGTCTTTTTAATATTTCTTTATCAATGTAATCAGGTCTGGTTGATAGTCTAATACTATCAACTTTATTATCCTTAACATATTCATACGCAACAGAAAGGAGCTCTTCTTGTTTCTCTGGTTCAATACCAGTAAAACTTCCACCGAAAAAAGCTACTTCAATATAATTATCTTCTTTTCTAAAATTACGAAGATAATAGTCAATTGTTTTCCTAACATCATCCGCAGTAACCATTTTAGTTTGTCCGCTAATCTTTCTTTGATTACAAAAAACACAATCATGTGGACATCCAAGATGTGGAACAAAGATTGGAATGATATATTCTTTTTTCATATTAACTCCTCCTTTCTGATTAGTTTTTATATTATTACTTTATCTTTGTTAAAGCATTTTTAGCAGCATCCATCTCTGCTGATTTTTTATTTTTACCAGAGCCTTGAGCTAAGACTTTACCATTACATGATACCTCAGCTACAAAGCTTTTATCATGATCTGGACCAACTTCATTAATAATATTATATTTAATTTCTACTGATCCATGTACTTGTAATTTTTCTTGTAAAACTGTTTTATAATCTTTCATTCCTACATGAGCGCTTGCTTTTTTTATTTCATCTTTTAAATTTTCAATAATAAATTTTTCCGCCTGCTCTAGTCCTGCATCAAAATAAATAGCTGCAATAACAGCCTCAACACTATCAGCTAAAATAGCTGGTCTTACTTCATTGTTTCCAGACTTTTGACTTTTACCTAAATATAAGAAATCACTAAAATTATGCTTTTTTGCAACTTTATATAAGCTGTCTTCGCAAACAACTGTAGCTCTAACTTTAGTCATTTCTCCTTCTTTTAACTTTGGATAATTTTCATATATGTATTTACTAGAAATGTACTCTAATATACTGTCACCTAAAAACTCTAATTTCTCATTACTTTCAATCTTGTTTTCGTATGCGTATGAAGTATGAGTTAGAGCTTGTTTTAGAATTGCTTCATCCTTGAAATAATATCCAATACTTTCTTCCAAGTTTCTAAAATCCATTTTTACCTCCTACCATAGAATAGAAAAAAACGAAAGAGCATAACTCAACTCTTTCATTTTAAATCTTTTATCCTTTGAATTATTCAGCATCAAGATGCTCTTTTATGTAGTCTACAACATCACCAACTGTAACTATTTTTTCAGCATCTGAATCTGGTATTTCTGTATTAAATTCTTCTTCTAAAGCCATGATTAGCTCTACTATATCTAAAGAATCTGCTCCTAAATCATCTATAAATGATGCATCTAACTTAACTGCATCTGCGTTAGAACCCAATTGCTCTACAATAATTCCTTTTACTTTCTCGAAAAGTTCATTCTCTGAATCCATAAGTACACCTCCCTTCAAAGTTACCTCTTATGTCTATTACAATAATATAGTTGAAAAAAAATGTCAAGTTTTTTTCAAAATTAATTATTTTGCTCGTAATCTGTTGCTTCTACAGGGTTTATTGGTTGTTGCATATTATTATATTCATCAACTATTTTATCTACAGCCTTCGCTTCTACGAACATTTCAGCTTGTTTTAATGTGTATAAAAATAATTTTTCATCACTACTTCCATGTGCCTTTACAACTGGTTTTTTTACACCTAAAAATGGTGCTCCACCATATTCTTTATAGTCCATAGATTTACCAAATCTTTTAAGCATAGGTAAAGCAGGAATAAGTGATATCTTAGATAAGATATTTCTTTTTGCTTCTTTATATAGATTTTTCTTAACCATCTTACCAACACCTTCAGTTGTCTTTAAGAAAATATTTCCTGTAAAGCCATCAGTAACAACAACATCAACTTCGCCAGCAAATACTTCTCTTCCCTCTATGTTTCCATAGAAGTCAAATCCCATATTATCTGCATTTGCTTTTAGTAATTGATATGATTCTTTCATTAAGTCATTACCTTTATGCTCTTCAGTACCATTATTTAATAAACCAACTTTTGGCTTCTCTATATTATATGTGTTCTTCATATATATTGATGCCATTTGTGCAAATTGTAATATATTAATTGGTTTGCAATTTGTGTTAGCTCCAGCATCCATTAATAAGAACTTACTTTCAAAAGCAGGTAACATTCCAGCTAAACCTGGTCTGTCTATACCTTTAACTCTTCCAACTAGTAATGTTGCTCCAGCAAGTAAAGCTCCTGAGTTACCAGCAGATACGAAAACATCGCCTTCGCCATTTTTAAGCATATTAAATCCAACAACCATTGAAGAATCCTTTTTAGACTTAATAGCCTTTGTTGGAATATCTTCCATAGTTATTTCTTCTTCAGCATTTACTATTTTTAATCTCTCATTAATTTCGTTTACGCTGTTTTTATTATAAAATTCTTTAATCTTGCTGTTAATAACAGACTCTTTTCCTATAAGAATAATCTCTGCTTTAACTTCATCAATAGCTTTTACAGCCGCTTTTATATTTGCATCTGGGGCATTATCTCCACCCATTACATCAAATAATATTTTCATAAATTCCTCCATACTAATTGTATATCTGTGAATTAATTTTATTACTTTGAACTTTTATTGTCAATAAAATAAAAAGAGATAGGCAAAACTGCTTTTACCTATCCCACTTTTAAATTCATATAGAACTTATTATTGTAATTCAACAGTTGCTCCAGCTTCTTCGAATTTAGCTTTAAGTTCTTCAGCTTCTTCTTTGCTAGCTCCTTCTTTAACAGCTTTAGGTGCTCCATCAACTAAATCTTTAGCTTCTTTTAATCCTAAACCTGTAGCATCTCTAACAACTTTGATTACTTGGATCTTGTTAGCTCCAGCATCTTTTAATATTACGTTGAAAGATGATTTTTCTTCAGCAGCTGCTCCAGCAGCTCCTCCAGCAACTGGTGCAGCAGCAGCTACAGCAGATACTCCAAATTCTTCTTCAATTGCTTTTACTAAGTCAGCTAATTCAACAACTGTCATTTTCTTGATTTCTTCAATCATTTCTTCTTTATTCATTTTAAAATCCTCCTATAATTTTATTTGAGCTTTATGCTCTATTTTAAATATAATTTTTTTGTTACGACACCGTAACTATTCTTTGCTTATTCAGCTTCTTTTTGTGCTCTAACTGCATCAAGAGCAACAGCCAATTTTGAAATATTTGCAAGTAAGCATCCAGCAAGTTTTGATAAAAGTTCTTGCTTTGATGGTAATTTTGCAAGTGTAATTATTTCTTCAGCTGTAACAACTTTACCATCGATGATTCCACCTTTAATTTTGTAGAAATCATTGTTCTTTGTAAAGTTATAAATAACCTTTGTAGGTTCTAGGTAATCTTCATCACCCATCATAACTGCTGTAGGTCCTGATAATAATTCATCTAAACCTTCCTCGCCGTTTTTATCTAAAGCTCTTTTAACAACATTGTTTTTGATTACTTTGTATTCAGCATTAACATTTCTTAAGTCTGCTCTTAACTTAGTAACATCAGCAACATTGATTCCTCTGTAATCTGTTAATATGATAACTTTTGCAGTTTTTAATCTTTCTGCTAAAGCATTAACAACCTCTTCTTTTTGTTTAATAACTGTCTCGCTAGCCATTTGTTTAAATTTCACCTCCCAAAAATTTGCAAAAATAAATCCAATCTTTATAGCCGCAAAGGCATAATAAAGATTGGATAACTCCGTTCATTATTTATGCCTCGGTAGGACTTACTGCTGCCTACTTTCTTTGGCTATTTATTTATAAATTATTTTTGATCAATATACATACTTGGTCCCATAGTTGTAGAAATAGCAACACTCTTAATGTATTGTCCTTTTGAAGCAGCTGGTTTAGCTTTAATAATAGCTCCCATAATTGCATCATAGTTTTCTACTAACTTGTCTTTTCCAAATGAAACCTTTCCGAAACCTAAGTGAATAATGTTAGTTTTGTCTAATCTATATTCAACTTTACCTGATTTGATTTCTTCAACAGCTTTTGTAACATCCATTGTTACAGTTCCTGATTTAGGGTTTGGCATTAATCCTTTTGGTCCTAATACTTTACCTAATCTACCAACAACACCCATCATGTCTGGTGTTGCAACGATTACATCATAATCAAACCAGTTTTCTTTTTCAATTTTTGGTATTAACTCTTCTGCACCTACATAATCAGCTCCTGCTTTAACAGCTTCTTCTGCTTTTGGTCCTTTAGCAAATACTAAAACTTTTTGAGTTTTACCTGTTCCATGTGGAAGTACTGTAGTACCTCTAACTTGTTGATCTGCATGTTTAGAATCAACTCCTAATTTAACATGTAATTCAACTGTTTCGTCAAATTTTGCTTTTGGCATTTTAACTAATATGTCCATAGCTTCTGCTATTGGATATACTTTTGATTTATCAATAAGCTTTTCGCTTTCTTGATATCTCTTTCCATTCTTTTTCATTTTAATCCTCCTTTGGTAATAACGAATTATAAATTCTCCCAATATTTTTTATTTAGAATTAGTCTGCTACGACTACACCCATTGAACGTGCTGTTCCAGCAACCATACTCATTGCAGCCTCGATTGATGCAGCATTTAAGTCTGGCATTTTTTGTTCAGCAATTTCTTTAACTTGAGCTTTTGTTAATGTAGCAACTTTTTCTCTATTTGGCTTTCCTGAAGCCTTTTGAATTTTTGCAGCTTTTTTAATTAATATTGCTACAGGTGGTACTTTTGTTATGAATTCAAAAGATTTATCTTTATGAACTGTGATAACAACTGGGATTATCATTCCAGGTTGATTTGCAGTTCTATCATTGAATTCTTTAACGAAAGCCATAATGTTTACACCTGCTGCACCTAGAGCTGGTCCTACTGGTGGAGCTGGTGTAGCTTTACCTGCAGGAATTTGTAGCTTAACAATTTTATCTTGCTCTTCTTCGTTGTTCTTGTTTGCCATTGTCAATTGCACCTCCTTTAATATGATATTGATAAAATAATTTATATAATTTTAAATTATTAGCTAAATTAATTAACCTTCTGTACTTGTGAAAATTCAAGCTCAACTGGTGTTTCTCTTCCGAACATAGAAACTAATACTTTAACTTTATGTTTTTCTTTATTAATTTCTTGTACAGTTCCAACACAGTCTGCAAATGCACCATCGATAATTTTTACAGAATCATTTACATCATAGTCAACATTGATTTCAACTTTTGCAAGTCCCATACTTCTGATTTCATCATCAGTAAGTGGAATAGGATCTGTTCCTGAACCAACAAATCCAGTAACACCTCTTGTGTTTCTAACAATGTACCATGTTTCTTCTGTTACGATCATCTTAACTAAAACATAGCCAGGGAAAACTTTCTTTAAGTTAGTTTTTCTCTTACCATCTTTAATTTCGATTTGCTCTTCCATTGGCACTACTATATCGAAAAAGAACTCTTCAAGCTCTCTATTTTTTACAGTTTTTTCTAGGTCTGTTTTTACTTTATTTTCATAACCTGAATAAGTATGAACAACATACCATCTAGGAACTAATTCCTCGTTTTCTCGAGACATGTTTTAGCCTCCTTTTATTTTTAAAGATTACTCTGCATTTTCAGTAGTTTCTTGGTTTTCTTCATTATTGTTTTCTTGGCTCTCACCATTATTTTGTTGTTCAACAACTTGTGTTGTTGTAGCTTTATTTCTTACATTTTGTTCTGCTTTATATAGAACATTTTCATTAAATTTTAAAAATAAGAAATCTAGTATTACAACAATAATAGCAACAACTAGTACGATTCCAATAACTGTTGCAGTATCATTAACTAGAGCTTTTGGTGTTGGCCAACTAACTCTCTTTAATTCTGCTCTTGATTCTTTAAGAAAACTACTCTTTGTTTCTTTAACATTTTTTTTACTTTTTTCATCTTTAGCCATAACAATTTCCTCCCTGAAAGGTTATTTTGTTTCTTTGTGTGTTGTACGTTTTTTGCAGAATGGACAGTACTTTGTTATTTCAAGTCTGTCTGTATTATTTCTTTTATTTTTTTCAGTTGTATAATTTCTTCTTTTACAATCTGAACATGCTAATGTAATAAATTCTCTTGGTCCTTTTGCAGCCATCTTGTTACACCTCCAGCTATATATTTTTTGTGCTTTTTTCAAGCTACTTTTCTAATCATATGCTTTCCTATTTTATCACTAGTTGAGCCATCTGTCAACCTCTTTTTGTGTTGTTTTTTCTTTTATTTTTCTTTTTTTCAACGGAAAATCCAAACTTGCCAATTTTTCTTCCCAAAGAGTAATATTTTCCGTTAGAATAGGCAATTAAATCGCATTTTGAGATGTCAAAAGCACCATTTTCATCAATATATTTTTTATCTGCATCAATGGATAAAACATCCGCAATTATCATATGATGACTTCCAAGCTCTTTTATCTCCTTAACCTTGCATTCAACAGCCACTGGACTCTCTTTTATAATAGGACATTTAACAAATTTTGCTTTTTCTTTTGTTAAATGCATCTCTTTAAATTTATCATATTTAGAGCCTGATCTAACTCCGCACCAATCTGTCGCATAGGCTAAGCTCTCATTAGTTAAATTTATAACAAATTCTCCACTTTCTTTAATGAGATTATACGAGAATCTCTCTGGTCTTACAGATATATAACACATAGCAGGATTTGTATTTATTATTCCAGTCCAAGCTACAGTCATAATATTAGATTTTTCCATATCTCCTGAAGTAACCATGACAGCTGGTAATGGGTATATAAATGTACCTGGCTTCCATATTTCTCTTGCCATATTGTCATTCCTTTCTATTATAAATTATTTATGTATGCATTAAATTCTTGAAATGATAAACCAACAGGAACATCAAAAAATTCCTTCGTAGGACTATCTTTTCCACCTCTTAGCTCTACATAGTATTGAACAATGCTATTTATTGCATCCTCTTCACTATCATATTCATATATGCCTGTTCTAGTAAAATTAGGGTGTTCCATATGATATACTTTTCCATTTAGATAGTATAAAAGAAAACAATGCATATGTTCCTCTTCTTCTAGATTATTATAATCATCTGGCTCCCATATCCTACAGCAAAACATTTTGTTCTTTATGCCTAATTTATCGAATAAATAATGCATTAAATGAACTTGTTCGATACATACTCCCATGCCGTATTTAATCGTATCTTCGATACTTACAGTTCTATAAAGTTTTCTATATTCTTTCATAGTCATTATATGAGGCTCTTTGTTTATATCCAGCCATCCATATTGAATATTTTCTTCAAAGTATTGCATTATGTCTTCTGGCGTTTTTATCTCTTCAATTTTCATATAAACCTCCTAGAAATACTCATTTGGTGGGATTATATCACATCTAAACTAATAAATAAAGCATAGATTAAAAATGTATAAATCTCTAATCTATGCTCTATTTATAAAAATAAAAAAATCTGGCAACAACCTATCTTCTCAGCAGGGTAACCCGCAAATATTGTCGGCACATTGGAGCTTGACTTCTGTGTTCGGTATGGGAACAGGTATGACCTCCATGTCATCATCACCAGAAAAGTTTTGTATACTATTTAT
>JAFWHH010000010.1 GCA_017512025.1 Clostridia bacterium
TATACAATCGAAACACTCGACAAGACCAACAACACTACCACAATCGAAACAATCGAATACAAGGCTAAAATTGACCTTTAAGAGCATAATAAAAAGAACCTACCCAAGCAGTAGAATAGGTTCTTCGAGAAGGTGAATGAATGGAGCCTCATTCACATTTAGTGTGTACTAAATACCAACACTTATATAATTATATCATATTTGTGTTATCTTGTCAAATTCTTCATAACATCCCTACAAATGTTCTTAATCTTATTATTTTCGTAGTACACATTTCCAAGTTTATAATTTTGGATGAATGTCCTCCAACAATGATATTCTTTAGCAATAGTCATAAGCATAGTATTTGGTTTATGATCATCAGTAGTACATGCAAATACAATATGATTATCTAGAAAGTCATTTGATATATACATTTTACCAGTCATCCAATTAATCCATACTCCATATCTATTATCATTATATATAAAGGAAAAAGAAAATTTAGAGTTCTTATCTTTCTTTTCAATAAAGTCCTTATTATCATTTATAAACATGTTATCAATTGCATAGTTTTCATAGTCAGTTCCAGCAACAAGTTTACCGAAACTGGTGTCTTTTTTAGCTTCTCTATACTTTAAGTTTTTAGCATACATTAAAGCTATTAATCCTTTTTTAAATGTAATTATTTCATTATTATAAGGAAGGTGTAAATTAAAATATAAGAAATAAGGATTAGCTGAATTAGTAGCATTTGCAAGAATTAGAACTCTAACATTTCTCATTCTGGAGATAGTTTCCAAAAGTCCTAAAAATATTTCTACTTCATTCTTTAAATAATGCCCTTGACCATCCTCTAAAAATGCTTCATCAAATATAATCCACTTAACTTTATCAAAGTTAGTTGATTTTAATTGTTGAGCAGTTGAAAGAGTAAGACCATATCCAGCAACATGATCATCTATATAAAGATTCATTCCTTTTCTAGAGAATGAATGTTCTGGAAACTTTTCTTCATGAACTAAAGCATCAAAGAATCTAGGAATTGCTTTTTGAAGTTCACTTTTATATCTTCTAATATATACAAATTCATCTTTTTTATTAATGAATTGTCTAGTTACGAATTCAGTAGCTCCAAAAGTTTTACCCACACCTCTTTCAGCAACAATAAAATTAAGGAGTGCATTATAACTTATGATTTTAGAAAAATCAATCCACATTACAATATCACTCCTTCAAATTGAGGTGATTATAACATATAATAAAGCAGACAATCACGACAAATTCCAATCTGGTAGATTCTTCACCTATGATTTCCAGATGGAACACTTTATTTTGAATATATTACATCACTACTTATATTATAGCATAATTTCCTTTATTTTTCAATAAAATAAAATTATTTAAAAAATTAAAAAATTTTTTCAAAAAATCTATTGACTTTTTAATTAGAAGTGCTATAATGGTATTGTAATCAATGAAGGAGAAGGTGATTAATATGAAACAAGAATTTGAAGATTTATTAGAAGAGATAAAAGAAAGAATGGAACATTACTTATCAAAAGCTGATGAACCATCTGGTTCATCTTGTTTTATTGGACATTATATTGAAGCTAAATATATTAAAGAAAGAATAGAAGAGATATTATATGGAAAAGACAAAAATTTATACTGATGAACTTAACATAGAAATATTTGAATTAGAACAAAAAGTGAAGAAACTGGAACAAGAAATTAATAAAACTAAAATGTACATTGGAATGTATTATAAGAAGGTAAAAGAACTTGAAAAAATAAGAAGAATGCTTAAAGGATTATATGAAAATTCAAATGATCATGTAAGGTATGAGATTGATAAGATATTAGATGAAATGAATGGAGTGAGAAAAAGATGATAGAGTTTTATATAAATGAAAATGGAATTGCTTGCGTACCTTTAAAAATGTACAACGATAGTTTAGAAGAAATAGAAAGACTAACTAAAGAACTAGAATTAGAAAGACAAATTAAAAAAGAAGCAATAAATTACATAAAAGAAGAAAGTTGGTTTTGCTATAAAGACAATGAAGAAGTTATAGACAGAACACCAATAGAAAAATTATTAGAAATATTAGGAGATAACGATGAAAACATTTGAAATAAATAATCATATATGGAATATATACGAGGTAGATGAAAAACTAATACTTGAAGAATATCAAAAAAGGCAACCGAATGCTTATTCTTGTATGGGTTTAACATTTTATAAAGAACATAAAATATGGATAGCAGAAGATATGTGTGAAGATGAAAAAGTAAGAACATTAAAACACGAACTAACGCATTGTTATATATGGGAAAATGGGTTTTATAATGTTGATTTTAATAATGAAGAACTTGTATGTGATTTTGTTGCCAGTATTTATGATTTTATAAAAAATGTATTAGATAAGGAGAATAAATGATGATTGATGAACAAATAGGAATAAGAAATATGGAAATTAAAAGATTATATGAAGAAAACACAAAATTAAAATGTCAGTTAGAACAAAAAGACGACATTATAAAAGAAGTAAGAGAATATATAAACGAATGTATTAAAGGTAATTACTTTAAAAGATATGATGAAATATATAGATTGTGTGATGAACTTTTAGAAATATTAGGAAGTGATAAAGAGTGAAATGGTTTATAATTGGATTTATATTAGGCATAATTGAGAATATATTGAGAGATGTTGATAAATGATTAAGGAAATACAGCAAAGGTTTAGGAAAAAATATAGCACTAAACAAAATCAAATTGATTCATTAAAAGAAGAGAATAGAAAATTATTAAAGAAGGTGGATGAAAAGAATGATTTAATTATAAGTTTATTCTATTTAAGAGATGAAAAAGAAGCTAAAATAAAAGAGTTATTGGAAGAATTGGAAAAGATAAGAGAAAAGAAAGTAAGAGGTAAATAAATATGGGAAAGAAAAAAGTAGAAATGGAAGCAACTTCAAAAGCATACAAGAAATATTGCAACTATTTGAAATTAGCAAAGAAGTACAAAATTGAAGGTGCTGTTATTGATGGAGTAAAGTATGAATGCATGGCAGAAGCATATTTTGAAGGTGCTGCTGATATGCTTCATGATCTTTATCCAGAAAAAGCATTGTCAAAAGATAAATGGACAATATCCTTATGATAGAAATTAGTTTAATACTTATAGCAATATTATTTATATGGTGTTGTTTAAGAATTAATAAATGAAGGGAGTGATGTGTAACTAATACTAACACTAAAATACCAAAATAACAAAATTTGCAAAATTTATCAAGAAGAGGAGGAAAAATATATGATAAAAGCAAAGAAAGAAGTAAAAGAAGAAATTAAGAAGGAAGAAAAGAAGGAAGAATTTAATTTAGAGGAAGCTTTTGTATTATGGAAACATGAAGGAAAAGGTGGAACAAGTTATTTAACTGGAAATACAAAAGAGAAGGTAAAATTATTAGGATTCTTTAATAAAAACAAAAAGAATCCAAAAGAACCAGATGTTAGAATTTACACTTTAGATGAAGAAGGAAATCAACAAGAAGAAGTTTGTGCATTATGGGAAACTGAATCAAAGAGTGGTCATAAATACTTATCTGGAAATAGTGAAGATGATTTTCTAGTAGCATTCTATAATGATGTAGATGGAAATGATAAACTTCCATATATTAGAGCATATTACAAAAATAAGTAAAGGGAAGGTGAAGAAAAGTGAATCATGTATATCAAGATATAACTAAAAGTGATATAGTATTTGAAGTTGATGATATAAAGTTTTACTTTTCTTCTTTATTCAATAGAGAAAGATTCAAGAAAAGATTTGAAGATTATGTTAATGAAGAAGGAAATAAAATAACGATAAAGTATAAACTTCCAATAAATATAAAGAAATATTTATTGTTAAGCTTATATCACAAAATAGAAATAAGAGGTTTTTTGATAGAAGTATCTGGAAAACTTATTAAAAAAGATGATTTAAATATCAATACAAACATAATGTATTATAAAGAATTGTAGGTGATAATATGGATTCTTTAATTAGATGGAAAAGACAAGATAGTGTAAGATTATCAAGAGCAATTAATAGATTCAATAATCAAATAAGAAAACTTGATAAGTCAAGAAACATTCCATCAAAAATAACTTATGAAGAAGCAAGAGATAAATTTGTTACTAGAAGAGAATTTGAAAGCTTAATTAATTCTTTAAATAGAGCTGATGAACAAACACTTGATAGAGATGTAGAATTAGCAAGTGGTGAAAAAATAACTTATTGGGAATATAGTGAAAGTTTAAGAAAGAAGAATATTGCTGGTGCTAACTTACTTAATGAGTTAGATCGTATCAATAGAGAAAGAGCTGAATCTGGAAATAGATATATGGGAGAAGAAAGAATAAGTGAAATTCAAGCAACACTTGATTTATTAGATTCAAGTTATGATTCTTTATATAACTTTAATAAAAGAAAAAGACAACGTGAATTTTTAGGAAGAACTGATTATGAAACTTCAAGAAATAAATTATTTATGCAAAACTTCTTAAAAGCTGCTAAAAATTTACAGAACTTTAAGAATTATGATGTCTTAATGAGAAAAATAAAATCAATAAAGAATCCAAATAAGTTTTATGAAGTAATGAAGAAATCAACAATTCTTATGGACATATTCTTATGGTATAAGGATGATGATGGTTCTTTAGTTTATAGCACATTTGATACTAATGAACAAGCTTTTGACACAGCTTTAAAAGAAGATTTAGAATTAGATATTGATGTAGATTGAAAAGATTTACAGCTGACTTTGAAACATCAACTTGGTTAAGTGATGAATCGTTTGTATGGGCTTGGGCAATATGTGAAATTGGAAATGTTGATAATTTGAGGATAGGAAACTCCATTGATACATTCATGGAACTAGTAGAAAAAGAGAATAATCCAGTTATCTTATTTCACAACTTGAAATTTGATGGTGAATTTATTCTTTATTGGTTAATGAAGAATGGATATGAATATACTGAAAAGAAGGAAAGAAAAGATAGAACATTTTCAACTTTGATAAGTGATATGGGATTATTTTATGAAATTGAAGTGTATTTTGAAGTAGATAAGAAAACAAGAAAAGTAACATTTCAAGATTCAATGAAAATAATCAATCAAAGTGTAGATTCAATTGCAAAGACTTTTAAACTTCCAGAAAGCAAATTAAAAATAGACTATAATGAACCTAGAGAAAGAGGTCATATATTAACAAAAGAAGAGGAAGAATATATAAAGCATGATGTAATTATTGTAGCAAAAGGACTTGAATATCTTTATACAATGGGATTAACTAGAATGACAGCTGGATCAAATGCTTTAAATGAATATAAGGATATAATAACAAAAAAGCAATTTGAGAAGATATATCATAAATTAAGTTATGAAGCTGATAAAGATTTAAGACAAGCATATAAAGGTGGATTTACTTATTTAAATCCAATATATGCAGGAATTGATGTAGGATCTGGAGAGGTATTAGATGTTAATTCACTTTATCCTAGTGTTATGTATAATGCATTACTTCCTTTTGGTGAACCTTGCTTTTATGAAGGTAATTATAATATGGATAAAGCATATCCTTTATATATTCAAAGAATAACATGCTCTTTTAAATTAAAGGAAGGTAAAATTCCAACAATTCAAATAAAACATAGACAATTTCTAGACAATGAATATTTAACAAGTTCTAATGGTGATATAGTAGCTTTAACTCTAACTAATGTAGATTTAAAACTATTTCTAGAACAATATGATGTAGAAGATTTAGTCTATGAATGTGGATGGAAATTTAAAGCAATACATGGATTATTTAAAAACTATATAGATAAATGGATAGGAATAAAGAATGAAGCAACTATATCTGGAAATAAAGGAATGAGACAAGTTGCTAAAATTATGCTTAATTCATTATATGGAAAATTTGCAACAGGAATGGATGTAAGAAGTAAAGTTCCATATTTAGAAGATGATATTGTAAAATATCAAATAACTGAACCAGAAAGAAGAGATGGAGTATATCTTCCAATGGGAGCATTTATAACAGCTTATGCAAGAGAAAAGACAATAAGAACTAGTCAAGCAATAAAGACTTATTCTTTGGAAAAATATGGAAAAGATTTATATTGTTATAGTGATACAGATTCAATTCATACACTACTTCCTATTGAAGAATTAAAACAATTTTGTGAAATAGATGATGTTGAACTTGGAAAATGGAAACATGAATCACATTTCACAAAAGCTAGATTTGTAAGACAAAAAACTTATCTTGAAGAAATAGATGGAGAAATGAAAATAACATGTGCTGGACTTCCTTCAAGATGTTATGATCAAGTAGAATGGAATAATTTTAAAGTAGGAATGAAAGTTGATGGAAAATTAAGATTTAAGCATGTCAAAGGTGGTGTAAATTTAGTTGAAGAAGAATTTACATTAAAAGCTGATAAAGAATTAATTAATGCTATTAAAAACATCTAAAATGTGGTATAATATAATTGGTGATAAGTATGCAAATATTAGTGCAAAACAAAGTTATCCAAGTAATGGTTATATTTATTGTTTTAGATGTTATTTTTGGTGTATTAAGAAGCTTTAAAGAGCATAAAACAAATTCAACAATAGGAATAGATGGAATCATAAGAAAAATTGCTATGATGTTTACTATTGCATGTTGTATTGTTTTAGATTTTATTGTAGAAATAGATTTGATTGGATTTATTCCAGAAACTATTAAAGAAACAATAAATATTGGAAGAGTTGGAACAGCTGACTTGTTTGCACTTTTATATTGTTTATTTGAAGTTTTATCAATATTTAAGAACATGTATAGAGTTGGACTTCCTCTTCCAAAGAAATTAAAGAAATATTTAGAAAAACTATTAAAAGAATTTACAAATGAAATCAAGGAGGAAGAAAAATAATGATAACAAAAGAAGATGTAGCTTTATTATGTGATTACTTTAATGAATTAACTAGTGTTCCAGAAGAATTAACAACACTAGTTGAAAAATTGAACTTAATGAAAACTATTCAAGAAGCTAATGATGATTTAATGGAATTAATGAAAGATGGTGAATAATATGAATTATATTATTTATCCAACTAAAGATAAAGTAAAATTACCATCAAGAGGATATTTTACAAAGGGTGATTCTTCAAAAGATATAGCTATTATATCAACATTTTTAGCTGGCAATTTTATGGGATATGAAACTAAAACTAAAGTAAAGATTGATGATATACTTGGTGAAGTTTTAGGAAATAATTTAATAGTATGGATTAAACAATTCCAGAAGAATAATAATTTAGAAGTAGATGGAAATATTGGACCAAAAACACTTGCTAAATTAGAAGAATATGGACTAAATAAATAGAGGTGATATAATGCAAGCTGGACAAAGACTTGTGGCAAGTGATGGGTATGAAGTTGCATTATTTCCAATGCCTTATTTATATATGACACAAGATGAGGGTGGTAATACATCTCACCAAGGAACATACAACCTTGACTTTATAGGATGGAGTTCAAGTGGAAGAGTTTATCAAGCTCCAATATATGCACCTTGTAGCTGTCGATGTGTTTATGCATTAAATACATATGCTTCTGGAAATTTAAGAGTATTCCAAAGTGATAATTTAGTTCATACTCCAGGTGGACTAAGAAAAATTATATTTTATTTTGGACATGATAGTAATCCACCATCATCACTAAATCAACATTTTAATCAAGGTGATTTAATTTATCATACTGGTGAATATGGTATTGCTTATGGTGATCATACACATACATGTATGGGAATAGCACCTTGGATTGATTGGTCATCAAGTATGACAGAAAGACCACCATATAATCATGTTGATTTAAAAAATAGGATTCACTACTGGAATGCTGTTTATGTAAATGATACAACAATTATTCAAGGATATAATCATAACTGGCAAACATGGAGTGGACCAACTCCACCTCCACCAACACCAACAAAAAGAAGTAAATTTCCATGGGTGTTATATGCTAGAAAATTAAGAGAAGGGAGATGGGATTAATGGATATAGAAGAAATAACAAACAACATTAAAACAAAACTAGGTGATGAAGAATCTGGTAAAATTGCTGATGATTTAGCTAGTTTATTAATACATGATAAATCATTAAATGATTCTTTAACTAATAAAGACAAGGAAATTCAAAAATTAAGAGATGATAAAGATTTACTTGTCAATGCTAATGCAAATTTACTTTTAAAAATACCAGCTGGAAGAGAAACTGATGAAGATTTTGGTTCTAAACCAAGTGAAGCTGCTCCAAAGCAATTTGACTTTAGATCATGTTTCAAGGATGGTAAATTTAAAAGATAGTAGGTGATATTATGGCTTGTGGTAAAAGAAAACCAAGAAAACCATAAATCGTATATTGATGATAGGAAGCAATTTATTTGCTTCCCTTCATCCATACACGATATGGAAGAAAGAAGGAATAAAAAATATGAATCCAAGTGAAGGACTTCAAACAGCTCTAAATGAAATTAGAGAAACATTGATATCTGACAATGAATTATATCAAAGTCAAATACCAGTAGTTGAACATTACACTTCATCACAAGTGTATGGTCAAAGCTTATTAGCTCTTCCAAGTGATTTAAGAAATAAGTTTATTCAAAGTTTAGTTAACAGAATTGCTTACACTAAATTCCAAATGGACTATTTTGAAAATCCACTTCGTGAACTTGCTAATGATGAATTACCTTTAGGAGCAATTGGACAGGACATTTATGTTAATCCAGCTAAAGGTAGAGTTTACAACATTGATGATTTTGCTGGACTTTTAGCAAAATATGAAAGTGATGTAAAAGTTGAATATAACGAGTTGAACTATGATGTTCAATATCCAGTAACAATTATTAGAAAGGAACTTGAAAAAGCATTCACTTCATGGGGTGATTTTGAATCATTCTTAATGGGAATATCTCAATCACTTTATAATGGAGCTTACATTGATGATTATAACTATACAAGAAAATTAATCACTAATGCATACTTAAATAACAATGTTCAAATGGAAACATTCTCATTTGTTAATCCAGCAGCTCCAACTGAAAGTGAATTAAAAGGATTAATTTCTAAATTAAGAGAATTATATCTAAACTTTCAAGCTCCAAGTACTGAATACAATGCATGGGGAAAAGTTGGAGGATATGGAAAGAAAATCGTTTCATGGTCTAATCCTCGTGATATAGTAGTATTCTTATCTAACAAATTAGCTAGTGTTATTGATGTTAATGTACTTGCTAGTGCATTCAATATTGAAAAGAGCGACTTATTAGGAAGAGTTTACTATGTTCCAGATTTTGATCAAAAAAATGATGATGGAAATGTAGTAGTAGATGGATCAAGTATCTATGCATTCATTTGTGATAGAAGATGGTTCAAAATTCGTGATAAAGCTATGTTCATGGATGAATTCTACAATGCTAATAATAGAAGTTGGCAACAATACTTAAATGTAATAAAATCATTTAATTACTCATTATTTGCTAATGCTAAAATGCTAGTTAGTGCTATTCCATCAATCGAAGCTGCAACTATTACTGGAACTGATGTAGAAGTAGCTGTTAATGGTGAAAAGATAGCAACTATTGTAACTACTCCATTCAATGCAACTGAAACTATAACATTTACTTCAAGTGATACTGGTGAAGATTATGTTAAAATTACTAAAGTTGATGATAGACATGTTAAAGTTGAAGGTGTAGCTGCAACAACTGGATTAAGTGATGTTCCAGCTTATGTAACAATTACAGCAACTGGTGGAACTAGTGGACACTCTGGGACATTCAAAGTTGTAGTAAAAGCTGCATAATATAGATATTATAGGGATGGGAGTTAATCCCATCCTTATTTTAATAAGAAAGGATGATAAATTATGGTTATAGTACCAGATTCAAAAATTAAGTTAATAAAAAATCCTTTAAAATTAGATTCTAATAATGAAATGATGTTTGATAATGCAACAGCTCAATATAATTATTTCAATTCACTTCCAAAGTTAGAATATAGTGGAATGACTTATGTAAGAAAAGATGGAGTTATAAGAGTACAAACAAAAGATGATACTCATCCAACAGCACCAACATTTGAAGATTTACTAAAATATAACTTTTGTATGTATCAAAATACTCACTTCTCAAATAAATGGTTCTATGCTTTTATAACTGATATTACATGGATAAATCCATCACTTACTGAAATAAAAATTGAAACAGCATATTATCAAACTTGGCAACATGATCTTGTATTAAAAGATTCATTTATTGAAAGAGAACATGTAAGAAATGATACAATTGGACTTCATACTATACCAGAAAATCTTGAAACTGGTGATTATGTTATTCAAAATATATCAACTCCAGCTGATGATGGCTTTAACTATTTAGATACATGCTATTATGTAGTTGCATTAAGTGATTGGCCTTTTGGTACAGCTACTCCAATATATTATATCTATAATAGATTATTTTCTGGATTTAGATATTTGGCTTTTAAGAATGCAAATGATTTAAGACTATTTATTGATGATATTCAAAGTTCAACTACTAGTGATCCAATTTATTCAATATTTATGGTTCCAAAAGATATGACAGATTTAACAGCAGCTGATTTTGAAGTGTTAGTAACTGGTAAAACATGGCAAGCTGCATGGATTCCAAATTCAACTACATCAGTATATATGGGTGGATTTAGAATTGGTGATTCACATATTCTAGATCAAGATTATGTTCCAAAGAATAATAAATTATTATGTTATCCATATAGATGTATATTAGTAAATAATAATGCTGGAAGTAGTATGGAATATAGATATGAATGGTTCTATAATAAACTTACCATAAATAATTATGAAACATGTATATTTAATGTATATGGTGTTATGAGTCCTGGATGTTCAATAAAACTATATCCTCAAGACTATAATAAAAATGATAATATGCAAAACAACATTTGGATGTATGGTTTAGATGGTGGTAAACTTCCAACATGTTCATGGTTTAATGATGGATATACAAACTGGTTAACACAAAATGCTGTAAATATGCCTCTTCAAGCTCTTGGAAATGTAACAAATGCAGCTAGTTCTCTAATTACTGGAAATTTAAGTGGTGCTGCTTCTGGACTTGCTGGAGTTTTTGGTCAAGTTGGTGAAATATATTCTCACTCTTTAGAACCAAAAACTGGAAAAGGTGGAGTTAACCAAGGTGATTTAAACTATGCTTCAAAACTTGCTTATTTCTTTTATAGAATGAGTATAAGAAAAGAATATGCTCAAGCTATTGATAATTATTTAACTCAATTTGGTTATAAAACAAACAGACTTGATACTCCACATCTTCATGTAAGAACTTACTTTGACTTTATTAAAACAATAGATGTTAATATTGAAGGTGATATTCCAGAACATGACCTTGAAGAAATTAGAAAAATGTTCAATAATGGAATAAGATTCTGGCACGATACAACAAAATATTTAGATTTTAGTGTTAACAATAGTATAATTACTTAAATATAAAGAAAGGAAAAATATTATGAAAAGAAACAATCAATCTTATAAGTTTTTAGATTCTACTATACTTAATGATTCAACTTATATAGATTATTTGAATAGATTTAAAAGAATAGCACTTTCTATGTTTGAATGGGTTAATCTTCCAAAAAGTATGAATGCAAGATATCTTGAAATGTGTCTATTCTATAATGGACAAGCTGCTCTTTTAAAAGATAAAGATTATGGATTTATCAATACAAAAGCTTGTGCTTCTGGCCAAGTAAACATATATGGACTTCCTACAAAAATCAATTGTTTTTCATACTCTTATCAAAGTATTAGAACTTTATATAATGGATTAAATCCAGAAGAAGATTTCGAATCTCAAAAAGATAATGATGAAGCAATCCTTGTTATGAATAACTGGGATAGACTTCCAACAGCTGGTTCTATGGAATTATTTGCATGGAGATTATATAATGCTCAAAGAACATGTGATGTTAATCTAAATGCTCAAAGAACTCCATTAATTATTGCTGTTGATGAAAAACAAAGATTAATGATGGAAAACTTATATAATCAATATAATGGAAATCAACCTTTTATATTTGGAGATAAAAATCAATTAGATGATTCTAAATTAAAGGCAATTAATACAGAAGCTCCATTTATAATTGATAAAATAAGTGATTATAAAAAAGAAATATGGAATGAAGCTTTAACTTATCTTGGAATTCAAAATATAGCAAGAGCTAAAAAAGAAAGATTAACTGAAAATGAATCAAATGAAAATAATGAATTAGTTAATCTTAACTTATTTGCGATGTTAGAACCAAGAAGAGAAGCTTGTAGAAAGTTCAATGAAAAATTTGGTCTAACTGGTACTGATAAAGAAATATCTGTTAGAGTAAGAAGTGATTTATATAACATTATAAAACAAGAGGAATCTTTAATAAGTGATTATCAAGATAATGGAAAAATTGATAAAATAGAAAATAAAAAGAAATTAGAAAAAATAAAAGAAGGTGTAAAAAATGAGTAAATATACAATGGAGTTAAGAAAGTTATTTACACCAATAACTTATAAAAATCCAATCTTCACTCGTGAAGAAGTTGAAGGTTGGTTCAAAGACTATCAATTGTCTGATTATTTGACAACTGAACAAATTGCTGTTATTAGTGAAACTGGAATTTGGACAAAAGATAAACTTGCTAAAAAGATTGTAGATCATTACTATATGAGAGAAATAGGATTTGAAACAATTGGATTATTCATTCATTATGCAAAATCAACAATGAATGAATTAATGGAAGAATATCTTCCTCTAATATATTCAAGTGCTATTCAATATGATCCACTTGTAAATGTTGATTATACTGAAAGCTTTAATAGAAATCAACAAACTGGAAATATTGGAAAAAGCTCAAGTTCATCTTCTAGTTCTGGAAGTGCTTTAGGTGTAAATAGTGATACACCTCAAGGACAAATTTCTAAAGCTTCAATACTTGCTGGAAGTTATGCTTCTTCGACAAGTGCTACTGAAAATGAAAATAGTGTTTCTAATGATACAGATACACAAAGCAATTCAAACTCTTTAGAAAACTATACTAAAAGAGTAAAAGGAAATAGTGGTGTATCTGCAACAGCTCAAAAGATGATTGAACAATATAGAAATAATATAAGAGCAATTGATAGAGAAATAATAGAAAAATTAGATATCCTATTTATGGGATTATATTAGAAAGGAAATGAAATTATGAATGAAGAAATAAAAGAAAAAACTGAAACTTTACAACCATTCACTAAATTATGCATGACAATTGGACAACTTCCAACATCTTATTTAATGAGTATGACATATTATGAACAATTAATATGGCTTACTAAATATCTTCAAGATAAAGTTATTCCAGCTGTTAATCAAAATGCAGCAGCTGTTGAAGAACTTCAAGGATTATTTGTTGATCTTCAAGATTATGTAAATCATTATTTTGACAACTTAAATGTTCAACAAGAAATAAACAATAAACTTGATGAAATGGCTGAATCTGGACAACTCACTGATATTATAGCTCAATATCTAGGTCTTGCTGGAATGATAACTTTCAATAATGTTGCTGAAATGAAAGCTGCTAATAATCTAGTTAATGGATCAAAATGTTGTACACTTGGATACTATTCAGCAAATGATGGTGGAAAAGCATTATACAAAATTAGAACAATAACAAATGATGATGTAATTGATGAATCAACTATTATTGCAGTTTATGATAATACATTAATTGCTGAACTAATACTTGAGGATTCAATGGCACCAGAACAATTTGGATGTTATGGAGATGGAACTCATGACGATACAACAAAATTTCAAATTGCATTAAATAAACAAGTTAATTTAGAATTAAAAAATGGAAAAACTTATCTATTAACTACAAATATTGATTTACCTCAATATACTCACATTAACGGAAATGGTGCAACTATTAAATATGATTATAATGGAACTAGAGAACACCAGATAAGAAATGCGAATTGGTTAAACAATGATAATATATTAAATACAATATATTTAGATAATATTAATTTCTATGTTAATTCTACAACTAGACAAATAAAACTAATTGGATTAACTGATTATGAAAATGTAATAATTCAAAATTGTAATTATTCTAATAATTCATCTTTGAGTTATGGATCTTGGCTTTTAGATTTATATTCAAATTGCTCAAATGTTTTAATTGATAATATAAATGTTGAAACTTTGACAAACAATGAATCTCTAATGAATACTTGTATAGGTATACGTGAATATAGAAGTGGCTTAATAAGTGAAAATATTAAAGTAATAAATTCAAAATTTATACATAATGGAATTGATGAAACTATATGGATTGATAGCTGGAATGGAATAATTAAAAATGTAATATGTGATAATTGTATCATTCACGATAAATCAACAACTGATGTAACAATGGGATGGGTAGGAAGTGATAATAGTTATGCTGCAACTTCATATTTTGAAAATTGCTTAATAAATAATTGCATATTTATAAAAGATGAATTAGATTATGCTGGATTTAAATTTGGACATATAGGGAATGAATCAGAAAATGACTGTTTTAACTTTATTTTACAAAATTCAAAATTTATTGTGAAATCTGGTACTGGTGCAACTTTGTTTTCTGGACCATACAATGAAGCAAGTATTAGAAATTGTGAATTTGAGTTAAATGTTGGCTCAACAAATTACGGTTATATTATGTCAGGCTCATTTAAAAATTACAATAATGTATTTAATATAATATCTTCAACGGATATTTCATCAAGCTCAACAGCTTTCTGGAATGTTAAAGAAATGTATGACTGTATTGTTAATGCAAAAGGTGGAATTATGTTTAATCCAACTTTAACAAAATTATACAATACTATAATTAATAATGCTTATTATTTATTAAAAGCTCAATCTGTAACAACAGATTTCAATATTGATATAAGTAACTGTAATATTGAGGTAACAGACTACTTTATAGAAAGAAGTAGTGTATCAGGTAATTCAACAATAGTTGTTAAAAATTGTAATATTAGACAGTCTACAAAAGCTGTATTTCATTTATATAGTGTAACAGGTACAAATAATACACAAATAATAAATACAAATTTTGAAAATGACACACTATCATTAACAAATACAGGTAATGAATATCTAACTATTTCAAATTGTACGCACAAATCAAAATTAATAAGTGGAATTCCTGCCTCTGGTGTAAGAGGTGCATGTGTTATCGGTACAGTATTTGACGGAGGACAAGGACATTCAATAGTTAGAAAAATAAGTGCTGGTAACGATACAACCAACTGGGAAACAATTTAGTTCATTCACCTTCTCGAAGAACCTATTCTACTGCTTGGGTAGGTTCTTTTTATTATGCTCTTAAAGGTCAATTTTAGCCTTGTATTCGATTGTTTCGATTGTGGTAGTGTTGTTGGTCTTGTCGAGTGTTTCGATTGTATA
>JAFWHH010000011.1 GCA_017512025.1 Clostridia bacterium
CTTCTAGTTGTTCTTTTAAATATTGGACCGTTTCATCCATTGTCATTGTAGAAAAAGGAACGCCTAGAATATCAACTGTTTGTACTGCCATAGTTAACTATCCTCTCTATCATTACAAGTTTTTCGCTATTAATTGCTTATATGTTTCCTTTGTATCTTCATATAGTTTTTGAAGTGAGAAGTTCATAGTAGCATGCTCATAAATATGTTTACCCATTGCTGCTAACTCTCCAGTTTTCCACTTATCATACGCTTCTTCTAAAGCTAATGCCAATGCCTTTCCATCACCTGTTGGCACAATCCATCCGTAAGTTTCATCTACGATTAATGGTTCAATTTCTCCAGCCCTAGTCACAATTGATGGTACGCGTTGATTTGCCGCTTCTAATAAAACTAGTGGGAACCCTTCACTATGAGAAGTTAATAAATTTACATGTGACGACGCAAATAATTGTTTTACATCTTGACGATGTCCTAAAAACTCTACTTTATCGTTTATCCCTTTTTCAGTAGCTAATGACTTTAGATTTTCTTCTAATGGGCCATCGCCAACTAATAATACTTTAATTTTCTCTAATTTTGTTTGTTGTAACGCATCGAATAAAACTTCATGTCCTTTGACAGGATGTAATCGTGCTACTTGGATTGCCGTAAATACATCTTCATCAATATTGAACATTTCTTTTTTATTATAGCCTTCTGCTTGTTCCTTATCGTATTCAATTCCATTATAAATAACATGCATTTTTTCATTTGAAATACCTAATGCTGCCAGGCTTTTTTTCAATCTATTTGTTACAACGAAAAATAAGTCTATATTTTTTAAGGCTTTCAAATTTAATTTCGTAAAAACCCAACCTTTTAAGCCCTGTTTAGTAAAGTCTTGAAATGGATCACTATGAATAGTCGTTACCCATTTTGCCTTTATTCTCTTTTTCATTAAAGAAACATAGAAATTAGCCCTAGGACCATGCGTATGAACTACATCAAATTTTTCTTTATTAATAAATTCACTTATATTCTTTAAAATGGATAAATCATAGCGCGATTTTTGTGAAAACACATGGACTTTTATCCCTAACTCCCTTGCTTCCTTCGCAACAATTCCATCTTCAAATACTGCTAATTCTACTTCACCAGTTGGAAACTGATCGAGAAGTGAAATAATATGTGTTTTCCCTCCCCCATCTTCTGCTCCTGCATTCATATGCAATATTCTCATATTTTTTCCTCCTTTAAATCCTCGCTACGTTTCCATCTATTTTTATTTTACTGTACTAAAAAATAAAAGCTAACAAAAGTTAGCTTTTATTTTTATCATTCAATTTCTAGGTCTACTATTAGATAAGCTAACACCACTACAAAGTAAATCCCAACTCCTGGTGCTGTTAAAATGTGCCCTGCAATATAAGCAATACCTAACGCTAACAATAAGCTTGCTGAAATCATTCCATATTTTATATTAAATATATCCTTAAATCTCGTAGCAAATGCTAGTAGAATTCTTAGCCCGTAATAAATAAATGGAATCATTAGTAATACAAAGCCAATAATCCCGAAATCATAAAACCAATCATGGAAGTCCATTTCGATTAGTTTTGGATCTGGCTGCTTTTGTTCATTGTATTTAAAGTTACCTGCATAACCCATTCCTAATAACTTTTGTGACATTGGCGCTTCTTTAAAGAACTGCTTATGTCTTTCTTCATATACTTGACGTCCACTGAAAATAAGGTTTTCTTGATTTTCTTTCTTTTGCTCTTTCTCAAGCTCTTTCTTAACTTCAACTTCTATCTTCGCTTTTTCTTCTGGTTTTTCAACCTTATGGTGCTTTTCTTCTTTTTCTTTAAGTTCTTGTTCTTTTTTCAGCTTCTCTTTAATTTCTTGTTCTTTTTGATCTTGTTGTGCTACATTTTGCTCTGTTAAATAGTTATTGTGAATACCCATATTTTGCGCTAATGGTGTTTGTTTAAACGTCCCAACTACACCGGCTAATAGGATAATAGCAATTACTGCGTTAAGTGCAAGAGATTTTTTGTTCGGATTTTTTCTATCAAATAATAATTGTAGTACAATGATCCCGATTGCTGCCGCTAACGTAACACCAATTGAGCCCATTCCTACTTTCGTACCAACTTGAATTAAAGAGTAAATCATTAAAAGTGATGGAATCCAATATAAAACGTGCTTCACGCTTTTTGTTTTTTGAATAGAATATAGTACCACAATAGGGAAAATAATAGCTAAGATTGAACCTAGTTCATTCCCTGCATAGAACCAACCTCGAGAACCAACCTTCATCCATTCATAACTACCAAAGTCAGTAGATGTTGAAATAGAAATAACCATAATTGCATTAATGATTAATGTAGAATATACAATACTATTTCGAACCTTATCGCTAATATTAACTGTCTTTTTCAATGATTTTAAAGCTAAAATGTATGACCCCAGCATAATATATATATATAATGCTTTCGCAACGAATTTAACTTCTTCACTAAGTACAATAGGATCCTTAACTAGTTTGTTATTAATAAATCCTACCCCTAAAACTCCGGCTAATAATATAAGATAAATTAAAAACTTTCTATTTTCCTTCTCTTTTGCCTGAATTAAAATGTAAATACCACCAACAGCCATAATAAGGAATCTTACTAAAATTCCAACAGTAGCATTTGACTTTAATAAAGTGATGCTAAGAGACGTTA
The DNA here is from genome assembly GCA_017512025.1 of Clostridia bacterium. Taxonomy (GTDB): domain Bacteria; phylum Bacillota; class Clostridia; order TANB77; family CAG-508; genus CAG-492. Next base: position 2,712 of record JAFWHH010000011.1, read on the forward strand.
ATAAATCTAAAACAGGCTGTAAAATAATAAAAAAGAGCAAAAAATGCTCAAATCTAACCCTAGCTTGATTTGCTAACATTCCAAGACCTCCATACAAAATCTTAACATTATCTTTTAATCATAATTTATTATCGTTAAAACACACCTAGCAATTATAACATAACTCATATTTAAATTGAGAACTATTTTTATACCGAAACTAGCCAATCCACCTTAAGTAGTACTAGAAAATATTATCCTTTAGCTATCCTTCCCTATCTCTATAAAAACTATCTAACACTCTTTCACTTATTATCAGCATTATAGTAACATTCATTAATCCTTGTATTAGTATATAAAATTTAATAATTACAAAATGACATCTACTCTGCTATCCTACAACTAAAGATTAACCTTGCTTCATTTTCCCCTAAACATTTTCAAACGCTTTCTTTATGTATTTTATCCATTTTTCTACATGTAACGAAAAGTAATTGTTATTTCCAATACTTTAGTGTATATTTTTTCTCTGGAACATCTTTAAGAGAAAGGGATTAAGGCCATGTTATTAATCGATATATTTACGTTTCTTGGCATTATCGCCGCTGCCATTTCTGGTACATTAGTTGGTTTAAAAAAAGATTTAGATTTATTTGGTGTCCTTTGTTTAGCTGTAGCTACTGCGCTCGGCGGCGGTATTATTCGTGATATCATGATTGGTAACCTGCCCCCTGTCGCATTTGTAAAACCCATTTACTTTTTCGTAAGTGTATTATCAGCATTATTTACTTGTATGTTTTTTGAGCGCATCAATAAACTTCAAGTCGTTATTATGCTTTCTGATGCTGTTGGCTTAGGCGTTTTTACAGCTATTGGTGCAAATGCGGCAATGTCACATCATGTTGACGCCTCATTTCTAGTTGTTTCAATGGGAGTCATTACAGGTATTGGAGGCGGTATTTTACGTGACATTTGTGCTCAAGATATCCCTTACGTATTCCGAAAAGAAATTTACGCAATTGCTTCTATCTTAGGAGCAATTAGCTTCCTAATCACACACGCTATGGGCGCACACGTATTAGCTTTCTATGTTTGTTTATTAGTAACATTCGTTATTCGTGTCGTCACTGTAATATATAATGTGCATTTCCCTGTTTTCTTTAAAACACATGCTAAAATTAATAAAGGCCATTAAGAGAATTCTAAATAGAATTCTCTTAATTTATATACTATTCAACGAACTAATATAGAGTAATTATATATAAGCATATATAATTACTCTATATTAGTTTTAAAATTGAAAAGGTTTTATATACAGGGGGAAGAATGATGCTTGGGGTTTTCAAAAAAAATATTAATAAAACAAATGTCAGTATAATCGAATTAAGTAAGGACCAACAAATAACTTTTAATGTACCTACTAATTCTGAATTGAAAATTCAAATGGATATGCTACATATTTCAAAAGAAGATCTACAAGTCGTAAAAGTACTACAGCCTTTTATTTATGCAGAAATTGATTGGATTACTGAAAAATTCTATGCCAACATTACAAAACAACCTAATTTAATTACTATTATTGAACGTTACAGCTCTATTCCAAAACTAAAACAAACTTTAAAAACGCATATTAAAGAATTATTCAGCGGCAATATGCATGAAGATTTTATTGAACAGCGTGTTAGGATTGCCAAAAGGCATGTACAAATTGGTTTACATCGAAAATGGTATACTGCTGCTTATCAAGAATTATTCCGCTCTATCATAAAGATTTTGCAAACAAAAATAACAACAATCGATGATTTTTCCTATTCTATAAATGTTATAAATAAATTATTCACTCTTGAACAAGAACTTGTTCTTGCATCTTATGAATCTGAATATGAAAGAATACAAAAAGAGCATGAGAAAGAAAAAGAATTAACTGCTATGACAATTACGCATATCGCAACAGAACTAGCTGCTGTATCTGAAAAGACAAGCTCTTCTATTCAAAAACTAACCGCTAAGTCTGAAACTATTGTAGAGATTGCTAAAACAGGTACATCATTAGCTACAACATCTGAAGAAAAAGCGAATAAAGGGAAAGAACAATTAAACCAGCAAAACAAACGAATGGGATCTATTCAAATGAATATGGAAACAATTATTACAGATACTCATGAACTTCTTGATATTTCTAACAAAATTAACGAAATCATAGATATCGTTAAATCAATCGCGGAGCAAACAAATTTACTCGCACTAAATGCTGCTATCGAGTCTGCACGTGCTGGAGAATTTGGGAAGGGGTTTTCTGTTGTTGCTGGTGAAATACGAAAATTATCAGAGCAAACGAAAGAATCTATCTTTAACGTTACAAAGCTCGTCGAAAAAACAAATGAACAAATTATCCGTGTCTCGTCTTCCGTGAAACAAATTAGCTCTCTCGTATCAGAAGGAACGGATAGTATGTCGGCAACAGATCGATACTTCGAAGAAATTGTAAAAGATATGTCTAACTCAAAAGAACAGAATAAGAAAATTGAACATGAGCTACAAGCTATTTCACAAGTAATGAAAGGAATTCAAGATGATTCCTCACAAATGGCTCTAACAGCCGATAATTTACAACTAGAACTAAATCGATAAGATCAAGTGAAACTTTAATCAGCCCTCAACAATCGGGCTTTTACAGGCGGTCCGCCCCCACCTAACTTCTTTGCTTTCGCTGATTTTGAGGTGGGGGGCTTACTACCTGGAAAATAACGGGATAAAATTCAGGTCCGGCATACTTTCCATTTTGCACTGACTACTAAATTTCATCTTCCATCAAAAAAAAGAATCCAGAATGGATTCTTTTTATTTTCTGAAAAATATTTTTTGACAATACACATAACTCATATAAACACCAAAGCTCTGCAAAATAAACAATGCCGGCATAATTACATTGTAATATACCATATCTACTTGGAATAACTTTAACAATACGTAGCCACTAATTAAAAATAAGAACAACATATATCCCTCATTTTGTTGTTTCTTAATAAGGAAGTGTAATAGAGCTATAGTCATAAACAATGTTACGGCTATATATATCAGTTTTTCACATTTGAAAAGAATAGAATTTATCCCCTCATCTGAAAACTGATTTATCATCGGTTCTAAAAGTTTAAATCTTTCTCCCTCAATCTCTTTTAACTTTTGATCAATATGCTCTGTTATACTTTGATTTTTCGATATGTTTTCCTCATGTTTCGTTTTCCCAATTAAAACAGATTGAACATATGTCTCATTCTCAATCGTATATTGTGACAGTCCCATTGCCTTAATTCCATAATTCACACCAAAATGAGTACTATAAAATAGAATAAGTATCCCTACCATCTTTAGTAACACCTTTTGTTTCGTTGCTGATTGAGACACTTCAATTAATAATACATATACCGTGATAAAAATAGGAAGAAATAATCCCATTGGAAAAATCATATTACTAAATGCAAATAAAACCGCTGAAAACACCCACATATAAGGATGATCTAACCCTTTATATAAAAGTATGTAACAAGCAAAATAAAATAAAAATATTGCAAGTGACTCAGGAGTTAATACGGAACTCAGCAATATATTTGGAATATACAGAGCATAAAATATAGAAGCAATACGACCGCATTCTTCTCCAAAAACCATTGCCGCAATACGATAAATAAAAAATGCGGTTCCTGCGCAAAATAACACATTAAATAGTTGTAAAGCGAATAATGTATCACCAAATATACGAATAATTACTGACTCATATATAATAAAAGGCAAATGAGTGACAGTCCCTATATTATTACCAAGTGCAATCTGCTTTGCAGACTCATACATCACTTTCATATCACCAATTATTGGAGCATCTACAAATAACAGCATACTAAGCCTCACAACTATAGATATACTTATAAGAAAAATAAGAAATTGTTTATCTGTAAAACGATATTGTAGAATTGATGCCACTAACAAAATAAGTATGACGAAAATTGCCAATATGATTGTTACACTTGTTGTACTTCCTCCAAAGAATTGCTTACTTGTCTCAAATGCTGCCCAACAACTATAAACAAAAAATGCGAACATCGCACCGATCGTAATTTTATTGAAGAAAGATGAAAAATTTGTTTGTATATGATTCATATGTCCATTGCACCTCTATTTCCATTCATAACAAAACGATTCTATCATGAATGGGTACACGGCTGATAGAGAATTTCTATGACAAATACATAGTCATTACTTTTTACTTGCAATGTAAGCGAATCCTCTTTTACACTACATTTTAGATAAAATAAATTTTCTTTCAGTTACATGAATACAAATACAGAAGTTTAAATAATACTCTTTTGGACTACACTTTACTTCATTAAATATCTAATATGAGTACTAAGCTTACACATATTATTCTGATTGAAAACAGACTATAGGGGCTGAATATATGGAAAAGAAATTCATGCGAGAATCTAAAGCAATTAAGACAACACGTGTTTTTCCTAACGATTTAAATAATCACCAAACACTTTTTGGGGGGAAATTATTAGCAGAAATTGATAGTATTGCTTCAATTGCGGCTGCAAGACATAGTCGTAAACATTGCGTAACAGCATCTATTGATTCAGTTGATTTTTTAACTCCAATTCACCAAGCTGATTCTGTTTGTTATGAAGCA
>JAFWHH010000012.1 GCA_017512025.1 Clostridia bacterium
ATAAATAGTATACAAAACTTTTCTGGTGATGATGACATGGAGGTCATACCTGTTCCCATACCGAACACAGAAGTCAAGCTCCAATGTGCCGACAATATTTGCGGGTTACCCTGCTGAGAAGATAGGTTGTTGCCAGATTTTATATTCCTCTTTAGCTCAGTTGGTAGAGCGCTCGGCTGTTAACCGATAGGTCGTTGGTTCGAGTCCAACAAGAGGAGCCAAAAGATAGTTCAAACGAACTATCTTTTTTTTGCTCTTTTTCTTGTTTTTTTATTTTATATTGTTATAATGTAGATATAAAATTTTAACAAAAGGAGAGATTTAATATGAAAAAAGTTTTAGGAATTGTTTTAACAATTGTAATGTTAGCTGTAACATTAGTTACTTTCTCTGCATGTGGAGATAAAAAGAAAGAAGAAGCTTCGAAGAATCCAATAGTAGGAAGCTGGAAATATGAAGGTGGAGGAAATTACACATACACATTCAATGAAGATGGAACTGGAAATTATGACTTTGGTGGAAACAAAATGGAATTCACATATGAGTTAAAAGACGGAAACAAGATTTCTATTCTATACAAAGGAAATACAGCTGCATTTGAAACAGAGTATAAAATTGATGGAGATGTACTTAATGTAATTGATTCTTTAGGAAATGATACATTATATAAAAAAGTAAAATAATTATGAAGAAGTAGTTTAGGCTACTTCTTTTTTTATTTATATTGAAATTTAGTGTTTGTTAATATAGAATTATTATAAGAATAACTAAGGAGAAGTAGAATGATAAAAAGAGTACAAAAGATTTTTATTTGTTTGTTTTTAGTTTTTGTTATAATTTCAAGCAATAGTCCAATATTTGCAAGGAATATTGATTTTCCAATAAAGAAAGAAGCGACAAATTTAGACGAAAACTTTGATACTAAGGTTACATTATCAATTAATCCAGATCCTGAAGATGAAAAAATAATTGATATTGTTTATGTTTTAGATGTTTCAATGGTTACAAGTGATGTTGGAACAAACTTATTGAACGAAGCTTATGGGCTAATTAGTCAATTTAACGAGGAAGAAAAGATAAAAGCTAATGTTGCTCTTGTTATTTTTAGTAATGGATCAAAGCAAATTATAGGGCTTACAGATTGCTCTACGATAACAAGTGAGACGTATATGAGAAATCAAATATATTCGTTTGCTAATTTAATGTGGATAGCAAGAAATGCTACGGGATCAAATTTGGAGAGTGCTTTATTAATGGCAAAGGATATATTAGATAATTCAACCACAGGATCTAAGCCTGAAGATAGACATGTTATTATGGCTACAGATGGTGGAAATTACACATATAATAATGCAAATGGGGAAACAGCAACTACCGTATATAAAGATTCAAATGGAACATATAAGAGCATCGGAAATGGTGATTCAAGTGGAGATTTTGCTAGCACAACAAGAGATACAAAGATGGTTATGTATTATGAACAAACTGGTGATTATGGAGATGCTTTTGCTAAATTAATGCAAGAGGAAGCTAGTATTAAAGAGCGTGCTTTAGTTGGATATAAATGGAAAGATACAACTGCAGCTACTATTGAAGCTTTAATAGAGGCTGGAGAGCTTACTGTATATGATTCTGAAGAGCAGATAGCAAATTTGGAGATATATCCATATACAAACTTAGAGGTTGGTACGGCTTCAGCAGCAATGGCACTTAAGAATATTAAGAACGAAGGTTATAAGATTCATACTATTGGATATTTATATAGCTATGGATTTGATTCTAGTGGAAATATTACAAATAAATTATTTGGGTTACCATCAGCTGGATTTTTAAAGTGGACAGAGAATGTTGGAGATTTATATTTTCATGATTCAACAAGTATCACTGCAGAAGAGCTAACATCTGTTTTCTCAACGATAAATTCAAGGTTAATTAAAAACATAGAATCAGGTTCATATATAGTTGATGAAATGGGATATGGAAATTATAGCGATGGTCAAGAGTATGATTTAGATTTTGTTAATGATATCGATAAAATTAATATTAAATTTGATGGAGAAGTTTTAGACAAAGAATTAATAGAGAATAATATGTATGGATTCGGCAAGGATGATACATTAAATGAAGGGTATAAGTTTATACTAACTTACTATCCAAATGGTCTAAATGGCGATTCTGAGAAAGATTGTTTCAGGATTGATATTAATTTCGAGATTGGTGTTGGTATTCCGGTAGAAATAGAATATCATGAAGTTCTTGGAGAAGCATATAGAAAAACAAAAAATGGTGATTATGGTAAATATGACAAAGATGGAAGTAAAAAATATTCAAGTATAAAAGCCAATAAATCTGCAACACTATACTTTACAAACGAAGATCAATCTAAGTTTTTAGTTCCAACATTATCATATACTGTTGATAATCCAATTGATGAAGATACAGACGAGGATTCTGATGATTCAAAAGAGGAATCAAATAGCTCAGATAAGAGCGAGGAAAATAATGAAGAAAACTCATCAAAGAAACAAAATGGAATTGTTAAAACAGAAGATATGATATGGATTAATATAATTAATATTTTAATTGCTACATTTGTTATTACAATAATAAAACGAAAAAGAAGAGTTAATAAAAGAGTAAAATCTAAACATTAATAATTAACCAATGAATTTGACTATGTCAATTTCATTGGTATTTTTATACTTATTGACGTTTACATAACTATATGATATAATACTCTGTATTACAATAATCAGGCAAGTCCTGTGTATATAAGAAGCGTGGGTGCGATTCCCACAAACCACCGAAACAATGAATAGGAGGCAACAAATGATTACGAAGAAAAGAAAGCGTGAAGCTCTGCAGCGAATCGCGAAGAAACATGGATACACTGGACCTTTTACAGGATTTTCACAGTGTGCCAGATGTGGTGAGTGCTGCTTGAAAAATGCTTGCTGCTGTATTCCGGAAGATTTTGATGATCTCTCTGTAAAGGGAATCGAAAAGCTTCTGGATAGTGGCAAGTACATGATCACAGCATTCTACGAACAGGCTCAGATGCCTGGAAACATCCCGATTGAAGTTACTCCGGTAATTTCTGCTCGTGAGGTGAACTGCCCGGACGATGGAATCAATATTTGCATGTTGCATTCTGCATGTGCAATGCTTGATTGTGATGGGTGTACACTTAGCGAGGACGAAAGACCAAGTCAGGGACTGATGCTTATTCCGGTGAGTGAGGATGGATGCAGATGTTATATCAGTGCACCGTCTATTGACTGGCAGGAATATAAAGATATCCTTGATGAGGTTGTCAAAAGACGTACCGGAAAGACTTCGCAGGAGATCTTTGAGGAGGAACTTGTACCGCTGGCGACAGAAATCAAACGACAGATTGAGGAAGCTGTCTGTTTTATGGGATCAGTATCATACTACGTGCATAAAACAGCGAAGGCAATGCGCACCCTCGGTGTATTCTACGGACTCTTCGGTGAAGAAATCGGAGATGTTATGCAGGATTTCATCGACTGGGTCGATGTTGATCCGATTCAGTAATCATATCCAAGAGGCCATCAAGTGTAAAAGCTTGGTGGTCTCTTTGGTTCTTTAAATAAACATATAGAAATGATAAAGTTTATATGTTATATTATTTAAAAGTGAGGTGCTTCTATATGGATAAAAATAATATTGTATTAATTGGTATGCCTGGAGTTGGAAAGAGCACAATTGGTGTTATCTTAGCTAAGGTGCTGGGATATAAATTTATTGATACAGATTTAATTATTCAAGAAAAAGAGCAAAAACTTCTATCTCAAATAATTGCTGAGTCTGGAGTGGATGGTTTTATTAAAATAGAAGATAGAATTAATAGCGAGCTAAAAGCTGATAAATCTGTTATTGCTACTGGTGGAAGTGTAATATATGGGGAAAATGCTATGAAAAATCTTAAAAGCATTGGAAAGGTTATATATCTAAAACAAGATTTTGATAGCATACAAAAAAGAGTTCAAAATATAAAAGGAAGAGGTGTAGCTCTAAAGGACAATCAAACATTTGAAGAGCTATACAATGAAAGAGCAATTTTATATGAAAAGTATGCAGATATAACTATTGAAGAAGGAAGCATGGACATTGAAGAAACGTTAAAAGCGTTATTGGAAAAACTTTAAGGAGGAATCTATGAAGAAAAAATTAAAGTTTCTTATTATTCTTATATTAATTCTAATTATTTTTATTGTTATATTTTTGAGCTACATGGTATTTAAAGGAAAAATAAAAATATTTAAATCTATAAAGGATACGAATCAATCTAAGGAAGAGGTTATTGAAGATAATAATGACTACGTATTTAATGTAAGTGACGATTATGATGAAACAAAAGAGATTGATTTTTCTTATAAAGATTCTGATGATCATGGAGAGCTGGTAATTCCAATTGATGTAAGTAAATGTACACAGGATATTAAATATAAAATAATAGTTGATGTTAGCAATATATACAAGAAATATGATGAATATAGTGCTGTACATTTTGAAGATTTAGATATAGTTGATGGATGTGTAGTTAAAGAAGGAACTATTAAATTAGATTCTACTGATGATAAGAAAAGAGATGTTATTTTCTATTGGAGAAGCTATATGAGGAGTAGAGCTGATTATTCTCAAAATACGATTAATGAAAAAATTAGTATTAGAGTTATCACAAGTCCGGTAGAGTAGTATTTGTAAAGGATGCGAATTATGTCGCATTCTTTTTTTTATTTTTTTGAAAAATATATTGCCATATAAAAATCACGATGATATAATGAACTTCGATAATTATTTATCGAATTACAAGAAAGGAGAAAAGATATTGGCTATTTCAGTAGTGACATTAGAAAGGTTACCTAAGTATTTAAGAATACTAAAAAAAATGCAATCGGAAAACATTAATAATGTATCATCTACAAGTATAGCTAAGGAATTAGGATTTAACTCAATTCAAGTTAGAAAGGATTTAGCATGTGTTAGTAAAACAGATGGTAAACCAGGTGTTGGATTTGTTGTTAATGATCTAATAAATGATATCGAAGAATTTTTAAATATTAATCATTCTAGAGATATTATTGTTATTGGTGCGGGAAGACTTGGACAAGCATTAATGAATTATTCTGGATTTGAGAATAAGATAAATGTTGTTAGAGCATTTGATATTGATAAAAATAAATGTGATAACAAAAAAATATTCTTAATGAAAACATTAAAAACGTATGTTAAAAAGAATAACATTAGTGTCGCAATTATAACTGTACCAAAGGATGCAGCACAATCTGTTTGTGATGAAGTTATTGATAGTGGGATTAAAGTTATTTGGAATTTTGCTCCAATTAATTTAAAGGTTCCAGACAATATTAGAATCAAAAACGAAGATTTATCAGCATCTTTAGCTGTATTGTTAAATAGTTATTAATATTTTCTAAATAATGTATGAAAATACAATAATTGAATAACCTAAAAAATAAGGAGGATTGAGCAACAATGAGTAAGTATGACACAGTAGATAGTGCAGAATCATTACAAAAGTTAATTGAAAATGTTAGAAAGGCACAAAAGGAATTTGCTACATTTTCACAAGAGAAAGTTGACAAGATATTTTTAGCTGCAGCACTTGCTGCTAATAAAGCAAGAATTCCACTTGCAAAATTAGCAGTTGAAGAAACAGGCATGGGTGTAATTGAGGATAAAGTTATTAAAAATAACTATGCTGCAGAATACATCTATAATAAATATAAAAACGTTCAAACAGTTGGTGTTATCGAAGATGATAAATCTTATGGATACAAGAAAGTATTAGAGCCAATTGGTTTAATTGGAGCTGTTATACCAACAACTAACCCAACATCAACAGCTATATTCAAAACATTAGTATGTTTAAAAACACGTAATGGAATTATTATAAGTCCACACCCACGTGCTAAGAAATCAACAATTGAAGCAGCTAAAATAGTATTAGAAGCTGCGGTTAAAGCAGGAGCACCAAAGGGAATTATTGGATGGATTGATATTCCATCACTAGATTTAACAAGTATGCTTATGTCTGAAGTTGACACAATATTAGCAACAGGTGGACCTGGTATGGTTAAAGCTGCATATTCAAGTGGAAAACCAGCACTTGGAGTTGGTGCAGGTAATGTTCCAGCTGTTATTGATTCATCAGCTGATATAATACTAGCTGTTAACTCAATTATACATTCAAAAACATTTGATAATGGTATGATTTGTGCAAGTGAGCAATCTTGCATTGTTGATAGCAAAATATACGATGATGTAAAAGCTGAATTTAAAAAACGTGGATGTTATTTCTTAAAACCAGCAGAAATTGATAAAGTTCGTAAAACAATATTAATAAATGGTGCATTAAATGCTAAGATAGTTGGACAAAAGGCAGCGACAATAGCTGAACTTGCTGGAGTTAAAGTCCCAGAGACAACTAAAGTATTAATTGGTGAGGTTACAAGTGTTGATTTATCAGAAGAATTTGCACATGAAAAATTATCACCAGTTTTAGCTATGTACAAATCTAAAAACTTTGATGATGCAATTGATAAAGCAAGTAAGTTAATATATGACGGAGGTCTTGGACATACTTCTTCTTTATTTATAAACACAATGACAGAGCAAGAGAAAATGCAAAAATATTACAGCAGTATGCCAACATGTAGAGTTGTTATAAATATGCCTTCATCTCAAGGTGGTATTGGAGATATCTATAACTTTAAGATGGCTCCATCACTTACACTTGGATGTGGAAGCTGGGGAGGAAACTCTGTATCAGAAAACGTTGGAATTAAACACTTACTAAATGTTAAAACAGTAGTTGAAAGGAGAAATAATATGCTTTGGGTTAGAATGCCAGAAAAAGTTTATATTAAGAGAGGTTGCTTACCAGTTGCAATTGAAGAATTAAAATATGTAATGGATAAGAAGAGAGTATTTATCGTAACAGATAAGTTCTTATTTGAAAATGGTTATACAAAAGTTGTAACAGATAAATTAGACGAAATGGGAATTCAGCATACAACATTTTCAAATGTTGCTCCAGATCCAAACTTAGCATGTGCTAAAGAAGGTGCTAAGATGATGTCTGAATTTAAACCAGATTGTATTATTGCAATCGGTGGTGGTTCAGCAATGGATGCAGGAAAGATTATGTGGGTTCTATATGAACATCCAGAAGCAGATTTCTTAGACATGGCTATGAGATTTATGGATATTAGAAAACGTGTTTATACATTCCCTAAGATGGGTGAAAAGGCTTACTTTATAGCTGTTCCAACATCAGCAGGAACTGGTTCTGAAGTTACACCATTTGCTGTTATTACAGATGAACAAACAGGAGTTAAATATCCACTTGCTGATTATGAATTAATGCCAAAGATGGCTATTGTAGATGCAGATATGATGATGAATGCTCCAAAAGGATTAACATCAGCTTCTGGTATAGATGCATTAGTACACAGTATTGAAGCATATGCATCAATGATGGCTACTGAGTTTACAGATAGTATGGCATTAGAAGCAATTAAGATTATATTCGAATATTTACCAAGAGCATATAAAGAGGGAGCAAAAGATCCAGTTGCAAGAGAAAAAATGGCTCATGCAGCTACACTTGCTGGTATGGCATTTGCCAATGCATTCCTTGGAATATGCCACTCAATGGGACATAAATTAGGTGCATTCCATCACTTACCACATGGTATAACAGTATCACTTGTATTAAATGATGTAATGAGATTTAACGCAGAAGAAGTACCATACAAGATGGGAACATTCCCTCAATATGATCATCCACATACATTAAGAAGATATGCTGAAATTGCAGAAGCACTTGGAATTACTGGAAAAGATGACAAAGATAAATTTGAAAAATTATTAGCTAAGATTGATGAATTAAAAGATGCTATCGAAGTTAAACACACAATTAAAGATTATGGAATATCTGAAAAGGATTTCTTAGCAACTCTTGATGAGATGAGTGAGCAAGCATTTGATGATCAATGTACAGGTGCAAACCCACGTTATCCAACAATTGAAGAAATAAAGAATCTATATCTAAAAGTATATTACGGAAAATAGTATAAAATTTGTTTAGAAAAAATGGAGGTTAATAATATGAGTTATAATTTAAATAATCCAATTGCAAAAAGAGCTACAAAAGTAGTGTACGTAGATGAAGGAAATACAATAAAACTATTTAATGAAGGATACTCAAAAGCTGATATATTTAATGAAGCAATGAATAATGCAAGAGTTGAAGAAGGAACAGATCTTAATACTGCTAAAGTAAAAGAAGTTACTGTTATAGATAATAAGATTGGTATTGTATATGATTATATCGAAGGAACAACACTTGCAGAATTAATGGAAAAAAATCCAGGCAAAATGAACGAGTACTTAAACTTGTTTACAGATATTCAAATGGAAATATTCTCAAAGAAAGTACCATTAGTAAATAGAATGAGTGATAAGTATAAGAGAAGAATTGGTGAAGCTGATGTATTTGATGAAAATACAAAATACGATTTACTACAAAGACTTGATGGAATGAAGAGCCACGCAAAATTATGTCATGGTGACTTTGTACCAAGTAATGTTATTATTACAGAAAGTGGAGAGCACTATATAATAGACTGGGCTCACGTAACTCAAGGAAATGCTGCAGCAGATGTTGCTTCAACATATTTACAACTATGTATGAAAGGTAAAAAAGACTGGGCTGAAAAGTATGTTGACTTATATGTTGAAAAAAGTGGAACAGAGAAGATATATATTCAAAAATGGATTCCGGTTGTTGCTGCTATTCAATATGTTAAGCAAAAACCAGGAGAAAAAGAAATATTAAAACAATGGATTGACGTTGTTGAACCTCAATAAAAATATAAACTGTTTATAGATTATTCTATAAACAGTTTTTTTGTTCTATATCCTTGTATTCACAAGGAAAACAGGCAAAAATCATGTTTGACTAATTGGCTAGAATTTGATACCATTAGTGTTAATATTAATATTTCTTTTAGGAGGAAAAAATGGGAAAATATGTTGATGAATCAATATTAGATTCAAGAAGGACCGTAAGCTCTATACGACTTACAATAGGTATTATTGGTTTTATATTCTGGGGATTTGTTGCAATGAGTATGCTATTAAGTGGTGATGTAATGGGAATCTATGTATTTTTTATAATGGCAATTGTTTGTGGACTACATGTTTGGCTTGGTCTTAATGGTATATCAATGAAAAAAGTTAATGATAGTGTATATTTATATGCCAGATATTTTGAAGGTGACTTAGATGGGTATATATACATTTGTAATATGGTAAATGTAATTGGAAAAAGTGAAGCTGAAATATATAATGAATTAAATAATTTGTTAAAAGAAAGAATAATGACAAATTTTTTTATACGTGATTTCAATGGAAAAAAACAAATTGTTCTTGAAAGCAAAATAGCAAAATGTGAATGTAAGAATTGTGGTGCGATAATTGATAAGCGTATGTATTTTGTTGGTACATGCCCATATTGTCATAGTTCAGATATATATGCTGAATTAGTGAAATAATAAATAAAAGGAGAAATATATTATGGAAAACAATCAAAATCCGTATATAATTGAAAATGCTAATGCAAGACTTGGTGTATATGCAGCTTTATGGATGATATTTGGTGTAATTAGTTTGCTTGGATTTATAATTGCATTTGCAATGCTTTTAGCATCACTTAGTGGAGATGATTTTCCTGTTATAGTATTAGTTCTTAATCTATTACTTGGAATTGGATTTGCATATCCAGCTATAAGATCTATAAAGAAGATGGCATACGTTAAAATAGCACAAAACATTAGTGAAGTTATTGTAACAGAGCAAAATCCAATAATTAAATTAGATGATTTACAAGCTAAATTAAGTGAAAGAATGAGTGCAAGATATGGAAGCAATACGTCTACTTTATATGCAAATAGAACTAATATGATAAGAGAAATAAATGGTGCAGTTAAGTATGGATTTTTAAGAAATTGTACACTTGAATTCCACGATGGAGTACCAGTTATTGCAATGCATAAAAAGGTTGTTAAAGATAAATGTCCACATTGTGGAGCTCCAATTGTTGGAGTTTATAGTGATACATATGTATGTAGCTACTGTGGTAGAAGCATTAACGATGTACTAAAAAAGAAATAAAGGAAGATATAGATGACAAAGATTATTATAGTTGTAATTATAATTATTCTTATTGTTGTTCTTGTAGCCTATAGCGATTATATAGGTTGGTTTTTTAGATTGCTAAAAGGCGAAATAAAACATAACAATAAGCTTAATAAATTAAAGAATGATAATAGAAGAGATAAGTATCTAAAAATGAAAGACATTAAGATGCTCGTTAAAGATGTTGATAAAAAAATACGAGAGTTTAATTATCCGATAAAAAAGGAGTATAAGTTGTCTCAAGACCTAGAAAGGAAGCTTAGATATACAAGATTTGATGATAAGTCAATCCAAGAGCTCTTTAAATCAATATATGAGTTTATGGGAATAAATGGAGATGATTTAAAGTTCGTTATAAGAAGAACATCTAGTAGAACTCAAACTCCGGTTGCAGGAAGTTATGATGAGAAGAATAAAGTGGTTATACTAGAGATATCTACTTATTCTACAGCAGACCATTTAATATCAACGTTATCACATGAATTGTCACATCATATATTATTATCAAACGGATTCGAGTTAAAGGAAAGAAAAATGAATGAGATATTTACAGATTTAACTGCAATTTATATGGGATTTCATAAGTTTTTTTATAAAGCATACAAAGACGAAAGTAGAATAATATATGAAGGTGAATTTCTAGAATTAGTTGATAGAAAAAAGCTTGGATATATTGGATACATTGATGTGAGAAATGCAGCAAGAGTAGCAAAGAAATTAAAACGTAAATAAAAGGAGCACATATGAAGAAAGATAGCTTTTTAATTTTTAAAGATGACAATATTAATCTAAAAAAGACAATATATATATTAATGCAAATAATGGTTATTTGTGCGTTTATAGGATTTATATATGAGGAAATATTCTATAAGATTGATTTAGGATACTTTGTAAAAAGAGGATCAACATTTGGCCCATGGATTCCGGTATATGCATTTGGAGGATTGTTCATAACGCTACTTGTTTATAGATTTAAGAAACATCCATTGATAGTACTTGCTTTAGCATGTTTAATTTCAGCAATAATTGAGTATGGAACGGGTTTTGTTTTTTGGGAGTTCTTCCATACAAGGTTATGGGACTATAATGTTGAGATATGGAACTATGGAAATATTAACGGATATATTTGTTTAAGATCTGTATTATTATTTGGATTTTCTGGATTATTTATTATTTATGTACTTGTTCCAATATTAAAAAAGATAGCTATTAAAGTTTCAGAGAAAAAGTTTGCAATAGTATCATGTACAATTTGGGGATTATTTATGATTGATGTTATTGCATACATGATTCTAAAATAAAAGCAGTAATTGGGAGGCAACATGAAAATAGGAATAGATTTAGATGGAGTTGTTATAGATAGCGAGACAACATTTAGAACATATGAGGAGATATACTCTGTGGAAGAATTAAATGGTAAATGTATTATTAATTCGGAAGAGCCTAAATTCCAACAAAGATATGATTGGACTGAGGAAGAAAGCAAAAGATTTGTAGATAAATACTTTCTAGAAGTGTCTAAAAACAGTGGATTAATGTCTGGATTTGTTCCAGTATATAAAAAGTTAAAAGAGCAAGGGCACGAATTTGTTGTTATAACTGCAAGAGGTGGTTTCTTAAAAGAAATGAAAGATGATGCTATCAGAGTTCTAGATGAAAATGGAATTAGTTTTGATAAGTACTATTGGATGACAGATGATAAGCTTGAAGCATGTCAAAAAGAAAATGTTGATATTATGATTGATGATGACCATAGAATAATCAAAAAACTAAATGACAATGGAATAAAAACATTGTATTTTAGGGATACAAATTTAAAGAAATTAGAAGAATCTGAATTAATGCATGAAGTAAACAACTGGGGAGATGTTTATAGATATATATGCAATAACAAGTAAAGGAGATTATTATGAGAATTATTTTAGCATCTGGTTCACCACGTAGAAAGGATTTATTGAAGCTAATTGTAGAGGATTTTGAAATAATCGTAAGCGGTGATGAAGAAATAGTAGATGATAGTTTATCACCAGAAGAAAGAGCAACAGAAATTGCATACAACAAAGCAAAAGATGTGTACGACAAAACAGATGGCGATAGAATTGTTATTGGTGCTGATACAATGGTTGTTAAGGATAACGTTATATATGGTAAGCCAAAAGATAGAGATGATGCATATAATATGATAAAAACATTTATAAGCGGTGATAAAACACATGAGGTTATTACAGGCTTATGTGTTCTTGTATGCAAGGATGGTGAATATAAAGAGTATAAAACTTATGATAAAAGCAAGGAATATCTAAAAGACATTTCTGATGAAGAAATATATAGATGGATTGATACTGGTAAAGCATATGATAAAGCTGGTGCTTATGGTATTAATACAGAATTTGGAGTATACGTTGAAAAGATAGAAGGTAATTTTAATACCATTGTTGGATTACCAATTCATATGTTATATGATATTTTAAAACAGTATATTTATGAATAAATGGAGGGATTATATGGATAGATCTAAAACTATAATTAAAACGAGTATAAAAGCAATTATTGTTAATATATTATTAGTTATTTTTAAGGCAATTGTTGGAGTTTTTGCAAACTCTATTGCAATTATTTTGGATGCTGTTAATAACTTTAGTGATGCTATTTCATCTATTATTACCATTATTGGAGCGAAGCTTGCTAACAAAGCACCCGATAAAGAGCATCCATATGGTCATGGAAGAATTGAATATATTGCTTCTGTAATTATTGCTTTGATTATATTACTTGCTGGTTTTACATCATTAAAAGAATCTATTGAAAAAATAATTGTTCCAAGTGATGTAAACTACTCAACTGTATCAATTGTGATTGTTGCTGTTGCTGTATTTGTAAAATTCTTTTTAGGTAGATATGTCAAAAATGTTGGAAAGAAGATAGATTCACAAAGTTTAATTGCATCGGGAACAGATGCATTATTTGATGCTATTGTTTCTTTTTCTACATTAGTTGCAGCAGTTATAAATATAATATGGGGATTAAAGCTAGAGGGATATATTGGTATAGTAATCTCCGCATTAATCATAAAATCTGGTATTGAAATTTTAAAGGAAACTTTAAACACAATAGTCGGAACAAGGGCTAATAGTGAACTTTCTATAAAAATAAAGGAACGTATTAACCAATTTGAAGAAGTGCATGGAACTTATGATTTAATGTTACATAGCTATGGGCCATCTAAGATAATGGGAGCTGCAAACATTCAGGTTGATGAAATGATGACAGCTAAACAAATTCATGGATTAAGTAAGAGAATCCAAGGAACTATATATAAGGAATTCGGAATTATTCTAATCCTTGGTATATATGCATCAAATGAAAGAGATGAAGTAGCTGTTCAAATTGAAAAAGATTTGAGAGAAATAATTGCTGATTATAAGGAAATAATTCAACTTCATGGATTCTTTGTGGATAGAGAGAAAAAGACAATTAATTTTGATATTATAATTGAATTTTCTGCGGAAGATCCTAAGAAAACAAAAGATGAGGTTTTAGAAAGAATTAAAGAAAAATATCCAGAATATAAATATTACGTTGTAATAGATAGTGATTTTACAGATTAAACATACACATTAAAAGGAGACAGAATATGGAAGAAAAGAAATACTTGATACTAGACATGGGCTATGTATTAGTAGCACCTGGAGCAAAAACATGGATGGTAACTCCATTGTTATTAAAGAACATAGATATAAACAAAATAGATGTAAATAAAGCAGCAAAGGTTGTTGATGAGCTTGGGTACATTTTAGATGGAAAGGTTGAGACTTTAGAAGAAGAAAAAGTAGTAGTACTTAAATATTATACAGAAGTATTTAAAGCTCTTGAGTATGACCTTCCAAGCGAAAAAATAGAAGAAATAGCTGATGACTTCGTATACAATGTTACGGATACAAAATATAGAATGTACGATGATGTTCCTAAAGAGCTAGAAAGATTATCTAAAAAGTATACTTTGCTTATGCTATCTGATAATTGGCCATGCGGAGAGCTATATCTAAAGCAGCATGACATATATAAGTATTTCACTAAAGTGTATATTTCATCAGTGTATGGTGAGCTTAAGAGTGATAAAGTATTATTTGATCATCCAATAAATGATTTTGGTATTAAACCGGGTGAAGCTATGTTTGTTGATGATAAGGAGCCATTGCTTGATATAGCTGTAGAAAAAAATTTAGATGTTATGCAAATGGATAGAGGAAGAAAAGTTAAAAACTCTAAATATAAAATTATACATTGTTTATCAGATATTGATTAAAATTTAAATAAAAAAAATTATATAATAAGTAAAAACATTAAGGAGCTATTATTTGTGAATAATAGCTCTATTTTGTTAACTATTGCAAAAGAGCCATAATTCGTGATAGAATAAGGAAAAAGAAAAGTTCGAAAGGAGTTTTTTTATGTATATTGATAATAAGATTTTAATGGGAAAAAGCGAAAATGAGGAACTATTTATTGTACCAAGTATGGCAAATAGACATGGTTTAATTACCGGTGCATCTGGAAGCGGAAAAACTATAACTTTAAAAGTAATGGCTGAAAGCTTTTCTAGTATGGGAGTTCCTGTATTTTTAGCAGATATAAAAGGGGATTTGGCTGGAACATGTATGCCTGGAGAGGCAAGTGAAAAAGTTAGTCAAAGACTTGCAAATTTAGGAATAGAGAATTTTGAATTCAAAGGATTCCCAACAGTATTTTGGGATGTATTTGGAAGGAATGGACATCCAATAAGAACACCAATTCAAAGTGTTGACACAGTTATTTTATCAAGAATGCTTGGATTAAATGAAACACAAGCAGGAGTTTTAGCTATTGTATTTAGAATTGCAAGAGAAAATAACTACGAGATAATTGATACTAAGGATTTAAGATTAGTTCTTCAATATGTAGCAGAGAATGCTAAAGATTATACAATTCAATATGGTAATGTTGCTGCACAAAGTGTTGGAACAATTCAAAGGGCACTATTAAAGCTTGAGGAACAAGGTGGAGATTATTTATTTGGTGAACCAGGAATTGATATGAATGATTTACTAAAAATAAATGAAAATGGTATGGGAAATATCAATATTTTACATGCTGTAGAGTTATATCAAAAACCTGATTTATATGCTACATTCCTATTATGGATATTATCAACATTAAATAGTACATTGCCAGAAGTTGGTGATATGGATAAACCAAAGGTTGTATTCTTCTTTGACGAGGCTCACTTATTATTTAATGAAATACCAAGCGATATGCTAGACAAGGTAATACAAATAGTTAAATTAATTAGATCTAAAGGTGTTGGCTTATATTTTATATCTCAATCACCAGCAGATATTCCAAACGAGATTCTAGCTCAACTTGGAAATAAAGTACAACATACATTAAGAGCATATACTCCACAAGATCAAAAAGTTATAAAAGCTGTTGCTGATTCTTATAGAACAAACCCAGCATTTAATACTGAAGAAGCTATCATGGCTCTTGGAACTGGAGAAGCGGTTGTATCATTCCTAAATGAAAAAGGTGAACCTAATATCGTTAATAAGGGAACAATACTTCCACCACAAAGTATGATGGGTGCACTAGATGATTCAATGAGATTAATGATAATTAATAGAAGTGAGTTTAAAGGAAAATACGATACAACAGTTGATAGAGAATCTGCATATGAAATAATTTCAAAGAATATGGAAGAAGCTAAGGCTCAAGCTGAACAAGAAAAACAAGAAAAAGAAAATGCAAAATTAGAAGAGCAACAAAGAAAAGAAGAAGAAAGATTAAAGAAAGAGGAAGAAAAAGCTAAGAAAGAAGAAGAGCGCGCTAGAAAAGAAGCAGAAAAAGAGGCTGAAAAGAAGAGAAAGAACTCATGGGGATATAAAGTTGAAAAACAAGCTGGTAGAACAGCTAATTCTGCTTTGAATTCATTAGGAAGAAAAGTTATCAATGAATTATTTAAATCTTTCTTTAAGAAGAAATAAAAGTTTAATTATATTAGCATATATTTTTATAAACAACGTCTATCTAAGGATAAGCGTTGTTTTTTTATTGACGGGGCGTAGATATGGTGCTATAATGACCATATTCCGCGTGGATTGTATAAAAACTGAGCAAAGCAAGTTATTTCAACCGCTCATAACATCCACTCCGCCCCAAAACAATCTTATTTCATTACAGAGAGGAGCTTACAGTATGGGAGTACCGGAGGAATTAACTGCTAAACTTAAGTCGAAGAAGTTTGGCAATGTTACTTTTTACTTCGACAAAGACAGCAATGACGTAAAGGTCGTCGAGCAGGAAGAGCGGTATTTGTATGTAGTTATTAGACCGGGAAACAAGGAAGTCAAGTATTTTCTCAAAACGAATCTGATTCATGGTTGGAGCATTGATTATCCCATTGACCTGCATAATACGTGGGTTATTCGGGATCCAATGGCAATTGACCAGGCTGAAGAGGTTGAGAGCGTGAATGCTAAAGAGGACTTCGCAGATTTGCTTTCAGATATGGTATACCATGTTGTGAGCTATGATATTCTGGATGAGCGCTACTACAAGGGCAGTGATTTTTCGAATCAAATCATCATGGTGCTTATTGAAAACGTAAAGGGGAAGCGGTACAGAGTGCCGTACCTGTTGGATGATAAGGTACATGGTGGCGATGTGAAGCCTGCCGGCAGAATCATAGGTGATGCATACAGATTTTCCGCGCACAGAAGACTGTCGAAAGATGGCAAATTTGTCGTTTCGCTGTGAGCAGTGGGGGCTGGAGATTCGAAAGATTCTCTAGCTCCTATGTGCTCTTTTTTATTGACTATTATTTTTTTATTTGTTAAGATTACATTAGTTTGGAAGGGAGATACAATATGGTTAAATACGAAGAATTATATGAAGAGATTAAGCATATGTTATCTGAAAAAAGATTTAATCACTGTGAAGGTGTAGTAAGAAGAGCGATAGAATATGCTGAAATATATGATGTTGATACAGAAACAGTAAAACTAGCAGCAATTGCACACGATATAGCTAAAGAATTAACTCCGGAGCAGGAGGAAGAAGTTATTGCAAAATATAATGTTGAATTAGATGATTTTGAAAAAGAAAATCATAATCTATTTCATGCAAAGCTAGGGGCTGAAATATGCAGAAATAAATATGGGTTTACAGATGATATGGTAAATGCTGTTAAGTATCATACAACAGGAAGACCAGAAATGAGTACGCTAGAGAAAGTTATATACTTAGCTGATGCAACAGATGAAAATAGAAAATATGAACAAGATTACTATATAAATGTAATTAAAGAAAACATAGATAAAGGTATGGTTGAGGTTTCTAAATGGGTTATAAATCATTTATTAGAAAAAGAAAGACCGATACATATGGATTCAATTAATTGTTACAATTATTATTTAAATAAAATAAGCTAGGAGGTATTTTATGAGTGATTTTGAGATAGCGGAAAAAGCAAGAAGCTTTTCATGTTCACCATATTCTCACTATACTGTAGGCGCGGCACTTAGGACAAAAAGTGGAAAAGTGTATATGGGATGTAACATTGAAAATCATGGAATTCAAGGACTTTGTGCAGAAAGAACTGCATTTGCAAAAGCTTTATCTGAAGGAGAAAGAGATTTTGAAAGTATAACTGTTTTAGGAGCACCTGTAGGAGAAAAAGCAATTGATGAATGTACTCCTTGCGGATACTGCAGACAATTTATGAGTGAATTTGTGGATAAAGATTTTAAGGTATATACAAGACAAGGTGATGAAGTAAGAGAATATACGATAAATGATTTATTACCACATAGTTTTATATTTTAATTATATATAGGGAGGATAAACATATGAAAAAATTAGTAAAATTATTAAGTGTATTAGTTATTGTATTAGGAGTAGCATTTATGCTAACAGGATGTGGAGATAGTGATAAGTCAAGCTCTTCAAAGAAAAAAGATAATAATGAAGTTGTAGAGTCTACTGATAAAGTAATACATGGAGAATATTTTAGAGATGCAGGTTATAGTTCAAATATTGAAATGACATTTAGTAGCGACAATAAAATGAAAAAGATGGTATTAACATATGATTGTGCAACTGAAGAAGATGCTCAAACATTTTATAATAGCTCTCAAAGTGATGTAGATGGTACAAATATAGATCTAAAAATTGAAGGAAAAGTAGTAACTATTACTATGAATGCCGAAGATTATATGAAATTATCTGGTTTAACAGAAGATAAATTAGATGAAGGAACAATGAGACAAGTAGCTCTAGGAATGGGATACAATATGAAAGACTAATCTAATAAAATAGAACAAAAAAATAAAAAAAGTGTTGTAATTTTTTTTGAGATGTTATAAGATGACATCGATAACAAATCGAGGGGAATTATAAAAATATGAGAGCAATAGGATGTAGTAATGTAATATCAATAAAGACACCTATTATGGGAAATTTTGAAAAATTTCCTTGTTTTAATATTTTGTTTTTTAATACTAGAATGTTTATTTCTAGTATTTTTTTTGTGCCAATTTCCTAAGATAATCAAAATTTTTTATGAAGCTATAGCTTCGGAAAGGATGAAAAAATGAACGAAACATCTACAAAGAAAAAATTATTACTAGATGTTAATGAAAGGCCGGGAATTATTAAATGGATAATTTTGGCTTTTCAACATGTATTTGCTATGTTTGGAGCAACTGTTTTAGTTCCAATATTAGTAAATCAAGGAATTGCTGCTGCAGGAGTACCTGGAGAAGCACTTTCAATAGCAGTTGCTTTAGTAACAGCAGGATTAGGTACACTTATTTATATATTGTGTACAAAAGCAAAATCACCAGTATTTTTAGGAAGTTCGTTTGCTTTTATAACACCAATAATTGCTGCATATATAGCAGGAGCTTCTACGGGAAATCCAGCAGATGGTTTAGCAGGAGCAATGACAGGAATAATGGTTGTTGGTGTTGTTTATATCATAGTTTCACTTTTAATTAGAATAATAGGTAAAAAATGGATTGATAAATTATTACCACCAGTAGTAATTGGTCCGATGATAATGATAATAGGACTTGGTCTTGCAAGTTCAGCAGTTAATAGTATAGGAATTGGTTCAGGTGTTGAATCAATTGACTGGAAAGGTGTTGCAGTCGCAGCTGTAACATTCTTAACTACAGCACTTATAATGGTAAGAGCTAAAGGATTCTTTAAAATAATACCATTCTTAATTGGAATAGTAGTTGGTTATATATTATCGGTATGTTTAGGATTAGTAGATTTTACAGCAGTACAAGAAGCTGCTTGGTTCCAAGTTCCAAAATTCAACATACCATTTGTAAATTATAATCCAAACTTTATGATTGCATTAACAATGGCTCCAATTGCGTTAGTAACAATGGCAGAGCACATTGGAGATCATACAGCATTAAGTACAATTATAGGAAAAGATTTATTAAAGAAACCTGGTCTTGAGAATACTTTAATGGGAGATGGTTTAGCAACATTCGTAGCAGGTGCACTTGGTGGACCAGCTAATACAACGTATGGAGAAAATACATCAGTAGTTGGTATGACAAAAGTTGCTTCAGTATGGGTAATTGGACTTGCAGCAATATTTGCAATAATATTTGGATTTTTAGGTAAATTTACAGCATTAGTTCAGACAATACCAAGCCCTGTACTTGGAGGAATATCACTTCTACTATATGGATTTATAGCTGTAAATGGTTTAAAAGTTTTAATTCAAAACAAAACTGATTTTACTAAAAACAAAAATATTATAGTTGCATCTTGTATGCTAGTACTTGGTCTAGGAGGAGCAGTTATTAATTTCAAGACAGGTGGAGACATGGTTGTTCCTTTATCAGGAATGAGTTTAGCAGCTATAATGGGTATCTTATTAAATTTAATACTACCAGAAGAAAAAGAAGATAATACTGCTGATACTGAAGAAAAGAAAGATGAGACTAAAACGAATGTAGTAGCTGAATCAGTTGGAGAAAATTCTATTAAAATAAAGATTGAAGAGATTAATAAAGTAGCCGAAAAAGCTGAAGAGCCAGAGAAAAAGGATGAGGAAACGACGGAAGAAAAAGAATATGAGCAGATTACAATTAATGAAGATGCCAGGAAGGAAGTAAAGCCAGATATAGTGAAAAAGAAATTTGAAAATGTTATTGAAGTAAATCACCCATTAGTTGAGCATAAACTAGGAATATTAAGAAGTAAAAATACAGGAACAAAAGAATTTAGAGAGCTTGCAAATGAAATAGGAATGTTCTTATGTTTTAAGGCAATGGAGGATGTAGAGCTTGATGAAACAGAAGTTGAAACACCAATTTGTAAAATGAAAACAGGAAGACTTGATGAGGATAAGTTTGCATTTATTCCAATATTAAGAGCTGGAATGGGAATATTAGATGGAGTTATAAATGTAATTCCAAATGCAAAAGTAGGTCATATTGGTATGTATAGAGATGATGCAAATAACCATAAACCAGTTAACTATTTCTTTAAAGTACCAAAGAATATAGAGAATAAGGAAGCAGTTATATTAGATCCAATGCTTGCAACAGGAGGAAGTGCTATTGATGCAATAGAGCTTCTTAAAGATAAAGGTGTAAAAAAGATTAAGTTTATATGTTTAATTGCTGCACCAGAGGGATTAAAGGCAGTAACAGAAAAACATCCAGATGTAAAGATATACTGCGCACATATTGATGATAAGTTAAATGAGGATGCCTACATAGTACCTGGATTAGGAGATGCTGGTGACAGAATATATGGTACAAAGTAGTATGACTGAATTTGACATAATACGATAAAAATGTTAAAATAAGTTCCGTTAGAAACACATTTATCATGTGTCCACCGATTTCGGAGGACACGTGCCTCCGATGTAATTCGCAGGAGGCGATTGATAATGAAACCTAAAGTCGAGATGAGAATAGGAACGTGCGTTGTTGTTTTGATGATTAGACCAGAACAGCTTGCTATATGTGATGAAAAGGACAACTATACCGATTGGTCTGATAGCTACCCGGAAGATTCTTTAGAAAGAAAGTGTTTCGGATTAGCTAGGGCAAAGAAGGCGTTTGTTTCCCAGGTGTATGCTGAAATCACAAAAGTACGATTCTATTTCAAATTTTGGAGTGAAGAAGATGCAAATTCTTTCTGCAAAGAGCTTGAGAAGGTTTGTAACACGTAATCCAAGGAGAGTCTTCAGTGATGAAGGCTCTTTCTTGCTCTTGAAACGGACTTATGATAAACTACAAATAGCAAAAGAAAAGAGAAAAGAGGTAAGTAAAAATGAATGAGAATAAATATGAATTTTTTATAGCAGGAAAATTTAGAAATAAAGATGTTATAATGGATATATGCGATGTGTTTGACAAAAGAAATATATCAAATTATTGTTTCTTAAGAAATGAGGTTGATTATGCTGATAAAGATTTGAGTCAAGAAGAAAAACAAAAGGTTTTTGAAGGTCTTGATTTAAATAGTGAGCCAGTAGTTAAAATTTTTGAAAGTGATATGGAAGCGGAGAAAGCATCAGACAATTTTTTGCTAGTTTTACCGGCAGGTAAATCCGGACATATCGAAGCGGGAGTAGCATATGGTATGGGAAAAAAATGCTATGCTATTGGAGAATATGAAGGAACAGATTCTCTTTATCATGTATTCGATAGAATATTTAAAGATAAAGAAGAGCTTGAAAAATTCTTAAGTGAAGAGTATAAAAAACAATAAAATATTAATATAAAAAAATGAGGAGTTTTGAACTTTAATTTTATGGTTAGTTGTTCAAAATTCCTCATTGATTTTTAATAGTATATACGATATAATATGAAAAAAATGGGAGGATTGTCTCGTGCAAAAGGATGAAATATATAATTATTGTACGGAAAATCTTGGTATCACTGATGTTAAGATGGATGAGCCAATGAGTAATCATACATCTTTTAAAATTGGTGGAACTGCTGATATTTTTGTAAAAGCTGATAGTGTAGAAATACTAAAATCACTATTGGAATTTGCAAAATCAAACGATATTGATGTTACAATAATTGGAAATGGAAGTAATTTACTAGTAAAAGATAATGGTATTAGAGGTATTGTTATCAAGCTAGATTTTAAAGATATAAAAATAGAAAAATTAGATGACAAGCGTGCTAAAGTTATAGCTGAAGCAGGGGTAACATTAGGAATGCTTGCACAAAGACTTGTTAAAGAAAATATAAGTGGATTTGAATTTGCAGCTGCTATTCCAGGATCTATTGGTGGAGCAGTTAGAATGAATGCTGGTGCATATGGAGGCGAATTCAAAGATATTGTTGTTAAAACAAAATGTATGGATGAAGATGGAAACATTAAGGTTCTTACTAATGAAGAGCAAAAGTTTTCATACAGACATAGCATTTTTGCAGAAGAAAAATTAATAATTTTGGAAACAGAATTATTACTAAATATTGAAGATAATTCAGATGAAATCAGAAGAAGAATGGCTGAATATTTGGAGTCAAGAAAAGCTAAACAACCACTAAACTACCCAAGTGCGGGTAGCACATTTAAAAGAGGTGCAGATTTTATTACTGCTAAACTTATAGATGATTGTGGATTAAAAGGTTTTTCAATAGGCGGAGCACAAGTATCTGAAGTACATGCAGGTTTTGTAGTAAATACAGGAAATGCAACAGCAGAAGATGTTTTAAATCTTGTGAATCATGTTAAAGAAAAAGTTTTTGAAAAATTTGGCAAAGAAATTGAACTTGAAATAGAAGTCCTAGGAGAATAGAGAAAGAGGTTTTGCATAATGAAGGGATTTTTTTCATGGTTTAAATCAGGTAACAAAATAAAAAGATGGTTATTCTTGATAATACTTTCAATGGTATCAATCTGTTACGCTTTTTCAGTTATATTAGTAACAGATACGCTAGACATGAAAACAATATATAAAATTATATTTTTCTTTGTTATTGGTTTTCTTGGAATTGTTATAGGTCTTATATCAATTCAAAAGAGAAGCTTAGAAATACTAGTAAAGAGAACTGATAAAAGAGCAGATGTTAAATCATTAATTTACAACAAAAAAGTTTATGATCAAGGACCAAAGATAGTTGTAATAGGTGGAGGTAATGGTTTAAATACAGTACTTCGTGGATTAAAAACATATACACAAAATATTACAGCTATTGTAACAGTAAGTGACTATGGAGATAAAAATTCTGATTCTAGAATGTTACTTGATACTCTTCCACTAGAAGATATTAAACAAAGTATTGTTGCATTATCAGGTAATGAACCTGAAATGGAGAATATAATGAATTTTAAATTTCAATATGGTAGCTTAAAAGCGTTATCATTTGGAGATATATATCTTTTAGCAATGCAAAATATACATTCTGATTTTGCTAAATCTGTAGAAAAAGCAAAAGACGTTCTTAATATGACAGGTAGAGTTTTACCAGTAACTCAGGAAGAAATTGAAATATGTGCTGAGCTTTCAGATGGATCAGTTATAAAGGGTAGAGATGAAATTCCTGATGCAATCAATGAAAAAATTGTTTCAATAAATAGAGTATATATAAGTCCTTCAAATACAAAGGCTGCTCCGGGTGTTATAGAGGCAATAAGAGAAGCTGATGCAATTATCATTGGACCAGGAAGTTTATATACAAATGTAATACCGAATTTACTTGTAAAAGGAGTTTCAAAGGCTATTAAAGAATCTAATGGATTCAAAATATATGTAAGTAATATTATGACTGAACCAGGTCAAACATATAATTATTCTTTATCAGACCATATCAAAGCAATTAAACGTCATATCGGAGAAGGAATGATAGATTATTGTATATATGACACTGGAGAGGTTACACCAGAGTTTATCAGGATGTATAACTTAAAAGGTGCAGAGCTAGTAGAACAAGATATACAAAAAGCTAAAGCAGAAGGAGTTAATCTAGTAAAGCGTGATTTAGCCACAGTAGATGGTGATCATATTAGACATAACCCAGATGCAATAGCTAAAGCGGTTATTGAGCTTATTTGCGAAGACTTAAGATTTAAAGATAAGCAAAATGATCCACAATACTTAATGCTTAAACAAAAAATGAAATATAAGAAGATTACATCACCAACAAAAGAAAAATGGAAGAAACCAAAACTTGATAAGTCAGGTAAAAGTAAATTTTATTCTAAATATGAAGACAGAATTATGTCTTTAAGAGAGAGCAATGAAAAAATAAAAGCTGACATGAAAAAAAGCGCTGCAAACAACCAAATACTTGAAAAAGTAAGTGGTATGAGGAAGTTTAATAGTCAAATTAAAAAACGTAAAGAGTTTGAAGAAGCAGAAAAAAAGAGGTTTTTAGACAGTTTAAAGTAACGTAAGAAAAGATAAAAGATAGGAGAGACAAAAGATGAAATTATTAATTAAGAGATTGGGAATTGAAAAGGCTATTGAAAAGGAATGGTTAATAACAAATGGTCTTGGTGGATTTGCAAGTTCTACGATTATTGGTGCAAATACACGTAAGTATCATGGTTTGCTAATAGCTCCTCTTGATGCTCCAGGAAAGAGACATCTTTTAGTATCTAAAGTTGATGAAAGTATAGTAATAGATGGAGAAGAGCATATTCTTTATACAAATATGTGTCGTAAAAATATTACTGAAGGATACAAGAATCAAACATCTTTTGAAAAAGATGAAGTACCAACATTTACATATAAAGTAGATGGTGTTGAAATTGAAAAGACTGTATGTATGGAATATAGAAAAAATGTAACTATAGTTCTATATAGAATTAAAAATGGTGATAAGAATGTTCAATTAAAATTAACACCATTATTAAATGAAAGAGGATTCCATGAAACAAGTTATGAAAGAAAGTTTAAGGTAAAACAAAGTGTTAATAAGAGACTTGTTGATGTTGTTCTAGATAATAGTAAACACCATATCTATATGAATTGTTCTGCTGGTAATTATATAGAGCGTAAAAATGATTGCTTTAAAAATATGTATTACGTGGAAGAAGAAAAAAGAGGTTTAGCTAGTGAAGAAAACCATGCTATTGCAGGATATTACGAAATAGAGGTTGCTCCAGGAGAAGAAAAATATGTAACATTTGCTTGTTCTCTTGATGAAATTAAGATAGATAGAAAAGACGGAGTAAAGATAATTGCTAATGAAAGAAAGAGAATTAAGCAATTAATTGACAAAACCAACTTAAAAGGTGATGAGGATTTAATTAAAAAATATATTATTGCTTCGGATAATTTCATCGTTTCAAGAAAGAATCTACTAACAATAATTGCAGGATACCCTTGGTTCCTTGATTGGGGAAGAGATTCATTAATATCATTTGAAGGGTTAACACTAAAAAATAAGAGATTTGATGTTGCAAGAAAGATATTATTAACATTTACAAAAGATATAAAGGAAGGTCTAATTCCAAATGGATATACAGAAGATGATAATACACCTATATACAATAGCGTGGATAGTAGTTTATTATTATTTGAGCAAGTTAGGAGATATTTAGATTACACCTCTGATTACGATTTTATAAAAGATAAAATTTATGATTGTATGAAAAATATTATTCAAAACTATGTTCAAGGAACTAATTTAGAAAATAACAATGTATTTTTAGATGATGATTTCTTAATTTCAACTGGAACACTTGAAACTCAAAGTACATGGATGGATGCTAAAATTAATGGCTATGTTGTTACTCCAAGAAATGGAAAACAAGTTGAAATCAATAGTTTATGGTACAATGCATTAATGATTATGTGCGAGCTAGGTAAGAAGTTTGGTGAAGATAAAGATATCCTAAGTGGATATAGAAAAATAGCTAAACTAGCCAAATCATCATTTAATGAGAAGTTTTATAATAATAAGACAAAATGCTTATATGATGTTTTAGGTGATGAGAAGATAAGACCAAATCAGCTATATGCATTAGCACTAACGTACCCAATTATGGATATAGATTCTAAGGAAGCTAAAAATGTATTTGATACAGTTACAAAGAAGTTATTAAATAATTATGGACTAAAGACCTTGGCTAAAGGAGAGACACATTATATTGAAGTATATGAAGGTGATCAATATAGAAGAGATATTAGCTATCACCAAGGAATTACATGGCCATGGCTATTAGGGTTATATAATGATGCTCTTGTTAATATGACGAAAGGTGTAAAAGACAAGACTGAAAAGAAGAATTATAAGGATGCATATAAAGAATTTGTTGAGAATACAAGAAAAGTATTTACTAAAGAAATAAATGAAGGAAAAACAATTGGAAGTATAACAGAGCTTTATGATTCAAGAAAGCCATTTGAGTCAAAAGGTGCAATTGCTCAAAGCTGGAGTGTTGCTGAAGTATTTAGAATAATATTATAAATAAAGAAGGAGGATGTTGTAATTGACTATTGCTGAGCTAGAGAAGACCATTAAAGAGAATAATTTATCAAGCATATATCTTTTATATGGAAAAGAAACATTCTTATTAGAAACAAATCTAAAAAGAATAAAAAAGTGTTTTGGTGAATTAAAAGAAGGTCTTAACTACATCAAGCTTGAAAATGCTAGCTCAGATAATATAATAGTCGAATTACAAACACCTCCTTTTGGTTTCGAAAAAAAGTTAATTATTGTAAAAGATTCGGAGCTTTTTAAGAAACAAGGTAAAAAGAAAAGTACAAATATTTCTGATGAAATTGATAAACTTGTTCAATTTTTAGATGACGATTTTGATAGTGTAAAAGATCAAAATATTATTATTTTTATTGAAGAAGAAGTGGATAAGAATGCTTTATATAAAGAGATAGATAAGATAGGTGTTGTATGTGGATTTGAGCCAGAGAAACCACAAGATATAGCTAAAAGAATGAAGTTTATCTGTAATAGTTACCATGTAAATATTGATGGACCAACGCTTGGCTTCTTTATTGAAGAGTGTGGAACAGATTTACAGGATTTAATAAATGAAATACGAAAGCTTATCGAATATGCTGGTAAAGATGGTACGATAACCAAGGAAGATATTGATGCTCTTTGTATAAAGAAATTTGAAAGTGTAATCTTTGATTTAACTGACAGCTTGGGACAAAAGAATGTAAAGAAAGCTTTAGAAGTTTTAAAAGGTTTAATATATGCAAAAGAGCCAATACAAAAAATATTGGTTACACTATACAATCATTTTAAGAAATTATACATTGTAAAGTTATGTGAAAAATATAAAGAAGATGTGTTAGCTAATTTAAATTTAAAACCAAATCAAACATTCTTAGTATCAAAATATAAAAGACAAGCGGGATACTTTACAGAAGACGATTTAAGAATGATTGTAATAGAGCTTATTAATTTAGATGAAAGTTATAAAATGGGAAATAGTGATTTAAATATTGGTTTAGAAACAATTTTATGCAGATATTGTAGTAAATAATTATTAAAAAAGAAAATAGTATTTGTTAATAAAGTAAATAAAAAGATAAAAATCTCAAATAATATATTTGAGATTTTTGTGCTCTTAAGTAGAAAAATATATAGAGCAAAAGGAGTATATATGTATAATTTTAGAACTGATATGGCAGATGAAAGATATGACATATTTAAAGCTTCATGTGATGAGAATGAAGACGTTCCAGGCATTTTTTCATGCCAAAAGAAAATGAATAATCAAATTAATGAATGTATAGTAGACGTTTGTACTAAGGAGGGAGAAAAAACAATTGGCAAGCCAATTGGAAAGTATGTCACATTTGATTTAAAAGATCTAAAGTATGCGGATGATAATGAAATAGAGGAATCTGCAAAGATAATAGCTACTGAACTTAAAGCAATTATTGATGATAAACTTAACTATGGAAAAGATATATTAGTAGTTGGTCTTGGTAATCAGTATGTAACACCAGATTCACTAGGTCCCAAAGTAGTTTCTGAAATAGAAATCACAAGACATTTAAAAAAATATGCACCAGAATATGTGTGTGAAGGAGCCAAGACGATAAGTGCAATTGCACCTGGAGTACTTGGAACAACAGGAATTGAAACATATGAAATTATAAAAGGCATTGTTCAAAATATAAAGCCAGATTTAGTAATTGCAATAGATAGTTTAGCTTCAAAAAGTATCAAGAGAATAAGTACTTCAGTACAAATATGTAATACAGGAATAACACCAGGAGGTGGAGTTGAGAATAAAAGAAAAGAGTTGACGTTCAATAGTCTTGGAATACCGGTTATTTCTATTGGAGTACCGATGGTGGTTGATTTAGCTACAATTACAGATGAATGTTTGAATGTATTAGTTGGAAAGATTGAAGAAGAATCAAATGAAAGTAAAACTGTACAAGAAATAAAGAATAGTTGTTGCTACGACAAAATAAAGTCTGCATTGATTCCAACGGATTACAATATGATTGTTACACCAAAAGAGATAGATGATTTGGTCGAAAATATGAAAAACATAGTTTCCAAAAGTATTAACTATGCATTGGAATAACCGGGATAAGAGCTCTAAAAAGGGGCTCTTTTTTCATACTTAAAATATTGTTTTTTGCGGTCCATTATTATATAATGACTTAGGTTTTTAATAAAGCTTAAGAAGGGAGAATCGAGATGAAAATACTTAAAAAAATCAATTTAGGACTTGTATTAACTATAATTGTAGTATTAGCTGTTGTTATATACTCAATTAATGTAGAGGGACAAAGAAAGAGCTCTAAGGAAGAAATAAGAAAAAGCTGTGAGGAATATATAGATTTAGTAGATAAATATGCTGTATTGCCAGAAAGTGCACAAGTATTTGGTGAGGATGTAAAAAAAGTTAATCTAGATGATCATTTTGCAGAAATGGAAGGAAAGCTAAAAGAAGTAATGATTAGTGATTCTGCTGCTTCTATAGAAAATTCTATATTATCTGATTATGTTCAAAGAGATTTATTGAATACAACAACATTTGTAACAAGCTATGATAAACAAATAGTAAAGATTAAATCATATAATTTTGATGGTAATCAAGTTACAGTATCATTTGAAGCAAAAATAAATATTAAACAAAAATATATGGATGTAAATACGGAAACTGGAGAAAGCAAGGAAAGAGTTAAAGAAGATACTATAGAAGGTATCAGAGATACAATTACTCTTGAGAAAAAAGATGGTAAGTGGAAAGTTGTATATTCTGACTTAAACTTTGGTGATTCAGAATTAAGCAATGCTATGTAGGAGGTAAGAAATTTGAGCGACGCAATTTTAGAGATTAAAAATGTAAGTAAATATTTTGGTAAAGCAAAAGTTGTTGATAATCTAAGCTTCAAAGTTAAAGCTGGAGAAATATTAGGTTTCTTAGGTCCTAACGGAGCAGGAAAAACAACTACAATAAAGATGATTTTAGGATTACTTTCAATTGATGAAGGTACTATAACAATTAACGGATATGATGTTAAAAAAGACTTCGAAAAAGCCATGGAATATATCGGAGGTATAGTTGAAAACCCAGATTTATATGGATATATGACAGCTGTTGAGAACTTGAAGTTATATGCAAAATTAAGAGGAATTGAGTACGGGGAAGTATATAAAATACTTGAAAAAGTTGGATTAGAGAAGAGCATGAATCAAAAAATATCTAAGTTTTCTTTAGGAATGAAACAAAGAGCAGGTCTTGCACTTTCACTTCTTCATTCTCCAAAGATATTGATATTAGATGAACCAACAAACGGATTAGATCCAGTTGGAATTAAGGATTTAAGAGATATATTAAAAAGCCTAGCTAAAAATAATAATATTGCTGTTCTTGTTTCTTCACATATATTAAGTGAAATGGAACTTATGTGTGATAGAGTTGTTGTTATTAATGAAGGTAAGTTTATTAAGGCACAAGAAATTGGTGAAAAGAGCGAATCAGCTGATATTGAAAAGAAATATGAAATAAAGACTAAAGCTGTTGAAAAGGCTCAATCTGTACTAAAAGAGAAATTAAACAAAGAAGGAATTGTTATAGATGGAAAGTTATATCTAAATATTAAACCATCTGAGGTTTCTACAGTTGTTAAAACTTTTGTATATGAGGATATTGATATTGAAGGCGTTAATGAATGTGAAAATACTCTAGAGAATATATTCTTTGATGTTACAAGGGAGGGAAAAGGAAATGAGTAAATTTTTAAAACTATGTAGCTGCGAATATACAAAAGTTGTAAAGAAAAAATCAACAAAAATAATGTTTATTATTCTTATTCTTTCTATGCTTGCATCAGTTGGTTTAACAACACTTACAAAGAAGGTAACTGATTTTGCAGATGAAGAAATGGCAAATGAAGACTATAAAACAGCTTTACAAACTGAAATAGATACTTTAAAGCATGAGTTAACTGAAAATACATCACTTGATGAAGCATCTAAAAATGAGTTAAAAGCAAGAATAGATGTAAATCAATTTGGACTTGATAACGAGATAAATTCACGTGTTTCATATTGGAAATCGGATGTATTATATACAGAAGTATTTGCAAGCAAGATGAACGTATATAATTATCAAGCTTTAGAACAAGAAAATGAAGCTAAGAAAGAGCAAGAAAAAGCAGATAAGCTATGTGAGATTATTAAGA
This sequence comes from Clostridia bacterium, assembly GCA_017512025.1. Classification (GTDB taxonomy): domain Bacteria; phylum Bacillota; class Clostridia; order TANB77; family CAG-508; genus CAG-492. Next base: position 30,908 of record JAFWHH010000012.1, read on the forward strand.
ATAATGATTTTGCAGGATATATTAATTATCAAAGAGCGTATCAAAAGAGCTTATTTGATGCAGGGGTATTAAAGCAGGAAGAGTACGATGCTCAAATTTATTTCTTAGATTTAGTTGAAAAGTATGAAATTGGAAAAGAATATAACAAAGACGATGCTTGGAAAACAAGTATGTATTACGAAATTCAATTATTAAAAGCTAGTATGATTTCTGGAATAGATCAAACAACATTTAAAGCTTTAACAGAGAAAACATACAAAGAAGCAGAAAATAGAATTAAGATAGATGAATATAGATTAGAGCATAATCTAGCTCCATATGCAGCTGGTGATGGAACATCATTAGGATCAAATAGAAAAGTATATGATTACATGGCAGGAAGCTTTATACAATTTGTTATAACTGTAATGATGGTTATAATAGCTGGTACAAGTATATCAACAGAAATATCAAAAGGAACAATCAAATTCTGGAGCTTCACACCTAATAAGAGATGGAAAATACTACTTTCTAAATTAGTTGTATCAATAGTTATTCTAATTGGAATGACAATTATTGCATCATTAATCTCAACATTAGTTGGAAACATTTTCTTTGGTGCTAAGAATGCACAAGGATATTTATATGTATCAAATGGTAATGTACATGAGATTAACTATGTATTATTCTCAATTTTATACAATTTAGTTGGAGCAATAGAGATATTTGTATTTATGGTCTTAGCATTAATGTTGTCAACAGTAGCAAGGAATTCAGCAGTTGCTGTTGGTATAAGTATTGCAACATATTTAGGTGGAGCAACAATAATGCAAATAATAAATCTACTTGTAAAAGTTGATTGGATTAAATTTATACCATTTAATAACTTATCATTACAAAGCAGAATATTTACAGGAGACGTATCATATAGTGCTTCTTCAATGATATCTGGATTAACAGGTAACATATCAGTTGGATTTTCACTAGCAGTACTTGGTGTGTGTGTATTCTTAATGATAGTTACAATGTTTGATAGCTTTAGAAAAAGAGATATAGTTTAATAATAAAAAAGATAAAAAGAGCGTATATAAAAAACGCTCTTTTTTTGTCAGCACGAACCTACGGAAACCAGTAATTACGCGGATTGTAGCCAATAGTCAAATTGACATAATATACTATAAATGTTATAATATATAGGTATAATTAAGAGAAGGGGGATGTTTGTATGGGCGAAATAAGAGGGACTATGGATGATGCTATAAATAGACTAGTAACTTTTTGCACAAAATATCCTAAAATTTGGCGTAGTAGAGCAACTGTTCAATTTATAATTAAAGATATTATACCAGATGAAAACGAGAGGGCTCTCGTTCTTGAGGAGCTTGAACAAGCAAAGAAAGATATAGTTTACATCAATAGAAGAAACTCTTTAGGAAAGGTATCTGAAGAGCAAATGCAAGTTTTGAAAGACGCTGGTGTTATTTGGAATCACGATGAAGTAGATAAAATTGTAGCTCAATATGAGATTGCATTAAGAAGCGGAAAAGAAGAGCGCTCGCAAGAAGATATTAAACGTGAGACCAATCGATTACGTACTATATTAAGAGAAAAAGAAGCTCAGTTTGGTAGTATAGATGTTTTTAGAGAAGTTGTTATTGATGCTATTGCTACTAATAATAGCGAAGAGCTTACAGAAGCTGTATTATATGGTGGAATTGACTATTTGATAACAAAATTTGATATAAGCCAAGAGGATTATATTACAGACAAAAACTATACAAAGCTGATGTTTGCGTTAGGTTATAAGGATCAACTTCGAACGGTGATACTTGATAGCAAGTTTGTTATAGATAACGTATTAAATTATGCTTGTTCAAAAATGGAAGATGGTGAACGTGCGCAAAGTATAATGGTTATGAGATATGGGTTAGATGGTAATAAACCACAAAGGGTAGAAGATATTGCAGCTGACAAAAATATATCTGTGGCAAGAGTACGACAAATCGAAGATAAAAATATCTTAAGAATGAGAACGTCAAGAGCTGAAAAATATATAAGTTCATCTATGCTTGAAGGAGAAGCACGTGAAGCATTTATTAGAAAATACTTTGAACACCATGATATATTTACATTTTCTAGCTCAGAAGGATTAACAGAGGAAGTAAGAGAAGCGTTAAAGAAAATATACGAAGAAGGAACAAGAGATAATAGAGATGATTTAGCTCTTAGAGAAGAAGGTGTTGAATCCATAAATTCAGGTAATCCAAGTAGTTATGTATTTGATAAAGATACGATTCTTAAAGAACTTGATATATTATCACTCAGGGCTTTAAATACTCTAGCAAGAAATGAGGTTTCAACAGTTGGTAAACTTCTACAGTTGACAAAAGAAGATATAAATCGTATTAGATTAATTGGTCGTGCATATTCTGATGAAATAATAGCAGTTAAAAGACTTTTAGAAAGATTTAGTCTTAAACCAGGAAAAAGCGATATCGAATTAACTGATGATATTTTTGAGGTATTAAATTTTCCGAGTAATACAGAGGAAATAATAGCTGAGCATGTAAAACCATCATATAAAGATGAAGGAATACCTTTTTCGGTAGCTGACTTTATTATGATGTCTGACGATGAGATTTCTGAAATGAGCGGTGGAACAAAGAAATTAAATCAAATAAGATTAATAAGAGATAAGCTAAGAGGTCATTTTAGAGACCTAGATGTTGATAAAATAGAAGAGAGCTCACATGAGAAGTTAGTTCAAATAATTCTTATGAAGCAACAAACAATTGCAGATCAAGAAGAGGAAATAGATGCATTAATGAAACAGCAAGATACTCAAACAAGAGATTAGGTAAAGGAGGGCATGAAAATGAATAGTAATATCGTAGAAAAAAGCAATTTTCTAAAAGAAATAGATGGCAACGAAAAATTACTAAGATTATTGTCTTCCGATAGATTAAGAAAACTAAAAGCTTACTATGATGACATCATTGAAAAGAATAATGAAACAATAAGAAGACTAAAAAATAGCTAATAATATTAATAAAGAAGGGCAACATAAATTAATTATGATGTTGCTCTTTTTTTATCCGAAAGGTCTACTTGACATAATTGGAAAGCGTGATATAATAGTGCACAAGGTATTTTATATACCATTGACATGAATATAGTGACAGAAAACCAAATCTATATGAAAGGAGGACGTCACTATGGGAGCACCTTGGGGAGATCATCTGCTGTCTGCTCACGAGATAACCAGAAGGATGAAAGAAGAGCGGAGACAGTACGAAGCCATGCAGCAGCGCTGGGCCGCTGAAGATGCAGCTAAGGAAGCTGAGAAACGCAGAGAGCGCGAAGCTGAGATTCGGAAGCAGGAAGCGGAAGCTGCAAAGGCTAAAGCAGAGGCTGAAAAGGCCGCTGCAGAAGCAAGAAAAGCTGAAGCAGATGCCCGAATTGCCGAGGCTTGGGCCAAGTACGAAGAAGTTCGTGCTCGAAAGGCTCAGACCAGCAATCAACCCGACAAATGATCCACAGGTAGGAGGAGTAACAACAATGTTGTTTGCTCCTCCATTTCTTTTTATTGAAAAATTAAGATTTACAAGTTATAATGAGATAAATTTAGGAGGAATCTCATGGAACTAAAACTTCAAAGATTATATAACGAATGTAAAAATGAGTTATATGGTATAGGAATAGATTTAAATAACGAATTAATTGGTGATATCTCTATTGGAATTGGAAAACGTAATTGTAAAAGATATGGCTGCTGCAAACAAGAAAATCCTGTTAAGGAGACTAAGTATATTGAACGTGTTGGTCGTAACAGATATATTAGATATGAAAGATATAGAAGCCACAAAATAGAGGTAAGTAAGTGGGTTATGGATTTAAATGAGGATATTATTAAAAATACTATCTTACATGAAATAATTCATTGTTTTCCAAATTGTAGCAATCATGGGGAGCATTTTAAAAAGTACGCAAAGTACATAAATACAAAGCTTGGATACGATATTGCAAGAGTTGGAAATAGAAAAGAAGATTTACTTGCAAGTAACATAGAAAGTGTAGCCGAAAAATACAATTATAAAGTAGAATGTATGACTTGTGGATATAGCTTTTTTAGGAAGAGACTTAATTGTAATTTTTCAAGAAATTATAGATGTGGAAAGTGCGGTGGAAGGCTGCAAACGGAGAAAGGAATTTTTTATAAAAATTAAGGAAAATATGCATTGTTAACCTTGACAAACAATCTAAGATATTATAAAATGTTAACCGTAGTTAACATTAAGGAGATTATTATGATATCAAAGTCTTTAGAAGAGTATTTAAAAACAATGTATATACTAAATAAACAAAATGGTAATGTACGTGTAACTGATATTGCAAACAAGATGAATTGCACTAAAGCAAGCGTAAATAAAGCCATTAATAATTTAAAAGACAATAATCTTGTAAACTATGAATCATATGGCAAAATTGAGCTTACTCCGGCAGGAGAAGACTTAGCTAAGAAAATATTAGAGGCCTATGATATAGTTTACATTTTTTTGCATGAAGTTTTAAATATGGACGAAGAAGAAGCTAAAAGTGAAGCAGAAAGCATAAAGGCAGCTGTTAATGATAATACTATAAATAAATTAGCAAGATATGTTCATAAAGAGCTTGGACTTTTTAGCTTAGATTGTGATTACGATATAAATAAAGAAAAATGTAGAGAATGCGCAAGACGTGCTGCATCAAAGAATCTTAAACAAGACAATATGGAGGAATAAAATGAGTAACTTATTAGAAATAAAGAACTTACACGCAGGAGTTGAAGATAAAGAAATACTTAAAGGTGTTGATTTAACAATCAAATCAGGAGAAATACATGTGATAATGGGACCAAATGGTTCTGGTAAAACAACAACTGCAAATGCAATACTAAATAATCCAGCATATACAAAGACAGAAGGATCAATAGTATTTGATGGAGAAGATATAACAAATATGTCTACAGATGAAATCGCTAGAAAAGGTGTATTTATGTCTTTCCAATTACCAGAAGAGATTCCAGGTATATCTGTAACTAACTTCTTAAAATATGCTAAATCTAAAGTAACAGGAAAGCCTGTTAAGATATTTGCATTTAAAGAAGAGCTTCAAAAGTATATGGAAGAATTAAATATGAATCCAAAGTATATGGATAGAAGTTTAAATGTTGGTTTTTCTGGAGGAGAAAAGAAGAAAAATGAAATTCTTCAAATGCTAGTATTAAATCCAAAACTAGCTATATTAGATGAAACAGATTCAGGATTAGACGTTGATGCTATTAAGACAGTATCTAAAGGAATTGAAATGTTTAAAAATGAGAATAATGGAGTTTTAATTATTACTCATAATACAAAGATTTTAAGAAGCTTAAAAGTTGACTATGTGCATATCTTTGTAGATGGAAAGATTGTAGCAACGGGAAATCAAAGTTTAGCAAAAGAGATTGAAGAAAATGGATATGCTAAATATAAAAATGTTTAATTGTAAATTGAAAGGAATAGACAATGGCTAAGACTCAGCTAGAAGAAATAAATAGAAATATATATGACTTTAAGAATAAAGATAACTACGACTATAAAATAAAAAAAGGTCTTACAAGAGAGATTGTTGAAGAGATTTCTAAGCAAAAAAATGATCCAGATTGGATGAGAGATATTAGACTTAAAGCTCTTGAGACATATAATAAGTTAGAGATGCCTACATGGGGACCTGATTTATCAGAGCTTAACATGGATGAAATCGCAACATATGTTAGACCAAAGTCAAAATTAAATGATTCATGGGATGACGTTCCAGATGATATAAAGGATACTTTTGATAAGCTTGGAATACCAGAAGCAGAAAAGACTTCTCTTGCTGGTGTTGGAGCTCAATATGATTCAGAAGTTGTATATCACAGCATGAAAGAAGAGCTTTTAAAACAAGGTGTTATCTATACAGATATGGAAACAGCTGTAAGAGAATACCCAGATTTAGTAAGAGACCACTTTATGAAGTGTGTTCCAATATCAGATCATAAATTTGTTGCATTACATGCAGCAGTTTGGTCAGGTGGTTCTTTTGTATATGTACCAAAGGGCGTTAAATTAGAAATGCCACTTCAATCGTACTTTAGATTAAATTCACCAGAATCAGGACAATTTGAACATACATTAATCATAGTTGAAGAAGGAGCAAGTCTTCATTTTATCGAAGGATGTAGTGCTCCCAAGTATAACAAAGTAAATTTACACGCAGGATGTGTTGAATTATATGTAAAAGATAACGCATATCTAAGATATTCAACAATAGAAAACTGGTCAAAGAATATGCTTAACTTAAATACAAAGAAAGCAATAGTTGGTAAGAATGCACAAGTTGATTGGGTTTCTGGATCATTTGGTTCAAAAATCTCAATGTTATATCCAATGAGTATATTAAATGGAGAAGGTGCTAAAACAGAATTTACTGGTATATCTTTTGCAGGTGGTGGACAGAACTTAGATAACGGATTTAAGGCAGTTCACAATGCACCAAATACATCAAGTGTAGTAAATGCGAAATCTATATCTAAAAATGGTGGTAAATGTACTTATAGATCTTTAATTAGAATAAACGAAAACGCTAAAGGATCTAAGTCATCTGTATCATGTGAAAGCTTAATGCTAGACGATTTTTCTGTATCAGATACAGTACCAACAAATGATATTAGAACAGATGATGTAGAATTCTCACACGAAGCAAAAATCGGAAAAATATCAGATAAAACAATCTTCTATTTAATGAGTAGAGGATTATCAGAAGAAGATGCAAAAGCTATGATAGTAAGAGGTTTTGCATATCCAATATCTAAGGAGCTACCAGTAGAGTACGCAGTTGAGATGAACAATCTTATTAACTTAGAGCTTGAAGGGGCTATTGGATAATAGAAAGGAATTAAGATGACAAATTTATTATTAAATGAAACACCAGTTAGAACATCTAAGAACTTTAATATAAATAATATATCTGTAGGTAATATTGAAATATCAAATAAGCTAAAAGAGTTTAATAATGTATCTGTATCAGAACTTGGATCAAAAGTAGTTGTTGATAATAATTACAATGAAAAATTTGAGCTAAAGTATGGTCTAAATGATGAACTTACTAAACAAGTAAATGATGATGCTAACTATAAAGCAAATATAGTTATAGATAGCAAAACAAACCAAGATGTTAAAGTAGACTTTAAATTTGATAAGAATAATAATGAATTAGTAGATGCAATAAACATTGTTGCAAATGAAGGTACTAAGTCAACAGTTGTTATAAAATATGATTCTGATGATAAGACAGAAGCTTATCACAATGGAATTATAAAAGCTGTAGGTAAGAGCCAAGCATCTTTAAATGTAATAGTCGTAAATTTCTTAAATAACAAATCAACAAACTTTATGACTATAGAAAACAGCTTAGAAGATGATGCTAAGATTTATTATTACATTATTGATTTTGGTGGTAAGACAAGCATTACAAATTACTATTCAAATATCAAAGGAAAGAATGCAGATAGCAAATTAAATACACTTTATATTGGAACAGATGAGCAATTAATAGATTTAAACTATATAGGTGAACTATATGGGGAAAAATCAAATGTAAATATTGAAGTTCAAGGTGCCTTAAAAGATAAAGCTAGAAAACATTTTAAAGGAACTATAGATTTCAAGAAAGGCTGCAAGAAAGCAACTGGAGATGAAAATGAAAACTGTATTTTACTTTCAGATACAGCAAAATCTCTAGCATTACCAATGCTACTTTGTTCTGAGGAAGATGTAGAGGGAAACCATAGTACATCATCAGGTAAGATAGCCGAGAAGGAATTATTCTACATTATGAGCAGAGGTTTTGAAAAGAAAGAAGCTTTAAAATTAATGGTTAGAGCTAAATTCAATAAAATAATTGATGAAATAAAAGACGAAGATTTAAAAGCAGAAATTATAGAGCAAATTGACAAAAGAATCGACTAATTCACAACATAAATGTCGAAATTAGTCGATGAAAATAACGAACAAATGTATTGCTTTATGCCAGATTATGAGATATACTTTTCTGGCATAAGGGATGAGCTTAAGCAGATGTGAGTGTTGCCTTCAATAACTAGATTACATCTAGAGATTGGAGGTGGTGGTTATGATTATTATTTTATTTTTTGTAATATACATATCAATAATTATAAACCTAGCCTTAGTAAGTGTAGTGTTATGCTTACTAGCTAACAAGAAATAATAAAAACACCACATATGCTTTCACCGAGCGAGTGGTGTTTTCTTAATAAATTGTATTAGGGCAACACTCAAAGTTCTGTGTATGCTCATTTCTTATGATTATTATATCATAAGGAGCAAATTTGTCAATATTTCAAAGTATGTAGGAGGAATGACAATGAGTCCAGAAGAAATAAGAAAAGACTTTCCATTATTACAAAATAGAAAAGAAGTTTATTTAGATAGTGGAGCAACTACTCAAAAGCCTTTAGAGGTAATTGAAGCGGTTGGTGAATATTATAAAAACTATAATGCTAATCCTCATAGAGGTGCTTATTCACTTAGTGTTGAAGCAACTGAAAAGTATGAAGCGGTTAGAGCTAAAGTTGCAAAATTCATAAATGCAAGATACAGCGAAGAGATTATCTTTTCTAAGAATGCAACTGAAAGCTTAAATCTAGTTGCATATTCATATGGAATGGATAATGTAAATTCTGGAGATGAGGTTGTTCTTTCAATAATGGAGCATCATGCTAATTTAGTACCATGGCAACATGTTGCTAAAACAAAAGGTGCTACTTTAAAATATATGTATATGAATGATGAATTTGAACTTACTGATGAAGAGATTGAATCTAAAATAACAGATAAAACTAAAGTAGTTGGTATTGTTCATGTATCAAATGTACTTGGAACAATTAATAATGTTAAAAAGATTATTAATTATGCTCATAAAAAGGGGGCTGTTGTTGTACTTGATGTATCACAAAGTATTCCACATATGAGAATAGATGTACAAGATCTAGATGCTGATTTTATTGCTTTTTCAGGACATAAAATGCTAGCACCACTTGGTATAGGTATTCTTTATGGTAAAAGAGAAATATTAAATAAAATGAATCCATTCTTAAGAGGTGGAGACATGATTGAATACGTGTATGAACAAGAAACAACATTTGCACCACTACCAAACAAATTTGAAGCTGGAACACAAAATGTTGGTGGTGTAATTGGTCTTGGAGCAGCTATCGATTATATCGAAAAGATTGGGTATGATACAATTGAAAAGATTGAATCTGAAGTTGTTTCATATGCTTATGATGAAATGTCAAAATTAGATTTTATTGATTTATATGTAACACCAAATAGAGAGAATCATTCAGGAGTTATTTCATTTAATATAAAAGGTGTACATCCACACGATGTTGCAAGTATATTAGATGCAAATGGTGTTTGTGTAAGATCAGGAAATCATTGCGCACAACCATTACTTAGATTTATGGGAATAGATTCTACATGTAGAGCAAGTTTCTATTTTTATAATACAAAGGAAGATGTAGACAAGCTAACCCAAGCATTAAAGAAATCATATGAAATGTTTAAGAAATATATGTAATTCTATAAGGAGTAAAAATGGACGAATTAAATGATTTATACAACGATTTGATTATGGAACATAGCATGAATTCATGTAATAAAAGAGAGCTTAAGTGCTGTGACTGTTGTAAAATGGGACATAATCCAAATTGCGGAGATGAAATTAAATTAGAGCTAAAAATGGATGGAGATATTATCGAAGACTTAGCATTTGTAGGACATGGATGTGCAATATCTCAAGCATCAACATCTATAATGATTGATACTTTAAGAGGAAAGACAATATATGAAGCTAAAGAGATAATTGCAACATTCATTGGTATGATTAAAAGAGATATTACTGACGAAGAAGAGCTTAAAAAATTAGAAGATGCTGTTGCATTTAGAAACATATCTCATATGCCAGCAAGAGTTAAGTGTGCTCTTTTAGCTTGGCATACAATAGAAGATATGCTTAATGAAAAAATGGAAGGAAAAGCTGATGGAGAATAAGAAAGTATTATTAGGTATGAGTGGTGGTGTTGATAGCTCTGTATCTGCTTTACTATTAAAACAAGCTGGATACGATGTTATTGGTGCTACAATGGAATTATTTAATGCAGGAAGTTGCTGTAATATTAATACTTACATCGATGCAAAAAATGTATGTAATTCACTAGGGATTCCACATTTTACATATGACTATAAGAATCAGTTTAAAGAATATGTAATTGATGATTTTATTAATTGCTATAAAAACTGCAAGACCCCAAATCCATGTATTGAGTGTAATAAATATATGAAATTTGGTCTTATGTATGAAAAAGCAAAAGAGCTTGGCTGTTGGTATATAGCAACAGGCCATTATGCCAAAACTGAATATAGTGAAGAATATGGAAGATGGGTTTTAAAGAAATCAAATGCTGGTAAAAAAGATCAAAGCTATGTTTTATGGAATATTCCAAAAGAATTAATTGAACATGTATTATTTCCACTTGCTGACTTTGAAGATAAAGAGCAAATTAGAGCCATAGCAAGAGAAAATAATTTAAAAGTTGCTAATAAACCTGATAGTGAAGATATATGTTTTGTTCCAGATGGTAACTATAAAGGATTTTTAGAGCGTAATTCAGATATTAGACCCAAAGAAGGAAATATTGTTACTCTAAAAGGTGAGATACTTGGAAAGCATACAGGTCTTTATAACTATACTATTGGACAAAGAAAAGGACTTGGAATATCTTATAAGGAGCCATTATTCGTTATCGGTTTTAATAGTGAAAAAAATGAAGTTATTGTTGGAACAGAAAAAGAATTATACACATCTGAAGCATATGTAGAAGATATTAACTTACTTTTATTTGATGAAATAAAGGAAGAAATAGAAGTTGATGTTAAAACAAGATATTCAGCAAATGTTGCAAATGCAACAATAATTCAAGAAAATGATAAAATAAAGATTAAGTTTAAAGAGCCACAAAGAGCAATAACACCTGGACAATCAGCAGTATTTTATATTGGTGATATTGTTGTTGGTGGAGGTAAATTAATCTAGGTTTTGGAGAGCAAAAAAAGAACCTTAACAAACTTTTCTAACAAAGTATGTTAAGGCTCCTAAATAACCTCTTCCATTTAAATCCTCCTTTACTTATAGATTACTATTACCAAATTACAACTCAACTAAAATTAAACAGGGATTTTTCCGAAATCCAAAAAAACTTGTAATGGAATAGTTATAGAAGAGACGGTCCTGAAAGTGTACATCTACACTTGTTCTAACCTTATATATATTATACTACTAAGTTGACATAATGTCAAACAAAAGAAAAAGATTTTGAAAGTTTATATTATTGAAAATGTGCATAAATTATTATATAATAGCACAAATATTTTTATAGGAGGTACAAGAGTATGAAGATTAATTTTTACAATACTTTGACAAGAAAAAAAGAAGAATTTAAGCCAATAAGCGAGGGTAAAGTCTGTATGTACTCTTGTGGTCCAACAGTTTATTATTATCCACACATTGGAAATTTAAGAGCTTATTTATTTATGGATTCATTACGTAGAACATTAAAATATAATGGATATGAATTAAAGCATGTAATGAACATTACAGATGTTGGTCACTTAGTATCTGATGGAGACGAAGGTGAAGACAAAATGATGAAAGCTGCCAGACGTGAGAATAAAGATCCGTTTGAGATAGCAGATTTCTATACAAATATCTTTTTACAAGATTTAGGAAAATTAAATGTGGATATGCCAGAGATAATCGCAAGAGCTACTCAGCATATTAAATGTATGGAAGAATACGTTAAGCAAATAATTGCTAATGGATATACATACGAAACAGAAGATACAATTTATTTTGATACAACAAAATTAGATAAATATGGAGTCCTTTCTAACAAAGATGTTAAGGAGGAAGACTTAGAAGCTAGAATTGATGTTGATCCAAATAAGAGAAATCCAAATGATTTTGCTGTATGGTTTAAAGCACCAGAAAATCATTTAATGAAATGGGATACTTTCTGGGGTAAATGTTATCCAGGATGGCATCTAGAGTGCTCTGCTATGGGTCATGAGTATTTAGGTGAACAATTTGATATCCATACAGGTGGTGTAGATCATATAACAGTACATCATGAAAATGAAATTGCTCAAGCAAAAGGATATTGCGGTAAGATACCAGCTAATTACTGGATGCATGTTGAATTCTTACAAGTTGATGGTAGAAAGATGTCTAAGAGCTTAAATAACTTATATACGATCGACCAATTAAATGAAATGGGATATGAACCAGCTGTATTTAGATTATTTAACTTAGGAGCTCATTACAAAAAGCAAATAAACTTCACATTAGATGCAATGGATTCAGCTAAAGTTGCTTTAGCAAGATTAAGAGAAGGATATTTAAAACATAAAGAAGGAACTGAAGATATTGCTGATAGTGTAATTGATGAATATGAAAACAAATTCCATGAAGCTATCAATGATGATTTAAATATGCCTGTTGCAATGAGTGTTGTATGGGAAGTTGCTAAAAATCCAACTAAGTCAAAGAAATTTGCTGATTTAATTGATAAATTTGATACAGTAATGGGACTTAAACTTTCTGAATATGTTCCAGAAAAAGAAGAATTGCCAGAAGAAATTTTAAGCCTAGTAAATCAAAGAAATGAAGCAAGAGCAAATAAAGATTGGGCAGAATCTGATAGATTAAGAGATGAACTAATTGCTAAAGGATATGCAGTTAAAGATAGCAAAGAAGGAACTATTGTAGAAAAGAATTAAAAATCAATGAAATAATAAAAAGAAATAATAAAATTAAACTTATAAATAATCTAATAATGGTTAAAATAAAATTGTAGCGATTAGCTACAATTTTATTTTTGAAAGGATTATGATAAAATGGATAGTCAAAAGATTAATTGTACAGTTAATTCATGCAAATATAATAATTGTGGAAAGCAATGCGTACTGAAGCAAATTACAGTTACTCCAATGAACAATTGTAAAACGCAAAAACCTGATGAATCTATGTGCAGTAGCTATGTAAATCATAATTTATAAAATATAGGATAGAAGAGCAATAATACATTGCTCTTTTATCTTTTAATCTTGACTTTATATCTATTTAGCAATAAAATGACCATAGTTTATAAAGATTTCTGTGCTAATATCAGGTACAGAAATTAATCAAAGGAGGAAAGATTATGCCATTAGTAACAACAAAGGAAATGTTTGAAAAATCAATGAAGGAGCACTTTGCTATAGGTGCATTTAATGTTAATAATATGGAGATTATACAAGGAATTGTAGATGCAGCAGCTAAAGAAAATTCACCAGTTATATTACAAGCATCATCAGGAGCTATTAAGTATGCTAGAATACCATACTTAACAAAGATGGTTGAAGCAGCTTTAGAGGAACATGATATTCCAGTAGCTTTACACTTAGACCATGGTCCAGATTTTGAGACATGTAAAATGTGTATTGATAATGGATTTACATCAGTTATGATTGATGGTTCTAAATATGATTTTGAGGAGAATGTTGCTTTAACAAAACAAGTTGTAGATTATGCACACGCTCATGGAGTAGTTGTAGAAGCTGAACTTGGTAAGCTTGCAGGAATTGAAGATGATGTAAATGTTGCAGAAGGTGATGCAATGTATACAGATCCAGAGCAAGCAAGAGAATTCGTAGAAAGAACAGGTTGTGATTCATTAGCAATAGCTATTGGAACAAGCCATGGAGCTTATAAATTTAAAGGAGAAGCTAAACTTCGTTTTGATATTTTAGCTAAGATAAAAGAATTAATACCAAATACTCCAATCGTATTGCACGGAGCTTCAACAGTTATACCTGAATTAGTTGAAATGTGTAACACATATGGTGGAGATATTCCTGGTGCAAAAGGTGTTCCAGATGAAATGCTACATGAGGCAAGTGTATCTGGAGTATCAAAGATAAATGTTGATACAGATTTAAGACTAGCTATGACTGGTGCAATAAGAAAAGTATTTAATGAGGATCCATCTGCTTTTGATCCACGTAAATATTTAACACCAGCAAGAGATTTAGTTGAAGAGACTGTAGCTCATAAAATAAGAGATGTTTTTGGATCATCTAACAAAGCTTAATTAAAAAATTAAGTTGAAGATAAGAATTAATCGTAAAGGAAGTGATATGTATGAATAAGTTAATTGCTAAAAATCCAAATGCTAGACATAATTACACAATAGAAGATACTATCGAAGCTGGAATAGTTTTAACAGGAACTGAGATTAAATCTATAAGAGCAGGTAAAGTAAATATGAAGGACAGTTATGCTGGAATAAAAAATGGGGAAGCATATATTTATTCAATGCATATCAGTCCATATGAACAAGGTAATATCTTTAACAAAGATCCAATGAGAGATAGAAAGTTACTTTTAAACAAACTTGAAATAACAAGACTATCTGTAAAGATAAAACAAAAGGGATATTCACTTATTCCAATTAGTATGTACTTTAAAGGTGATATTGTAAAAATAGAGCTTGGTATTGGTAAAGGTAAGAAGCTATTTGATAAGAGAGAAGATATTGCTAAAAAAGATGCTGAAAGAAGAATGAAACAAGCACAAAGTGAAAAGAATAATTATTAATAATAAAGTAAAAACGACTCGTCTGAGTCGTTTTTCAGTTCTTTAATACGTTTTATTCTATTATTTTATCGTTTTTGTTCTTATTTTACTTTCTGGATTGAGCAATAAAGTACCAGAATATTGCTACAATTGCTACGACAACCATACCAATTACGATCCATGCCCACATAGTAGGATTCATTAGATTATCTGCTGCTTTATCTGTCTCTACAGCTGTTTTTTGTGCTGTTTGTTCTGCAGCAGATTTCATTGCTTCTCCAGCTTTTCCTGTCATGTCGCCCACAGCATTAGTGGCATCCTTACTTTTGGTGGTAATATTTCTGGCCGTATCTTCTATACCTTTTTCAGAATCTTTTACCATATTTCCTATACTATTACCGATAGCTTTCATATTATCATTTTCAGCGAAGACATAAATTGGTATAGCTAAAAGTAGCATAAGTACAATTGAAATTGAAAATATTATTTTTTTCATAAAATATCCTCCTTAATAAACTAAGCTTAGTATGCTCTTATTTAGTATGAACGGAGAATATAATTTTATACAAAAAAATAACCAATTAAGTTCTTCTTAATTGGTTATTAATTTTTATTTTTTTAAACGTGTAAATATTGCAAGTGCAAGTAATATTAATACTATGCCAACTGCGATAAGTAATATGTTTATAATATTAGGTATTGAAAAAATCTCGTTTTCTGCAGATGATGATGTACTAACAGTTGTTGAGATTTGACTTGTTGGTTGTGTGCTTGGAGTAGTTGTTTGATTTTGTGTAGTTTGATTTGCTGTTGTTACAGTATTATCTGCACGTACAACACTGCAAAGTCCAAAACATGCAAATGTTAATATAAATAGTGTTATTATTATTTTAGAAAAATATTTCATATTATTACCTCCAAATAAATTCAATAAATACAATATGCTATTATAATAACATAAAATAATAAAAAAAGTCTATATAAAATGAAAATAATATGATAGAATCTAAAAAAAAGGAGGGCTATTATGAGTAAGCCACATAGCAAATTGTATAATAAAACAAATTATGCCGATATTAGAGAGGTTATACAAGATGGAATTGAGAAATATTCAAATTGTATTGCTTTTACTATCAAGAATAAAATTGGCAAGGATGTAGAATACAAAGATGTAACATACAAGGAGCTTGGAGAAGATATAAATAATCTTGGTTCAGGTTTATTAAAGCTTGGATTAAAAGATAAGAAAGTAGCAATTATTGGGCCAAACACATACGAGTGGGCTCTTTCATATATTTCAGTATTATATGGTGTTGGAGTTGTAGTACCATTAGATAAAGGTCTTCCAAATCAAGAAATCGAGGACTCAGTTATTAGAGGCGATGCTGAAGTTATTATCTTTGATCAAAAATATATAGAGGTTGTAAAAGAAATAAAAGAGAAGAATAATTCTAAAATAAAGAATTATATTTGTATGCAAGATATTAATGAAAAAGAAGATTGGATGAGAACTATATCTGAAGTTAAAGACCTTGGAAAAAAAGAGATAGAAAAAGGAAATAGAGAATTCTTTAATCTAGAAATAAACAACGAAAAAGCAAGTATTATTCTTTTTACATCTGGAACAACATCTCAATCTAAAGCTGTAATGTTATCACATAAGAATATTGCATCAGATATTAATTCTTTAAATGCTGCTGAAAAACTATATTCTACAGATGTTAATATGCAAATGCTTCCATTTCATCATACATTTTCTTCAACAGGAATTATATTAATGCTTAATAATGGTGTAAGAAATGTATTTTGTGATGGATTAAGATACATCCAAAGTAATATGAAAGAATACAAAGTATCTGTATTTGTTTGTGTTCCACTTATTCTTGAAGCAATGCATAAAAGAATAATGGCAGAAATAAGAAAACAAGGAAAAGAAAAATCTGTTAATTTTGCTAAAAAGCTTAGCAAGTTTTTATTAAGATTTAAGATTGATATTAGAAAAAAATTATTCAAACAAATCTTAGATAACTTTGGTGGGAATATGAGATTTGTAGTAAGTGGAGCTGCTGCAATTGACAAACAAGTTGCAGAGGACTTTAATACATGGGGAATATTAACTGTTCAAGGATATGGTTTAACAGAAACATCTCCAGTTGTATGTGGAGAAAATGCTAAATTTATTAGATATGGTTCAGTTGGATTACCACTTGATGATATTACAGTAAAAATAGATAATCCAGATGAAAAAGGAATTGGTGAGTTTTTAGTCAAGGGTCCAAATGTAATGCTTGGATATTACAAAAACGAAGAAGCTACAAAAGAAGCTTTAGCTGATGGATGGTATCATACAGGAGATCTCGGATATAGAGATAAGGATGGATATTTATTTATTACAGGCAGAAAGAAAAATGTAATAGTTTTCAAGAATGGAAAGAATGTATTTCCAGAGGAGTTAGAAGAACTTGTAGATAAACTTCCATATGTTTCTGAATCACTTGTATTTGGGTATCCAAAAGATGATGATTTAATAGTGTCAGTTAAGATCGTTTATGATGAGAACTATGTTAAACTAAATATGAACAATATATCTGAAGAGGAGCTTAAAGAAAAAGCTTGGGAAGATATTAAAGAAATTAATCAAGAAGTTCCAAAATATAAACACATGAAGAAGATAATACTAACTAAAGAGCCTATGATTAAGACAACGACTGCAAAAGTAAAAAGGTTTGAGGAAATTAAACAAATTGTTGATAATAAATTATTAGATGATTAGGAGAAAAAGATGATTTCTAAAATAATTGTTGCAAGTAATAATAAAAATAAAATTAGAGAAATAAAAGCAAAGCTTGCTGATATGGATATTGAGGTTTTATCTCAAAGAGAAGCTGGATTTGATATTGAAGTTGATGAAACTGGTACAACATTTGAAGAAAACTCTATGCTTAAAGCTAAAGCAATTTATGAATTAGCAAAAGCTCCTGTTATAGCAGATGATGGTGGACTAGAAGTGGATTTCTTGAATGGAGAGCCAGGAGTATATTCTGCTAGATTCTGTGGTCCAGATGCTACTGATAGGGATAAATATATGAAGATATTGGAATTATTAAAAGATGTTCCAGATGATAAACGTACAGCTAGATTTAGATGTGTTATAAGTTACATCGATGAAGAAGGAAAAGAGCATGCTTTTGAGGGTATATGCAATGGTAAAATTGCGCATGAACCAATGGGAGAAGATGATTTTGGATATGATCCAATATTTATGGTTGGAGATAAATCTTTTGCCCAAATTAGTCAGGATGAAAAAAATAAAATTAGTCATCGTGGAAGAGCTATTGATAAATGGGTTGCATACCTAAAAGATGTAAAATAATTAGCAATGGAGATGAGTACAAATGATATATGAATTTGAAGTACCGGGAAAGATAATTGGAAAAGGAAGGCCAAGACTTAATAGCTATACGGGAGCTGTATATACACCAACAAGAACAAAAGACTATGAGACTTTGGTTGAACAATATTTTTTATTAAAATATCCAAGATTTAAACCGTTTGAAGGAAGAGTACACGTTGAGATTGAGGCAAATTTTGAAGTACCAAAATCTGCAAAAAAAGCCGATAAAGAGTTAATGCTTGAGAACAAAATCAATCCAACTAAAAAACCAGATATTGATAATATTGTAAAGATTGTTTTAGATGCTATGAATGGTATAGCATTTAAGGATGATACACAAATTACTAAACTTCAAGTTGAAAAAATATATTCTGAAAATGAATGTGTAAAAGTTCGAATAAGTGAATACTAATTTAAAGACATGCTTGGCATGTCTTTTTTTATCGATTAAGGTTTTATTATGGATACAAAAAATTGTAATATATCTGACATTTCTGAATACTATTATAAGGAAATGAAAGAGGTGTGTGGTGAATAAAATTAAATTGATGTTTTTCATAATGTGTCTTGTAATCTTATTACAGTATTTTGCATGTATTGGATGTAGAAGTGAGCTATATGTAGATTATATATTTGGACAAGCTGACATTGGGATTATAAGGGAATCAAATTTAATCAATGAAGGTAATATAAAATACATAAATAAAAAATCACTTTATTCTGGATCAATTAATATTATAGAAAAATACCTTACTATATATATGATTTTATATATTCTAAGTTATTATATAAAAGTCAGAAACATTAGTTAATAAATTTAGACTAGTTTATAAAAAAATATTATGGTAGAATAATGGCATACAAAAAGAAGAAATGTAAGAGGAATAAATTATGGATAAGAAAGCTTTTAAAGGTAAGTTAATAAAGTTTGGATTTATCATATCAGTAGTCTTATTTATTGTACCATCTATAGTGTATTTTATAAGAAATGGTAATTTGGCATATGTTGATAGCAACCTGGAATATAAATTTTTACTAGATGGTAACATAGATAGTAGTTTTCATATGTGGACGTATCTAGCTGTTATTATTCTAATGGTTATTTTTTATACACTAATTATAAAGAAAAGAAGAGAGCTATTTAAAAGCATAAAGGATGTATACAAATACATAATTTTGATTTCGGCTATATGTGTAATTAGCCTTCCTTTTATGAGCTCTGATGTTTATTATTATCTTGGTATTGGTAGATTAGCTTCTAAATATAATCAGAATCCATATTATACGGATATGAAGAGCTACATTGATGATAATAATATTAATATAAATGATGATTCTGTAATGGAAACTGGATATAAGAACTATTGGGCCAATACGACAGTTGTTTATGGTGCCCTTTGGAGTATGATTTGTGCAGCAGTAGCTTTTTTCTCATTTGGCAGTCTAAATGCAGGAATTCTAATATTTAAAATATTAAATGTTTTGATTCATATCTTCAATTGTGTATTACTATACAAGCTTTCAAAGAAAAAAATATTCCCATTACTGTATGGACTAAATCCGTTTGTACTTATTGAGGGGATTGTTAATGTACATAATGATATATATATGGTTTTCTTTATATTATTGGCTTTATATATGCTTCGAGAAAAGAAAAATATTATATTAAGTATATTATTTGTTGCATTTGCAACACTAATTAAATACGTAGCAATATTATTGCTGCCACTGATAATAATTTATTACTACAAAGAAGAGACTCTTGGAAAAAGAATTCTTAAATGTGTTTCATGGGGTATATTATTTATATTGTTTATAATTATTCCATATTTATTGTATATAAGAGATATCAACGTGTTCTACGGTTTAGTAGTTCAACAAAAAAGATTTGCAAAGGGAATCTATTGTTATCTTATGGTTAGATATCCAGATAAAAAGGTTATAGTTCAGTATATAAGAAGTATTTTTGCATATTTATTTGTTACCACATATACAATAATATGTGCTAGACTAATAACTAATAAAGACATAAAATGGCGTATAGAGATTAGAAGAATCTTTATAATACTATTATTCTTCTTGATGTTTATGATTACTAATTTTCAACCATGGTATTTTATTTGGTTATCAACAGTACTGATATGGCAAAGAGCAGATAATATTAAAATAATAAATCAAATGCAAATTGCTTTGCTAATTGCAGATAGTGTCTTCGTTCGATACTCTGAGCATTATATGTATGTTAAGCAATTTTTTGGAACTTTCGTTATATTAACATTGGTATGTATGTTTGGAAACGTATTAGTTAGATTATTTAAACAAAGAAAAATAAATGCTAAAAATTGACAGAAATTACTAAGGATGTTAAAATATTAGTGTAGCATTTCAATTCGTCCATTCGCGTGATGCTACCTTAAGGAATTATAATAAAGAATGTTATAGAATCTTTCTTTATGAATGGCAAAAATTTAAACCATAGCAAAATTATGGTTGTTTTTGCTGTTGATGAAGGGAGGTTCTTTTTGTATACAACCAAATAAATAATAAGGAGAAAAAATATGAAAAAAGATGAATTAGAATTTTATGAGAATGTAGGAGACTGGGACTTTTCAATGATAAAGTGTGAAGAAGAAATTTTAACAGAGTGGGACTTCTACAAGAAAATTGAAGAAAACACAAATGAAAAATCACTATGTCTGGATCTTGGATGCGGTGGAGGAGAAAAGGTATTAAAAAACTATCCAAAAGTTGGAATGGTAATTGCAACTGATTTTTCGCCAGAGATGGTAAAAACTGCAAATGAAAATTTAAAAAGCTATCCTGAAAAAAGAGCTAAGTTTTTAGAAATGGACAATTTAAAAATGACATTTCCAAATGGAATGTTTGATTTAGTATCTGCAAGACACACAATAATTGATTGTTACCAAATCCGTGAGTGTTTAAAAGATGGAGGAGTACTTGTAGTTCGTGGTGTTGACAAAGATGATTGTCTAGAATTAAAGAAAATTTTTGGAAGAGGACAAGGAATGTACGACAAAATTGCAATTTCAGATTTAGACTATGCAAACATGAGAGAAGCAGGTTACTCTGAGATAGAAAAAGTTGAGATACTTGTAAACGAGTACTACCAAACAGAGGCTGATTTAATGGCACTACTTTTAAAGACACCAATTCTTGAAAAACAAAAAGAAAATGGTGAAATGGAGATGCCTCCAATTGAAAAAGAATTATTTGACGAGTACGTAAAGAAATTCAAGACTAAAAAAGGAATTCTTTTAAAAAGAAAATATTATGGAATAATTGCAAAAAAGTAATGTAACTATGGTATAATACAGACGTAAAAGAAAGCACAATCTTTAGGAGACGGATATGGAATATTTTGATGTATTAAATGAGCTTGGTGAATTTACTGGAAGAGTGGAAAGCAGAGATGTGTGTCATGAAGAAGGTTTATGGCATAGAGCGATATATGGTTTCATTATAAATGAAAATGGAGATGTGTTACTTCAAAAAAGAAGTAAGACTAAAAAGCTATGGCCAGACTTATGGGATATAACAGCTGGTGGTCATGTTCTTACCGGGGAATTCGGTGAGCAAGCATTAATTCGAGAAGTAAAAGAAGAGCTTGGAATTGATATTACTTCTGATGAGGTAAAATACTTGGTAGGATCAACTTCTATTAATGAAAAAGGAAATATTATAAATAAGCATTTTAATGAATGCTATTTAATAAAAAAAGATGTTGATATTAAGGACATTACTTTGCAAGCAGAGGAAGTATCAGATATTAAATGGTTTTCTAAAGAAGAAATACTAGAACGTATAGATAATGGTTATGATGGTCTAACAGAAAAATCTGGACCATGGAATTTCTTAAAAAAATATTATGAATATTTAAATAAATGATTTAAAGGAGGACTTTATTATGCAAGAGAAGAAGGTATTATGGAATGATAGAAAGAGAATTATATTTGGATTACCTTGGACATTTACTAAATATAAATTAACTGAGGAAAAGCTAACAATCCAAACAGGATTCTTAAATATCAGACAAGAGGAAATTAGATTGTATAGAATTATGGATGTTACATTAAATAGAACACTTGGACAGAGAATATTTAAGCTTGGAACAATACATTGTTGCTCTGCAGATAAAAGTACTCCTGAATTTGATATAAAGAATATTAAAAATTCTGAAGCGGTTAAAGAGCTATTATCTGATAAGGTTGAGCAAGAGCGTCAAAGAAAGAGAGTTTCTAGCAAAGAATATATGGTTGCAGATGATGATTATGACGATGACGATGTACATTATTAGTAAAATATGATATAATAGTTAAAATTTATTTTAAGGAGAAAACGAAATGAACAGAAAATGGGATTTAGAAGGAAAGTTAAAACACAGAGGCTTCGGCTGCCAAGCTATTACAGCGAGATAACGCTATATAGGTTGTAATAGTTTATATTTAGTATATAGCGGTTATATCTCGCTTATTAAAATAAAGTAATGGTAAGGAGATATAATAATGATAGAATTAGATATAAAAGATTTAGTAAAAAATTATGGAATTAAAAATGTATTAGACGGATTAAGTTTCGAAGTAAAGTCTGGAGAGCGTGTAGCTCTTATTGGACAAAATGGATGTGGTAAATCCACAGTACTTAATACCATCAATGGAGATGAAACGATAGATGGTGGTAGAGTAAATATAAGAAATGGTGCAAGCATAAAGATGCTAAAGCAAATATATGAAAAAAGAGATATAGATTGCACAGTGGAAGAGTTTCTGATGGAAAACTTCAGTAAATGCTTTGAGTTAGAAAAAAAACTTAAGTGTATTGAAGAGGAAATGGCTACAGAGACAAACGATAATTTACTTCAAAAACTTATTAATAAATACGGAAGAATACAAGATGAATATGTACTAAATGGAGGATACGAAATCCAGGAGAAATATAAGAAAATATGCTCTGGGTTTAAGTATGATGACTTATTTTTATGTAGTATGTATAACACCTTAAGTGGTGGAGAGAGAACGAAGGTAAATCTAGCTAAAATCTTAATGAGTAATCCAGATATTCTTTTATTAGACGAACCAACAAACCATTTGGATGTTGACACTTTAGAATGGCTTGAAGAGCTTCTTTCTTCATATAGTGGTACAATACTTGTAATATCACATGATAGATATTTTCTGGATAAAATAGCTACTAAAACAGTTCTTATTGAGAGCGGTAAAGCTAAAATATATCATGGTAATTATTCTTATTTTCTGGAAGAAGATGAGAGAAGGACTTTAGCTGAGTTTGAAAAATATAAAAGTCAGCAAAAGCAAATTGAAAAGATGAAAGATTCAATTAAGACATTAAGAAAGTTTGGGGATATTGCTCAAAATGAAATGTTTTATAAAAGAGCAAAGAGCATCGAAAAACGTCTAGAGAAGATGGATGTTCTTGAAAAGGTTGATATTGATAAGAAAAAAAGTAATATAAATTTAGTAGCAGGAGATAGATCCGCTAATGATGTTATAAAGGTGGAACATTTATTTAAAAACTTTGGGGATAAAAATATCTTTAATGATTTTAATATGAATGTGTACCGAAAAGAAAAAGTTTGTATAACCGGTAAGAATGGTTCAGGGAAAAGCACTCTTATAAAGATGATTATTGGTGAAGGGCAAGGTTATAGTGGAAAAATAGAGCTTGGCTCTAATACAAAAATCGGTTATATTCCACAAGAGCTAAATTTCAAGAATAAGGAAGAGACGATTCTTGAGTATATTCTTAATAATACAAATATGGGAGAAACTGAGGCTAGGACATATCTAGCAAAGTTTTCTTTCTATGGAGAAAATGTATTTAAAAGAATTAGAGAATTATCTGGTGGAGAAAAGGTTAGATTAATACTAGCTAAATTAATGCGAAAGAATATAAATTTATTAGTGCTAGATGAACCGACAAATCATTTAGATATTGCGTCAAGAGAAGCACTAGAAGAGAGCCTAAAATCATATGATGGGACAGTTCTTTTCGTATCGCATGATAGATATTTTATAAAAAAGATTTCAACTCGAATGATAAAAATTTGATAGGAGAACATATTATGGATGATGTGTTAACAAGGATTAGAAAATCTATAGAAGAAAGCAGTTATGAAACAAACGAAGAATACACGAAGGAAGAAATTGAAAAAGCTGTACAGGTTATTACTGATTTTATTGTCAAACTAAGAAGGATGACGGTTGAGGAAAATGGTCGAAGGAGAGCTCTAAATGAGCTGGAGAAGTTTCTGGCGATTAATGAATTTGTAACTAATAGAGTTTACCAAGAGAATGAAAAAGGTGAAAGACTGACTTCGCATAATATTGTAGGTGTATGTAATACTGGAAAAGCAGTTTGTGAAGGTTTCTGTGGTTTAATGCATTTACTTTGTAGCATCGAAGGAATACCTGTATGGCATAAGATGTGTGAAGCAGAAAATAAGAAGACAGGGATTTCTAATTATCATGGAAATTTAGAGGTTTGTATCAAAGATAAAGAAGGAAATGTTCATTGTTTACATGTTGATCCAACAATCGATTGTTTAGATGAAAAAGATATACTAACGTACAATGCAACTTTAATTCCAGATAGCAATATCAATAAATACAGAGCAATTCAGAGATATACTAACTGTAATACAATATGGCTAGATTTATTTAATGGAACAACTCCAGAGCATTTTGCAGAGGTAATAAAACCAACAGATATGGAACTTATTAGTGCAGAATTGTATGGACGTAGGAGACAAGATATTGAGCAGGAGAAAATTAATGCATATGGTCATCAGTTAATTGACATGGCTGAAGCATTGAGGATAAGTGTAGATGAAGACATAGAGACAGCAGAGCAGGCCGTAAATTTGTATAGGGCTATTTGTGAAGTATATGAGGTTGCTAAAGAGCCGATAGATAATAGTGAGTTTTTAGAAGCACTTATCAATGTCCAAACAGCATATTTAGAGCAGGATGAGAGCATTCCAGCTGAAAAAGTAAGTGAGCTAAGTAGAATGCAGATAAAAGCGCGTATAGAAAAGTCAATTGAAATGCAAAACAATGGTAATTGGGATAGAGATGCCGATAAATCATTTATTGTTGACATTGTAAACGGAAAATTTGACTATATGAAACAGTTACAATGTGCTGATCTTAATGTTGATAGATAACAAATGCATAAAAAAGAAAGCAATACAGAAAAGTGTTGCTTTTTTTTTTTGGTAAATGATATAATGCAAATAAATAAGGAGGTAAGATTATGTCTAGAGAGTTTATCGTTAAAAAATGTATGAAATGTGGAGCATATGTTAAAGTATTTGAGGATTGCACATGTGAGAATTGTGGAATAAAGTGTTGTGGAGAGCAAATGATATCTTTAGTTCCAAATTCAGAAGATGCAGCTTTTGAAAAACATGTTCCAACATATGAGATACAAGGAGAGAAAATATTAGTTAGAGTTAACCATGTAATGGAAGAAGAGCATTACATTGAATGGATTGCTATAGTATTTGATGATCATGAGAAAATCACATATTTTAAACCAGGAGATGAGCCAGTAGCTCATTGTAAATATGTTCCTGGATCAACAATATATGCATATTGTAACAAGCATAATCTATGGAAAGCTGACGTTAAATAATAAAATAAGTAACTACCGGAATGTTTTTGTATTCCGGTAGTTTTATTGTTTGACATAGTATTTCTAGCATGTTACAATTAATCAATGGTTAAAATAAAAATCCTTGAAAAAGGAGGTAAGAATATGGATGAATTAAGAGATAATATACTACCAGATCAAAACAAGCCGTTGTTCATTGTTAGTGATTTTCATGGCGTATATGATGCAATGGAGGTAGTAGAAGACAGATTAGAAAAAAAGAATAGAAGAATCATTATTCTAGGAGATTGCATGGATCGTGGAAACGCTGGAATTCGAATTTTATCTAGAATAAAAGAGCTTATTGAAAGTGGCGAAAATGTTATATACCTTCCAGGTAATCATGACGATGCTCTATATATGAAGTTCAGACATTTTGTTGAACTATATAGAAATAATGAAAGAGAGCTTACCGAAGAGATGGTTACAGTTTTTGGTGGATTTCTAAGAGCTTCTAAATATGATGTTCTTGCGAGAGCTAATGGTCAAATTCCAACATTTAACGAAATCATTGATATGACTAAGACTCCAGACGGGTTACGAGAATTCTTTGAATTAATGATATGGCTTGAAAATCAACCATTGTTGAAGATTGAGACTGATTATGATGGTAGAAAGATTGCTTTAGGTCATGCTTCATTTGATATGGACATGTATGAAATGGATGAACCATTAACATTGCGTAGTAAAGCAATGCTAGATAAACGTTATGAGGAGCTTATATCATCTAATCCAGAATCAGAGGAATTTGGAGAAGTAAGTAAAAAGCATAAGAAGGCTTTTGCATGTTTATGGTATAGAAATCCAGACGATGATGATTCAATTAATTTAGATGGTGTAGTAAGATTACCAGATAAATCAGAAGCGGATGTTATAGTTGTAGGACATACTCCAAAACAGGAAGAAGTTGAAATAATTGGTGAGAATACTACAAGAACGGCTATAGATGTTGATGGTGGTACAGTTGAGTGTTACTTATCTGGTGAAGGTGAAATGGTTAAATTTGAACCATTTAGAGATAGCCTTCCTAAGAAGATAATGGTAACATCATTCGTTGTTGTAGGAAAGAAAGGTGCATACGAAAAACTTGGTCTAATGGATGAGTATAAAAAATCAGATGATGAACCAGAAGTTGAAGAAGAGACAAAAGTGTACGTACCAAGACGTAAGATAAAGAAAAATGCTGATCCTGAAGATGGGTTTGGAGACAAATAAGCAAAAGAAAGGTTAGTGTAAGCTAGCCGTTCTTTTTTGCCATAAATTGAGTTTACATAAGAAATATGATATAATAATAGGTGCAATAATTAATATTGCTCCTTGAAAGGCGGGCTAACCGCTGGATGCATCTTAGGGTAACTTTATAAGGACAAGGAGGGTCCAATATGAAAAGATTCCGGAAGTTTGTAGGCATTGTCTCTATTATCGTAATGTCAGTAATTCTTTCGATAACGATGGGAATCACTGCAAGTGCGATGGAGACCGAGGTACGTGGTGAGCAGGAAGTACTCTATGAGGAAACCCGTATCACCGAGGAAGCAGATTTGGAGGCAGAGGAGGCTGAAAACAAGGTATGGGCATGGCTAATCATTATTTGGATGGCATCGTGGATTTTTATTCCGACTGGCCCGATACTGATGGATGCCATCGAGGACATCGTAGAAAAAAGACGGAAAAAGAATACATCTCCAAAGATTTCACTCGAGAAATGACAAAATGGACCAGATCCCACAGATGCATATCTGCGGGATCTTTTATTTTATAGTTGTGTTTACATAAAGAATGTGATATAATAATCGGTGCATTAATAAATGTTGCTCCTTTTATGGTGGGCTAACCGCCAGACGGCATCTTAGGGTAACTTTATTAAATTTTAAAAGGAGGGTCCGAAAAATGAGAGTTCGGAAATTCAATCTGTACGCAGTCTTCTTTATTGTTGCAATGCTCTTTGCGATGCCGATGACGGCACACGCGGATTCGATTTACATCGAGTCTCAGGGCATTACCGTTGAAACAAAGGAGACACCGACCGAAACTGTTGTGGTTGACATGAGGAAGGTGCTCAGTGATGGGCAAATTCAGAATGTTAAAGAGGCAGGTACAAAACTTAAGATATACAACGTTGGACTTTATGTAGAGATGACAGAAAAGGCTACTTGTTCTCAGAAATATGCTAACAGTTTGGCTGAGCAGAAATTCGAGGAACTTCTTCCGGCAGAGAACAGTGTAATGATTGTTTTCTCGTTCTACGAGGATGCAGGAGGTTATTATGCTGTGCATTACAATTTGCAGGGAGATTTCAGTGAGAGCAAGGTAAACCGGATTATTGAGGGGTCGTATCATGATTTCAAAAGTGATTCGACATGGATTGCAGGAAGTTTTGAACAAGTAGTGGATTACCTCACTGAGGTTGAGAACAACTTGATCAATGCTGATGCAATAGCCGAGCAAAGACATGCAGCACTTGTCACTTTAGGTAAAATTGCTAGAGCAATGATTGAATGCTTTGCCATTGTTGCTATTATTTACCTTGCATGGGAAATTAAGAGCAAAGACAAAGAGTGGAGAGCATATACCGACAAGAAAGATCGAAAGATTGAGTCTCTAACTAAAGAGGCAAAACGTCAAGATGCTGCAAAAAACAAGCTGAAGGAAAGATGTGATATACTTCAAGCATGGAAAGACGATGCTATAGAATCTACTCCGGAGATTGAAGGAAGGATTACTGAACATCGTGCAAAAAGACGTGCTAAAGAGTTTGACAAAACCTATAAAAAAGCGGAAGGATACAAAATGCTATCTAGTATGATTTCTGAATATGATGCAATGTCTGTTCAGGAAAAAGGCCATGTCAAGCTTGATATCACAAAGGCAAAACAGAAGCTTGAGGAACTTGCTAAGGCAGAAGCAGAAAAAGCTACCAATATCATTCATGAAACGTGTAAGCAAACCGCTGATAGGCATCATCTAAACTCATATGACAAAACACTGAATTACTACAATGGTTTGCCTAATGCAGTTAGAATGCTTATTGCTGCGAGACTTGTAAGCCAATTGATTGATGGTCATTCTCGAGCAAAGAGCGATTATAGCAGACACAGTCACAGTAGTTCTTCATCTTCATCGTCGTTCAGTCATCGGTCAAGTAGTATGCACACCGGAGGTTTCCACTCGGGAACATTCGGCGGTGGCTTCCACGGAGGTCACTAAAAATTCGAAAATCATTCAAGGACAAAGTACCCCGGATGCAATATCCGGGGTACTTTCATGCTCTAAAATATATTTGAATTAATGAAAAAAATATGATAGAATACGCAAATAGTGATTAAGGTAGGTGATCAATATGATGTTTAAAAAGATAATTAAAGAGATATGTGAAGAAGAGAATATTGATTATAGTGTTATTTCTAAGGATTGGGTTATTGTTTTAGAAAAAAATGGAAAAACTAATTTGATTACTGGATATAAGTTTGGAATCAATAATCATGCATTAGGAGAGCTTCTTGATGATAAGTACGCTACTTTTGAGTTATTAAGTAAAAAGAATGTTCCAATAATTGAGCACAATATTTTATACGGACCAAGCAATAAGAATTCATATGCAATAGGTAGTAATAGTATAGAATATGTGGATAGACTATTTAATAAATATAATAAAGACGTCGTATTAAAAATAAATGATGGTACATGTGGTGCTAATGTTCTACATATCAAGGATAGAGATGAATTAATAAAAGAGTATGAAAATTTAAGTTATAAGTTCTTTTCTATGAGCTTATGTCCTTATTATGATATTGAAAATGAGTATAGGACTGTTGTAATAGGGGGAAAGTGTGAACTCGTATATAAGAAAACAAAGCCTATTGTCATTGGAGATGGAAAGAGCAGGGTAAAAGAGCTTCTAACTAAGTTTAACAACGAATACTTTAAAGATATAAATGATGAAAAATTAAATGTAATACTTGGTAAAGACGAAGTATTTGAATATGACTGGAGATTTAATTTAGCACATGGATCTAAAGCTAGTATGGATATTGATGATAGCTTAAAAAACAAAATTGAACAGCTATCTGAAGATATATCAAAAAAGATTGGTTTAGGGTTTGGAAGTATTGATATTATAAAGACAACAGATAACAAACTATTTGTTATGGAAATAAATAGTGGTGTTATGATGGAGAACTTTGTAAAACAAGTTCCAAATGGATATGAAATTGCTAAAAATATTTATAAAAAAGTTATAAAAAATTATAACTGGTGAGAACCAAAATAGATCTTTTTAGGTCTATTATTATGTAGGATAAAATCCTACTAATGCAAGGAAAGACCTTGATTTTAAAAATTCGTATGATAAAATATAAAAAAATTCGAAGGAGGAAAATATGTTTGCATATTTAAAAGGAGTTTTTGACTCAAGAACAATGGATTATATTGTTGTTGATGTTAATGGTGTTGGTTATAAAATATTTATGTCTGAAAACTCAATGAAAGAAATTGGGGAAATAGGAAAAGAAATAAAAGTACATACATACGTAAAAGTTAGAGAAGATGATATTAGTATATATGGATTTGCTTCTTGTGAGGAGCTTAGGATGTTTGAATTATTAATATCTGTTAGTGGAATTGGAGCTAAATCAGCTATTACAATTTTATCTAATATCGAACCATCTACTTTTGCAGCAGCAGTTGTATCTGATGATGTAAATGTTTTAAAGAAGTTACCAGGTGTAGGTGCTAAATCAGCACAAAGAATTATTTTAGAGCTAAAAGATAAATTAAAATCATTAAGTGTTGAAGAATCAACTGCAACAAGCACAATTAATGTTGAATTGGCTAATAATGAAAATGTTGAGGATTTAATATCAGCACTTCAAGTTTTAGGATATTCTAGAAAAGATATTGAGTCAATTTTACCAAAATTAGACTGTAAAAATGGTAGTTTAGAGGAGCTTATAAAGAATGCTCTTGCAATACTTTCAAAGTAGTAAAATATATTGAAAAAACTCTTTTATTTTTTTGTGTTTTATAATATAATTTTATTGTGATTTGGTATAAATATAAGTGCCAGAAAAGGAGTATATAAATGGAAAAAAAGAGAAAAAGGAGATCTAGCTCTTCTGTTGGAAGTAAGGTTGTTAGAAAAAAACCTGCTAATAGCAGAGGAACAAAGAGAGTTAAACCTGCAGGTAGTAAGGTTAAGAGAAACAAGAATGGAAAAGAAAAGAAAAAAATGTCTAAACTTAAGAAATTCTTTATCATTGTAGCTTTATTATTTGTTCTTACAATTCTTATTGGTATTGGTATATTCTGTGGGATTTTCTTTAGTGATAAATTTGCTTTATCTAGAGAAGATTTACTTTTATCAAATGCAAATACTGTTGTATATGATAGAGATGGTAATGTTATTGCAGAATTATCAGGTACAGAAACGAGAAAAATAATTAGTTATGATCAAATGGCAAAATCTTTACCAGATGCTTTTGTTGCTATCGAGGACGAGAGATTCTATCAACATAAAGGTGTTGACTTCAAGAGAACATTAGCTGCAACAACGACATATTTAACAAAGGGTGATTCTTCATTTGGTGGAAGTACAATTACTCAACAGTTAATCAAGAATATAACAAACGAGAGAGATAATAGTGGATCTGCCGGTGTTGAAAGAAAGATAAAGGAAATGTCTAGAGCATACCAAGTTGAAAAGATGATTTCTAAAAAGCAAATATTAGAGCTTTACTTGAATATCATACCACTTGGTGCTGATGGTGGAGATATTTGTGGTGTTGAAATGGCTGCAACATATTATTTCAACAAATCAGCTAGTGAGTTATCAATTGAGGAGAGTGCTTATATCGCTGGTATAAACAATGCTCCAAACACATATAACCCATTTAAAAACGCAGATGATGAAGAAAAACAAGCTCAAGTAATGAGAAAAATTAAAGATAGAACACAAGTTGTTTTAAGAAAGATGAAAGAGCTTAAATATATTTCTGAGGATGAGTTTAATACAGCATATCAAAATGTAGAAAATGGATTAAACTTCCAAAAAGGTGAATTACCTTCTTCAACAATTAAAGACTATTTTATCGAAGCAGCAGTAGATAATGTAGTTAATGACTTAGTTGAAAAGAAAGGTATGAAGAGAGAATACGCTAAAAACCGTGTATATGGTGGAGGATACAAAATCTATACTACGGAAGTTGGTTCTGTACAAAGTGCTTTATACGAAACATATACAGCAGGTGAATATGAATTAACATCTAGAGATTCTGAGACGCACTCACAATCAGCAATGGTTGTTATAGATCATACAACAGGTCAAGTAGTTGGATGTATGGGAGGTCTTGGTACAGATGTTGATGCTATTGGTATTAACAGAGCTGTTGATACAAAGAGACAAACAGGTTCTTCAATCAAACCAATAGCAACTTATGGATGTGCTGTTGAGAAGAGAATTATTACTCCAGCAACAGTATATAACGATGAAAGAACAGAGTTTGGAAAATATGTTCCAAAGAATGATAGTGGTGGATATTCTGGATATATCAATGTTAGAAATGCTATTGAGCGTTCTGTAAACATTGTAGCATGTAAGATTATGTCAGAGATTGGTCCAGATAATTCAATAGATTTTTGTAGACAATGTGGTATTACATCACTTGTTAAAGCTAGTGAAGATCCAAAACATAACGATTCAAACTTAGCATCTATGGCACTTGGTGGTCAAACAAATGGTGTAAGCGTTCTTGAAATGGCAGGAGCTTATGCAATGATAGCTAATAATGGTGTATACATTTCACCAACATTTTATACAAAAGTTGAGGATTCATCAGGAAATATCGTAATCGAAGCAGAGCAAAAGACTGAAAGAGTTATGACAGAGCAACATGCTTACATCATGAAAACATTATTAAAACAACCAGTTGAAGGTGGTTCAGGAACAGCTAGAGTATGTAGAATGGATAACTTCGATGTAGGTGCTAAAACAGGTACAACAAACTCTAAGAAAGATAACTGGCTATGTGGTATGACTGCATATTATACAGCAGCTGCATGGTACGGATATGATAATGCTATACCAATTAACGGTAGTGGTAACAATGCTGCTAAGTTATGGGCAAGTGCGATGAAGAAAATACATCAAGATTTAGAGCCAGCTGACTTTACTCAACCAAGTGGAATAGTTAGACTATCAGTATGTAGAACAACTGGACAAAGAGCTTCAAGTTCATGTTCAGATACTTATATGGAATACTTTGTAGAAGGAGAAGAGCCAGGATATTGTGAAAGCCATTCTTCAGTAAGAGTATGTAGAGAATCAGGATTACTTGCTACAGAGAATTGTCCAGAAGAATGTGTATACTACTACAGCTTTGCTCCAGAGAAAGAAAGAAATGCTAGTTGGCATACAGATGGATCAATGTCATCTGCTCCAACAGAGCCATGTAATGTTCATACAAGTCCAGTAACAAATGTGGATCCAAATTCAGGAAATCAAACACCTGTGACAACAGAAGATGTTTCTGTTCCAGATCTTAGAGGTTTGACGGAAGGTGAAGCAAAAAGCAAACTATCAGGCGTATCTGTAATTGTAAAACGTAAAAAGAATGATAGTGTTGCAAAGGATAAAGTATTTGATCAAAGTCCAAAAGCAGGTAATAAAGTTCTTAAAGGATCAACTGTTACTATTTATGTTAGTGACGGACCTACAGAAACACCAACTGAGCCTGATACACCAACTGAGCCTGACACACCAACTGATCCAGAAATACAGACAATAAATCCATAAGGAATAATATTATAAGATGAAAACACTGGATATTATTCTAGTGTTTTCATTTATTTTGAGGTAGATATGAAGAAAAAGAATTTATTTATAAATCAAGTAATAAATAGTATTACGAATTTTGATTCGTATAAGGAAGTAAGTACTCATAGTTTATCAAGTACTTTTATATACTTTTTAATTTTAATTCTTATTTATACAATTATTATGACTATTGGTATTACTTATACTACTAGAGCTAAAATATCTAAGGCTCAAGACTTTATTAGAAATGAAGTGAGTGATATTAATTATTCAAATGGTAAATTGAGTGTTAATAATGATGAATATTCATCTTTTTTTGGAGATTATATTATTATTGATACATCAGATAATGCTAATCTAGAGAATAGTAATGCACAAATGATTTTTGGTAAAGAGAAGTTTTATATTAGAGCTGAACAAGTCAACTATGAGTTTGATTATAAAAGCTTTTTTAAACAAGATATAGATAAGAACACTTTGATTGATGCGTTAGATGTAAATAAGTATACGGGATTAATTATTGTAATTTCTTTATTTGGTGCATTTATAGTATTGTCAATATCAACTTTACTTGATATACTTGTAATCGCGTTAATTGGATTTATAATGTCTAGAGTAACTGGTAATACTAATATTAAATTTAAAAATGCGTTTAACATGGCTACACATGCGATTACACTTTCAGTTATTCTTGGTATGATATATTTTGTTATTAATACTTTTACAGGATTCTATGTAAAATATTTTTCAACAATGTATACATTACTTGCGACAATATATATGGCGACAGCTGTTTTATTATTAAATTCAGATGAGAATAATAAATAGGTACGTTGAAGGGAGAATTTATAATGAGTTCAAATGAAAACAAAAAAAATGACAAGAAGAAGAAAAAGAACAACAAAAAGGGTAAGATTCTATTAACTATTATTGTCATTGCAGCTCTTATTGCAGTGGCTGTATATGGAGTTATTTCATACAATAATTCTAAGAAAGAAAAAGAAGAGAAGACTTTAGCATATACAAAGCTTGTTACTGATATGCAAGAGGATAAAGTTGAAAAAATTGAAATGAAAGCTAAAAGCGAGACTGTAAAGATTAAGCTTAAAGATGATGATAAGGAATATGAAGCAATTGTTCCAGAAAATGAGGCTTTTATTGAATATGTTCAAGATCAAATAAAAGAAGGTAAAACAATTGAATTGATTCAAAAAGAAGAGAGTCCTTTCCTTACTATTGGAAGTAAACTTCTTTCTTTATTACCAACAATTCTTTTAATTGTATTTGTTGTATTACTATTCCAAATGCAAGGATTAGGAGAAAAAGGTAAGGTTTATGATGCCACTTCAGCTAAAACAAAGACTACATTTAAAGATATAGCAGGATTAGATGAAGAAAGACAAGAAATGGTTGAAATCGTTGATTTCTTAAAGAAACCTAAAAAGTTCCAAGAAATGGGAGCTAAAGTTCCAAGAGGAGTATTACTTTGTGGTAACCCTGGAACTGGTAAAACATTAATTGCTAAGGCAATTGCTGGTGAAGCTGATGTCCCATTTATTTCAATGAGTGGTTCAGAATTTATCGAAATGTTTGCTGGACTTGGAGCTTCAAGAGTTAGAAAATTATTTGAAAAAGCTAGAAAGATAGCACCTTGTATTGTATTTATTGATGAGATTGATGCTATTGGATCTAGAAGAACTACTTCAAGTGGTGCTGAAAGCGAAAACAACCAAACATTAAACCAATTATTAGTTGAAATGGATGGTTTTGATACAGAAGAAGCTATTATTGTTTTAGCTGCTACAAACAGACCAGAAATGCTTGATAAAGCTTTATTAAGACCTGGTAGATTTGATAGACAAATAATGATTGGATTACCAGATTTAAATGGTAGAGAAGAAATCTTAAAGATTCATGCTAAAAACAAAAAGTTAGACTCAAATGTAAATTTAAGAAGTATTGCAGAAGATACAGCTGGATTTACTGGAGCTGAACTTGCTAACATCTTAAATGAAGCTGCTATTATTGCTACAATAAAGAATCACAAAGCAATATCAAATAACGATATTGAAGAAGCTGTTAAGAAAGTTACAGTTGGTATTGAAAAACATAGTAGAGTTGTTTCTGATAAAGATAAGAAATTAACTGCATATCATGAAGCAGGACATGCTATAGTTAGTAGATATCTAGAAACACAAAAAGATATCAAAGAAGTATCTATCATACCAAGAGGTGTTGCTGGTGGATATACAATGTATAAAACTAATGAAGATAAGTTCTATATATCTAAGCAAGAAATGCTTGAAAAATTAATTGCATTACTTGGTGGTAGAGCAGCAGAAAAAATTGCATTAGATGATATATCTACAGGAGCAAGTAATGATATTGAAGTTGCAACAAAGATTGCAACAGATATGGTTACTGTATATGGTATGAGTGATATAGTTGGTCCAATTTCAGTTAACATTGAGAAAGATCCATATCAAATGCAATTATTAGGACAAAAGTTTGAAGATTCTGTTGGATCTGAAATTAAGCTTTTAATTGATAATGCATATTATCAAGCAAAGAAATTAGTTTCAGAGCATATGGACAAGCTTGAATTAGTTGCAAATAGACTAATGGAGAAGGAGATTATTTCTGCAGAGGAATTCGAAAGTTTCTTTGAAGAAGAATAAAAATATTAAAGCGCGAAATGCTAGTTAGATAGCGTGTTCGTGCTTTTTTATTACTTAAAATGAAATTAAAGGAAATTTAAAAAATCTATTGTAGAAAAATGATAAAAGTTGTAGAATAATCTGTGTAAAGAAACAAATAGGAGGGGAACATGAACGGATTAAAGGAGAAGGAAGTACAAGAGTATAGCTACAGAGCAGCCGACAGAGATTATAGAAAACATTCAAATAAAAGTAATAACAAAAACAAGATAATAATTGCAGCTCTAGCTATTGCAGCAATAATAATTGCAATTATGCTGTTAAAAGGATTCTTTGGAAAACCAACATTCAAATTAATTGGAGAGCAAAAGGTTGAAATTGAATACGGTACAGAGTACAAAGATGCCGGAGCAACAGCAAAAGCTAAATTTAGTGATATTAGTAATAAGATAGTTGTTGAAAGTAATGTAGATACATCTAAAATAGGTACATATACAGTTACATACAAAGTTCCTAACAATAAGAAATATGATACATATACAAGAACAGTTATCGTAAAAGATACACAAGCACCAATTATAACTTTGAACGGAGAAGAAAATGTTGAAATTGACTTCGGAAAAACATACGAAGATGAAGGTTGTAGCAAAGTTGAGGATGGATACGATGGTGAATTATCTGTTGATAATATAGTTAAAGAAGAGAAAAAACTAGATAATGGTGATATTGAGATTCACTATACAATTTCAGATTCTTCTTCAAATAAAGCTGATAAAGTTAGACATATTAAAGTAGTTGATAAAACAGCTCCAGTAATTAAGCTTAATGGTAAAGCATTCGTTAGCTTAAAGACAAACGAGCAATTCAATGATGAAGGTGCAACAGCTGAAGATAATAAAGACGGTGATTTAACAAGCAAAATCACCAAAGAGGGAAGTGTAGATACTTCTAAAGATGGTAAGTACACAATTACATATAAAGTAAAAGATAATAACGATAACGAAGCAACTGCACAAAGAACTATCTTCGTTGGTGAAACACAAGCAACAGGAGTTATTTATCTTACATTTGATGATGGTCCAAGTGCTAATACAACACCAAGAATTCTTGATACTTTAAAAGAAAAAGGTGTTAATGCAACATTCTTTATTATTAATTACAGTGATGCAAACGAGGCTTTAGTTAAGAGAGCAGTTGCAGAAGGAAATGCAATTGGTATTCATGGATATTCACATGATTATAAAACAATTTATAGTTCACTTGATGCATATTATGAGAATATTACAAAGTTACAAGAGAAGATAGAAAAAACAACAGGAAAAAAAGTTATGATTACAAGATTTCCAGGAGGAGCTTCAAATACTGTAAGTAGAAAATATTGCTCTGGAGTTGTAACTGCAGCTAGTAAGAAACTTCTAGAGAATGGATTTAAATATTTTGACTGGAACGTTGCTTCTGGAGATTCAGGAGATGTACATACAGCTGATGCGGTATATAGAAATGTTACTAATGGAATTAAGCCAGGAAGAAATAATATAGTCTTAATGCATGATTTCAGTGGAAATAACAAGACTGCAGAAGCATTACCAAGAATAATTGATTGGGGTTTAGCAAACGGATATAGATTTGAAGTTATTACAACTGATACAGAAATGATAGCTCAAAAAATACAAAACTAATAAAATATAGTTAATAATATGAAACATTAAAGTAGTTTTATGAATATTTTATATAAAAAGATATAAAATAGCATGAAACTGCTTTTTTATTATGATTTATCATTATAAAAATTTTTATATAAAAACTATTTATTTTTGGGTCCCTATACTGTATAATGTATATGTAGACGGAATTTGGAAAGCTAATAATTAATAATTGGAGGTGATGTTGTGGATGGAAAATAATATCATAAAGAAAAACCAATTAGAAGTATTGCCTAAGAATGAAATCGCAACTATAGTGGAATTTAATAACTTACCAATGGCAAAAGATAAAAAGGATTTATTACCTGCAATTATTAGAAAAGATGCATTAGCTTTAATTGAAATAAAGAAAGAGTTTTATGATGTAAGAAGAAAACGTGCTATTTATGGTTTAGCTTGGTTCCTAAAGAAGATGGCTATACTATGTGCTAAATTAGTTCGCTTTTTATTTTTAAGTACAACAAGACTTGCATGTTTTGCAGTATTTTCTGTAATTGTTATTTTATCTACAACAATCATTACCAGAAATGTTGTGAACTCAGTAAATGGAATAAGAGTAACTGAGGTAGAGGATGATACTACAGGTTTTTCTATATACAGTGTAAAAGATGATGCTGAAGCAAAAGCAAGAGCTGAATTACAAGATCCAGTCGATATAGAAGAGATTGGAAATCCGTATGAAAATGATTACATAGAATAAAATAAGTAATACATAAAAAATAACCACCATTTAATGGTGGTTATTTTAATTTATATTGTTTTATTTATTAGTCTAAGTTTTCTAATATTTTTGGTAACATTTGTTTCTTTCTTGAAACAACGTTTTCAAGCATAGCTGTATTATCTTCAAGTGTAACACCATAAGCTTTTTCTACAACTTTTGAAGCATTTCCTAATGTGATTACTTTTGAGTTAGAATTGATTATATCTGTTGCAGCGAACATGTATAAATCTAATCCATCTTTCTTAATCTCATCGTTGATAGCAGCTTCAAAGTATACTTTATCTTTAAATACACTATCTAAGTCAGCTGTATTGATTTGAGCTATTTTGAATTTTTTACCATCTTTTTCGAATAATTTACTATCGATATTGATGATTTGCTCTGGTGTAAATTCACTTAAGTCAGTACCAGCTTTTAATAAATCTGTACCATATATTCCACAGTCAACACCAGCTATTTTAGCTAATTTCTCAGCTACAGCTTTATCTTCTGCAGTACATGTTGGTGATTTAAATAATAATGTATCTGATATGATAGCACTAAGCATCATTGTAGCGATCTCTTTTGATATTTCTACATCATTTTCTTTATACATTTTGTATAATACAGTAGCTGTACATCCAACAGGCTCAGCTCTGTAGTAAATAGGTGTTGAAACTGAGAAGTTTAATGCATGGTGATCAACAACCTTTTGAATATTTAAGTTTGCAATGTTATCAGCACTTTGAGTTGCTTCGTTGTGGTCTACTAATATAACATCTTGACCATCAGCGATGTTTTCAGCAAGCTCAGGAGCTTCAATTTTTAAATAATCTAAAACATATTGTGTTTCTTTATTTATATTCCCAAGACGAACTGCCTTAGCGTTATTACCTAATTCTTTCTCTAAATTTGCCATTACCATTGCTGACATAATTGTGTCTGTATCAGGACTTTTGTGTCCAAAAACTAAAGTTTGATTTAAATTCATTTATATACCCCCTTGTTAAATAATAACAATACCTATTATACTATATTTTAACAAAAAAGTCAATAAGTGGGAGATTATATAAACTTGTTACGGAAATCTACGTTTTATCAAATAAATTGCCTGATTTTATATCTAAATGTACGTTAACATCAAATATTGAATTTTTGTAGTTATCAAGCCAATTATAAGCATTCCATTCTTGAATTGTTAAATAATTTTTTAGAGCATATACACCAAAACCACAAATATCTGATTCAAGATTTTTTGATGTATATAAAAGATAGTTATTAATTTGAGTAGATATATATTCAGAAGCTGCACTTTTTAACATATTTAGCTGATTTATATCGTCGTAATTTATAGAATCATTCATGGTTAGACCTTGTGCGACAAGAAATACATCAATTGATATATGAGGGGTACCATGTACAATAGATACTTTAGCTTTTGTCTTTTTTTCAGATGTAAGATTTAAGTCTATATATTTTTGTAGGTTTTCATCAATATCAAATGGATTTGGAATGGATATAATACACGATTTTAGCTGGTTATTAACTAAAATGTGACAAATACTATCGAGACCAGAAAGCTCACCAACAAGTTTATCATCCTTAAAAACAGCAATTCCAAGATTATCAATAACATCTTTATCAGCAATTGGGCTATTACCGGCAGTATAATTACCATTTGCAAATGATGTAGATGAGTCTACATCATTTGTTAGTACGTTACCAAGAATGGCGTATGCTTGAGAGCAAGAGTCTTTCATTTTAGAGTAGAATTCGAACAAGGTAATATCAATAGTATAGCCAGAGTATTTAGCAGAGTTTAAGGTTGATTCATAGAATCTAGCAGTTAAGTTTTCTAATGCGGGATCAACATTATTTAGATAATCTTTAGCATCACATTTTGTAATAATAATACTGCAATCATTTCTAAGCTCTGAATTATTTAGAAGCGTTTCTAAGTAGGGGGATATTCCTTTTTTAGCAAGTGTTTCAGAAATTAGTACAACTTGGCAATGAGATAAATTAAGCTTTTTACTTATATGATTATTAATTAGTGATAGACCAGAGTCTATTGTATTACACTTAATCGTTGTTACATTTGAACTTTTAGATTGAGAGGTGCTACCAGATGAGTCACTAGAAGAGCTATTTGAAGAATTGCCATCTGATGTTGCTATTTGGACACTAAGTACGAGCTCATTGTTGTCATCCAAATCTAAACCAATAGCAACAACATATGCAAGCTCTTCAATACCGGTTGCATCAAAACACCCTGTAAAGCTAAATAGTATTGTAATGAGTATCAATAAAGAGCATATACTCTTAGAGATTTTATTCAAATAATTCTTTAAGTTAGCAATTAACAAAACTATTGGTATTATAAGAAAAATAAAGACAAGAATACATGGAATCATTATCTTTTCGGTATTTATATATACTATTGGATTATTTTGAAACCATACGGAACATACAAGTTGTAGAGCGGCAATTATATAGATAATAAATGATATTATTTGTTTCGAAGAATTCGTAGATGAATCTATGCGTAGTAGCTTTTGAATGATTAATACAATGAAAAATACTGTTACGCTAAGATAGGAAACAATGGAGAGTATCCATACAATCATGAAAAGTGCATTTATACCATGAATAACATTACCATGATGTACTACCATTGTAAGTAAATACAAACTCATATTTTCGTTGGTATTTATATTAAACGAAAAAACAAATAACATACATAAAACACTAAAAAATAAAGCAACACCTGATAGAATAAGTGAAAATATCGTTATCTTCTTCAGATTTGTATTTTTATCCAATACGGATGGGAGAAGAAAGACATATCCAATACCAGAAAGTGCATATAGATTTGATAGTCCTGATATAAAAGTTGCATCGATTCCATATCCTAGAATTGGAAAGATTCTTTGCGGTTCAAAATCTTTTATCGGAGCAAGTAATAATATAACCAATCCAATATATGCAATAGGAATAATATAAAGACAGCTATTTGATATGCTTTTTATACCATGTCTAGTTGCTATAATAACTGGGATAATCATTAATATAACTATAAATACAATCGGGGACTGGGTAAAATAGATGGTTTTTAGTGTATAAGAAAAGCTTCTTATGACTGTACATGATACAAAGAATAGAAGGGCTATTTGAATTATACTAACCATAAACTTTAGTATTGGACCTCCTGCATATTCAGATATATCTATAATATCTTTTCCAGTGAATCTTTTCATAAGTTTAAATGTAATTGCAATGAAGATAAAAGTTATAACGATAATATATATAGTATTTATCCATGCTGCTGATCCTGTAGAGGATATGACAAGCTCTGGGAGATTCAATATAATCTTATTTGCCATAATAAGAGATAATAATCCAATTGCTTCAATATTATTAAGCTTAGCATTAGTTAATGACATCTTTAATGTTTATACCTCCAATTCATACTGATATGGTTTTGAACATGAGATTTCTTTGAATAGGTAAATTTAGAAATATTTTCTCTTTTCCATATAGGAAGAACAAAGTAATTTGAAATACTTCGCTTTTTTAACTGAGATGGATCAAGATAGGATGCACCGAAAGATTCTATACTGCACATTATTGTAAGCTGGATAAATATTCCAATACCGATTCCAAGAAAACCGGCTAGATATCCAAGAATGATATAAATAAATCTACAAATTCTAAATGTAAAGTTTAAAGAAAAATCAGGAATGCTAAATGAGCAGATTCCGGTAATTGCAACAATAATTATTAAAATTGGACTTACAAGAGATGCGGATACAGCAGCTTCACCAAGTATTAAAGCACCAACAATACCAATTGTTGTTCCAAGCGGAGATGGAACTCTAAGACCAGCTTCACGAATTAATTCAAAGGAGATTTCCATAAGTAAAATCTCAACAACGGTAGGGAAGGGAACTGATTCTCTAGAAGCGGCTATCGTAAATAATAGCTCCGTTGGGATTAAATCTTGATGATAATTTGTAATTCCAATATAGATTCCTGGTAGTAGAACAGAGAAGAATACAGCAATTAGTCGAATAATTTTACTTAAATTAGCAAATTGATACTTTACATTTAAATCTTCTGGTGAAGATAAGAAATCTAAAAATACTCCAGGAACAATAAGAACATAGGGACTACCATTAACAATTAAGCATACTCTTCCATCAAGAATATAGTTAACTGCTTTGTCAGGTCGTTCGGTGGCTATAACTTGTGGATAAATGTTATTGGGATTATCTTGAATTAGTTGTTCAAGCTGTCCAGATGATGTTAAATAATCTATATCTAAGTTATTAATTCTTCTTTTTATTTCTGTAATAAGATTATTGCTAGTAATATTACATAGATAACAAATAGCAATATTTGTCTTTGTCAGCTTTCCAACAGAGACAGTTTCTAGAACCAGATTTTCATTATTAATTAGCCTTCTTAAAATGGTTGTATTAGTTCTTAAGTTTTCAACAAATGACTCTTGTGAACCACGTA
Source organism: Clostridia bacterium (assembly GCA_017512025.1). Classification (GTDB taxonomy): domain Bacteria; phylum Bacillota; class Clostridia; order TANB77; family CAG-508; genus CAG-492. Next base: position 74,121 of record JAFWHH010000012.1, read on the forward strand.
CAACTATTTCGTTTGATGGACTATTAATTTCTCTTTGTTTAAAACCTTTTACATCTAAATTAAATGCTTCTTCTAATGTATCAACAAACAAAACACAATTTCCCATATTAATAGCAGAGAATACCTTATCAAAAGTCTGAACTTTATCAGCGGCATTTTGTGGTAATAAACAATCGTAGATATAAGTGCTAACATCTAAGTTCGAATCATCGTTGTTTAAATATTTTTCATCAGTTATTTCGAAAGAGTTTCCGTTATTTCTCAAGATTAATGGATTTAGTATAAAGTTATTAATTAAAGTACTATCTGCCATACCATCAATGAAGATAACAAATGCTTTGTAACGAATATTATTAACTAGAATATAAAAGTTTCTAATTATAATATCTGTACTTAAATTAGAGTGATAGATACTTTTTAAATAATTTATATTTTTTGAGATATTTGCATAAATATTTGAAGTCATAGTAATACCTTTCTTTATTACTAGTATCTATAAAATATAAGTTATTATTCAAATTCAATTATTGAATTTTTAAAATTATGTGCTATAATTTGCTTAATAATGTTGAAAAGGAGAAAGATATGAGTAAAGTTTGTAATTTTTGTGGAAATGTTTTAAATGATGGTGATAAGTTTTGTACTAAATGTGGTGCAGTTATTAATGACAATAATGTTAGTGGACAAAATGTAAATACTCAAACAAACTATAACGCACAACCAAACTATAATGTAAATAACAATGCAAGTAATGGAGCTGCTGTTGCTGCTATGATTATGGGAATTATTGGTCTAGTATTCTTTTGGGCACCAATTATACCATTAATACTTGGAATTTTAGCTTTAGTATTTGGTATAAAGGGATTAAATGCATCAAATTCATTACCTCAAAATAAAGGAAAGGGAATGGGAATCGCTGGTATTGTTTGTGGTTCAATAGCTATGATAATTGGATTTATATATACAATTATTTGGATAATGGCTTTTGCTTTTGTGGCTACTGAATACGATACATACAAGAATGAATTTAATAGATACTATAATTATGACATTGATTTATATTCAACAGTTCAAACAATTGATCAAGACAATGTAAAAACAATATTAGATGATTACAATTTTTAAGATTGAATGATTAATTTTTCATAATTAAGTACAAAATAACCTAGAAGATAATCTTCTAGGTTTTATTTTTATATTTTATATTAATTCGATAAAAAAAGAGCGAGCGCTAAACAATAGAATATCACATATTATATGTCAAAATCAATAGAAAATTGCAAAAAGAAAAATTTTGTTAAAATGCCTAAAATTGTACTTGAAATGTGTATTTTTTTGGTATACAATGGCAACGATTGGTTAATAAAATTATAGCTAATCATAGATGTTATAAAACATCGGAATGGAGGAATTTTTAATGTCAGTAAAAGTAGCTATTAATGGATTTGGACGTATAGGACGTCTAGCATTTAGACAAATGTTTGGAGCAGAAGGATATGAAATCGTTGCAATAAACGATTTAACAAGCCCAGATATGCTTGCACATTTATTAAAATATGATTCAGCACAAGGAAGATACGAAAAAGCAGATACAGTTGTTGCTGGAGAAGACTCTATAACAGTAGATGGAAAAACAATTAAAATATATGCAGAAAAAGAAGCAAAGAATTTACCTTGGGGTGAACTTGATGTTGATGTTGTACTTGAGTGTACAGGATTCTATACATCTAAAGACTTATCTCAAGCTCATATAGATGCAGGAGCTAAAAAAGTTGTTATATCTGCACCAGCTGGAAAAGATTTACCAACAATCGTTTATAGTGTTAATGAAGATACATTAACAGCAGATGATCAAATTATTTCAGCTGCATCATGTACAACAAACTGTTTAGCACCAATGGCATATACATTAAACAAATATGCACCAATTCAATCTGGTATCATGTCAACAATACATGCTTACACAGGTGACCAAATGTTATTAGATGGTCCACATAGAAAAGGTGATTTAAGAAGAGCAAGAGCAGCAGCTTGCAGCATTGTTCCTAACTCAACAGGAGCAGCTAAAGCAATTGGATTAGTTATTCCAGAATTAAATGGAAAATTAATTGGATCAGCTCAAAGAGTTCCAGTTCCAACAGGATCAACAACTATATTAACTGCAGTTGTTAAAGGTGAAAACGTCACTGTTGATGGAATTAACGCAGCTATGAAAGCAGCAGCTAACGACTCTTTCGGATATACAGAAGAGCAATTAGTTTCTTCAGATATCATAGGAATCACATATGGATCTCTATTTGATGCAACACAAACAATGGTTACAGAAATTGGAGATGGATTATATCAAGTACAAGTTGTAGCTTGGTATGATAATGAAAATTCTTACACAAGCCAAATGGTAAGAACAATAAAATACTTTGCTGAATTAGCTTAAGTTAATAATAGGGACGGGGCGTAAAATTTAAGCTGGCTTAAGTTTTGCTTCGTCCTTTTGGCGTTTATATAATAAATAAGAAAAGGAGATTTTCTATGAGCAAGAAAACAGTTAGAGATATTGATTTAAAAGATAAGAAAGTATTTGTTAGATGTGATTTCAATGTTCCATTAGATGAGAATGGTGTAATTACAGATAACAGAAGAATTGTTGGAGCTTTACCAACTATAAATTATTTATTAGAGAATAATTGTAAAGTTATTTTATGCTCTCACCTAGGAAGACCAAAGGGAGAAGTCAAACCAGAATTTTCATTAGCACCAGTTGCTGCTGAATTATCTAAATTATTAGGTAAAGAAGTTAAACTAGCTAAAGATGTTATTGGTGAAAGTGCTAAAGAATTAACATCAAACATGAAAAATGGTGACGTTGTTCTATTAGAGAACGTTAGATTTGACTCTAGAGAAGAAAAGAATGATCCAGAGCTTTCAAAAGAGCTTGCTTCAATGGCTGAAATATTTGTAAATGATGCATTTGGTACAGCTCACAGAGCACACAGCTCAACAGCAGGTATTGCTGATTATTTACCAGCTGTTTCAGGATTCTTAATCGAGAAAGAACTTAAGTTCTTAGGAGATGCTTTAGAGAACCCAGAAAGACCGTTTGTTGCAATTCTTGGAGGAAAGAAAGTTTCTGATAAGATAGGAGTTATCAATAGCTTACTAGAAAAAGTAGATACACTTATGATTGGTGGAGCTATGGCATATACATTCTATAAAGCTCAAGGATATAATGTAGGTGATTCTATTTGTGAACTTGATAAATTAGATTTAGCAAATGAATTAATGGCTAAAGCTAAAGAAAAAGGTGTTAAATTCATGCTTCCAATAGATACTAAACTTGGAAAAGAATTTGATCCAAACACAGAAACAAAAACTGTTAGTTGGACAGAAATGCCTGATGGATGGCAAGGTTTTGATATTGGAAAAGAAACTATTGAATTATACAAGAATGAACTAGATTCAGCTAAAACAGTTATTTGGAATGGTCCTCTTGGATTATTTGAATTTGACGCATTTGCTGATGGTACAAACGAAGTAGCTAAGAAATTAGCAGAGCTTACAGATTGTACAACAATCATTGGTGGAGGAGATTCTGCAGCAGCTGTTGAGAAAGCAGGTCTAGCTGATAAGATGACACATATTTCAACAGGTGGTGGAGCTTCACTTGAATTCTTAGAAGGTAAGAAATTACCAGGAATCGAATGTTTACAAGATAAATAGTAGGAGATTTTTGTATGGAAGAATTAAAGATTAAAGGTATATATAAACACTACAAAGGTGACTTATATATGGTCGAAGATATTATTTATAACAGTGAAACATGTGAAAAAATGGTCGCTTATAGAGCATTATATGGAGAGAATAAGCTATGGTGCAGACCCTATGATATGTTTCTTGAAGAAGTAAATAAAAACGGACAGAAATATAGATTCGAATTACAAAATATAAAAAGTGTAAAAGACTAATTATTTATTATGAGAAGGTGAGGAGTAAAAATGAGAAGAAAAGTTATTGCAGGAAACTGGAAAATGAATATGCTTCCAAATGAAGCAATTAGCATGATTACAGAGCTTGCTCCATTAGTTAAAGATACAGAAAATGAAGTAGTACTTTGCGTACCATATACAGATTTATTTTATGCTCTATTAACTGCACAAGAAACAAATATTAAAATTGGTGCACAAAACATGCACTTCGAAGAAAAAGGAGCTTATACTGGAGAAGTATCTGGTGCAATGCTTAAATCAATAGGTGTTGAATATGTAATTATTGGACACTCTGAGAGAAGACAATATTTTGCCGAGACAGATGAGACTGTTAATAAGAAAATTAAAGCTGCTTTTGCAAATGGTTTAAAGCCAATAGTTTGTGTTGGTGAGTCTCTTGAAGAAAAAGAAGCTGGAAAAACAGCTGAAATTATTACAAATCAAACGAAACTTGCCCTTGAAGGCTTGACAAATGAGCAAGTAAGAAATACAATTATAGCCTACGAACCAATATGGGCAATCGGTACAGGAAAGACTGCTACTTCTGAAGATGCAAATAACAGTATTATATGCATCAGAAACAAGATTGCAGAAATCTATGGAAATGATGTAGCTCAAGATGTTATAATACAATATGGTGGTAGTGTTAAATCTACAAATGCAAAAGAGCTATTTACTACATCTGATATTGACGGAGGTCTTATCGGTGGTGCTAGCTTAAAAGCAGATGAATTTAGCAAAATAGTAAATTATGATAAATAATCTATAGAGGGAACTTAGTTTCCCTCTATAAGAGTGAGAACTATATTAATAGTTTGAAGAAAAAGGGTGGTATATACAAAAATGAGTAAGAAAACTACAATGTTAATGATAATCGATGGTTATGGTATTAACAAAAATGAAAAAGGAAACGCAGTAATGGCTGCCAATACACCAAATTTAGACAAGCTTAATAAAACTTGTCCAACTACAGAAATCTATACAAGCGGTCTTCAAGTAGGATTACCAGAAGGTCAAATGGGAAATTCAGAGGTTGGTCATACAAATATTGGCGCTGGTAGAATCGTATATCAACAATTAACAAAAATTACAAAATCTATAGAGGATGGAGATTTCTTTAGTATTCCAGAGTTTGTTGCTGCTATAGATAATTGTAAAAAGAATAATTCTAAATTACATATTATGGGTCTTGTATCTGACGGAGGTGTTCATAGTCATATTCGTCATTTATATGGTGTACTTGAAATGGCTAAGAGAAAGGACTTTGAAGATGTATATGTTCATTGTTTCTTAGATGGTAGAGATACTCCACCAGCATCAGCTGAAGAGTACATTATGCAACTTGAAGGAAAAATGAAACAAAAAGGAATTGGTAAAATCGCATCAGTTTCTGGACGTTTCTATGCAATGGATAGAGATAAGAGATGGGAAAGAATTCAAAAGGTATATGATGCAATTGTTAATGGTGTTGGAGAAAGAGCTTCAACAGCTGCAGGTGCAATTGAAGATTCATATCAAAAAGAAATCTTTGACGAGTTTGTTGTACCAACAATAATTGCAAGTAACGATAAGAATGTTGCTACAATTGGACCAAAGGATTCTGTAATATTCTTTAACTTTAGACCAGATAGAGCAAGAGAATTAACTAGAGTTTTAGTTGATCCAGAATTTAATGAATTTGAAACAAGAAAAGATTTAGACTTATATTTTGTATGTATGACTGAATATGATGCAACACTTCCAAATGTAAACGTTGCTTTCAAACCAGAAAGACTTAACAATACATTTGGTGAATATATAAGCAGTAAAGGATTAACACAACTTAGAATTGCAGAGACAGAAAAATATGCACATGTTACATTCTTCTTCAATGGTGGAGAAGAAAAGCAATATCCAGGAGAAGATAGAATTTTAGTTCCTTCACCAAAGGTTTTAACATATGATTTACAACCTGAGATGAGTGAACCAGAAGTAACTGAAAAAGTTGTAGAAGCTATCAATTCTGGAAAATATGATGCAATCATTCTTAACTATGCAAATTCTGATATGGTTGGTCATACTGGAAGTATGGAAGCTGCTATTAAAGCACTAGAAGCAGTTGACGATGGTGTTGGTAAAGTTGTAGAAGCTATTAAGAATAATGGCGGAGTATTATTAGTAACAGCTGATCATGGTAACTCAGAGCAAATGATTGACTATGTTACAGGTGAACCACATACAGCACATACAACAAACCCTGTTCCATTAATTCTATATGGAATGGAAAATGCAAAATTAAAATCAGGAAAGCTAGCTGATTTAGCTCCAACAATGCTTGATATTATGGGACTAGAAAAGCCAGAAGAAATGACAGGTGAAAGCTTGTTAATAAGAGAATAATTTTACATAGAACATATTTATTTGTTAAAACACTGAAACATTTTGCAAATACTTTAAATAAAAATTTGCAGTTTTAGGTTTTATATATATTACTAAATAATACAAGGAGGAATTTTAAATGAAAAATTATTTAGAAATCGCTGATGTAAAAGCATTAGAAGTATTAGACTCAAGAGGAAATCCAACAGTACAAGTTGAAGTAGTTACAATTGACGGATCTTGCGGAGTTGCAATGGTTCCATCAGGAGCTTCTACAGGAGCTTTCGAAGCTGTTGAATTAAGAGACGGTGATAAATCAAGATATTTAGGAAAAGGTGTATTAACAGCTGTTAAGAACGTAAACGAAATCGTTGCTCCAGAACTTGCTGGAATGAATGTTTATGATCAAGCTGCTATAGATAAAAAATTAATTGAAATCGATGGTACAGAAAACAAAGCTAAATTAGGAGCTAACGCTACATTAGGTGTTTCTCTAGCTGTAGCAAGATGTGCTGCTGAATCTTTAGGAATGACATTATACAACTACATTGGTGGTGTAAATGCTAAGACATTACCAGTTCCAATGATGAACGTATTAAATGGTGGAAAACATGCTGATAACACAGTATCTTCACAAGAATTCATGATTATGCCAGTAGGTGCTCCAAGCTTCACAGAAGCTTTAAGATGGTGTGCTGAAACATATCATACATTAAAGAAAATATTAAAAGAAAAAGGATTAGCTACAGCTGTAGGTGATGAAGGTGGATTTGCTCCAAACTTATCAAGTGATGAAGAAGCTCTTCAATTATTAGTTGAAGCTATCGAAAAAGCTGGATTCAAACCAGGTGAAGATATCGCATTAGCTACAGATATCGCTTCTACAGAAATGTACGAAGAAGCTAAGAAAATCGGAGAAGAAGGAAAATACTATTTCTGGAAAACTCAAGAATTAAAGACAGTTGATGAAATGATCGATTGGATAGCTTCATTAACAGAAAAATATCCATTAATCTCTATCGAAGATGGTTTAGCTGAAGAAGATTGGGAAAACTGGAAGAAATTAACAGATAGATTAGGATCAAAAGTACAATTAGTTGGTGATGATTTATTTGTTACAAATACAAAGAGATTACAAAAAGGTTTAGACAACGGAGTTGCTAACTCAATATTAATCAAATTAAACCAAATCGGAACATTAACAGAAACATTAGATGCAATCGAACTTGCTAAAAAGAATGGATACACAGCTGTTGTTTCTCATAGATCTGGAGAAACAGAAGATACAACACTTGCTGATGTTGTTGTTGCTACAAATGCAGGACAAATCAAGACAGGTGCTCCTTGTAGAACAGACCGTGTTGCTAAATACAACAGATTATTAAATGTTGAAAATGAATTAGGTGATGTTGCTGTATACTTAGGAAAGAAATCTTTCAACCAAAACATCTAATTTTGTAAAATAGAAGTTAAGAGAACAAATAAATAAAACCACCAGTTATACTGGTGGTTTTATTTTAAACAGTGAAGGAGATAGCGACTGTTACATCACTATCTCCTTCATTTTACCACTTGATTTCATACCACTTAATCTTCGGGTTGGAATCGGGCGACACCATATAGATGGTGTATCCCGTGCGGATCAGATTGTTGATGAGCGGCTTGCTGAGAGAAGGAACCGAAATGAATCTCGGACCGTTCTTCTTCTTGGCTGCGATCTTAGCTCTCTGAATCTCATTGGTAATACCAAGGAGCTTCAGCCATTCATGCGGGAAAAGCGGTCTTTTTGTCCGCTGCAGCATGACGGGCTGACGAGAGAAGACTTCCTCCTTATTAGCATCATCATCAAATACTTCTTTTCTTGCTTTGCTGTCCATAACACATTACCTTTCTCCGTTAACACGGTGTTGGCGCAGGCGTATGCTAGCCTGCTATTACTTCTTGCGTACTGGACTATTTTATCACATATTTTACAATTTTTCAAATAAAATATTGACATAATATAAAATTGTCCGTATAATAGTTACAATATGTTATCAAGAGTGGACGAGAGATTCGGCTCAATGACTCCACAGCAACCTGTTAGAAATAAGGTGCTAATACCGACAAAGCAAGTGCTTTGGCTGATGATTTTATAAATTAGATTATAAAATACAAACCTCTAGCATTATGCTGGAGGTTTTTTGATTTATAAAAATCTACCATATCAGATTAACATATTAATATGTATAAGAAAGAGGGAGATATTATGAGAAGAAAATTATTTACATCGGAAAGTGTAACAGAGGGACATCCAGATAAGTTGTGTGATTTTATATCAGATAGTGTTCTAGATAGTTTCTTAGAGAAGGATCCAAATGCGAGAGTGGCTTGCGAAACAGTAGCAGGAAAAGGAGAAGTAGTATTAACAGGAGAGATTAGTTCAACAGCAGAGGTTGATATTGAATCAGTTGTTAGAAATGCAATCAAAGAGATTGGTTATGACAATGCAGATTTAGATATTGATTATAGAACATGTAAAGTACATCTTAATTTAGCAAAACAATCACCTGATATTGCTCTTGGTGTTGATAAATCACTAGAGCAAAAAGAAGGAGAAGATGTTCAATCAGAAGGTGCTGGAGATCAAGGTTTAATGTTTGGTTTTGCATGTGATGAAACTGATAACTACATGCCACTTCCAATTCATCTAGCTCACAAATTATCAAAGAGATTAGCAGATGTTAGAAAGAGCGGCGAAATCGATTATTTAAGACCAGATGGTAAAGTACAAGTAACAGTTGAGTATGAAGATGATAAACCATTAAGAGTAGATACAATCGTTGTTTCAACACAACATAATGATGGTGTTGATTTAGATGTTCTTAAGAAAGATATTAAAGAAAAAGTAATTAACGCTGTTGTACCAGAAAAATTATTAGATGAGAATACAAAGTATTTTATCAATCCAACAGGAAGATTTGTTATTGGTGGACCACTTGGAGATGCTGGTTTAACTGGTAGAAAGATTATAGTTGATACATATGGTGGATACGCAAGACATGGTGGAGGAGCATTCTCTGGAAAAGACTCTACAAAGGTTGATAGATCTGCTGCATACATAGCCAGATTCTTAGCTAAGAACATTGTATATAATGGTTATGCTAAGAAATGTGAAATACAACTTTCATATGCAATCGGTGTTGCTAAACCAGTTTCAATATATGTTGAGACATTTGGAACTGGAACAATTGATGAAGAAGAGCTAGTAAAGAAAATATATGATAAGTTCGACCTAACACCAAGAGGAATCATCAATTACTTAGAGCTTCAAAAACCAATATTTAGAAAAACAACTAACTATGGACACTTTGGTAAACCATATTTACCATGGGAGAGGTTTGTTAAGTTCTAAAATAATTTAATAAAAAGAAAAAATATATAGATAAAAGCAAGTCATTGACTTGCTTTTATTGATCTTTATTGATTTTGAAATTTTTGTTTAACTTGATTGATTTTTGTTTGCTCTGCTATATCAGTAGCATACCAACCACGCTCTGCCATAAGATTATAAATCTTATTTTGAATATCTAAACTCGTATTTAGAGCTTCTTTAAATGCATTATGAGTTTCTGTTGTAGATGATTCAATAGCACCATGCATATATAAATCACAAGCATTCTTTACATTTAGAAGCTCTTTTTCCATTAAATCTTTATCTTCCATAAATCCTCCTAGAATAAGTTTAAAAATTTGTTCATTAATCCAGAATGAGTTGATTCTAATTGTTTAATATAATTAGAAAGAGCTACGTCTGATAATTGTTTTGAAGTTTGACATGAACATGTCTTCATAAATTTTTCATGTCCTAATGCATCTTCAACATATAAAAGTTCTTTTGAAGTCATATTATCACCACCTAAATGTAGTATTAACAACAATTAAAAAAATATAATATAAATATAATAAAAATGTAATAAAATTATAAGAAAAATATATTGAAAAAAATATACTACATTGATATAATTCGACAAGGAAAAATTTTTAAGAAGAAACAAAAGGGGAAAAAATGGGCGACATTAATGTGTACACAGGACCGATGAAATGCGGAAAGAGCAACAAAATAATAGATGAAGCTAAGAGACAAATGATAGCAGGAAAAAAGATAAAGATTTTTAAACCAGAGATAGATACAAAAGACTATATTATGGATAGAAATGGTAATAAGCTTAAAACTGTAAATATATCTAACATCGAAGAAATACAAAATTATGATGCTGATGTATATGTTATAGATGAGTTTCAGTTTTTAGATGGGGATGTTGATTGTATTGAAAAGATGGCTGAGGATGGAAAGAAGTTTTATATTGCAGGACTTAATTTAACATCAGAAGGAAAACCTTTTGGACAAATGGGTGATCTTCTATGTGTATCTGACAATGTACAAACAATGACATCAATATGTGAAATATGTAAAAGAGACAATGCTATATTTAGTTTTTATAAATTAAATGATAAAGATGGAGATATACGCATTGGAGATAATGAATATATACCAGTTTGTAGAGAATGCTACAATGAATTAAGAAGAGCAAGAAAAATGATGAAAGAAGAGCAATAATGCTCTTTTTTTGTTTTTTATAAAGTTGTTATTTAAATAAGGATATGGTAGTATAATATTAGATTACAAAGGAGAAATATATGAAGTTTTTTGTGTCTATAAAAAGTTTTTTTAAGAATTTAACAGTAAAGAAACTACCATCAGGAAATATAGTTGAGACTGATGTTATACCAATCAGATATAGTGGTAAACTTGACAGAAAATTAGCTGAGCTTATCAGGGACGAGATAAAACGTTATAATGAATTTTATAGAGTATTTTTAGAGGAATATGATGAAATACATATTGGAGATATAGCCGAAGATACTGAAAATGTATTACGAGTTGATAATGAAATACAAAAGTCGACATGGAAATACGCTCGGTGAGCTTGAATTAAGTAGTCATACAAGATTAATCCTAATAAGAAATATACTAGCGAAATATAGTGAACGAAAAGGAAAATTAACAGAGCTTGATATTGCACAGGGCTTATCGTATAACGGACCAGAGCATATACTACATAATCATTTTTATTGGTTTCTTATAAATGAGAGAGAATATTCGAGCTATCTATATGATTTATATCACATGAAAGACTGGAAAGGTCTTAAGATGTATCTTGACGCTGAAAATGATCAAGAATTTGCAAAGCAGTATATGGATGAGAATATATATACGGTTTTAGGTAAGGCTGCAGAGCTATATAATGATCCAAGAGAAGGTTATTTCTTTGACAAAAACATTGGTATTATTTCTGACGCTAGTAATTATACTGCAAAGTATTTTGGAGATGCATTGGAAGATACTTTCAAATTTGTTGCTTATGCGATAGAAAATGGTTGTAATGCAGATGATAAAGATCAGATTAGGAGTTTGAGTAAACAGTTCGATGAGCAGAAAAAAGGCAGTATTAATTGTCAAAAGATTAGCAGAGAAAGAATTATAGAATTGGCTTCAGAGGTATTTGACTACATTGACTCAACCGGTGAATTTAGGAAGTTCTTTGAAAGTAAGATGAAAGAAGGAAAAATTGTACTATTTGATAAAGATGAAAAAGATGCTACTCTTAAAGAGCTTGAAGAGATTTTCAACTTAGGAGGTGCAAACAAAAAGCCTGTTAATGATGGTGCAAACTATAAACCATTTTTTGATATGTGCAGTATTCCAATAGATAATGCTATAACAGATGTACCAACGATAATACATGAAGTTACGCATCAATATCATTGGAGTAAAAAGAATAAGATACATGGATATTCAGAAGAAGTACCATCAATTTATTTTGAAAAAATAGCGATTGATTATTTGATGACGCATGGATTTGAACATGAATCAGATATATTACAAGAGTCATTCCATCAAAGAATGGTCAATGATTCGGCTAATAATGCGCAGGTAATTAATAAATATATTGCAGTTACAAAAACAAAACATGATGAAGGAGTAATAACTGAACAAGCTTTCATGAGGGAGGCCGAGATAGCATGGAAATTTATGCAAATGTCTGGCATGGATGTTAGCGATACTAAAAAGAAATATGCTAAAAGTTTAATTGAAGCTTTTAAGAGCAGAGATAGAAAAGAGAATAATGAGATAGTTGTTTATTGTTCATATTCATTAGGTACATATTTTGCAGGAAAATATAGTAAAGACGAGCAAATGAAACACAGAATGTTGCAACTTGTAAAAAATCCAGAATACACATTACAAAATCTGATTGAAGAACTAAATGCACCAGATCAAAATATAGAAGATAAAAAAATAACGATAAATGGTGAAAGTATAGACAAAGTATAGGATAGTTTATCTATCAAAAATAAGGAGGGGAAATATGGCAATTGATAGAATTGATTGGCACTGGGATGAAGTTACTGATGCGGTATCTGATGAGGAACATTGGGAAAAGGCAGGTGCCCATATTGGATATTATATGGAGTGGGCGTATAAGAAGGGGTTTGCTCCAAATAATCCAGAGGAAAATGACATAGAAGAATATCAAAAGGTTTTGAATTCTGAAGTAACAGGCATTGAATTTTTAATGAATAATTGTGACTGTAAATTCTGGGACTCTGATTTAAATGAAGAGGGTCAAAAGTTTACTTCATATGCATACGACACATACGTTAATAATTTAGAATCTATTTTAGGGCATAAGATGTATATTGAAAAATATAATATGCAAGATTTTCAGAAGGTATCTAATTATTTAGATAATGTTTATGAAGAATATATAAAAAATCCGCAACCAAAAGTTATAAACTCACAGATAAACAATAGACCATCAAATGTTGCTAATATACTTTCATTGATTTTATCAATTATAACATTGATAGCAATTGTAGGATTTATTATTTATAAAATCATGGATGCATTTTTATAAAAGAATAATTTATAAAAACATTGAACAATTTCGTTCAATGTTTTTTTGTATAATTTTGCATTTTCTTGCAATACTAACAATATAAAACTTTGAAAAACAAGGAGGAAAACAAATGAAAGCAACAGGTGTTGTAAGAAGAATAGATGATTTAGGTAGAATAGTAGTTCCAAAAGAAATAAGAAGAACTCTTAGAATAAAAGAAGGAGATCCTCTTGAAATATTTACTGATAGGGAAGGCTCTATTATCTTAAGAAAATATTCTCCAATAGGAGAGCTTTCAGAGTTTGCTACTGAATATGCAGAAACACTAGCAAAAACAACAGGACATATTGCTTGTATTACTGATAAAGATACTGTAATTGCTGTATCTGGTACATCTAAGAAAGATTATCTTGAAAAAGGCGTAAGTAAGCAATTAGAGCAAATTATGGATGATAGAGAAAACTACAACAGTAAAGACAATAATAATAATGCTATTCCAATTACGAATAATGAGACAAATGATAAAACAAAAAATGCTCAGGTTGTATATCCTATAATAGTTGAGGGAGAGTCAATTGGTAGTGTTATTTTACTTTCAAAAGAGCCTAATGAGAAAATGACAGAGGTTGAACAAAAGGTTGTTCAATCAGCTGCTAGCTTTTTAGGAACACAAATGGAGATATAATAAAAAGTCCTAGGAATTAGTGATATAATTTCTAGGATTATTTTTTATAAATAAATATTAACAAATTTACATAAAACACTAGAAAAAAATAGGAATATATGATACAATTATAATAATTTTACAAAAGGAGAATATTATGGTTGAAATCGAATTAAAAAGTAAGGAATTGACGGAGCATATATATCTTACATTAAACAAAGATAGGAGCACTCCAATATATGATGTTGATATTGATAAAATTGAAGATGTAACATTAGATGCATTAGACTTTTTAGATGAACCAACAGATACAACTATATTTGATTTAGTATTTTTTAATAATTTAAAAACTTGTATGATTGCAAACATGAATATTTCTGAAAAGGAAATTGAGGTTTTAAATAAATTAGATAGTATTGAATCAATTCAATTTACAAATTGTGTTTTTCCAAAAGGTAAAAAAATAAATATGCATGCTTCATATGTGATTGTTGATGGATGTGTAGAATTTGATGCATCTATTTTCAGTGATATGAAATCAATTACTAGACTAAGAGTTGTTAATTGTGAGCATGTTAAGCTAGCTGGATTAGAAAGCTTATCAGAATTGACAGAGCTATATTTACAAAATATGGAGCTTGATAATATTGATAATATATCTGGTCTTGATAAACTAGAATACGTAAATTTAAATGGTACCAAAGTTAAGAAGCTTTCTGATTTACTAAAGAATCCAAAGATTAAAGTAGATCATGAAGAAAAGAATTATATATTTGATGTTGAAGGTTAAGGGGTGCGAAAATTGAGAAATAGTTATTTAAATAATTTAGTTAATAATGCACAAGAAAATGAAACAATTAAAAAAGCTGGATCAATTAGCTTTTCAGAAATAATTGAATATGTTAAAGGTGGAATATCAGATGATGATTTCAATTCATTATGTGCTGATATAAAATCTGGAGAAGTTAGTATTGGTATGGATGCAAGTGCAGTAAGTACATTACTAGCTAGTAAAGATGATAGCCAAGTAAAAAGATTATTCCAAAGTGTTAAAATGCCTAAAATAGATATTGATCTTAATAGCGTAAGTGAATTACCTGTTGAGGATTTCAGAGCTATTAGATCTATGGGTGTTAATGTTGGTAAGGTATATGTTAATAGTGGTTGGGATGAAGCAGCTGCAAAAGGATATACTCCAGACGTATATGAAACTATCGCATCAAGAGCAGAAGCTATGGTTGATAAAGCTAAAGATGAGTTAGCTAAGAAAAATCCAGAAAAATCATTTGATGATATGAGCGATAGAGATAAATTCATGATGATTTATAACATGGTTATTAAAAGAGCAAAATATAACTATGCTGCACTTAGCACAAGAGATAAATCACACTATACAGCAAGAAACTTAGAAGACTTTTTCTGTAATGGTGGTTCAGCTGTATGTGCTGGTTTTGCAGATGCATTAGTTCAATTAGGAACAATGATGGGTCTTGAGATAGAATATGTACAAGGTGATTCTAAATCAGCTAAGATGAGTCATAAAGAATACCATGCTTGGGTAAGAGTTAAGATTGATGGAGAATGGTATAATGCCGATCCAACTTGGGATGCCAACCATGTTAAAGGAAAATACGGCTATTGTTTAAAGAGCGATGCTGAATTTGATGGACATACATTAGATAGAAATTATAATCCAACATACAGAAGAGATAAAAATGGAAGATTAATTGGTAGTTCAAGGGATAATGGATATAGAGATTATGATACTTCAACTCGTTCATACAGAAGTTCTGAACTTATTGATGAGTACTACACAGATGATTTGGATAGACAAATGGCTGGTTTCAGACACTTAACTGAAGAACAAGCTGCTGCATTAGGAGCTAAATATATACCAAATGCTCCAGGTAGTGCAGGATTGTTAACAGGTAATAATTTCTTAACTGTAATATTTAATTTCTTAATTAAGATAACAAGTATGCCAGCAAAAGTTGCAAGTAAAATAAAAGAAAAATTTAGAGCTGGAAAAATCGATGCTGCTAAATTATCAGATTCAAGCTATATAGATGGCGAGGTTGAAAAAGCTGAACAAGAAGCCGCTTTTGAAGATATCCAAGTTGATCCAAAACAAGCTGGATCATATAAGGATAAAGCTCAATCTGGAAAAGATAAAAATACACAAGAATCTGAGCAAGATAGAGGATAAAATAAAAGCCTATAGTTAATCTTGTATTAACTATAGGTTTTATTTATAGGAGGAAAATATGGCTACATATCTAAGAATAGGCGACCTAAAGCTTTTAAAAATTAAAGTTAGAAAAGATGGAAATATTATATATGAGGGTATGGTTGAGGATGCTCCGGAAGAGATAAAAGATACAAACTATACTGCTGCTACATTTGATAGTGATTATATAATAATTGATATTTAGTAAAGATGTTTAAAAATTTGCAATATTACTTGCAAAGAAGCAAATATTGTGATAAAATAAGCGAGTAAAAATTCCTTATACTTAGTTTTAGGATGAAGTAACACCTACTCTATGACTCAGTTTAAGGAGAATAAGTAAATGGAGGTGCATGTAAAATGACAAAGGAAAGAAAACAAGAAATTATTAATCTTTATAAAAGAGAAGAAAACGATACTGGTTCATCAGAAGTTCAAATTGCTCTTTTAACAGAAAGAATTAATGAATTAACAGAACATCTAAAAGTTCATCAAAAAGATAATCATTCAAGAAGAGGACTTTTAAAGATGGTAGGTAGCAGAAGAAATTTATTAAACTACTTAGCAAAGAAAGATGTTCAAAGATACAGAGATATCGTAGAAAAACTTGGATTAAGAAAATAAAACTTTTGGACGTTTTGCATTATTGCTAAACGTCCATTTGTCGTTTTTTTATTAGGTGTTACAAATGCTTAAATATTAGGAAGTAGCTTGGATAAAGTTGAATCGAGTAATTCGATTTTATCGAGGTTACAACTAATTTTAAGCAAATTTTATATTAAAAGGAGAAAAATATGTTTAAAGTTTATGAAACAGAATTAGCTGGAAGAAAGCTAACAATCGAAAGTGGAAAAATTGCAGAACTTGCAAATGGAAGTGTTGTTGTTAGATATGGAGAAACAGTAGTAATGGTTAACGTTACAGCTGCTAAAGAAGCTGCAGAAGGTGTTGACTTTTTCCCATTATCAGTAGACTATGAAGAGAAATTATATGCTGCAGGTAAGATACCTGGTGGATACACAAAAAGAGAAGGTAAGCCAGCCGATAAAGCTATTTTAACTTCAAGAGCAATCGATAGACCAATTAGACCTTTATTCCCAAAGGATTTTAGAAATAGTACATGTGTTGTTGCAACAGTACTTGCTGTTGATCCAGATTGTTCACCAGAAGTATGTGCTATGATTGGTGCTTCAGCAGCATTATCAATTTCTGATATTCCATTTGGAGGACCTACAGCAGCAGTTGATGTTGGATATGTTGATGGTGAAATCATTATTAACCCAACACTTGCTCAAAGAGAAGTTAGTAAATTACGTTTAACAGTAGCTGGTACTATTGATAAAATAGCTATGATTGAAGCTGGAGCAGATGAGATTCCTAATAGCACAATGCTTGAAGCAATCAAAACAGCTCACGTTGAAATCAAGAAGCTTTGTAACTTTATTTCAGATATTAAAGCTGAAATCGGTAAACCAAAATTTGAATATACACCATTTGTTACAGATCCAGAAGTATTTGCAGAAGTAAAAGCAAACTTCAAAGATAGAATGTACAAAGAAGTTCAACATGTTGATAAAAGAGATGTTGATGACGCAGTAGCTAAAATAACAGAAGATATAACAAATTATTACATCGAAAAAGTTGGAGAAGAAGCAGCTGCAGAGCTAAAAACTGCTATAGCAGATAGCGTTCATGATCTAGAAAAAGAATGTGTTAGAGAATTAATCTTTAACGAACATAAAAGAGTTGATGGAAGAGCTTTAGATGAAATAAGACCATTATCTTGTGAAGTTGGTGTTTTACCAAGAGTTCATGGTAGTGCAATCTTTACTAGAGGTCAAACTCAAGTAATGTCTATTGCTACTTTAGGAATGAAGAGCGAAGAGCAAGAATTAGATGGATTAGATGAAATAGCTACAAAGAGATATATGCATCAATATAACTTCCCATCATACAGTGTTGGTGAAGCCAGACCATCAAGAGGACCTGGAAGAAGAGAAGTAGGACACGGAGCATTAGCTGAGAAAGCTTTAGTTCCAGTATTACCTTCAGTAGAAGAATTCCCATACTGCATAAGAGTTGTATCAGAAGTATTAAGTTCAAATGGTTCAACTTCACAAGCAAGTATTTGTGGAAGTACACTAGCTCTTATGGATGCTGGTGTTCCAATTAAGAAACCAGTTGCTGGTATTTCTACAGGTTTAGTAACAGATAAAAATGATCCAAGCAAATATGTAATGCTTACAGATATCCAAGGAATCGAAGATTTCTTTGGTGATATGGACTTCAAAGTTGGTGGAACAAGAGATGGTATTACAGCTATCCAAGTTGATATCAAGGTTGATGGTTTATCATATGAAATTATTGAAGAAGCTTTTAATAGAACAGAAAAAGCTAGAATTCATATATTAGATGATATTATGGCTCCACAAATTGCTGAGCCAAGACCAGAAATTTCTAAATATGCTCCAAAGATTTTATCTACAAAGATTTCTGTTGATAAGATTAAAGACGTTATTGGTTCTGGTGGAAAGGTTATCAATAAGATAATTGAAGAAACTGGAGTTAAAATTGATATTGAAGAAGATGGACAAGTATTTGTTTACTCATCAGATATCGAAGGTGCTAAGAAAGCTATGAAAATGATTCAAGATATTGCTAGAGAAATCGAAGTTAATGAAATCTATGATGGTGTTGTTTCAAAGATTATGCCATTTGGTGCTTTCGTTGACTTAGGAGGAAAAGAAGGATTACTTCATATTTCTAAAATCTCAAGCAAGAGAGTTGAAAAAGTTGAAGATGTTCTTTCAATTGGTGATGAAGTTAGAGTTAAAGTATACGAAATAGATTCACAAGGAAGAATTAACTTAACAATGAAAGATTTAGAATCAGCAGCTCAAGAAACAGAAAATAACGAAGTTACTGAATAATAATGAAAAGGAAAAGTTTTTGACTTTTCCTTTTTTATATTGTATTATTATTCAGATAATACTTTTTATGTAAAAAAAAGATGCAAAATGTTGAAAAATAAATTAATAGTAAGTATAATATATAATGTATATTGATTAGAAGGAGATAAAAATGGAGTATTTATTCATATTACAACAGGCTTTAATATGGCTAGTTGCAATTTATTGGTTATATCAATTTGTAATAAGTCTATGTTCTTTTGTTAAGGTTAAGGAAAAACCTTTAATTGTTGACAAGCAACATAGATTTATGTTAATTATACCAGCTCATAATGAAGAAGCTGTTGTAGGAAACTTAGTTGAGAGTTTAAAGAAATTAGATTATCCAAAGGATTTATATGATATATATGTAATTGCTGATAACTGCACAGATACAACTGCTAAAGTTGCAAAGGATATGGGAGCAATTGTTTATGAGAGATTTGATGAAAAGCATAAAACAAAAGGATATGCTCTTCAATGGTTCTTACAACAAAAAATAGAAGAAGATGCACCATATGATGCATTCTGTATATTCGATGCAGATAATATTGTTGATGATCAATTCTTAAATGTAATGAATAAAAAGCTATGTCAAGGTGAAGATGTTGTTCAAGGATATAAAGATATTAAAAATCCATCAGATACATGGGTATCAGCTGGATATGCAATATTCTACTGGACAATGCATAGATTCTATCACTTAGCAAGATATAACATTGGACTTTCACCTTTAATGAATGGTACAGGATTTATGGTTAAGTTTGATGTAATTAAACCAGAGGGATGGAATACAAAAACATTAACTGAAGATATAGAGTTCTCATTAAAGAGAATTATAAAAGGAAAGAAACTTGGTTGGGCTAAGGATGCTATTGTATATGATGAGCAACCAGTTGGATTTAAACAATCATGGATTCAAAGAGAAAGATGGACTGTTGGACATATGCAATGTCTAAGAGAATATACTAAACCATTAGCATCTGCAGTTGCAGAACATAAAACAGTTATGAACTTTGATGGTTTATTATACTTATTAGGAACAGCACCAATGCTTGTACTTACATTATTATTGGTAGTTTTAAATATTGTTCTATTTGCTACAGGTGAAATGGATACAATAGATTTCTTAATTCAAATACTAAAATATGTTGTACCAACAGTATTAGTATTACCATTTATGGGATTTGTAGTTATGTATCTTGAAAAGAAAAAGATTAAACCAATGCTTAAAGGTTTATTCTTATTTCCAGTATTTATGGGATCATGGCTTCTAATAAACGTTAAATGTTTATTCAAAAGAGATACAGAATGGAAGAAAATCGAACATAATAATAGTAAAAAAATTGATGATATTGAACAATAAAACCTGGAATACTCCAGGTTTTTCTTTTTAGGAGGAAACATGGAGAAAGGTCATTATACTTATATGCTAAGATGTGCTGATAATACGATATATAGTGGTTATGCAGTTGATCCAGATGCAAGACTTGAAGCACATAATAGCGGAAAAGGTGCAAAATACACAAGAGCAAGACGTCCGGTCAAACTTGTTTACTACGAAAAGTTTGAAAATAAGGGAGATGCTCTTAGAAGAGAAATTGAATTCAAAAAGCTTTCAAGGGCTGAAAAAGAGAAGCTAATTAATAGTTTTAAAATGTAAATACATATAATAAGGAGTGATATACAAAAAAGTAGTTATGTATATCACTTTTTTTTCTACAAATATTGATTTTTTTCGCATTTAATTATATAATAACTTGCATGTAATAAAAGAAATAAGGAGATGTTTTAAAAAATGAGTTGTGTAACAAATATCAAAAAAACAAAAATAATTTGTAGTATTGGACCATCTAGTACTGATCCGGCTGTAATGAGTAAAATGGTAGAAGCAGGAATGAACGTTGCTCGTATCAACTTTTCACATGCTACACCAGAAGAAAAAGTAGACGTTGTTAACTCTGTACATAAAGTAAGAGAGATGACAGGAAAGAATGTTGCTATTCTATACGATACAAAAGGACCAGAATTCAGAAATGGTATGGTTGAAGGAGAAGGAATCAACTTAGTTGAAGGAAAAACTATCAGAATGGTTAAGGAGACTGTAGTTGGTAACGAAGAAAGATTCTCAGTTAACCACCCACAAGCTATTGATAACTTAGATGTAGGATCAATCGTATTATTAGAAAACGGATTAATGAAAATACAAGTTATTTCTGTTGAAGATGATGGAGTAACATGTAAAATAATCAATGGTGGTGTTTTAGGAAACAAAAAATCATTAAACGCACCAGGTGTTAAATTAGACATTCCATTCATCAGTGATGTTGATAGAGAAGATATAATCTATGCTTGCGAGCATGAGGGAGATTACTTAGCATTATCATTCGTTTCTTGCAAAGAAGACGTTTTAGCTGCTAGAGAAATCTTAAAAGAATATAATAGAGAAGATTTAAAAATTATTTCTAAAATTGAAAGTACAACAGGTGTTGAAAACTTAGATTCAATTATAGATGTATCAGACGGAATTATGGTTGCTCGTGGTGACTTAGGTGTTGAAGTTCCAATGCAACAATTACCAAAATATCAAAAAATCATGATTGAAAAATGTCGTGAAAAAGGTAAATTTGTAGTTGTAGCTACTGAAATGCTTGAATCAATGAAGAAGAGCGCAAGACCAACAAGAGCTGAAGTTTCTGACGTTGCTAACGCTGTCTTAGATGGAACAGATGCTGTTATGCTTTCTGGAGAAACAACAGTTGGTAAATTCCCAGTAGAAGTTGTTAGATTCATGGCTGAAATATGTAAAGATACAGAAGAATACTATGATTATGATTATGAATTTGATTCTGTAAGAGAAGTTAATGTTACAGAAACAATCGCTAACAGTGTTGTAAATGCTGCAAGTGTATTAGGAATTCAATCAATCGTAGCTGCTACAAATTCAGGAGATACAGCAAGAAAGATTAGTAACTTAAAACCAAGATGCTTAATCTTAGCTGCTACAAACTCTGAAGAAGTTGCTCGTTCACTAGCATTAAATTACGCTGTTTATCCAGTTGTAATTGAAAAAGCTAAATCAATTGAAGAATTTACAGCTATAGCTAAAGAAAAAGCTAAAGAATTAATGGGAGCTAAAGAGGGAGATATAATCGCTTTAACTGGTGGTTTCCCAAAGAACGGAGCTAAGCAAACAAACTTCTTAAAGATTGAACAAATCTAATTTATTAAATAAAATATTAAGCTCACGGGGGAGCAGTTTATGCTGTTTTTCCGTGGGCATTTTTTATTTGTGAACCAAAATAAAAAAAATAAGAGTCTAATAAGTAATTAGCTATATGAAATAAAAATCATATATGTTAGAATAATTCCAAGAAAGGAAAAGTATTATGGATAATATTAGAGATAGAGTTCACAACGATTTTGTGAAATTAAGAGAAAATAAAGGCGAATATTTTGGAGATTTCTACAACAATAATTATAAATTAGTATATAGAATATGTTTTTCTGTATTAAAAAATACTGAAAATAGTGAGGATATGGCTCAATCTGTTTTTGAAAAGATACTAAAAATGAAAGAAAATCAGTATCCAACAGAATATGAATCATCATGGCTTTATACAGTTTCTAAAAATGAGTGTTTACAATTAATTAGAAAGACAAAAGCTCATCAAAACGAAAACCAAGATGAAGAAGTTCTAGAGAACGTAAAGAGCGATACAAATGAAATTGAGGATGCAATTGAAAACGAAGACTATAAGAAAATGGTTAAGAAGCTTAATAAAAAACAAGAGCAAATTGTATCATTAAAAGTAATATCTGATTTTACATTTAAAGAAATTGGACAAATAATGTCTATGCCAATTGCCACTGTACAATGGTATTACTATAGCTCTATTAAATCATTAAAAGCTGCAATGGCAAACTTTGCTATGTTCTTAATAGCTCTGGTAATTGGAATTAAATATATGGGAAAAGAAGAAGTTAGCTCAAAAAAGAATAATTCCGATAACATAAACAAGGATCAATATAAATCAGTAGAAAATGAATCAAGCTCAATTAGTGCTTCTGATGCTTCAAACGAATCTAATACTGGATCTAGTAGCAAAAGTAATAGAAGTGTCGATAACGTAATTGCTATTACGGAAACAAGCACTTCACAAGATAGTATAGAAGCTACAAATAATAATGTAAGTATTGGAATATTTAGCGTTTCGGGTATATTTTTAGCACTTACAATAATTTTTTCAATTATTTTTATAAAATACCAACAAAAAGGAAATAAGAAAACATCTAAAAAATAAAAGAAAGGGTGTTTTTTTATGAAAAAAAGAATAATTTTTATAGCTGTAGCAGTTATTTCATTAATTGTTGTAGCAGGATGTATAATTGGAAATACAATAATAACAAAGAAGGTTGGAGAGAGTGGTGCCGCCTATAAGAAATTAGGCGGCAAAGATGTTTGGGTATATACTGCAGAAGATAATGAATATGAAAGTGGAAAAGGAGTTGTTATTTCTGCAACATCTGATTCAACAAGTATGTCATCAGGAAGAACAATTACTTCTACAACCTCAGCTTCAGAAAATAGTTATATTGGATATTCAGTTGGTGGAGCAAACAATATTAAAAACTTTAGAGAGAATGTTAAAAATGGATATTTACCACTTGTAACAGATATAACATATAATGGAATCTATTCTGAGTACTATTTTGATACAGGAGATGTTGACAGATCGTCAAATGAACTATTCTATCCATCATATTCAATGGCTGTATCAACAAATCCGATAACAGGTGAAAAGGAATACTATATGTCTGTTGGATTAAACTCAAATATTAAAGAGTCTGACTTTAACAGAAAGAAATTAAATTTAGTAATAGTTTTAGATATATCTGGATCTATGTCATCATCATTCGATTCATACTACTACGACAATCCATATGCAAAACAAGATGAAAGAAAATCTAAAATGAAAGTTGCCGAGGAATGCGTAAATCACTTAATAGATAAATTAAATCCAGATGATAGACTTGGAGTTGTTCTATTCGATAACAAAGCTTATCTTGGATGTAAAGTTGTCGAAATTGGTGATACAGATACTGAGACATTAAAAAATCACATTTTAGAGGTTAATCCAGCTGGTGGAACAAATTTCTCTGCTGGTTATGAAATGGGAACAGAGCTATTTACTTTAGATTTATTAGATAAAGACTATCAAAATCGAATTATTGTAATAACAGATGCTATGCCAAATTTAGGAGTAACTTCTACAGATGGTTTAGTTCAAAAAATCAAAGCAAATGCTGATAAAAAAATATATACTTCATTTATTGGAGTTGGTGTAGACTTTAATACTAAATATACGGAGGGAGTTTCTGATGTTAGAGGATTTAACTACTATTCTGTTCATAATGGAAATGAATTTAAAAAGATTTTAGCTGATGAATTTGACTATATGGTAACACCACTTGTATATGATTTAGATTTAACATTCAAATCAGAGAACTATAAAATTGAAAATGTATATGGCTCTGACTCTGTTAATAAATCAACAGGAAACATTATGCATGTAAATACATTATTCCCATCAAATTCAGATGAAGATGGTGATGTTAAGGGTGGTATTATAGTTCTTAAGCTTAAAAAGATAAATGAAGCAAAAAATAGTGATATAGAGCTTAAAGTATCATACAAAGATACTGATGAAAAGAGCTATGAAAACAATAAGAAAGTGTCTTTCAAGGACAGCAGTGAAGATTATTACGACAATCTAGGAATTAGAAAAGCAATCGTACTTGCTAGATATGTTGGAACAATGAAGAACTGGGCAACATATGAAAGAACTAAATACGAAGAGTTCGATGCAGGAAAAGAATACAATGTAACAGACTACTGTTATGATGATGATTATGTTAAAACAGTTCTTGGTGTTAATGAAAGAACTTCAGTTAAATTATCTGTAAGTGAAAACTATAAAGAAACATTTAAGAACTTAAAAACATATATTGAGCAAGAAAATAAAGAGCTAAAAGACAAAGATTTAAATAATGAAATAGAAATATTAGATAAGCTTATCTAGAATATACAGTGACAAAAAGAAAGCAGATTCATATTATATACCAAACGTGATGAGAGGTGATAATAATGAATCTGCTTTTATTATTATTTGCAATTCCATTTGCAACTATTATATTTTCAATTATTTTACAAAAGCTTATAAATAATCCAATACTTGTTGCATTTGCAACATTTTCTGTATTCATATTGTTAGCTGTAACAACTAATGATGAAACATATTATATATTTACCATATTGTATTCAACCATTTCATATATAGCAGCATTAATTACAAGAATACTGGATAGCATAAAAAATAGATGTATAAATAATCAGAATAACGAAATAGAGAACATTATATCAAATGATTTAAATAATAATACATGTGATAAATCAGATATAATAATCGAAAAAAATAACATGAATAGAAGATATTGGAGATAAAAGTACTATAAAAACGAAATTGGGGGAGTCTGTCAGCGATTGACGTCATCCCCCGGGGTCATTGTCGTCTGTTCATTAGATCAGATACGACAGGATGGGCCGAAGTACGAGCCATACTACGAAGAGCACGGCGGCACAACCGGCCAGGAAGCACAGTAGGATCAGCACGAACATCAGAGTGTTCTGTGTCCCCTTCTTAAGCTTCTCTTTCATCAGGAAACCCTCCTTTACAATTTTATAGTAATTTTATTATAGCACATATTGATTTTATTGACAATAATGCTTTAAGTTGACAAATTATGTAAAATAAGTTAAAATTATAGGGTAGAGATTTATTATAGGAGATGATGTATATGAAATCAAGAAAAGTATACATTGGTATCGCTGCAATTACAGTTTCTCTAATTATAGTAATTGCTAGTATTTTCTATATTAAAGCTAACCAAAAGGACGTAGAAATATCTAAGTTTGAACAAAACGCAAGTGAAAATACTAAAGAGGCTATGAAAGAAACAGAAGTGAATACCGATGAAAAAGAGGTAGAAGAGCCTGAAGAAACTCAAGAAGAAGTTAAAGAAGAGGAGAAGAAACCTGAAAAGAAGGAATCTGAACCAGAGCCAGTAAAAGAAATCGAAGTTACTGAAGCTTCTGGAACTAAGTACACTAAAGCTGATAGCTTAAATGTTAGATCTGGACCAGATACAAGTTATTCTAAGATTGGTTCACTTAAATATGCAAGTGAAGTAGAGATCACAGGACAATCTGGAATTTGGTACAGAATTTTATATAATGACAAAGCAGGCTTTGTAAGAGGAGATTACTTAGTTGATGAAAAACCAGAGCCAATTGTTTATAATGAACCAACATATGATGATGGTGATGATGATTACTCTGGAGGTACAGAAGTAGTTTCTAATATGATAATTATTAATAGTAGAAATAATACTTTAAGATATTATGAATCTGGTAGTTTAGTTGCATCATATCACTGCGCTACTGGAACAAGTGGAACTCCAACTCCACAAGGTAGATTCCAAATATTTGAAAAATTAGTAAATAGACCATACTACAAAGAGAATATTCCTGGCGATAGTCCAAGAAATCCTCTTGGAAGAAGATGGATGCAATTTAGATCTGGAGGATATGCAATTCATGGTACAAATAATGATAATAGTATCGGAACAAATGCATCTCATGGATGTGTTAGAATGCATAACGATGATGTAATTGAGTTATACAGTATGGTTCCTATGGGAACAACAGTACTTGTAAAGAATACATCTGCCTCAGATAAGAGCATAGCTGCAAGCTATGGAATTTATGTAGAATAATTAATAAATATTAATATAAAAGATAGATTAGCTTTTAGTTAATCTATCTTTTTTGTTTGAAATGTATATTTTTTTATGATATATTTTTGTCAGCAGGGGGACTATATATGGGAATAGAAATAGAGCGTAGATTTTTAGTTAAAAACATGGATAAAGTTAATGAATTAGTTAAACAATATACAGATTCAAAGAAAACTATCATTCAAGACTATGTATATTCTGATGTTTTAACAGCGATTAGAAAAAGAAAAATTGTTAAGAACGATAACGAGAAATATATTTATACAATAAAAACAGGATTTAATTCATTATCTATAAATGAATTTGAAGAAGAAATGACAAAGGAGCAATATGATTCTATAAAGCCAGATTCTTCAAGATGGACTATTGAAAAGGATAGATATATTATTCCATATGAAAATGGCCTTAAAATTGAATTAGACGTCTTTCACGGCAAATATGAAGGACTTATCTTTGCAGAAATTGAGTTTGAAAGTGAAGATCAAGCAAAAAATGCAAATATACCGGATTGGTTTGATGTAGAAATTGGAAAGATAATATCAAACAATTCTCTTTCAAAAGGAATTGATGATATAGATGCTTATATAAAAAGTAAGATGTAATTAACATATGAAAATGATATTGAGGGTTCGATATGAGATTTGGTAATTTAGTTATCTATAGAGATAACGTAAAAAGGTTATGTGGTATGATAACCGGTTATACTTCTCCAGATAGAGATCCAGAGCTTCCACCGAAGAAAGTTGAAGGTGATATAAGTATTGGATCAGATTTATCAGCTAGTACACGAATTGGTAAAAAAAGAGAAAACCAGGAAGACGCAGTTTTGATTATGAAACATAAGGACAATCGAAACTACAAAATGATGGTTGTTGCCGATGGACTTGGTGGTAGTGAAAGCGGAGAGCAGGCTAGTTATATATGTGTAAATGAAATAAGAGAGTGGTTTAGTAGTCTTGAAGAAGATGATTTTAAGAATGAAAAACTATTATATGAAAGATTGTGTCGTAAGTTAGATGTAATCAATAAGAAAATAAATGATATAGGAAATGGAGCTGCAACAACATTTGTATGTGCATTAGTTGCGGATAAACATACTTTTGTTTTAAACATTGGAGATTCCAGAGCTTATATGCTTGATGGTAGAGATTTTCAGCAAATATCTACAGACGACTCATATGCACAAATATATTATAACAATGGAGCAATTGAGGATAGGGATGATATGAGATTCTCAAAAGTTTCTAATATGGTAACAAATAGCTTAGGTGGAGGACGTGTAAATATTACTCCAAATGCCGTAATGGTACCTAATGATGCATATGATGCGATATTATTATTCTCAGATGGTGTAACAGATTGTTTATCAGATAGTCAGATTTTTGCTGTTACAAAATGGACAAGTCCAAAAAGACTTGCTCATGCAATTGTTCAGAAAGCATTAAGAACTGAATCTAAGAGAGAAAAGAAAAAAACAGATACGATTGCTTTTTATGAAAAAATTGAAGCAGGAAAAGATAATACATCAGCTGCTGTACTAATAAATAAAAGAAAAAAGGGAGATAGCCATGATGAACGATGATGTTCTTGAAATAGAAGATGAAAATGGAATTATAAAAAAATATAGCATTCTTTTTAAATTTGATGAATTAGACAGTAATGAACACTATGTTGTGTTTACTGATTATTCTATGGATGAATCTGGTAAAGTTGATGTTAAAGCAAGAGAATATTCTATTGAAGATGGAAAGCTAAATTTAAATGAGATTAAACATCAAGAGGTAAAGGATTATATAAAAGATAAACTTGAAGAAATAATGAAAATGGATTAATAAAAAGGACAAAGATAAACTTTGTCCTTTATTTTTATACATTTGGTGTATAGAGAAGTGTAATTCTTTTACCATCTACTTTTATAAAACGCTCATCTTTTAAATTTCGAAGTTCTCTAAACATTGCTGACTTATTGATTGAAAGATAATCTGCTAAATCTTTGAAGTTTGTTTCAAGATATATATATTTAGATCTACTAACTTTATAGCTATTTTCGAAGTATGCTAATAATTTTTCTCTTATTGATTTTCTAGTTAATACTTTAATTCTATTGTTATTGTCACGAAGCTTTTTGGCGATGATTTCAAAAACATTCCTTAAGAATAAATTGTAATATCTGTGTTCAACATTATCACTATTAACTAAATCTTTATATGGGATAACAAGTACTGTTGATGGCTCTATTGCTCTTATTTGATATTCATTATAATCTATACCAGATACGTATGTACCAAATAGGCTATTTTCATATAAATGCTCGGAAATATATTCTTCACCATTATAGCTAATATTAAAAATACTAGCTTCACCATCTAATAAAATACATATAATATTTTCATTCTTAGATGTAGGAAGGATTTCCTCATTTTTATTAAATTTATATATGTGAGCTCGTAATAATTTTATTAATTTAGTCTTCTGAAGCTCGGAAATACCATCAAATGGGTTAATCATTTTCATCACCAAAAAAAATATAACATATTTTCAAAAAAGGTGCAATTGCACCTTTAATTTTTTTGAAAGTTATTTTTATAATCATAATGTCAAAAGACAAAAAGAAGAAAAAATTTTCTATCATAAGAACAGAAGAAAGTGGGGAAAACATTATGAAAATAGTAAAAAGAGACGGTCATATTGTGGATTATGATCCAGCAAAAATTAAGACAGCTATTAAAAAAGCTAACGCAGAAGTAAGACCAAAAGAAAGAGCTTCTGATGATCAAATTAAGGAAATTATTGAATATATAGAGGACCTTAACAAGAAAAGAATATTAGTTGAAGATATTCAAGATATTATCGAAGAAAAATTAATGGAATTCGACAAATATCAATTAGCAAAAAAATACATAACATACCGTTATACAAGAGAGCTTGTTAGAAAAGCTAATACTACAGATCAATCAATTAAAGAATTAATTGAAGGAGAGAACGAGTATTGGAATAACGAGAACTCAAATAAAAATGCAGAGGTTGTTACAACACAAAGAGATTATCTAGCTGGTATTACAAGTACAGATATAACAAGAAGATTCTTATTACCAGAGGATGTTGTTAAAGCTCATGATGAGGGAATAATCCATTTCCACGATGCAGATTATTTTGCTCAAAATGCACTTCACAACTGTGAATTAATCAACTTAGATGATATGTTACAAAATGGAACTGTAATAAACGGAGTTATGATAGAAAAACCACATAGATTTATAACTGCTGCAACTATTGCAACACAAATTATTTTGGCAGTAACATCTTCAAGCTACGGAGGTGCAACAATTACATTAACACATTTAGCACCTTTTGTTAGAAGTAGCTACGAAAGATATTATAAGAAATACGAAGGAAGAAAGTTTTCAAAAGCTGACTGTGAGAAATACGCATGGGAAGATACTAAGAAGGAAGTTGCTGACGGTGTTCAAACATTCAATTACCAAGTAAACTCAATGACTAATACAAATGGTCAAGCTCCATTCCTAAGTGTTTGTATGTATCTTGGAGAAACAGAAGAATATAAAGATGAACTTGCATTAATCATTGAAGAGTTCTTAAAAGAAAGAATTCTTGGATTCAAAAATAGAAAAGGAGTTTATATTACACCAGCGTTCCCTAAATTATTATATGTTCTTGAAGAAGATAATATAAATGAAAAAGGAAAGTACTACAACCTTACAAAACTTGCTGCTGAATGTACAGCTAAGAGAATGGTTCCTGACTATATTTCTGAAAAAATGATGAAGAAACTAAAGATTAACGAAAAAGGTGATGGAGAATGCTATCCATGTATGGGATGTAGAAGCTTCTTAACTCCAGACAGATTTATGTCTTTAGGAAATATTTCAAATGCAAAGAACTATGTTGAAGGTAAAGGAAAATACTATGGTAGATTTAACCAAGGTGTTGTTACAATCAACTTACCAGATATTGCATTATCATCAGAACAAGATATGGATAAATTCTGGAAAATCTTTGACGAAAGATTAGAGCTTTGTCACAAAGCATTACAAATAAGACACAAGAGATTAAGCAATGTTACAAGTGATGTTGCACCAATATTATGGCAAGATGGTGCTTTAGCTAGACTTAAACCAGGAGAAAGCATTCATGAATTACTACATCATGGATATTCAACAATTTCACTTGGATATGCCGGATTATATGAATGTGTTAAATACATGACTGGTAAATCACATACAGATAATGGAGAAGGAAAAGAGCTTGGACTTAAGATTATGCAACACTTAAATGATGCATGTAAGAAGTGGAAAGCTGATGAAGACATCGATTATTCTGTATATGGTACACCAATCGAGTCTACAACATATAAGTTTGCTAAATGCTTAAAAGAGCGTTTTGGAACAATAGAAGGAATTACAGACAGAGGATATATCACAAACTCTTACCATGTTCCTGTATTTGAAGAAATCGATGCATTTACAAAACTTAAACTTGAGAGTGAATTCCAACAATTAAGCCCTGGTGGAGCTATCTCGTATGTAGAAACACCAAATCTTCAAAACAACTTAGATGCTGTAATTGATATTATTAAGTACATATATGATAACATCATGTATGCTGAGCTTAATACTAAATCAGATTATTGCCAAGAATGTGGATATACTGGTGAAATCTTAATTGATGAAAACTTAGAATGGTATTGTCCAAACTGTGGTAACAGAGATCACAATACATTAAATGTTGCAAGAAGAACTTGCGGTTACATTGGAACAAACTTCTGGAACAAAGGAAGAACACAAGAGATAAAAGAAAGAGTTCTACATGTTGATAACAAGGTGGCGAATTAGTATGAAATACAATTTAATCAGAAAAATGGATATATCTAATGGCCCTGGTGTTAGAGTTTCAGTGTTTATGCAAGGATGTGAATTTCATTGTAAAAACTGCTTTAATCCAAACACATGGGGATTTGATGAAGGAACAGACTTTACTGAAGAAACGATAGATAAAATCTTAGATCTTTGTGGTCAAGATTATGTTAAAGGATTATCAATTCTTGGAGGTGAGCCTATGCATCCAAGAAATATTGAAGCAACAACTAAGCTAGCAAAAGCATTTAAAGAAAAATATCCAAACAAGACTATATGGGCATGGTCAGGATTTTTGTTTGATAAATATTTAAAGGATAAAGAAGTATCAAAATATATTGATGTATTAGTCGACGGTCAATATGTGGATGAATTACATGATCCAACACTTAAGTGGAGAGGTTCATCTAACCAAAGGGTTATAGATGTACCAAAGAGCCTGGCAACAGGAGATATAATAACAATTGTTTAATAAATAATAATAAATCGATTTTAAAATCAAGAAAGTTATAGTATAATCTAGATATACTATAACTTTTTTATTTATATAAATATAATATAGATTGAAAAGTAGATGTGATACTAAAAATTAATACTTTGGAAAAGGAAATAAACATATGAGTGAAATTAATGAAGAGAAAATAATAGAGCTATCAGGAGAATGTTTTGGATGCCCAGCTAAACCATGCCAAAAAGGTTGTCCACTTGAAAATGATACAACTGTATTTATAAGCTTAGTTAAAGAGCAAAAATATAAAGAGGCATTTGAATTATTAGCTGAAACAACTGTACTTATGCCAATATGTGGAAGGGTTTGCCCTCATACAAAACAATGTCAAGGAAAATGTATTAGAGGTATTAAATCTGATGCAGTTGAGATTGGAAAAATGGAAGCCTTTATTGGTGATTTAGCGTTAGAAAATGATTGGAAGTTCCCAGTAGCAGATAAAGAAGAAAAAGAATATAAGGTAGCAATCGTAGGTGGAGGCCCAGCTGGTCTTACTTGTGCTCAGTTCTTAAGAAGATATGGAATCCAAGTTACATTATTTGAGAAGTATAATACACTTGGAGGAATATTAAATCATGGGATTCCAGACTTTAGATTAGATAAGGTAAAGCTAAATAAATGGATTGATAAAATATTAGAATCAGGAATTAACGTTGAATATGGAAAAGAGCTTGGAAACAACTTATCAGTTGGAGAATTAGAGGCAAACTTTGATAGTATATTCTTAAGTTTTGGAGCAAATGTTTCAACTAAAATGGGAATACCAGGAGAAGAATTAGATGGTGTATATGGCGGAAATGAATTTCTTGAAAATGGTACTATACTTGATTTGACTGGTAAAACAGTAGTTGTAAGTGGTGGTGGAAACGTTGCAATGGATGTTTCTAGAACTATAAAAAGAAGCGGTGCTGAGCATGTATATGTTGTATACAGAAGAAGTGAAAAGGAAATGCCAGCTGAACAAAAAGAAATTGATGAAGCAAAAGAAGATGGTGTTGAATTCTTATTCCAAAACAATATCTTAACTGTTAACGGAAACAAAGACGGTAAAGTTAAATCAATTGAATGCATTAAAACAGAGCTTGTTCAAAAAGAAGGAGAAACAAGACTTTCTCCAGTTAATATCGAAGGTTCAAATTATGAACTAAATTGCGACTACGTAATTATGGCAATTGGATCTAAACCAGAAGATGATGTAGTAAACTCACTTGGATTAGAGCTTGATAGAAAAGGTAGAATAGTTGTAGATGAAAATGGAAGAACATCAAAGAAGAACATATATGCAGGTGGAGATATAGCTGAGAATATGGGAACAGTAGCATATGCTGCAAGAGCTGGAAGAAATGTAGCTGAAGCGATAGTAGGCTCTTTACAATAAACCGGTAAATGTGCTATAATATACAAAGTTTTAGAAAGAAGGAGGAAATTATCATGTCAGGACATTCAAAATGGCATAACATACAAGCCAAAAAAGGAAAAGCCGACGCAGCAAGAGGTAAAATATTTACAAAATTAGGAAGAGAATTATTAATAGCCGTAAAAGCAGGTGGACCTGATCCTGCAGGTAATTCAAAATTGAAAGACATTATAGCTAAATGTAAAGCAGCTAACATGCCTAACGATACAATTAATAATGCTATAAAGAAAGCAGCTGGATCAACAGATTCTGCTAACTACGAAGAGATGATATATGAAGGATACGGAACAAATGGTGTTGCTGTAATAGTTGAAGCTAGTACAGATAATAAAAATAGAACAGCAGCAGATGTTCGTCACGTATTTGATAAAGCTGGTGGTAACCTAGGAACAACAGGATGTGTATCATACATGTTCAATAAAAAAGGTGTTATTGTTATAGATAAAACAACTACTGATTTATCAGAAGATGATTTAATGATGCTTGCACTTGATGCTGGAGCTGAAGACTTTGAAGCTGATGAAGAAATCTATGAAATCACAACTGATCCATCTGATTTCTCAGCAGTAAGAGAAAAACTTGAAGCTGAAGGACTTGAGTTCTTAGAAGCAGAAGTTAAGATGGTTCCAACAACAACTGTTGAATTAAGTGATGCAGACGCTGAAAAAATGCAAAGATTATTAGATAATCTAGATGATTTAGATGATGTATTAAATGTATATCATAACTGGGCTGAATAATTAGTCATAAATAATAAATGTAAAACATACTATAGAAATATAGTATGTTTTTTATTTTGCTGTTTATTTGTTTTAGTTGTCTTATGGTTTATTCTTATTATCTAGGGAGGTTGTATGGATTTTATATTAAAGTGTTTACCACAAGAACTGGTTAATTTGATAATAAAACATAACTCTAAAAGAATTGAAGAAATAAGGATCAGATGTGGAAGACAAGTTATTTTAAATATGGGAAATATTGAAGTGGTTCTTAAACATACCATCAATCAAAATGAGATTATAAAGATTCTTCAAAATATGTGCAGTAACTCAATATATGCATACCAGAATCAGATAATTAATGGTTTTATTACCCTTCCTGGTGGAAATAGAGTTGGAATAAGCGGAAATGTTGTGTGTAATGAAGGTAAAGTTTCTAATATTAGCCATATTTATTCGCTAAATATAAGAATAGCCCATGAAATAGACGGTGCAAGTAAAGATATCCTGGGATATATTTTAGATACAAAAAATAATTCAATACTAAATACTTTGATTGTATCTCCACCGGGATGTGGTAAAACAACGATAATAAGAGATATAGCAAAGAATATAAGTAATGGCATACCGGAGATAAATTTCAGAGGAATTGATGTATGTATTATTGATGAGAGAAATGAGATAGCGTCTTTGTGTAATGGTATGACATACAATGATGTTGGAATTAGAACAGATATAATTGACAATATCTCGAAGAATATTGGTATTAGAATGGCTGTTAGATCAATGGCTCCAAAAGTTATTATTTCTGATGAGATTGGAAATACCAATGATGCAGATGCTGTAAATTACGCAGTATGCTCTGGAGTTAAATGCTTGTTTACAGCACATGGGAGTTGTATGGACAATTTGATGAAAAACAAAGAGCTTAATAGAATAATTAGTTTAAAGTTATTTGAGAGGATTATATTTTTAGATCAAAATGTAAAAGGAAAGGTTAAGC
Source organism: Clostridia bacterium (assembly GCA_017512025.1). Classification (GTDB taxonomy): domain Bacteria; phylum Bacillota; class Clostridia; order TANB77; family CAG-508; genus CAG-492. The sequence continues at coordinate 109,623 of JAFWHH010000012.1, forward strand.
AAATAATTAATATATAAAAGTTCTACTTTATGAGATTTTGCATACATATACATAAAGGAGTTTTTATGGTAGTTGTTAAATTTATTATTCTGATATTGATTTTTTGGACAAGTTGTCAAATTGGCATGAGAATCGCAGGCAAGTATGTTGTAAGAGCAAATAATCTCATCCAGATGAAGAAGGCATTAAAGATTTTGGAAGCAAAAATTACATACACATATGATATGCTTCCAGATTTATTTTTTGATATTTCAAACAGAATAAAAGGACCGGTTGGAAATATATTTAGAAATACGGCAGCAAGAATGGATGTTGAGTTTGCTGGAGAAGCTTGGGAATGTACTATAGACGATTGTGATGTGTTTACCGAAGAAGATAAAGATGCTTTAAAGTCACTAGGCAAGTTACTTGGGAGTACAGATGTGCAAGGTCAGATAAACCAACTAAATATGGTTAATTGTTTCTTGGATGAACAAATAAAAGAGGCAATAGCACTTAAAGAAAAGAATACAACAATGTACAGAAAACTTGGAGTTATCATTGGTCTTGGAATTACGATTGTTCTTATATGAAAGGAGAGCATATGGATGTTGATTTATTATTTAAGATTGCTGCAATCGGAATACTTGTTGCGGTACTTCATCAAGTTTTAGTTAGAGCTGGTAGAGAGGATCAAGCAATGATGACAACTCTTGCGGGAGTAATAATTGTTCTTACAATCGTGATAAAAGAAATAAGTACCTTATTTTCAACAGTACGTACACTATTTAATTTATAATATGGAGGCTACATGGATATTGTACAAGTAATAGGTGTTGCTCTTATAGCTCTTGTTATTATAATGACACTTAAACAAAATAAACCCGAATTTGTTATCTATGTTGAGCTAATAGCAGGTGTAATTATTTTATCTCTTTGTTTTGATAAGATAACAGCTGTAGTTAATTATGTGTATGAAATATCAAATAAAATTAAGCTAAGTAATAAATTTATTGGAATAATGCTTAAAATCACCGGAATAGCTATTCTTGCAGAATTTGCTTCAAGTATATGTATAGATGCTGGTGAAAAAGCAATTGCTTCTAAAATCGAAATAGGAAGTAAAGTAATAATAGTAACAACATCTATTCCAATAATATCAAGTTTATTAGAAATTGTATTAAAGGTACTACCATAAAATAGGAGTAAATTATGATTAAAAGAATTATTATCATAGTAGTACTTATATTCTTAACAAGTTTAAGAATAGCTAATGCAGAAAGTTTAGATGACGTAATTAAAATGCAAGAAGATTCTTTAGGTATAACTGATTTTATACAAGAATCAAATAAATATACAGAAGATTTACTTTCAGATATAGACATGCAGGATTTATTTAAAGATGCACTAAAAGGAAAGATAGATAATAGAGCTATCAGTAAATGTTTTTTTCAGATATTTGGCAAAGAAATAAAAAATACAATAACAATATTTGCAAGTATAATTCTAATTATTGTAATTAACAGTATTTTAAATTGTATTACAGAAGGATTAGAAAATAAAAGCATCTCTCAAATAGCATTTTTTGTTCAATATATTTTAATCGTAACAATAATTCTAACAAATTTTTCAAGCATTATCGATTCAATAAGAGAAACTGTTAATAACATGACCGATTTTTGTAATATGTTGATTCCAATTATGATGACTTTAATTATTAGTATGGGCAATGTAACGACCGCAAGCATAATAGAGCCAATAATTATATTTATGATTTCATTGATTTCAAATTTTATTAATAATGTAGCTATTCCAATAGTACTTATTTCAACGTCACTTGGAATAATATCCAAACTCTCGGATAAGGTTCAGATAGATAGACTAGCTAAGAGATTAAAGTCCTCTAGTTTATGGTTTATTGCTTTAATAATGACAGTATTTGTAACGGTAGTATCTGTTAATGGTAATTTAACTGGAAGAGTAGATGCAGTTGCTTCAAAAACAGCTAAAACAGCAGTATCAAATTTAATACCATTTGTTGGAAAGATACTAGGTGATGCAATGGATTCAGTACTTAGTTGTGGAAGTTTGTTAAAAGGTGCTCTTGGCACACTGGGGACAATAGTCATAATCGCTATTTCAATAACACCAATAATAAAATTGTTGCTAATGATGGGAATATATTATCTGGGGGCAGCAGTGTGTGAGCCGATTGCTGATAAGAAAATTGTAAGTTTACTAGATCATATGGGAGATACATTCAAAATATTACTTGCTATTTTGTGTAGCATGTCAATTATGATTATTATTGGATTAACGCTAACAATAAAGATATCTAATATTAATGGAGTCGGATAAAGGAGTAAATATGAATATTATAAGTACTTGGTCTAGAGGTATTGTAATTTCTGTCATTATAACGATTGTAATTGAAATGATACTGCCAGATAACAATTCAAAAAAATATATAAAAATTGTACTCGGCATATTTGTTGTATATTCAATTATATCTCCAGTATTTGAATATTTTTTAAGCAATAGTGTAGACAGTTTAATAGATGAGGGAAAAGCAAGTATTGAAGCAAGCTCATCAAATGTAAAAGAAGCTGATAATCCTATAGATTATACAGATGATGCAGTTAGAAATATTTATTCTGAAAGTTTAAAAACGGAGCTTAATAAATTACTACAAAGCAAAGGATTTATAGCAGAAAAGATTGAAATAACAATATCAGATGATGAAACATACAATATTAATTATGTAAGTGTAAAGATTAAGGAAAAAAAGAAAGTAGAGAGCCAAAGTAAAGATAAACAAGCTCAGAGTATTATAGAGACAGTTAAGCAGATTGTTATTAACATTGATGATAATAACAAGAAGGATGAGAGCATACTTGATGAAAACGATATTTCAAATATTAGAAAAATTATTCATGACAATTTTGGAGTTGAGGAGCAAAGAATAAGTATTTCATAATAGGAGGTGATATAGTTTGCTTAAAGAAAAGGTAGGTAGTATAAAAAATGCTCTTGTAAAAGTTGAGAAAAATGATAGTAAAAAATCTATAGAAAATTTAATAATGATTGTGATTGTTTTAGTAATAACTCTTATAGCAATAAATTATATTTTAAAAGATGACAAAAATAAGAAAAACAGCATAAATACGAATACTATAAACAATAATGCAAATTTAAACGAATGTAGTACTGCGGATGGAAGCGGTATAACTAACTATAACAGCTTGGAGGAAAGATTATCAGAAATTTTATCTCATATAAATGGAGTAGGAGAGGTTAGGGTTCTTCTTACTTATTCTGAATCTAATAAGATAAATCCAGTTTATAATGAAGATAGACAAACAAGTACTACAGAAGAAACAGATACAGAAGGTGGTAAAAGAACAATTAGCTCTATTAACAATAAAAAGGAAGTTGTTTATTCTAACAATAATATTATTACAGAGAGTGTAAGTAGTCCTCAAATTCAAGGCGCGGTTATTATTGCAAGGGGAGCAGATAATACAAAAGTAAAATCAGATATTATTCAAGCAGTAGCTGCAGCTACTGGACTATCTACCTATAAAATTCAAGTATTTGAAATGAATTAGAAAGAGGAAAGATTTATGAAGAATGTTTTAAAAAGAAACCAAATTATTATATTTGGAATTGCTATAATGTTAGTTACAATCGGATATATGAGTTATTCAATGAATGTAGAGCAAGTTGCACAAACTTCTGCGATGGAAGAAGTAAATCAAGTTGCAGGAATTGGGGATGCAAGACTTGTTAGCAACAATAATGTTATTACCGATGAGGAAGAAGCGAGTATGGATAATTCTGAGGCCGAATCAAATGGAAATGAGGAATATTTTACACAATCTAAATTAGATAGAGAAAAGATGTATTCAGAAATGTTAGAATCATATCAATCAATTTTGGCAAATCCTGATGTTTCACAAGAGCAAAAGAATAACGCACAACAGGAAATTAATAAAATAAATGGACAAAGAAATTCAATAATGATTGCAGAGAATTTAATTAGGAATAAAGGTTTTCAGAATATTATTATTTTTGTAAATAATCAAAGTGTAAGTGCTGTTGTTAGAGCCGATAATATTGAAACCGCTGAAATTGCTCAGATACAAAGTATTATTCAAAGAGAGCTAAATATAAGTGTCGAGAACATCCATATAAGTAACAAATAAAATAAAAAGAAAAAAATTAATAAATAGTCTATAAAAAATTGCATTTAAAATTTTTTATTATTATAATTGAGTAAACAAAAGAAATTGAAGGAGTACAAAATGATAATTCAAACACTAGCTGTAATAATAACAGTATTACTGATATTTACAAATGGTTTAACAGATGCGCCAAACGCAATAGCAACTATTATTGGCTCTAAGGTTATGAGCTTTAGGAAAGCTTCAATAATAAGTGCTATATTTAACTTTATAGGAATAGCAGCAATGAGTTTTGTTAATATTTCTGTTGCTGATTGTATAAGTACTATGGTTAATGTTCATGGAGGATTAAATGGAATATTGGTACTTATAACTGCAATGCTATCTGTAATTATATTTGCTTTGGTCGCAATGCGTTTCGGAATACCAACTAGTGAAACACATGGTTTGGTTGCTGGTTTAACAGGAAGTGCAATTGCTGTATATGGTATTGGATCAGTAAATGGAGCTCAATGGTTAAGTGTCGGTATTGGACTTATTTGGTCTATTTTTGGTACATTTGTAGTTGCATTTATTGTTGAAAAGATGTTAAAAAGAGCATTAAGGAAAGTTGAAGACACTGTAGTTAGTAAATTCCAAATAATTAGTATGTGTGCGATGTCATTTATGCATGGAGCACAAGATGGACAAAAATTTATTGGTATTCTTATAATATATACATTTATAGTTAAAGGTTTAAAGGTCCCAGAATATATTGTTCCAACAGATTTTGCATTTGTAATAATGTTTGTTGCTTTTGTAATGTTTGTTGGTGTAGCAATTGGTGGAGAGAAGATTGCTGAAAATGTAGGAAATAATGTTACTCAGCTTTCAAAGAAACAAGCACTTAGCAGTGATATAGCATCATCAATTACATTGTTTTTAGCTAGTTTAAATGGATTACCTGTAAGTACATCACACGTAAAAACAATGGCAATTCTAGGTGTAGGAAAAAGCGATAAACAAACAGTTGGTAAAAAAGCTGTTATTGGAATAATAAAGGCATGGATTCTAACATTCCCAGTATGTTTGATATTATCGTATATTCTAGCAAAGATATTTATAAGATTTTAAAAAAGAATTGTAATTAATAAAATTATAATGTTATAATGATAAAGCAGTTTAAAAATAGGAAGGTATAAAATAAAAATGAAGAAGTTTTTTAAAGTTATAATAATATTAATAGTAGCAGCTATTTTAGCAATAGATTTTTATGGATTATGGAAATATAAGTTAAGTGGAAAACAATATGTGTTAGAAACTGGAGAAGATGATTCTGCAGATACATATGTAGAAGATGATACAGAAGAGCTAACAAGCGAATCTATGGAAGAAGACGAAGTATTCTTTATTAAAAACATTGAAAAGACAGATGAAGGTTATAAGATAACAGGTTCTACATATGTGCCATATGAGATTGAAAAAGATGATTATACATCATTAAGAAATGGACAAAGTGTAGAAATACTTGGAGAAGCATACAAAAAATATCAAATTAGATCAAATAATTTAGTAATAAAATCTGCAGAAACTGGAAACATAAACTATTATATTAATTACAATATTACAAGCAAGAAATATATTCTTAAAGATAACCAAACAGACGATATTGTATACAAAGCAACGGAAAAGAATTATAAATTAGTTGTTTCTGAAGGAACAACATTCGTTACAGTTAAGAATGGAAATAATTCAAATAAGAAAATAGAAGATGTTGTAGATTCACACCAAGACAAGACAGCACCAGAAGAAGAAACAAGTGAAATCTCAACTTGCACAATTACATTTAATTCAAATGGAACATGTACAAAGATAACTGAAACAGTAAGATAATGAAAAGAGCCTACAGGCTCTTTTTGTGCGTATTTAAGATAATATTACAAAAATATTACATATTAATTACTTTTATATTACATATATAGAGAATTATTGAAAATATAATAAAAAAAATATAAAATACAATTAATAATAGTATATAGGGGGAAAAACTAATGAAGAAGGTTTTAAAATTTTTATGCTTGCTAATAATAGCCGCATTAATAGCTATTTTAGTACTAAAGAATGGAGCTCGTGCAGCATCAGTATCTGCCAACTTTTCATCAGATTCGATAGAAGTTGGAGACAATGTAACACTTACTGTACATTTTGATAGTGATATTACATCATGTAGTGGTACATATACTTGTTCAGGAGGAGAGCTAACAACTGCTGGAATGGGAAGAGTATTGATGTATCAAAATGCAGATGGATCAGACACAGCGACATTTACATTATCAGCCACAACTGCTGGTCAAACTGAAATAAATATCACCTTAGATAATGTTACATTCAAGGATGACGGTCCTTCAGGAGAGACTTTTACAGGATCGGCAAGTATTAATATATCAGGTGGAGAACAAGAGCCTAGTATAGCAATAGGAATTGATCATTCAAGTATGGATGTAGGTGCTACAGCTCATATATATATTTCATCAATTTATCCAGAGGATGATTCAGTTACTTATAGCATAGATAATTCTGAAGTAGCATCTGTAGATAGTGAAGGAAATGTATTAGCTCTTCAAGAGGGTGGTGCAACAATCACAGCTACAACAGGAAGTGGAGCTACAGATACTCAAATGATTACTGTATATGGTGGAGCTCAACCTCCAGTTGATGAATTTTCTGTAAATCCAAGTACAATTAATACTACTGTAGGTTCAAATACAAATGTAGGTATTTCAGGTGGAACTTTAGATTATAATAGAATTTCAACAAGTAATGCAAGTGTTGCATCATTTGTACCATATGGTGAAAATGTATTAATAGTACATGCAGAGGGACCAGGTGATGCTACAATAACTGTTGGAAAGAGCGGTAGTGATGCAACAGCTACAATTTCTGTACATGTTGAGGGTGAAGAACCACCAGGACCAGAAGCTCAAACTCCAGAGTTAAATCCAACATCAGTTACGTTAAATGCAGGTGGAGAATCAGCATCAATAACATCTAATATTCCAGTTACATGGACATCTAGTAATGCAAATGTTGTTGCCATAGCCGCAAATAGTTCTGATACACAAGCTGCTATAATATCAAATTATGCTGGTACTGCTATAATAACAGCAACAGCTAAAGACGGAGGAAAAACAGCTACAGTTTCAGTTACTGTAAAAGCAAATGATGAACAAGCTGCTCCAACAATTACACCTTCTTCAAATATAAAGATGGAAGTTGGAAAGAGCGTATTCTTATCAGCTAACCAAAGTGTAACATGGTCATCTTCAAATAGTGCTGTTGCTACTGTAGATGGAGATGGATTAGTTATAGCTAAGAGCGCTGGTGAAACAAAGATTACAGCTAAAAATAAGAGCGGAAAGACTTCTTCAATAACAGTTACAGTTGTTCAAGCTTCAAGCGGTAATGGAGGAGGTAGTACTCCTGATTCTGTAGATCCAAATCAAGGATCAGAAACAACAAATACATTTGCTATATCACCAACAAAGACACAAACAGTAAATATTGGTGATACTATTCAAATAAAAGTTACAAAAGGAACTGCAAGTTCATGGAGATCATCTAAACCAGCAGTTGCTACTGTAGATAATAATGGTAAAGTTACAGCTAACTCACCAGGTACAACAATTATCACAGCAGTTGCTTCAGATGGTTCAGTAGCTCAAGTAAAAGTTAGAGTAAAAGATGAAAATGGTGAAGTTCCAGATCCAGGTTCAGAGTCAAATACAGATGTTCCATCAACAGGTGAAGCATCAACAGAATTATTATTAGTTCTTGGAGTATTAACTTGTGTAATAGCAATGTTCATCTTTAGAAAGAAAACTAAATAATTTATTTAAATATAAAGAAAAAACACTAAGAATTTCTTAGTGTTTTTTTTATGTTTTTTATTTAACATATCTGTTGACAAAATATCAGTATAATGATAAAATGAAACTCAGTTTCAAATTAGGAGGAATAAGATGGAAAAATCTTATAAAACAAAACAAAGAGCAGCTATATTGGAGTATTTAAAACAAAATATAGATAATCATATAACTGCTGATAATATAATTGAATATTTTAAAAAAATTGGTAGTCCAATCGGAAAGTCAACGGTATATAGATTTTTAGATAGTTTAGTTGAGGAAAACACTATTAGAAAGTATTCTGGCTCTGAAAGAGGAGAGGCAGCGTGTTTTCAATATATAGAAGATGGACATGAATGTCATACACATTTTCATATGAAATGCTCTAAGTGCGGTGATTTAATACATTTAGATTGCCACGATATGGAAGAGCTTGCTGAACATATATTCAAGGAGCATAAATTTAAATTAGATATATGTAAAACAATTTTATATGGTACATGTGAGAAGTGTATGAATAACTAACAGAAGGAGTTTTAAATGAAAAAAGGATTAATTTTTATAATTATATCAATAATTGTATTTTGTGCCTGTATAGTGATTGTGGAGCCAAAGGGAGCTAATAAAAAAGATAATAGTAAAGTACAAATAGTTGCCACATTATTTCCACAATATGATTTTGCAAGACAAATTGGTGGAGATAAAGTAAATGTATCATTATTATTAACTCCTGGAACAGAAACACATACTTATGAACCAACACCACAAGATATAATTGCTATAAATGATGCAGACTTATTTATATATACAGGAAAGTATATGGAGCCATGGTCTGAAAGAATTATATCTGGAGTTGATTCTGATACAAGAGTATTAGATGCATCTCAAAATATTAATATGATCAAAAGCGAAGATGATGACGAAGATGAGGAAGAAGAAGAGCATGAACATGAGCATGAAGAACATCATCACCATGAATATGATCCACATATATGGCTTGATCCAAAAAATGCAATTGTAATGGTTAAGAATATAACTGAAGAGCTTTGCATGATTGATAAGGAAAATGAAGAATACTACAGAGCTAATTCTGAAAAGCTTATCGCTGAAATAAACGACTTAGATAAAGATATTGAAGATACAATTAAGAATTCTAGCAAGAATAAAATAGCATTTGGTGGAACATTTGCTTATGCATATTTTGTTAATCGTTATAACCTAGAATATGTAACAGCATATCATTCTTGTGGAGAAAGTGCTGAGCCAAGTGTTGCTAAAGTTAAAGAAGTTATTGATTACATGAAGAAAAATAATATTAAAGTAGTATTTTATCAAGAAGCTTCAGCTGGAAGAATAGCTGATTCAATTGCTGCAGAAACTGGTGCTAAAAAATTAGTATTCCATACAATTCATAATGCAACACAAGAAGAGATAAATAATGGTGAAACATATATAAGCTTAATGAGAAAAAATTTAGATAATTTAAAAGAAGCTATAGAATAACAATAGAAAGGTATTAATATGAGTATTATAGAAGTAAAAGATTTATCTGCATCATACAATAATCATGATGCAATAAAGGATGTTAATTTTACAATTAATGAAGGTGAATATATTTGTTTAGTTGGTGAAAATGGATCTGGTAAAAGTACATTAATTAAAACATTAATTGGTCTTCATAAAAAAGATTCTGGGGAGATTAATATTAATATAGATGATAATAAAATTGGATATGTTGCTCAAAACAATATGAAAGATTTAACATTCCCAGCAACAGCTAAAGAGATAATAATGACTGGTGTTCAAAAGCATGGTAAATTACCATTCTATAGAAAAAGAGATTGGGAAATGTTTGATAAAGTATGTGATATGTTATCAATTAAAGATATAGTAAATAAACAAATTGGTAACTTATCTGGTGGACAACGCCAAAGAGTAATACTAGCTAGAGCTCTAATAAGAGAGCCAGAGCTTATTATTTTAGATGAACCATGTAGTGGTTTAGATGTTAATATTACAAACGAATTTTATAAAATATTAGATAGACTTCATACAGAAAATAAAATAACTATAATGATGGCTACTCATGATTTAGACGAGATTAGGACTAAAGATGTAAGAGTTATTTGTATGGCAACAACAGTAAAATTCGATGGAAAAATAGAAGATTGGAAAGGTTTGGAGTAAATAAATGAATATAATAATAGAGCTATTAAATTATCCATTTATGCAAAGAGCAGTAGTATGTGGTATAGCAATTTCACTTTGCTCAGCATTAATTGGTGTAATACTTGTATTAAAAAACTATTCAATGATAGGTCATGGACTTGGTGAAGTTGGATTTGCTGCATTATCTCTAGCACTTGTATTAAATCTACCAGAGATGTATGTGGCAATACCAATAGTTATCGTTGCATCATTTATAATACTATTAATTAGCCAAAAGAAAGGTGAATCTGGTGATGTAACAATTGCTTTAGTTTCAACAGCGGCTTTGGCGTTTGGTGTAATAATTACATCTGCATCAAAAGGATTTAACGTTGATGTGTATAACTACATGTTTGGAAGTATATTGTCAATGACAACTCAAGATGTAATATTAAGTGTTATCTTATCATTTGTATTAATTGTAATATATGTATTTTTCTATAATAGATTGTTTATGATTTCTTATGATGAGAAATTTGCAAAAGTAAGTGGAATAAGTGTTACATTTTATCAATTTCTAATATCATTAATAACAGCAATAGTTGTTGTTCTTGGTATGAGAATGATGGGAACTCTTCTTATTTCAAGTTTAATTGTATTTCCAGCAATTATTGCTAGAAAGATTACAAACAGCTTTAGAAACATGGTAATTTTATCTGTAATAATATCTGTTATATGTTTTATATTTGGATTATTATTCTCATTCTTCTTAAAATTACCAACTGGAGCATGTATTGTTGGAGTATATGTTGTAGAGTATATAATGGCAACTATATTTTCAAAAGTTGTTAAAATATAAACAAATATAAAATAAAAGTATGCAACTAGTTGCATACTTTTTAAAACCAATACCAATTATCAAGAAACGAATAGCTAAATATTATTTTTAATAATAATAGCTAGATAGACAAGTCAGTACCAATTTTATAATTAGTATTATATGAATTAAAAATTTTTTTATTCAACAATGTGGACTTTTTTTTAGTGATATTATAGAATAATATTTGATTTATAAATTGAAAGGAAATAGATATGTTAAAGAAATATATTATTACATTTTTTATATCAATGGTACCAATAGTAGAGCTAAGAGGAGCTGTTCCATTTGGATTAAGTCCTGCAATGGGAGGCGCACTTCCAGTAGTTCCACTATATATTCTATGTATTATTGGTAATATGCTACCAGTACCATTTATATACTTTTTTGCAAGAAAAATATTAACTTGGGGAGCAGATAAAAAAGTAATAGGAAAATTTTTTAGATGGTGTTTAGATAAAGGAGAAAAAGGTGGTCAAAAGCTACAAGAAAAAGCAGGAAGAGGATTATTTTTTGCACTATTTTTATTTGTTGGAATACCACTACCAGGAACAGGTGCTTGGACAGGAACATTAGCTGCAAGTTTCTTAGATATGGATTTTAAGAAAAGTTGTGTAGCAGTAATGGCAGGTGTAATACTTGCAGGAATAATAATGGGAATTGCATCTGCAGGAGTATTTGGTGCAGCTGGTGCCTTTATGGGAGCAAACTAAAAAGAAAATAGTAAAACGAGAATATCAATGGCTTAGCCATTGATATTTTTTTATTTTATTATTGAAAAAGGATATCAACCTTGTTATAATCGACTTGCTTACGTTTTTATTGTTGGCAATGCTTGGAGCTTATTAAGTACCTAGCTATAGCCAATCAATATGCGTGAAAAAAATACGAAAGGAATGAGTACCCCATGAAGATTGTGGCCCGGGTGAAGTTCACAAAACCTCAGAACAGAGAGTTTCTTGTCCAAGCATTCTATGGACAGGAATACTCACCGCAGAACAGACTTATTGTCTTGAATGATGAGACAGCTGTTGTTGAACTTTGGTTTGATAATAAGCCACCTCAGCAGATTATCAAGTCAATTAGTCTTTGTCAAGTTGATGCTATGTATAATCAGGAAGTTAATGAAGTTGAAGAGCCTCCGGAAGATGGTAATGTTTCGGAAGTTTCTGGTACTCTTGCTACTCCTGATGATGACACCGAAGCAAAAGCTCCCCAAAAGGATGAAGAGACATCTGCAGAAACATCAGGAGACGCTACAGTCCCAGATGATTCTCTTGCAAAAATGGCAGTAATTACCGAGGAGCCTGCGCCTGCAAAGGATTTGACATCTAAGAAAAAGCCCCAGGAAAATAAAGACAAGAAAAAAGAAGACAAAACGCCTGGAATGAAGAGGCGGTACGGAGCTGCCAAAGCTTCACCGGATTTTTATTTGACGCATAAGCAATTTGACATTCTTGCAGCAAAAGCTGAGAGCTATAAAAGTTTCATTACCTTGGTATGTGAATGGGTGGGTTTGAATGAAGAATACACCGACTTTGTGGTTAGTGTAATTCTGGAACTTGCCAAATTTGATCAAGAGGGATATGAACTTCGCAATCAGCAGGTTATCGACACTGTGAAGAGCATGCCTGTAGGAGACTATACCCGTGTGAAGTGCAATAGAGAAATTCAGAATGGGCTTAAGGCAAAAGGCGTTCTTAGCTATGCTCTTTCATTCTACTGTACGCTTCTTAGATACAAGAATGAGTGGAAAGAAAAGAATGATAGTGCTGAATCTGCCGATACTGATGCGGCTGCAGACGAGAAGAAGGTGTACACTCAAGCTGAGATTCAGATTATTCCTCAGGCTGTGGAAACCACAGAAGAAGCAAGCTGTTACATGGAATGTGCTGAGTTTGCAGCCATTATCGAGAAGATTGATAAGAGCTTGCCTATGCTGGACAGAATTAAAATCCTTTTGTCCGAAATGGGTCTCGATAAGAAGAACAAGATTCTGTACAACAATGCATGTCAGATTGTCGATGCTGCACTCAGAATGGAATCCTTCGAATCTATCGATGAGGTTCTGCAAAATGCAGGCTTTGATTCTCCAAACAAAAAGGCAATGGAGGCGAAGATTAAATTCTCTGAATGGATTAACGAATATAATAAGACGCATCACATTAAGAGAATGAAGGTCATTGCATTCCTCCGGGAACTCAAGAAAGTTTTTCGAGATTAATTTCACAAGCAAGCCAAAACACCATCTGGAGCTCTGCTCTAGATGGTGTTTTCATTTATTTAGTAATAAACTACATAAAAGATACAAAATATGACATAGAAAATATTGAATTCACCAAAATGCTCTGCTATAATGCAAAAAAGTGAGGTAACAAATATGGCAACGGATACTGAGCTATTACTTGTAAAACAGATAATAGCAGATGGATATACTAATTTAGATGCAATTTCATATGAGCTTGATATTCCAATGAATGTACTTAATGCTATTTATAAGCAGGTTCAACAGGAAAAAAGAGCGGCTGAGCTACAAAGAATTAATGAAAGTAGATTGGCAGCAGATATAAGAGCTAAATCTATTGATAAATTGGGTCAGCTACGTAGAAATTATGAGTTAGCGTACAATGGGATTGATCCTAAAAGTAAAAATAAAGAGCTTCCAGTTATAATACCTGATAGTGAGGTTGTCGCTGAGGCGATTAAAAAAATAGAGAGCTTTATCGAAAAAAAAGAAGGTGGAAACCAAAAAGTATTAACGAATGTTCTTGCAGAAATTGCGGCTCTAAAAAAAGAGCCTATGTCTGTTGAACAAGCAGTAGAGCTCCTTGATATTCTATATAATGGAGAGCTTTTAAATGTTAGAGCAAAGGAAAAGCTTTTAGTTCCACAAGGGGATTCTAGAAAGACAGCAGTATATACAATTAATATTTATAGAAAACAGATTTTAAGCAAATTACTTGATGCTATAAGAGCTAAATGTACTTTATCAAATGATATAAGTGAGCTTAATGCACTAAATTTAAAATTATATGGAAGTATTGAAAAATTAGACTATGTGGCTGTTACAACATTAAAAGGTAGAATACAAGCTAAAATTACACAGTTAAATAAAGAAAAAGCTATACGCGATTCTCAGATACTAAATGAAGACATGATTACGATAATAGTGGCTATGTCAAGTGGGGAAATGGATGACAGTGTTGTTGATACAGCTATAGATAACGAAGCTGAAAGAAGATTACAAAAACAAAAAAGTTTCTATAGAACATCAAAGGAAAAACAGATTGAACAAATATATTACCAAGTATCAAAAGCACTAGAAGATCATGCTGAAGAATACCCAATAAAATTTCCACAAAAAACAATTGAGTTATTAGAAAGTAAATTTGGTATGGGATTTGATGCAAATCTTAGAGCAGTTATACACAATTTTATTGAAAGAAAAGAGTTCGTTGCAGCAAGCTATTTTTGTGATAGATATACTAAACTAATGGGCGAGGATAACAATCATACATCAAACATATCAACACTAAGGAGTGATATAAAAAGAGCTGAAATTGGACAAATAATTCTTCGTGGAATACATGTAGATGCAACACCAGAAGAGAAAGATAAATTCTTTGATTTTCTAGAGAAAAAGATGCAACAAACACGTTATGGCCATAATTTGATTCCTATTGGAAGAACAAAGGATGGAACTAAAAAGTTAACACTAGCAGATATATGGGAAGAGGAAAGAAATCCTAAAAGATAGTGTCGAAATTTGTCGTACGAAAACAGAACAAGTTTTCGTAAAAATATTGACTTAAAATTAGCTCCAATTTATAATACAACACATAGGTTGTTTTTGATTGGAGAAACAAAATCCTTTCAAAACAGATGCATTAATTAGCAAGTAGTATTTACCTGTTAATTGATGCATCTGTTTAAATGTTGCATCAAATATACAAAGAAAGGAGTTTGTACATAAGATGAAAAGCAGTTTCAATAAAATGATTATTTCTTTTTCTGTTGTATCTGTTATTGCAATTCTATCAATAATGATATGTTGCTTAGCAGCACTTGGATATAATTCTAAGGTTTCAATAGAAAAAGAAAAGATTGAAGTTGACTCGCAATCTCACTTCAATCAAATGTAACCTCAGAGGAAAGGGCTTATGCTCTTTTCTCTTATATTAAATATATTATATAACATTGTTTTATATTATTCAATAATTTAATAATAAGTTTTATTCAATATTCTCATATATTCCTTGATAAAGATTTCTTTCTTTTAGTATTTTATCGAGTCCATTCATAACAAGCTTCTTATGTAAGTTCCATTCAGGAGCTACTAATAAATCCTTTGGAGCATCGCTATTGATTCTATGAACAATAATTTCTTTTGGAATATGAGTAATTATATAGACAAGCTCTTCCATATATTCATCAAAAGATATTGGTGTGTACTCATTATTGTTATACATTTCTTCAAGCTTAGTGCCTTTAATAATATATGTAGCATGAATTTTTATTCCTTGTATGTTATGGTTTGTAATGAATTTAAGTGTTTCTTTTACATCTTCAAATGTTTCACCGGGTAATCCGCACATGATATGAGTTACAACATCAATACCATATTTATTAAGTATTTCTACAGCTTTTGTATAGATTTCAGACGTATAGCCTCTGTTGATTACTTTTGCTGTATTATCATTTGATGTTTGAAGACCAAGTTCAACCCATACGTAGTATTTGGATTTATATGAAGCAATAAGCTTTGCAATTTCATCTGTAATGCAATCTGGTCTTGTTGCAATAGCAAGAGCAACAATTCGATTATCAATAAGAGCTGAATCATACTTTTGTTTTAGATTCTCTATGGTATCGTATGTATTTGTATAGTTTTGGAAGTAACATATAAACTTATTAGCACGTTCACCTCGATAGCTATTTAGAAAACTGGTTACTTGATCTGGAATGTCAATATGTTTTAAATGCTCTCCAGAGCCTTGCTCACCACAAAAGATGCAGCCACCAGTACCACATTTTCCATCTCTATTTGGACATGTAAATCCACCATCTACACATATTTTTAATGTACGCTCTCCGAATTTATCTTTTAAATATTCAGTTAAACGATTATATCTTTTTAAATTTTCCATAGTGATATTATACCAGCAAATCCCTATAAAATCAACGATACAGATGTATATTGTAATAAAGGATGAATTGTGATAATATTTGAATATCAAGTTGTTTTGGAGGTTTATATGGATAGTATTGAACAAACAAAAAAGTATTGGAATGAGATTCATAATTCGTATGAAAGAGCTGATATAGTTTATGATGATTGGCTTGATTTATTTTTAGATGATATTAATAAATGTGGACTTCCAATAATTGATTTAGGATGTGGAAGCGGTAACGATTCTAAATATTTAATTGAGCATGGAAAACAAGTAGTAGCCTGTGACTATGCCGAAAATGCTATTGAAAATGTTAAAAAGAATTTTCCAGAGCTTATCGATGCAAAGTGCTTTGATATGACAGAAGGCTTACCATTTGAAGATGGATATGCTGGAATTGTTATAGCAGATTTATCTTTACATTATTTTTCTGAGGAGGTTACTAAGAAAGTACTAAATGATATAAAAAGAGTACTTGTTGATAATGGAATTCTTATATTTAGAGTTAATTCTATTAATGACGTTAACCATGGTGCCGGAGTTGGAACTGAAGTGGAACACCATTATTTCTTAAATGAGAAGAATGGAAGATATAAGAGATTCTTTGATAGAGATGATATTAATAAGTTCTTTGGTGAATGGAATATTGAATATGCTGAAGAAGAGAAGATGGATAGATATGAACTTCTAAAGATTTTATGGAGAGGAAAAGTATCTAAAAAGTAGTAAAAAAGAATTATATTGACGAATAAAAATATTGAATATATAATAGCAATGTTAAATACGTTAGAAAACGCAATTAATAAACTTTATATAAATAAATTTTAATTGGAGGTAAACAATGAGAAAATATTTTGGAACAGATGGAATTAGAAGAATTGCAAATACTGAGCTTACACCAGAGCTAGTATACAAAGTTGCAAAAGCTGGAGCATGTGTTTTATCAAAACATACAGATCATGCACCAACTATTTTAATAGGAAGAGATACACGTATTTCTGGTACGCTTATTGAAAGTGCTATGGTAGCTGGATTCTTAAGCTATGGAGCAAACGTTAAGATATTAGGAGTTATGCCAACACCAGGTGTTGCATATTTAACAAAGAAATTAAAAGCAGATGCAAGTGTTGTTATTTCTGCTTCTCATAATACATTTGAATTCAACGGAGTTAAATACTTCAGTAATTTAGGTATGAAAATATCTGATGAATTAGAAGAAGAAATTGAAGAGATAATGGATTCAGGAAAGATTGATGAATTAACAGCTTGTAATGACAAAATTGGAGTTTCAGAAATTGCTACTGATTTATTAGACGAATATGTATATTTCTTTAGAAAGAACTTCGAAGAAGATATAGAAGCATTAAATAATGATGATTTTGTAGTTGCTATTGATACAGCAAACGGAGCTACTTCTGTTGTTGCTGATAAAGTATTTACAGCACTTGGAATTAGACATTATATTATAAATGATACTCCAAATGGAATTAACATCAATGATGGATGTGGATCAACACACTTAGAGATGTTAAAACAATATGTAATTGATAAGAAATGTAACTTAGGTATTGCATATGATGGTGACGGAGATAGATGTTTAGCTGTTGATGAAAAAGGAAATGAAATTGATGGAGATAAAATCTTAGCAGTTATTTCTAAATATATGAAAGCTAAAGGAAAATTAAACAAAGATACTGTTGTTGCAACTGTAATGAGTAACCTTGGACTAAATAAATATGCTAAGGAGAATGAATTAAACTTCGTTCAAACAAAAGTTGGAGATAGATATGTTCTTGAGGAGATGTTAAAAGAAGGATACAACTTAGGTGGAGAGCAATCTGGACACGTTATATGCTTAGATTACAATCCAACTGGAGATGGTATTTTAACATCACTTATGCTTATTAAAGCAATATTAGAAGAAGGAAAGAAAGCTTCTGAGGTAGCTGGAATAATGAAAGCATATCCACAAGTATTAATAAATGCTAAAGTTTCTTCAGATAAGAAAAATGACTTTGATAAAGATGAAGATGTTAAAGCAGCTATTGAAGCACTTAACAAAGAATTTGATGGAAATGGAAGAGTATTAATCAGAGCTTCTGGAACAGAGCCACTAGTAAGAGTTATGATTGAAGGAGAAGACCAAGAATACATAACAAAGAAAGCTAGAGAAATAGCTGATTTAATACAAGAAAAATTAAAATAATAAATTAGGAGATAATAAAGAAGAACTTACTTTGAGGTAGGTTCTTTTTTTGTATACATAAAAATTTTTTCTTTTTTGTGAACCAAACATAAACTTATTGATGTCTAACAAGTATAAAAGCTTTGAAAATTTGATAAAAACGGCAGTTAGGTGTATAATGAAGAGTGAGATTTATAATACTTAAGAGGTAGACCATTAAAGACCGTTTTTATGAGAGGGGTGTTTTAATGAGTAAGATTTTTATGAAGAAAAATGTAATTATGATTATTGCTGCAGTTGTTGTAACAGTAATGCTTGGCGTTATTATTGGAACAAATGTTGCAAACACATTAAAAGCAAAAGAAAAACGTGCTGAGAAGGCTAAGTTAGAGCAATCTATAGCTGAAAGAAAAGAGACTGAAGAAAGAATAGAGAAAGCAAAATCAGACAAACCTTCAGAAGAAGAGCATATTTCAGAAGAATATAAAGAATATGAAAAAAAATCTGATGAAGAGAAAGCTCAAGAAGAAGTAGTTCCAAGAAAAGAAAAAATTGATTTTAGCGAATTAGAAAAGATTAGAGAAGACCAAAAAGAAGACCTTGGAAAAGAATATGTTTTAGAAGAAGACAAAGATAGTGATGATGAGAGCGTATTACCTAAAAAGTTCAACTTAAAAGATAAAATAACAATTCCTATCAGAGACCAAGACAGTTTTGGATTATGTTGGGATTATGCTTCTGTGAAGGTTGCAGAAACAAATTTAGCATTAACCCAGGGAAAATACTATGACTTATCTGAAAGCCATATCGATTATATGACTTCTAATTTGATTAAAACACATGGTAGAGGGGAAAATAATGGAGGAAACTTCAGTGATTTTAAGCATTATAATGATGAATTCAAAGGATTCGTTCTTGAAGATGAAGTTCCACGAAATGTTTATGAAGATTACGAATACAATACATTTAGTAATATACCAAAAGAAGATTTATTTATTACAAAATATGTAGATTACCCAGGTGTATATAGATTTTCTTGTGAAACACAAGAAGAGTATGAATTAAAGCTAAAAGAATTACAAACGGCTGTTAAAACACATGTTATGAATTATGGAGCTTTATATGCATCAATTGATGCTCCTGATTTTGGAGAAAACCATTATGTGAAGTATGGTGAGATTATTGAAAATAGTAGAGGAGCGCATGCCGTTGTAATTGTAGGATGGGATGATAATTTCTCTAAAGACAACTTTACATCTCCAAATGGAAACAAACCAGAGAAAGATGGTGCTTATATTGCTATTAACTCATGGGGAGAAGATTGGGGAGATAATGGATACTTCTATATTTCATACGAAGATAGAGCTGTTAATGGACAAATGTCAGGTATTATATCAATAAATGATAAATCTGACCTAATCAAGGTAAGTGAATTAGTTAAAGACGTAAGAGATTATATACATGATGTATATGCAGATAAAATAATCACATTGAACGGAGAAGAATACGTTAGAGATGAGACATATAGCGGTAATATAGACTTATCAAATAGAAATATAAAAGATCTTAGTGGATTTGAAATATTATTACGTGGAGCATATACAATTAATCTATCAAATAATAATATTGAAAACATAGATGCATTAAAAGAGTTCAATCTTTCAGATTATGTATCTATTGATTTATCTAACAACAACATAAAAGATGTATCTTGTTTAAAGGATATGAAGATTAATTCATTGAATCTATCTGGAAATTATGGAGTAACGGGATACGATGAAATAAAGATAGAATTTAAATTAATTCTTGCCGATTGTGGTCTTACATCATTTGATGTAACAGATTCACTAAAGGATATAGATGTATTAGATTTAAGTGGTAATAAGATTGATGATTACAGTAATGTAACTAAGTTAAACAATTTATACTACTTTACATTAGAAAATAGTGAGCTAACATCTTTAGAATCTATTAAAGATATTATCAGTATGGAAACTTTAGATTATTTAGATTTAGCACATAACAATTTAAAAGATATTTCAGGACTTGAAGATGCTAATATTTATAGTATAGATTTATCATACAATACAGAGATTGCTGATTTTGAGCCACTTAGAAAATCTCAATTAACATATCGTGTAATACTTAACGGATGTGATATTAAAGATGCCAAAGATGTATTAATGGAAAATGTTTCAGAAGCAGATTTAGAAAAGTATAATGATGTACTAGAAGGGGAATATGATTATGATGAGTCTCAGTCAGGAATTAGATATGACTTATCTTATAACAAGAACATTTCAAATATAAAGGCATTGAAAAATGCATCATCAATTGTACTTAACAATTGTGATTTAACAGATATTTCTGAATTAAAAGAGTTAAAATATGCAAACATGATTGAACTATCTGGAAACCCTAATATAACAGGCGATTTAAGTGGTATGGATATTAGTGAATTAGAGGTACGTAATTGTGATTTAAATAATGACTTCAATGTATTTAATGTTAATTCTGTTGGTATACTTGATGTATCTGAAAACAACATTGATAATTATGATAGCTTTATAGACAAAGTAAAATGGTCATTATATATTGATACAGTTACTGGTGAAACAGAGGCTGGTGATGGTGTATATATTTCAACAAATCCAAGACATCCTGTTGAAAAAGAACTTATTGTTGAAGTAGAAATTCCAAATGAAGATGGATTAAAACTTGATATTGCAAGATATATAAAATCAAACAAGATTAGTCCAGAAAGCATTAAAGTTAATGGAAAAGCAGTAGGTTTTTACGATAAAATCTCAATAAATAAAAACACTACAGTTACGTATAGTACATATTCAGCAGATAAAATAACTATTAAGTTTGTAGTTAACGATAAGAAGGAACAAGAGGGTATAGAAGTTGCATACAATCCATATATGGCTAGAATAAAGAATGCAACAAGTATTGAACCAACACTTATTAAAGTTATAAAAGTATATGGTAATGGCGTATATAAAGAAACAAACGAATTTGAAGTAGATAACACGGCTTATAGAGTACCAAGCAAGATAGTAAAAAGAAGATATACCGGTGATCATGATAGCTATATCTTAGTAGATACAAAATATTTCTCTTTTGTAAAACAAGGAGAATATACAGCTAAATTTACGGTTAGCTTAATACCAGGTGCTCCTGTTAAAGAATTATCAGATTTGGAAAAAGAAGAAAAGAATAAAGACGAGGAGAAGAAAGAAGAAGAGCAACCAGAAGAAAACGTTGTTAAAAAATATCCAAAGCTAACATTTACAAACGAAGAGTTATACAGAATTGCTAAAAGTTACTGGGGTGGATTATATTTTAGTAGTAATGACTTAAAGCTAATACTTGAACTAAACGAGTCAAGAGAGCGCAACAATTCTGGTATACCAATGTATATTCCAAGAAGATTATTATATGATGTTGGTGGAATGCAAGATATTATATCAACAGATATATATATTCTAATGGATATGGAAAATGGAATGGATAGAATCGAAGAGGAAGATTTAAAGGTACTTGAAAATTTTGATGATTTAAAATATATCCATATCGTAACACCACCAGAAGAGTATAATCAATTAGATTTAATAATTGATCAAGATAAGTATATAGTAAATATAGAGCAAAAAGTTGAGTAACAAAGAAGAGATGTAAGTAAAGCTTACATCTTTTCTTTATGTTAGATAAAATCCCAAATAGTCTACATAAATTTGACTACGCAACAACATAGTGGTATAATTGTACCATCGTACGGAATTGTTCCGATGATACACTTTCAATATAGAAAGTGTCCAATCTTATGGTGCCGAAATGGCAAGGAGAAAACCTATGAAAGCATATGAATTGAAAAGAGAAGAAGACACTGTGGTCGAAATCTACATGCCGGAGCCTAAGTTTGTTCCGAATGCCTGTCTTGATTATGATTCAGGTCATGCATGTCACTGGACAGTTGCATATTCTGTCAGATCTAAAGCGCGTGCAATCTTGAACGCTGCACAGGGAATCGCAGTGTTTACAAGGTGGGACATTGAAGACGAAGGTCGGAGACGGAGATCATTCTTCAGTTTCGAGTTCAAAACGAGGTATGACAAAGACAGTTTCATGTACCTCGTAGAGGCATATCTCTGAGTTGGGCATCAAAGGGATGGAGTGTGTATGCACCCATCCCTTTATTTTTTATTATACATAATTTCTGTTTAATATTGACTAAATGGCTTGAAGAATATATAATTGTTAAGACTTTCCAAGAGGAGAGTCTATTTTATAATTAGATTTAAAAGAAGGAGGAGATTTATATGGAAAACGAGAATAAGAAGTTTTACATAACAACACCTATATACTATCCAAGTGGAAAGTTTCATATAGGTACGGCTTATTGTGAAGTACTAACAAATGCTATTAAAAGATATAAGCAAGCAAGAGGTTACGACACATTCATGCTAACTGGTCTAGATGAACATGGACAAAAAATTCAAACAG
Organism: Clostridia bacterium; assembly: GCA_017512025.1. Classification (GTDB taxonomy): domain Bacteria; phylum Bacillota; class Clostridia; order TANB77; family CAG-508; genus CAG-492. The sequence goes on from JAFWHH010000012.1 coordinate 132,560, forward strand.
TGGCGGAAAAAAGAGGCATGTCTCCTCAAATGCATGTTGATGATATGGCTGAAGCTGCTAAGAAGCTTTGGGAATTAATGGATATAAATTATGATAAGTTCATTAGAACAACTGATGACTATCACTGCAAAGCAGTTCAAAAGATAGTTCAACAATTTGTTGATCAAGGCGATATTTATAAAGGTAAATACGAAGATTGGTATTGTATGCCTTGCGAAAACTATTTTACAGAGACACAATTAGTAGATGGAAAATGTCCTGATTGTGGTAGAGAAGTTAAGAAGATGAGTGAGGATGCATATTTCTTTAACATGAAGAAATATGAGCCATGGCTTAAAGAGTTCTATGCTAAGAATCCAGAATTTATAGTACCAGAGTCTAGAAAGAATGAGATATTCAAAAACTTTATAGATCCAGGACTAGAGGATTTATGTATAAGTAGAAATACATTTGATTGGGGAATACCACTTCCAAATGATCCAGAGCATGTTTTATACGTATGGCTTGATGCCTTAACAAACTATATCACAGCTTTAGGATATGCAGGAGATGATGAGACATTATTTAATAAATACTGGCCAGCAGATCTTCATGTTGTTGGTAAAGAAATAATAAGATTTCACGGAATCTATTGGCCAATATTCCTACATGCTTTAGGATTAGAATTACCAAAACAAATCTATGCGCACAGCTGGATAGTAATGAAAGATGGTAAGATGTCTAAATCAGTAGGTAATGTTATCTATCCTGAAACATTAATTGAAAGATATGGATTAGATGCTACTAAATACTATTTATTAAGACTAATGAGTTTTGCTCAAGATAGTATGTTTACACCAGAAGATTTTGTTGAAAGATTTAACTCTGATTTAGCAAATGATTTAGGTAACTTATTAAATAGAACAATTGGAATGATGAATAAATATTTAGATGGTGTTATTCCAACTAATATAACTACAAGAACAGAATTTGATGATAGCCTAGAAAGCTTCACAAAGGACCAAATAGCTAATGTAGAGAGTAAGATGGATACTTATCATGTTAGCGATGCTTTAATCGAATTGTGGGCTATTATCGCAAGAACAAACAAGTATATAGATGAGACTGGTCCATGGGCTCTTGCTAAGTCAGAAGATGAAGCTGATAAAGAAAAATTAAAATCAGTAATGTTCCATTTGGCAGAGAATTTAAGAAAAGTTGCTATATTATTAGTACCATTTATGCCAGATACATCTACAAAGATGCTTGCACAACTTGGAATAGATACAGAGAATAAAGCATGGGATTTAGCTAAAGCTGATAATGAAATCAAAGAAGGTACAAAAGTAATAGCTCAAGGAGAGCCATTATTTGTAAGACTTGATAAAGACGAAGAAATTGAATTCATAAAGAATGCAATGGGTGGAAAATAATTAATAAAAAATAAGCGAGATTATCGCTTATTTTTTTGCTCTAAAATTTTAAAAAATTTCATTGACAAATTAAATACCCAAATATACAATAATTTTGATTTTAGGGAATATGGAGGAAATACATATGGCTAACTCAAAATTAATAGTTATAGAAGGTGCTCAAGGAGCAGGAAAGACAACAATTACAGACTTTTTAAGACACACATTAAGTTACACAAATTTATATAGATTATGTGGTACTTCAGATAGTACACCAACAGGAAAGAAAAAAGCAGAAGAGATGTATGTACATCTAATGGAATATATAAAAGGATTAGAAAACAAAAGCATCAATTTAGTATTTGATAGAACTTTCTTTACAGAAGAAAATTATTGTAGATTAGGTAAGAAAGAATATACATTCACAGATGTATACGATAAATTACTTGAAGATTTTAGTAAGTTAGATTTTGAAATCTATTACATTACTCTATATCTAGAAGATGAAAACTTATATAACATTAGACTAGATAGACCAGACAAAGCTGCATTCAAGAATTCTAAATTTGAAGCAGAGAATAGTATAAATCAACAAAGAGTTTATTTAGAGATGGCAGAAGAAATAAAAAAGAAATATCCATCTATAAAGGTATTTAATGTTGAAAATAGCAAAGCTTTAGAAGAAACACAAGCAGAGCTAAGACAAATAATAGGATATTAGGCTTTATAACTAAAACACAATCATAAAGCAACGTAGTCACACAAGAAAGATGAGGAAAACACTATGGAAGTTATTAGACCCAATTTAGATGGAACAACAGAATGTAATACCATTAAAGGCGTAATAAGGGAAGCAGTCAATCATGATATGGATGTTGCATGCTGTTATTTTAATAAGTGCTATGAGGGAAATATTGAAGCTCAGGGAATGGAATTTAGCTCTTGTGAGTTTAGAGAATGTATAAGCCCAAATAGCAAATTTGAGAGAGTTCATTTTACAGATGTGTTATTTGAAAATTGTGATTTTTCAAATACAGTTTTTTACGAGTGTAATTTTGTAAGAGTTACATTTGTTAATTGTAAATTAGTTGGATCAAATTTTATTAATGTAAATATGTATAATATTTTGATGGACAATTCAAATATTTCATACTCAAGTATGTCTCTTGGAACATATAAAGAAGTTTGTTTTTCAGAAAATAAGATGTCTAATTCTGTATTACAGGAGATACATTTTAAAGATGTTGAGTTTGTAAATAACAATATGATTGCATCTCAAGTAATGAACACAAGTTTAAATGATGTTGATTTATCAACTAGTGATATTACAGGTTTAGCAATTACTCCTGAAAGTTTAAAGGGTGTTGTTGTTAATGAAGTACAAGCAGTTGAACTTTCAAGATTATTGGGAATAGTTATAAAATAGAAAAAGCATGGAGAACATGCTTTTTCTTGCTTTTTGTATCTAGGAATAGAAAATTGAAAAATTTACATAAATATGGTATAATTAATTAACCGAGCAAATAAGAGCTCGTAGGTAATGCCATTAAATGTGGCTATAATCGCTGGGTGAGTTCTCAGCAGATAGGAGTTAGTTATGGCTGAAAGGATTTCAAGACAGGATCTGTTGCGTGTCTGCAGGGATGTCGCTAGGGACTTTCCCGCTGTGCAGCACGTGGTGACCGAGGAAGGTGCCTATTTCAGTCTCGATCTGAAGGTGTACAACAATTTTGCACCTGAGGTGAGAAACTGGATCTGGCGTTGCGAGTTGGAGATGCGCAATCTGATGCTCAATCTGAAGTATCGGCTCATGAATATGGGAGTCGATGCAACGGATTCCTGGAAAGCTGGCGGAAACTGGCAGACGATTCCCGAGGAATTCTGCACCACGTATACGTGGACGGTTTTTCCAACGGAAAATGGTCAGATTATGACGCTCAACTAAGAGGCCATACGTCAGCCCCCTGCATAATCAGGGGGCTGATGCCGTTTAATATAATTTATTTTTATATTTATTTTAAAAATGTTGACATTTTTTCCAATATCTTATATCATAGACAAGATTGGAAGGAGGATTAAAATGAAAACATTATTAAAGAATGCGATGATTTTTACAGAAGGTAAATTTATTAATAGTGATTTAGAAATTACTGACAGAGTTATCACAAATATTTCTGCAAACATCGAAGCTAATGGATTCGATGTAGTTTACGATTTGAATAATATGTATTTATTACCAGGTTTAATTGATGTTCATACACATCTAAGAGAACCTGGTTTTATTTATAAGGAGACCATTGCTACTGGTAGCTACGCTGGGGCTAAAGGTGGTTACACAAGTATTTGTGCAATGCCAAACTTAAATCCAACACCAGACTCAATGGAACACTTACAAATAGAGCTTGATGCAATAAAGAAAGATGCTAAAATACATGTTTATCCATATGGAACTATAACAGTCGGAGAAAAAGGTGAAGAGCTAGCAGACTTAAAAGGTATAGCTGATAAAGTTATTGCTTTTTCTGATGACGGACATGGAGTCCAAAAAGAAGGAATGATGTTAGAAGCAATGAAACAAGCAAAAGAATTAGGAAAAATGATTGTTGCACATTGCGAAGAGAATTCTCTTTTAAATGGTGGATATATACATGATGGAGAGTATGCTAAATTACATGGACATAAAGGTATTTGCTCAGCAAGTGAGTGGGTTCCAATAAAGAGAGACATAGAGCTTTCAAGACAAACTGGATGCCATTATCATGTATGTCACATATCTACAAAGGAAAGCGTTGAACTAATTAGACAAGCTAAGAAAGAAGGAGTTCCAGTAACTTGTGAGACAGGACCACACTACTTAACAATGAATGATATGCAAATTAAAGAAGAGGGAAGATTTAAAATGAATCCTCCAATAAGATCTGAGGAGGACAGACTTGCTTTAATTGAAGGTATAAAAGATGGAACAATAGATCTAATAATAACAGACCACGCACCACATTCTGTTGAAGAAAAATCAAAAGGTTTAGCAGGAAGCGCAATGGGTGTAGTTGGACTTGAAGTATGTTTCCCAGTTTTATATACAAATTTAGTAAAACCAGGAATAATTACTTTAGAAAAATTATTAGAGCTTATGAATACAAATGCTACAAAGATATTTGGAATTGGTTCAGAATTAAAAGTAGGAGCTCCTGCTGATATGACTGTATATGATTTAAATGAAGAATATGATATTGATTCATCAACATTTGTATCAATGGGTAAAGCTACTCCATTTGATGGAAATCACGTATTTGGTAGATGTAAATTAACAATATGTGATGGTAAAGAAGTTTGGAACATTTTAAAATAAACGTTATAAAAATATTTTTTAGGAGGATGCAATAGTGAATAAGAGAGCAAAATTTAAAGTAGTAGAAAACGTAAATATTGCTAAAGACGTATTCAAAATGATTCTTGAAGGAGATACAAAGGATATCACAAATGCAGGACAATTCATAAATATAGAGCTTGAGTCTTTATATCTAAGACGTCCAATTTCAGTATGTGACTTTGATGACAAAACAGTTACAATAATTTACAAAGTAGTAGGTAAAGGTACTGAAATAATGGCAGGGCTTAAAGAAGAAACAATACTTGATGTTTTAACAGGTCTTGGAAACGGATTTGATTTAAACTGCGATGGTGATAAACCATTAGTAATTGGTGGAGGTGTTGGTACACCACCAATGTATAGACTATGCAAAGATTTAATTGCAGCTGGAAAGAAACCAACGGTTATACTTGGATTTGGATCTAAAGATGATTTATTCTTTGAAGATGAGTTCAAGAAATTAGGAGTAGATGTATATGTATCTACAAACGATGGAAGTGTTGGAACAAAAGGATTTGTTACTGATGTAATGAAGGACTTAAACGATTATACATATTTCTATGCATGTGGACCAATGGTAATGCTTAAAGCTATATGCGGTGCAACTGATAAATCTGGTCAAGTAAGCTTAGAAGAGCGTATGGGATGCGGATTTGGTGCATGTATGGGTTGTACAATTAAGACTCAAGATGGATTCAAGAGAGTATGTAAAGAAGGACCAGTATTCAGAAAGGAGAGCTTAATATGGGAATAAATAAAGATTTAACAACAACTTTAAGTGGAGTTAAGCTAGATAATCCAGTAATTCCAGCAAGTGGAACTTTCGGATTTGGTTATGAATTCACACAATTCTATGATATTAATGTATTAGGATCTATTTCCTTCAAAGGAACAACTAAAGATCCAAGATATGGTAATCCATTACCACGTATAGCAGACTGTAAACAAGGTATGATTAATGCAATTGGGCTTCAAAATCCTGGAGTTGATAAAGTTATTTCAGAAGAGCTTCCAAAGCTAAGAAAATGCTTTAAGAAACCATTAATTGCAAACATAAGCGGATTTGCTATAGATGAATATGTTCACTGCTGTGAGCTTATGGATAAAGAAGAGCAGGTTGAAATAATAGAAGTAAATATAAGCTGTCCAAATGTACATAATGGTGGTATGACTTTTGGAACAAACCCAGAAGCAGCTGCAGAAGTTACAAGAGCTGTTAAGGCTGTAACAACAAAGCCAGTATATGTCAAACTAACACCAAATGTTACAAATATAGTAGAAATAGCTAAAGCTGTTGAAGAAGCTGGAGCTGATGGTATTGTATTAATAAATACATTACTTGGAATGAGAATTAATCTTAAGAATAAAAAGCCAGTTATAGCTAATAAAATGGGAGGATTCTCAGGACCAGCAATATTCCCAGTAGCTTTAAGAATGGTATACCAAGTATATGAAGCAGTTAAGATTCCAATAATTGGTGTTGGAGGAATTGAATCTGCAGAAGATGTTATTGAAATGATGCTAGCAGGAGCTTCTGCAATTGAAGTTGGTGCAGCTAACTTAAAAAATCCATATGCTTGTAAAGAAATTATTGATAATTTACCAGCAGCTATGGAAAAATATGGAATTGATAGCTTAAAAGATATAATTGGTGCAGCTCATCAATAATAAAACGAAGTAAGACTAAGATTTATTTTATAAATAAAAAGGAGAGTAGAAAATGGGAAAAGGAGTTATTATTGCTTGTGATTTTAAGGATAAAGCAGATACACTTGCATTCTTAGATAATTTCAAAGATGAGAAATTATTCTTAAAAATTGGTATGGAGCTATTTTATAGTGAAGGACCAGATATCGTTAGAGAAATAAAGAATAGAGGACATAAGATATTCTTAGATTTAAAATTACATGATATTCCAAATACAGTTGAAAAAGGAATGAAATCACTTTCTAGATTAGATGTTGATATGACAAATGTTCATGCTGCTGGAACAAAGGATATGATGGCAGCAGGTTTAAAGGGTCTAACAAAGGAAGATGGAACTAGAAATACAATTCTAATTGGTGTAACACAGTTAACATCAACAAGCCAAGAAAGAATGGAAAATGAATTATTAATAAAAGAGCCTATTGAGGATGTTGTTATGCATTATGCTAAGAATACTCAAGAAGCTGGACTTGATGGTGTTGTATGTTCACCACTTGAAGTTCAAGCTGTTAAAGCTAAATGTGGTAAAGATTTTATTACTGTAACACCAGGAATAAGATTTGCAGCTAAAGATGCAGGAGATCAAGTTAGAATTACTACTCCAGCTAAAGCTAAAGAATTAGGTTCAGATTATATAGTAGTTGGTAGACCAATTACACAAGCTGAAGACCCAGTAGAAGCATACAGAAAATGCGTTGAAGATTTTATTGATTAATATTAAAAAAATATAAATTATAGGAGGATATTTAATTATGGAAAACATGGAACAAAAAATTGCAAAGGATTTATTATCAATTGAGGCTATATTCTTAAAACCAGATGATCCATTTACATGGGCTAGTGGTATTAAGAGCCCAATCTACTGTGACAACAGATTAACATTAACATCACCAATCGTTAGAAATGATGTTGAGGAAGGATTAGCTAATCTTATTTCAGAAAACTATGCAGGAGCTGAAGTTATAATGGGAACAAGTACAGCAGGTATAGCTCATGCAGCTATCACAGCTGATATTTTAGGATTACCAATGGGATATGTTAGAGGAAGCAGCAAAGATCATGGAAGAAAGAACCAAATCGAAGGAAGATTAATTCCAGGACAAAAAGTTGTTGTTGTTGAAGACTTAATTTCTACAGGTGGAAGCGTTATCGAAGTTGTTAATGTTTTAAGAGAAGCAGGAGCAAATGTTTTAGGTATTGCTAGTATATTCACATATAATATGGCTAAGAGCAAAGAAGCTCTAGAAGAAGCTAATGTTAAAAATATAAGTTTATCTAACTTTGATGTAATGATTGATGTAGCAGCAGAAAATGGATATATCAAAGAAGATGATAAAGAAAGATTAATTCAATTTAGAAATAATCCAAGTGACGAAAGCTGGATTAAGTAATTATACAAAGGATGGGGCATATTTAGATTACCAAATATGCTCGGTCCTTTAATTGTGGCCATTTTTCAAAAAATACAAGCGAAAAAAGTAAAATAAAAAGGTTGGGAGAATTATTATGAGAGATTTAATAGGTATAGAAGACTTCTCAAAAGAAGAGATTGATGAGTTGATAGAAGTTTCTAAGGATATTATGGATAACAAAGCAAAATACAGTGAAATGTGTAAAGGAAAAATATTAGCAACATTATTTTTTGAACCAAGTACAAGAACAAGGTTAAGTTTTGAATCAGCGATGCTAAGTCTTGGTGGAAATGTACTAGGATTTTCTAATGCGAATAGTTCATCTACATCAAAAGGTGAATCACTTGCAGATACAATAACTGTTGTAAGTGGGTACTCAGATATAATCGCAATGAGACATCCAATGGAAGGTGCACCACTTGTTGCATCATCTAAATCTAAAGTACCAATAATTAATGCAGGAGATGGTGGTCATAACCATCCAACACAAACACTTTTAGATTTATTAACAATTAGTAAAGAAAAAGGACATCTAGATAATTTGGTTGTAGGTATGTGCGGTGATTTAAAATATGGAAGAACAGTGCACTCACTAGTAACTGCATTAACTAGATATGAAAATATTAAATTTGTATTTATTTCTCCTGATGAACTAAGTATGCCAGACTACATAAAAGAAATGCTTGATCAAAAAGGATATGAATATATAGAAACAAACGATTTAGAAGACAGTATACCAGATCTTGATATTTTATATATGACAAGAATTCAAAGAGAGCGTTTCTCAGATTTAAGTGTATATGAAAGATTAAAAGATGTGTACATATTAGATAAATCAAAATTAAAGAATGCAAAAGAGGACTTAAGCATTTTACACCCATTACCACGTGTTAATGAGATATCAGTAGATGTCGATGATGACGAAAGAAGAGCTGCTTATTTTAGACAGGCTGAAAATGGTAGATATATGCGTATGGCTATTATATTAAAGCTATTAAATGAGCAAAGCCTTAAATCTGAAAAAGAGAAAAGTGGAGAGGTTATTTCTATTGACAGTCTAAAATGTCCAAATGAAAGATGTATCACATCTGTAGAGCGTGGCATAAAACAATTGGTTTCAAAATGCGAAGATGGAAAGCTAAGATGTAAGTATTGTGAACATGAAATATGGAATGAAAATGACGAAAAAACGCTAAAAGTTTACATTCAGCCAGAAAAATGTTATAATAAGGTATAACTCTTGAAAGGAGGGTTAGAAAATGACGCGGGCAGAAAAAATAGAGAACAAGATAAAAACTCTAAAAGCTCAGCTTCAATACTGGGAAGCAGAGCTTCAACGCGCCAAAGTCTCTGAGGAGAAAGATGCTCTGATCTTCCAAGAGGTACCAGCAAAAGTTCGGAACATGTTTTCTAACATGCAAGAACTGAGAAGGTTTTGTTATGGTCAGCACGATGGCAAAGGTGTTCCTGTATCACAGGCAGCTTTCGCTAAGGCTATCACACCATATCAAAGGCTGAGTGCCCTCAGGGGGATTGGAGACAGCTATGTCCGAGAGACATTGAAGGTTCTGGGTATTCCGCTTGATGCGGATACCAAATGAATCTGATAAACAGAGAGTCACGGTATGTTATATCGTGGCTCTTTGTTTTTATATTTAAGTATAAATATTTATAGCAGAAATATTTATATTTTTTTTTGTTTATTGTATAATCCACTTGTATCCAAAAAAGATTGGAGATGTTACTATGAAAGATAAGAAAATTATTGAGAATTGCCAATTGGCAGAGAAAAACCTAAGATCATATAGCAAAGCAGATAGTAACGAGGTATTAAAGAAATTTAATACTTCTACTAAAGGATTAAGTGTTGTTGAAATTGAAGAAAGATTAGATGAATATGGGAAGAATACTATTGAAATTGAAAACAATAGTACTTGGTTTAAAAAGATAAAAGATGCGGTTATTAATCCGTTCAATATAGTGTTGATACTGGTAGCTGCTGTTACTTTTGTAACGGATGTTATTTTACCAGCTAAAAAAGATTATGCCACATTTATATTGATTGTTGGTACGATTATAATATCGGCAATTATTTCATTATATCAAGAGAATAAATCAGATAATGCTGCTAAAAAATTAAAGAAAATGATTTCTAACAAAATAGATGTAATTAGAGATGAAGTACAAGTATTAGTTGATGTAGAGAACGTTGTACCTGGTGATATAGTAAAGCTTTCATCTGGAGACATGATTCCTGGAGATGTTAGATTTATTGAAGTGAAGGACCTATTCGTTGATCAAGCTTCACTAACTGGTGAATCAAATCCAGTGGAAAAATTCGCTAAATATGAGGATTGCGATAGTGTTACTGATATTCCAAATATTGGATTTATGGGGACTAACATTGTAAGTGGTAGTGCAACAGCAGTTGTTGTTGCTACTGGAAGTGAAACATACTTTGGAAGTATGGCTAAGTCTTTGTATAGTGTTAACGAAAAGAATAGCTTTGAAAAAGGTATAGATAATGTAAGTACATTACTTATCAAGTTTATGCTAATGATGCTTCCAATTATTCTAGTAGTAAATTTATTTACTAAAGGAGAATGGTGGGATTCGCTTATCTTTGCTATTACAATAGCAGTTGGTTTAACACCAGAAATGCTTCCTGTTATAATGACATCTACAATGGCTAAAGGTGCTGTTGATATGTCTAAAAAGAAAACTATTGTAAAGAGAATTGCTGCTATTCAAACATTTGGAGAAATGAACATTCTTTGTACGGATAAAACAGGAACTCTTACTGAAGATGAGATTGTTCTTGAAAGATATATGGATGTTGAAGGGAATGAGAATTTAAGAATACTTAAGCATGCATTCTTAAACAGCTATTTTCAAACTGGACTTAAAAACTTAATCGATGTTGCTATTATTTCTAGAGCAGAAAAAGAAAATTTAAATATTCTTAAAGAAAAATATGTAAGAGAAGATGAGATACCATTTGACTTTGCCAGAAGAAGAATGAGTGTTGTGCTTAGAGACGAAAATGGTAAGAGACAATTAATTACAAAAGGTGCTGTTGATGAAATTATATCAATATGTTCATATATTGATATAAATGGTACTGCAATTAAAATGACTGATGAACATAGAAAGAAAGCTTATGAAGTTTATGAAAAGCATAATCATGAAGGACTTCGTGTTTTAGCTGTTGCTCAAAAGAATAACATCCATGGTGTTGAAACATTTGGTGTAGGCGATGAATCAGAGATGGTTCTAATTGGATTTGTTGGATTCTTAGATCCACCAAAGAGCAGTGCTAAACAAGCTATTGAAGCATTAAAGAAACATGGTGTTGATACAGTTGTTTTAACTGGTGACAGTGAAGGAGTTGCTCTTAACGTATGTAAGAAGGTTGGAATAAATGTTACAAATAGATTAACTGGAAAAGACATTGAGAATATGGATGATGAGGAGCTTAAGAAAAAAGTTCCAAGTTGTCACTTATACTCAAAGCTTTCTCCAACACAAAAACAAAGAATTGTAAGATTATACCAGGAGCTTGGAAATACAGTTGGTTATATGGGTGATGGTATTAACGATAGCCCTCCATTAAAACAAGCAGACGTTGGTATTTCTGTTGATACAGCTGTTGATATTGCAAAGGAAACAGCAGATATTATTCTTCTTGAAAAAGATTTAAATGTTCTAGAAGAAGGTGTTGTTAATGGAAGAAAAACATTTACAAATGTTCTTAAGTATATCAAAATGGCAACAAGTGGTAACTTTGGTAATATGATTTCAGTAATAATTGCAAGTATTTTCTTGCCATTCTTACCATTATTACCAATACACATACTAATTCAAAACTTATTGTGCGATTTTGCACAAATTGGTATGCCATTTGATAATGTTGATATGGAATATATAAAGCAACCGAAAAAATGGAACACTAAAGATATTAAAAGATTCATGTTTGCATTTGGTTTTATTAGTACAGTTCTAGATATAATGTGTTTTGCAATATTATGGTTTGTACTTAAATTTAATACAGTCGAAAAAGCTGCATTATTCCAAACAGGATGGTTTGCATTTGGTATAATATCTCAAACATTAATTATTCACATGATTAGAACTCACAAAGTACCATTTATAAAGAGCAGAGCATCTAAACAATTACTAATATCAACATTCTCAATTATTTTTGTCACACTACTAATTACATTTACCGACATAGCAACAATATTTGATTTAAGTAGATTACCAATAGCTTATATGCTATGGATTGCTGCATTATTAATAGTTTATGCAGTTGTTATTCAAATATATAAGAAGTTTTATATTAAGAAAAATAAAAAATGGTTATAATTCTAATGCTTATTGAATTATGTGAGGATTTATTAATTCTAGATAAATGAAACGAAAGAGGAGGATTTCATATGAAAACAATAAATAAAATAATATCTCTAATTGCATTATTATCAATTATTTTTGGAGCACTTGTACTAACAGGATGTGGAAAAAAGAACGATAATAAACCAACACTTGTTGGTGTATGGAAAATGGAAGAGGAAAAATATAAAGAATTTGGATATAAGTTTAATGAAGATGGAACTGGTAGCTATTTAATTAATGAGTCAGAGTTACCATTCTCATACCAAGATAAAGGGGATAGACTGGTTATTACATACAGTAACCAAGTTGAGGCTGAGGTAGAGTATAGAATTGAAGGTGATATCCTTATTGTTAAAGAAAAATATGGTGAATTAAGATACAAAAAGCAATAATAAATGGGGCCATGGTGCCCCTTTTTAAATAGGTTAAGTTTTATTTATAGGGAGATAGAGAATGTTTGTTAAAGTTAATGGAATAAATATACACTATGAGGTTTTTGGTGAAGGAAAACCAATTATTCTCTTGCATGGAAACGGCGAATGTTATAAAATATTTGATGTACTTATTGACAAGCTTAAAGCAAATTATAAAGTTTATGCAATAGATAGTAGATGTCATGGAGAAAGTGATAAGACAAAAGAAATAACATATGACTTGATGTGTGACGATACAATTGGATTCATTAAAGAATTAAATATAGAAAAGCCAATATTATATGGATTCAGTGATGGTGGTATTATTGGATTATTAATTGCAATGAAAGAGCCAGAGCTATTATCTAATCTAATAATAAGCGGTGCTAATTTAAATCCTAAAGCATGTATTAAGATAGATTATATTTTAGGAAAAATAATTTATTGTATTACGGGTAGTAAATTATTTAGATTAATGCTTACTGAACCAAACATTGAGCCAGAAGAATTGTCTAAGATAATTATACCAGTTCATGTACTTGCTGGTGAGAAGGACATCATAAAAAAGGAGCATACTGAACTTATTGCCAATAGTATAAAAAATAGCACGCTTGAAATTATTCCAAAAGAAAACCATGGAAGTTATATAGTTCATAGTGATAAAATATATGGAATCATAGAAAAGTACTTATAAGAGGGGAGAATATGATCAATAAAGTTAGTAACATGATAGACAGACTAATTGATATTATATGGATTAACAGAAGAGTCATCGTTATGTTATTATTCAGTATTTTATTTATTGCAATACTAGATAATGTAGTAGATGAAGATATATATAATTTTGATGTTGCAGGATATGAATTTGTAACATCAGATATGTCAGAAACAATGACTTTCTTTGCAAAGATAATAACTAGAATGGCAAGTCCGGTAATATTAGGGTTAATCGCATTTTCATTATTTTTTGCAATTAAAGATAAAAAAATTAGATGGTCTATTATTATAAATGCTATAGTAGCAGCATTATTGAATTTTTTAATTAAAAATATAATTCAAAGGCCAAGACCAATTGGACATAGACTAATTGATGAAAACGGATATAGTTTCCCTTCAGGGCACTCAATGGTTAGTATGGCTTTTTATGGATATCTGATATATATAATAAACAAGAAGGTTGAAAGTAAGACTATAAGGATAATATCAACGATTCTATTATCAGTTTTAATTGTCTTAATTGGATTAAGTAGAATCTATTTAGGAGTTCACTACACAAGTGATGTGTGTGGAGGATTCTGTGTAGCACTATCATATCTAATGTTATATACTGGAATATTAAAATGGATGGATGAAAGAAAGTAGGAGGATTTATGGAGCAATTTAAAGAATTTTTTAGTAATTTGATGCACATGCAATTTATAAGTTCAATCGTGGTTGTAGTTATAAGTATTATTCTATATGAATGCATTGCACATTTCTTACGCAAAAGAGAAAAAAGCAGTAATTTAAGAATGTTTAAAAGCAAAAAAGGAAAGACATATTACAAATTAATAATAAGCGTAATAAGATATATCTTTATAATTGTAACAGTTCTTATTCTTTTACAAGTAAATGGTGTAAATGTAAGCTCTATGCTTGCAGGTGTTGGAATCATGGGAGTTATTATTGGTTTTGCAATTCAAGATGCTCTTAAAGATTTTGTAAAAGGATTCGATATAATTTCTGATTCATATTACAACGTTGGTGATGTAATTAAATTTAAAGATATAGAAGGAAAAGTGCTTTCTATTGGTTTAAAAACAACCAAAATTGAAGATATAAGAACTCTTAATGTTATATCTGTATCTAACAGAAACATTGAACAAGTTGAGGTTGTTTCAAATATTTTAAACATTAGCATACCAATGCCATATGAGGTAGAAGTAAAAAAAGCAGAAAAAGTTGTAAAAAGTATTTCAGAAAATATAGCAGAAGATGAACTAATCAATTCATGCGAATATAAGGGAGTTACTGATCTTGCAGAATCAAGTATTAATTATTTAATACAAGCAAAATGTAACTCAGAAAACAAATTACAAGCGAGAAGAAATATTTTAAGATGTATATTAGTCGGATTGGAAAAAAATAATATCCATGTACCATACAACCAAATTGATGTACATCAAAAATAATTAATAGGAGAATTTTATGCTAAAGATAAAAATATCATTATGTTTAAATATAATAATTGTAATATTTGTTGCATTTGCAACAATTTGTATGATGAATGGTATTTATTTTATGGGACAAGAATTGCTTTTAACAGAAACAGGGCCAGGATTATTTAAGTACTTTACAGTTCAGTCAAATGTGCTTATGGGGATTATTGCTCTTGTTTTTGCTCTTGCCCAAAGTTTAGTTCTAACCAAGAAAATAAAAGAAATACATAAAGACTTTTATGTATTAAAGATGGTGTTTACTGTTGGAGTTGTACTTACATTTTTAACAACAGCTTTGTTTTTAGCTCCAACATCAACACATGGATATTTTGCATTGTTTAAAAATGCCAATTTGTTTTATCATTTTCTTATCCCATTACTAAGTGCAATTACTTTTGTATTTTTTGAAAAGACAGATCAAATAAAATTTAAATATGTTTGTATGGGAGTATTACCAATGCTTTTATATGGCATTTACTATACAATAAATATCTTTTCACATATAGTTGATGGAAAAGTATTACCAGAATATGATTGGTATGGATTTGCAGCTGGAGGAATGTATTCAATTTTTATATCATTCCCAATTATGCTGATAGCAACGTATTTGATAAGTTTTACATTATGGAAATTTAATAAAATTTAAAAAAAGTATTTTATTTTTTTTAGTTATGATATAATTGATGCAGAACGAAAGAAAAGCGGAGGTTTTTATGAGCGATAAACAAAATGTTTTGACCAAAGAAGAACAGATGCAGATGGAAATATTAATTACACGTGGTCAAATGATTGTATTCCCAGAAAGAGCTGAGCAGTGGGAAGAATATGTAGAAAAAAGTTATAATGATAAATATCGAGGTCAAGATGCTGCAGAAGCATTGGAGATTATAGAAGCATTAAATAGAGGTGTCGGATTAGATGAAGCTAAAAAAATGCTAACAGAAATAGAGCCAAATGGTGAAGCAAATGGACCAATAAGAAGAGCAGTATTATTATTTGCAAATAGAGGTCCTGAGTTTTGGAAAGAAACATCTGAAGGACATATATCTTTAAGAACAAGATTTCAACTTTTTAGAATAAGCAGACAAAATGCTAAATTAACTAAACTATATCAATATACGTTAGCACCGGGAAAAGAACCAAACAGAGAAGAAGAGTCTGAATCAAAAAGTCAATCTAAAGAAGATCAAAATCAAAGCTGGGTTCTTGGAGATGACGAAATGCAAATTGTTATGGATCATCAGAGAGAAATAGCTGAAAAAGCAAAACAAGATCGAGATACAGGAATAGCGCAAGAAAATAAAAATCAAAAGAAGGAAATAGATAACGACCCTAACGAAGGATTAGAAATATAAAAAGTTTTTATTTTATTTTCAATGAGATTGAAAATGAATTAATATAAAAGCATGGAGGAAAACAAATGAGAAAAACAAAAAGTAAAGCAATAATAGCTTTAACAATCATTGCTGCAATGATTTTATCATTAGCAGTATCAAGAGTATCTGCAAATGACTCTTACAAAATAAGATTTAGCGTTAGTGCTAATGCAACAGAAAATCATACAATTCAAGTTGTTGATGATGGCCAACATTTAGTAATTGATGGTCAGTATGTTGATGCAAAGAAGGCTAATGCTGCTACTCCGGAAGAAGCCAATGTTAGTTTTTCTGTAGCTGATGTAGGTAACGGTGTATATGAGATGACAATTCCTAATGGTGAGGAAGTTGTTTTAAACTTTTATGGAAATAATAAATTTGACTTGTTTGCAAATGGACAACCAGTACAATCAGACCAAACAACATTTAGTACAGGAACAAATATAGCTATCCAAGATTATGTTGCACCACAACAAGGTGATCAACCGGGTGACCAACCACAAGTAGGTGGACCAGATAATATAACAATTGATGCTAAATTTACAGATACACATATGATTGCATCTATTAATGGTATTACTTTTATGGATGATGCACAAGAATTTATGGATTCTTTTGAAGGAACATTAGATGCTGCTGGAACAACTGATCCAAATGAAACAAATACATTTAAATTTATAAATGTATTTGGTGATGCTCCTGTTCTAGAATTCACAATAAATGGAGTTACATATAAAGAGGGAGACGAGAATATTACAATAGGAACTGATGGTGAGTTCACAACAATTACTGTTCCAGGTGCAGCAAGTTATACAATCAGAGGTACTGGAGATCCAAATGCAGAGCTTCCAAGAACAATAATATGGACAAATCCAAATTATGTACCACGTGATGCAGCAGATGAAGAATGGATTCAAGAGTTCAAGTTAGAGAACGGATATGGATATGTTGCTGCAGTTTATGATGAAGAAGGTAACTTAGTTGATCCAGATACATATAAATCTGAAAACTGGACTACAAATGAAAATGGTGCAGGTGTTGGTTCAAATGGATTCGGATGGATTAATGTTAAACCAGGATCAAAAGTTGTATTCGAATTTTATCCAGAATATGGATATCAATTAACAGATATTAGAATTAATGGAAACAAATTAGGATTATCAAATTTAATGAATTCTTTTGAATTTATTATGCCGGATACTAATATACATTTTGATGCAGAATTTACAAAAACTTCAGATGTTTTAAAAGATGGAAGTAACTCTATTGAAGGTGGAGCTATCGAATTACCAGATGGTACAATCGATAGTGGTACTGCTCAATTAAGAGTAAACGATGTTGATATTCCAGCTGATAAAATCAAAGGATTTGAGAATGCTGCAGGAGATTATAGTGTTAAAACATATTTAGACATTGATTTATTCCAAGTATTCTACAAAGGTAAAGATGATGATGAAGATGTTTGGGAGAATAAATTAGATGAATTAGAGAAAGAAGCAACTATTTCATTAAAATTAGCTGATGGATTAACAGCTGATGATATTGTTATAGTTCACAATGTACATGATGGAGATGAATATGAAGTAATTAAAATCGAGTCATATGATGAAGCTACAAATACAATTACATTCAAAACAAAATCATTCTCTAATTATGCAATTGCAACAAAAGGTGACGGAAAGAAATCTAAGAGCCCAAAAGCCGGAGATAGATTTATTATTTATGGTATAGCTGGTGCTGTAGCTGTGATAGTTCTTATCGCTGTAGTTGTTAAGAAAAATAAAAAAGAAGATTAATTTTAAAGAATAAAATATAAAAAATAAAACAGTCAAAATGGCTGTTTTATTTTTTTACTTTCTATTGACTCTCAATTGTTCGTAATGATAAAATTGGCATAGAAAATAAAACGGAAAACAAAAGAAAATTTAATTTGGGGGATATTAAATGAACAAAGGAAAAGAAGTAGAAATTATTGATCTACTTGAGGATATTGTTGGAGAGCTTAGTGGATCATATGTAACAGGTACTGGAAAAGATGGAATTCCAAAGAGATTATTTCAAGTACATGATTATTTGAACGGAAAGAAAACAGATGCTAAGGAGTGTATCTTTACGCCTGCTCAGCTTAAAATGATTGCTGATAATAAAAGAGCAAAAGATGTTGTAGAGAAGGTTCTTACTGTTTATAATAAGCGTACTGAGCTTGGAAAAGAGTTACAATCTAGAATTTATGGATGTTATTCTCAAAAAATACCAGTTAATGGTGACGTTGAGAGAGCTAATTTTGAGATTAATGCATACGAAAGAATTAATAATTTAAATCAAGAGCATTTTAGTCATATGGATGAACAAGGATGTTGTAAAATTGACGAATATATGACTATCATTGAAAATCATGTTAACGGATTAAACACTGTTTATTTAAAAGAGCTTGAGGATGTTATTGCTGATTTCTGTCAAAATCATGAAACAGAAACAGTTATTAAACCGGAGCTTGTCGGAAAATATTTTGGTTCAATGGAGAGCAATAGAATTGGCTCTAATATCAGAAAGCAAGATGCTGTAAGTCCAATATATAAAGAATATGGTACATTTTTAGATAAAATGGATAGGGGTACAATTGCGGCTCAAAGCAAAGAATATGTACCACAAAAAGTACTTGCATATAAATTACAATATTTAATGGCAAAGACAAAGATCATAGATGTTATAAATACATGTATGAAAGATATCGAAACAGATATGTCTTGCAAAAAGATTTCCCCTAAAATAAAGAAAAAGAATGATGCTGCGATTAAGAAATCATTAGCTGAAATAAAAGAGATTGCTAATGAATATAAGAGCATTATTAAAGACATGAAGTCACAAAATAAAGAAGATGCAAAGATAATTAAGAAGTCTCAAAGAAAACAAAAGCTACTTAATGCTGGCAGAAAAGTTGTAATTGAGTCTGTAGAAAATCAAGAATTAGATGAGAATCAATTAATAAAATTATTTATTATTGAAGAGCTTGGTGTACCACAAAATTACTTGGAAAACCCTGTTGTAAATGATGCCATATTTGAATATGTGCAATGCTATAAAGAATCAAATCATCAGGCTGATGAAATGAAAATTAGCAACTTTGGTACAATCAAACAAGGATTAACTCTATCTAAAACACAAGATGGTATTAAATTTGAATATGATAGAAATTCAAATACTAAATTAAAACAAACAATGGAAATTAAAATGAATGATGGCGAGCTATGTATTACAAGACAAAATGAAGAAAGTCCTGATGCGGATAAAGTAAGTGCTAAACCATCAAAGCAGGTTCCAAAGATATATGTTCATACAGACAGTAGAATGTATGACAAAAAGACAAATATAGAGATGAGCAGAGTATTTACAAGATCAAAACTTAATGAAGAAAGAGCTACTGAAGAGTCTTGTAAGAATGTATACAAAAGAGATATTACAAATATGCACTTTGTATATAAAAATGATGATAAAAAACCATTAGATTTAAGTATTACTTCAGAAGATATAGCAACATTAGATGGAGCTGTTAGAAGTACATATGCTCTTTCAGAATCATCTAGACAAACAACAATTAGAGCAATAGTAAATAGCAGAATGATGGAAGCAAAAGAGCGTACTAAGATGGATAAAGCAAGAGGTATTAAATCTAAAATGCCAAGTGAATCCGATGTATTCGCAGCTGTACAAAAAGAAGTTGAAGACAGTACTTTAAAAAGAAAGTTACAAGAATCAAAATATAAGGAAGGATTTATGCAATATCCACAGTATAATGGTATAAATAATAACTTTAAATAATGTGTTAAAAAGGTATTCAAAACTTGAATATCTTTTTATTTTGTGATACAATAAAATGAGTCGAAAATCCAAACCACAACCAAATTTTTACATTATAGAAAGGATGATTTGCTATGTTGCAAAGGTACGACTTTTTGAAGGCGGCTAACGAAGCTTCGCTCTTTTCGAGTGATAAGTTCCGGGCCATGGGTGAACTGATGGAAGAGCTGTGTTCAGCACTTGCTGCAAAAGGCGTTCGCTGGGCAGTAAGCATGAGTTTTGGTCTCTTTCTCCGCGGAGCACACGATCATTTCAATGATTTTGATTTGCTCATTGATCCGCGGGATACGGCTAAGTTTGAAGCGGTTTTTGAGAGTCTCGGTGGTACAATTAATCACGAGACGATACAGAAGCCTGCATTCACTAGCCCGTATTACAAGGAAGCTGAAATGCGCGGTGTCAAGTTCGATCTGATTGCTGATATTACCATTGAAACATATGGTACTGTCTACAGATACGAGCTCAAGGAAGTTGAATGGTTCACGCTTCGGCATGACCTCAATATTCCTGTTATTCCGGCAGAAGGTCAGTATATCCTGTATTATATGATGACTGCCTGGGAGGCTCGTAGAGTCTTCAAGACGGAAATCACGGCCGCATATCTGAAAGCAAAAGGCGTTAAGTTCCCGGATGTGTTCAAGAGAGCACTTGAGGGGACAGAGCTTTATTCAGAGAAATACGGCAAGGAGACAAACTGGCAGCTTCCGGAAGATCTGAGACTGCGTATTGCCGGCATGTTGGCAGAGCTCTGAAATTCACCACGATTCAAACGAGCGAGCGGGGATTTATTCCTCGCTCGCTTCGGCTCTAAAAGTATAAATATGTAGATATTGCTTTATTTTTTTTATTCGAAGTGATATGATATTGTCAATAAAATAAAAGAAAAGGAGATTTATATGGGTTCAACAATTAACTTTTTAGGAAGAGATTCAGGATTTGGAGATAATAATAATTCTGGATATATAGAGATAGATAATAATTTATTAATTATAGACTGTGGATTTGCAGTATTCAATAATATTAAGCATAAATTTGATTTTAAAAAATACGATAATATATATGTTTTAATAACACATCCACATAATGATCATGCAGGATCATTAAGCCAATTTATTTTATATATGTGGTTTGTATTCAACATTAAAATAACAGTTGTTACAAAATGTGAGACTTTAAAACAAATACTAGATTTAGAGGGAACAATTGATTCTATATATAATATAACTGATAATGCACTTGGAATCGAATTTATTAAAACAGAGCATGTTGTACAATTTAATTCATATGGATTTAAAATAACAGCAAATGATAGAAGAATTGTATATACAGGGGATACATGTACCTTAGATCCATTTATGCCTTATATGGATGATTGTGATGAATTTTATGTGGATACATCTAAGTTTGGTGGAGTACATTTAAAATTTGAAGATGTTAAGGATAAATTATCAGAAATTAAAGCAAAAGGCGTAGATGTATACTTAATGCATATAGATGATTACGATTATATTGCTAACCTTAATAATGGCGAATTTTATATGTAATATATATTACCGAAGTTAAAATTTGAATAAACAAAAGAAAGCGAGATAAGTATGAAAGAAAAGGGAATTTTACTTCCAATATTCTCACTTCCAAGTAAATATGGAATTGGAGACTTTGGATATGAAGCATACGAATTTATCGATATATTAAGTGAAAATGGTATTAAGTATTGGGAAATATTACCAATTAATGCATGTAATAGACTTCCATATTCACCAGTAAGCTTTTATGCTCTAGAAGAGGACTTTATATCACTTGATAAGTTAATAAAAGCTGGATTAATTAAAGAAGCAAGAAAAAGAAGTGTTACTGATAGAGCTAGATACGATGATTATAAAGATAAGTACTACAAGGAAGCATACTCTAATTTTAAAAAAGATGCTAAATATGAAAAATTTGCATCTCAAAAAGAAATACAACAATATGCAGAATATAAGAGCAAAAGAGATGGGGAAGATATTGAGTATTACTTATTTTTGCAGTACATACTATATAAACAATGGATGGAACTAAAAAAATATGCCAATAAAAAGAATGTATATATAATTGGTGATTTACCTTTCTACCCAGTATTTGATTCTGTTGAAACAACATATTATTCAAAGTATTATGAAATAGAGGATGGAAGATATACTTTTGAGGCCGGAACACCACCAGACTATTTTAATGATGATGGTCAAAGATGGAATGCTCCAGTATATAACATGGAAAACATAAAAAAAGATAAGTATAAATATATTGTAGATAGATTTAGATATCAATTAAAGTTGTTTGATAGATTAAGAGTTGATTATTTTAAGGGATATGATGCATTCTTTAGGATACCATTTGGTATGTCTGGTAAGGATGGAGAATACACGGAAGGATTTAGCTATGGATTCTTTGACAGTTTATTTAAATACAAGGGAATTACTCCAGATGATTTAATTGTCGAAGATTTAGGAGATATAAGAATAGAAACAGAGCTTTTAAGAAAGCATTATGGATTTATGAGACAAAAGATTCTACAATTCTCTTTAGATTTAAATAATATTTATGATATAGATAATGATGATGAAAATGTATTAGCATTTCCTGGAAACCATGATTGTTCAACATTATACGGTTGGTACAAAAATTTAAGTGATGATAAAAAAGAGAACTTGAAAAAGTTCTTAAGAGATAATGAATGTTATGACATTAATATAAATATTGGAATGATGCAGTATTTTAGTAAATGTAAATCAAAGATAGATATATTTACAGTGCAAGATATTCTTGGATTAGATGACAGTAGCAGAATAAATCTTCCAGGAGTTGATAGGCCTGAAAACTGGTCATGGAAATTGAAAGACTTTGAGGATTTTAAAAGAGAAATAAAACATTTCTAAACCGTCAAAATATATAGTTAATAGTAACAAGAATTTGGATTCATCTTCGAATTCTTGTTATTTTATTATTGACATTAATATATTATAAAAATATAATGAATGTGAAATTAATGTCATATTTAGGAGGTCATATGGAAGAAGAGACAAAACATGATTTAATAAAGATAATAATCTCAGCTATTCTCTTAGGAATTGCAATATTTATAGAGCACAAACTAGGGCTTCCAATGTGGGCTAATTTATTAGTATTTTTAGTACCATATTTATTAGTTGGATTTGAGACTATTAAAGAGGCTATAGAGAATATATTCCATGGAGAGATTTTTGATGAAGATTTCTTAATGTTTGTTGCGACAGTTGGAGCTCTTGCAATTGGATTTATTCCAGGAGGAGAGCCACAGTTTGCTGAAGCGGTATTCGTAATGCTATTCTTTCAATTAGGAGAGCTATTTGAAGGTATTGCAGAAGGAAAAAGTGAGAAATCAATTGAAGCACTAATGGAAATAAGACCGGATATAGCTTATATTGAAAAAAATGGTAAAGTTGAAAAAGTTGATCCAAATACTGTTGAAGTTGGAGAGATAATGGTTATTGCACCAGGACAAAAAGTTCCAATGGATGGTGTAGTAATTGAAGGAAAGACAACTTTAAATACTGTTGCGATAACTGGTGAATCAGTTCCAAGAAGCATAGATGAAGAAGATGTTATTTTATCTGGATGCGTTAATATAAATGGAACAGTAAGAGCAAGAGTTACTAAAAGATTTGAAGATTCTACAGTGGCTAAAATAATCGATTTAGTTGAAAATGCTTCTGAACACAAATCAAAGAGCGAGAAGTTTATCACTAAATTTTCTAAGGTATATACACCAATAGTAGTTATTCTTGCCATATTAGTTGCTATTGTACCACCAATATTATCAGGTGACTTTTTGGGCAATTTCTCAACATGGCTTCTAAGAGCATTAACATTTTTAGTTGTATCATGTCCATGTGCACTTGTAATATCTGTACCACTTGCATTCTTTGGTGGAATAGGGGGAGCTTCTAAGAAAGGAATTCTTATTAAAGGCTCAAACCATGTAGATTCATTATCTAAGATAAGTACGGTAGTATTTGATAAAACAGGAACATTAACAGAAGGTGTATTTAAAGTAGTTGCAATACATCCAGAAATATATGATGAAAATAAGTTATTACATTTAGCAGCGCATGTTGAAAGATATTCATCACATCCAATTGCAATTTCACTTAAAGATGCATATGAAAATGAAGATGATGACTGCTCTGTTACAGAAGTAGAGGAGTTTGCTGGTCAAGGTGTTAAAGCTAAAGTAAATGAAGATACAGTATATGTTGGTAATCACAAACTAATGAAAAGCATTGGTATAGATTGGAAAGATTGTGAAAAATCAGGAACAATCGTACATGTTGCAATTAATGGCGAGTATTTTGGACATATTGTAATATCAGATAGAATAAAAGATGATTCTAAAAATGCTGTTGATAGAATTAAGAATAATAGTATTAAGACAGTAATGCTAACAGGAGATCATAAAGATGTTGCAGAAAGTGTTGCAAAAGAGCTTGGTATAGATGAGTTCTTTGCTGAGCTATTACCACAAGATAAAGTATCTAAACTTGAAGAAATAATTAATAAGAAAAACGAAAAATCTAAAAATAATAATGTTGCGTTTGTTGGAGATGGTATAAACGATGCTCCAGTTATTGCTAGAGCAGATGTTGGTATTGCAATGGGGGCAATTGGCTCTGATGCTGCGATAGAATCGGCTGATGTAATACTAATGGAAGATAAAACATCTAAGATAGCTGATGCTATAAAAATTGCTAAAAGAACCATAAAAATAGCTATGGAGAACATTGTTTTTGCAATTGCAGTAAAGATAATTGTACTTATTTTAGCGGTATTTGGGTACGCTCCAATGTGGCTTGCTGTTTTTGCAGATGTTGGTGTTACTGTTCTTGCAGTCCTAAATTCAATGAGAACGCTTAAATAGAAGCTTTTTTCCGTAAGATATTGCAAACAGAAATTTGCAGAAAAACTTAACATAAAATTTGACATAATCCAGAATTCATGATATAATCTGGCTTGTAATAATTTTTTGGCAGTTGACATATTAGACGAAGAAAGCCAAATTATTATTACATATGCTTCAACGGATTCAGGTGAAGTGTACTTTAAAAATCATATTCTAATTAGATTAGATGATAACAAAGAAGATATGATTGTAAATCATAAAAGAAGTCATTACACTTAGTAATGACTTCTTTTCGTTTTATTTAATAAATATATTTTAATTATCTATCATTTTGAACAGGTGTATCTGGTTCCATCGGATTTATACTTCCTTGCTCTTTCTTTAATTGCCTAATCATTCTAGTAAATGCTTTTTGAAACTCTAGAGCGTTTGTATATATTTCTTTTGGACTTACAAGTGATAAGCAATTTGTATGTGCGTGAATAAATGACATTGCATTTCCACCTACATATTCTGATATTCTGCGTAATTCAGCAGTCCTAATAGCATTATCATTTAGTATAGGATTTACATCTATACCATTATTTGGAAAAGATACTCCAATATTTAATGTATTTGTTTGTTGGTATACTATTGCTATTGGAAATCCTTGTTGTATTATCGCATTACCATAAACATCAAGATCAAAAAGCTCTTCTGCAGGTAATGTAACATTGGTTCTGTTAAATAAATATGCGTTTGCATACTTATCAAATACGCATTTTTGTTCCATTCCAGTTCCATCAGGGTATTTTATTTGAACTATTTGAACTCCATCTTTTCTTGTAATTGCATAATTACATATAGGTGTATGTTTTGGACCAAACATTTTTACACCAACAGTATGTTTCCCAATAAATATAGTTGTTTCATTTAGCGTACTAAAATCAACGGCATTTACAACAAAATTATTATTTCTAGACTTATCGCCTGGAATTAATCTATATTCAGATGTTGATTTTGGGTCGCCATTAATAGCCATTGTTATATCTTCAACGGCTTTACAAACATCATTATATGAGTTTATTAGTCTATTACAAAAATCTACAATCATAATACCCTCCAAATAGAAATACAGATTATAGTTTACCATAAACTGAGGGGAAAATCAAGATTTATGATGATTTAATAAGAGTTATTGTATTTTTAATTTTGTTAGTATATACTTATTTAAGATTAGATTATAAAGGGGAAATTATAAATGGAAATATCACATCAAACATTAGATAAGATGTGTGTAGAAATTGATAATGCAAATTTTGCAAGACCTGAAACATATAGAAAATTTCAGGATTTTGCTAAGCCAATGATAGATAAAGTAAATACTCCACAATATGTTATTACAAAGAAAGAAGCTGAGTTTTTACTTAAATTTTATGCTAAACAAAGCTTAATGTATCTTGGTGTTGGTAAAAATATTAATATAGATATCTATAGCAAAGGTAAAATGATACGTCGATATGGTAGAGGTAATGGTAAAGCTTTACCAGACGGTGTTAGAGGCGTTATTGCTGTATCTATTCCATCTGATTCTAAAATAATATATTCTGAGCAATTATTAGATGATATTGCGAGTGGAAATCCAGATGAAATGTATAGAGCATTTAGAACAATAATGCATGAAACAAAACATATAGAGCAAGCATATAGAAGAGAATACAGCATAAATGGATACATTATGGCTATAGAGACAATGGCAATGCATGTAGATCCATATTTATATTTAAATAACTATTGGGGAACATATAGAGAGTGTGATGCAGAGAGATATGGTATGGATGCCACTCAAACTGAATTTCCGGGGTTATATAGAGTTATAGACAAAAGAAAATTAAGAGAAAACTGGATTAATTTTAAAGCTGGATTATCTGGACAAACAAAGACTATTGTTGGAAGAATATGCAATGAAAGAGGTAATATAATGTTACCGGGAAGCGAATATCCAGAAGGAGAAAGAATAAAGATATTAGAGCTTATTGCAGAAGAATATATAAGAAAGTATACAAAGAAGGCGTTTAATGAGTATCCAGTTTTACGTTTAGCATTTAAAAATAATGGAAGAAGAAAGAGTATAAGTGAATTGCTAGGAAATATGCATACTCTTGTTGAAGGAGAGAGCAGTTTAGCTAAAGCAGAAGCGATAGAATCACTTTATTTAACAATAATATCTAATAGATTTCCAATTGATTACGAGAGAGATAGTGCTGAATCATATGATTTTATAAGAAATCACAAAATGAAAAAGAATTTTGTTGGAAGATTAGATGATGTAATGTACAGGATGAGTGGTCAAGACTATAGAAAAAGAGAAATAGAGCGAGACTTTTCTAGATATGGTGTCGGTATGAGCAGAACAGCAAAGATAAGAAGAAAAGAGTACTTTAGATCTGGAATGAAAAGAAAACTTGGTGTTGCATATTCTAGCCAATATTACTTAGAGCCAGGAGCTGAGGTTAAAGAAGAGCAGTCTTTTGGTGATAAATATAAGATTGATGTCCAAATTATTGATAATAGTCAAAATGTTGATACGACTGGGCCATCAGCAAGTACACAGATTGAATCTTCAAATGAAGATAGATAAGTAGTGTAAAATTTTACAAAAATATATATTTATGGTATAATACGTAATATTTTGTAAAAGTTAGGGGATTAAATGAAAAAGACAAGAAAAATTATATTTAACTTAATATTTTTCTTTATTCTTATAGATGTTACATTTTACGTACTTCTAAAAGATCAGAACATATTTGATATATTTAATCTAATGCTAAGTTCGAATAAGGCATTCGTATTAATAGCTGTGTTTTGTATGCTTTTGTATCTTACATTAGAAGGTGTAAATATGCGTAGAACACTTAGAATATCTGGAAACGAACAAGTAAGTCTTGCCAATACATTAAAGTATTCGTTTATAGGATTTTTCTTTAGTGCAATAACACCAGCTGCAAGTGGTGGTCAACCAATGCAAATATACTATATGCATAGGGATGGCGTATCTGCATCTGGCTCTACATTGGCATTACTTATGAATTTATGCAGTTTTCAGATTATTACAATATCTATGGCTTTGTTCAGTTTAGTGTTCTTAGGACACTATTTACAAGGTGGAATGATTGCTTTGTTTGTAATTGGAATTGCACTTAATTCAACAGCTTTAGCTTTATTAATAATCGGAATATTCTCTAGAAGAATATCAAAATGGTTTGTTAATTTTGCAATTAAAGTATTAAAGAAATTTAAAGTTAAAAATATTGAAGCTAAAATAGATAAATTAAACAATGAGCTTGATAAATACCAAGCTACATCTAAGTATATAAAGCAAAATAAAAATGTAATGTGGAAGATGTTACTAACAACATTTATACAAATAGTTATATATTACACTATTCCATATTGGGTATATAGAGCAATTGGATTTAACAATGTAAATATTGTTAAAATGATTGGTCTTCAAGCTATGCTATATGCTACGGTATCTGGAATTCCATTGCCAGGAGCTGTTGGCGTAAGTGAGAGTGGATTTATGAATATATTTAAGCAAATATTTACAGCTGAGACTATAAGTGGAGCAATGCTTATTAACAGAGGTGTAAGCTTCTATTTATTCGTTATAATAAGTGGTATAGTAGTTGTTTTCAATATGTTTAAATCAAAGAAAGAAGATAAAAATAAGCCAAAAGAAGAAGTAGTAGCAGATGAGACATAAGATAATTATGGTAAACTTGTATTTTTTATAAAATAGGAGTATAATACCAAGGTGAAATTTTAAGGGGAAGTAGAAATGATTAATATTTTATTTAGTGGAAACTCAAAAGTATTTGATGGTGCACTAACAGAGCTTATTTCTATTACAAATAGAACGAAGGAGCCTATTAACTGCTATATCTTTACTATGGATGTATCTAGAATCAAACCAGATTATACATCTATGAGAGATGATCAAATTGATTTTTTAAATAAAATTGTAAAAGAAAAAAATAAAGATAATAAGGTAACCAAAGTAGATGTTACCGAATTATATGAAAAAGAATTTGGTAGATGTAAAAATGAAAATGCATATTGTACACCATATACATTACTTAGATTATTTGCAGATATGATACCGGGAATACCAGATAAGCTTTTATATCTTGATATAGATATGATGGCTGATGATGATATTTCTAAGCTATTTAATATTGATATTGAGGATTATGAGTATGCAGCTGTTAAAGAAAAATATGGTTGTTGGCTTATAAGACCAGATTATATTAATGCAGGTATGCTTCTACTTAATATGAAGAAGATAAAAGAAACAGGACTGTTAGCAAAAGCTAGAGATAGAATCAAAAACAAAAAAATGTTATTTGCAGATCAAAGTGCTATTTTCTATTCAACAACTAAAAAGAAATTAATACCAAGAAGATTTAATGAACAATCTAAGTTTAATAGAAAAGGTACAGTAATATGTCATTTCTGTAAAAGATTAATGTTTAGACCATTCCCACCACATACTGAGAATTTTAAACAATGGCATGTTGATGATATACATAGAGAGCTTAAATGCTTTCACTTTGACGATGACTTAAATGAGTATCTAAAAATAAAAAGGGAAAATGAAGAAATATTCAAATAAACGAAAATAAAAGGAGTATGAAAAAAAGAAATGAATACAAAATTTAAAGAAGAAGTTCCAATTTTCTTCGCTGTTGATGATAACTATATACCGTTTTTAGGTGTAGCGTTAAAATCACTTATGGACAATGCTTCAAAAGAGTATAAATACTTAGTTAAAGTATTATACACATGTGTTTCAGAAGCCAATATCCAAAAAATAAAAAAATATGAAAACGATAACTTTGATATTGAGTTTATTGATTTAACAAGTCATGTAGAAAAGATAAGAGATAAGCTATATACAAGAGATTATTTCTCAAATACTACATACTACAGACTATTAATTCCAGAGCTATATCCAGAGTATAATAAAGCATTATATTTAGATAGTGATATTATTGTGCTTAAAGATATTACAAAGCTATATAATACTAACATAGAGAATAATTTATTAGCTGCAGCTCCAGATGATGTTATACAAACAATTGAAGTATTCCAAAATTATGCAGAAAAAGTTGTTGGTGTTGCAAGTTATGAAAATTACTTTAATGCTGGAATTTTAGTTATGAACTTAAAAGAGCTTAGAAACTTTAAGTTTAAGGAAAAATTCATGTATTTATTAAGTACAACTAAATTTTCAGTTGCACAAGATCAAGACTACTTAAACAGACTATGCAAAGGTAAAGTTGTATTAATACCAAAAACATGGAATAAGATGCCAGTAAGTGGTGATAACATAGAAAGATCTAAATTAAACTTAGTTCACTACAACTTAGCTTTTAAACCATGGAAATTTGATGATACTTTATATCAAGAGTACTTCTGGAAATATGCTAAGAAAACTGAGTTCTATAATCAAATTGTAGATATTAAAGCAAATTATACAGAAGAAGATAGATTAAAAGATAGTGAAGGCGATAAAAAGCTAAGAGCTCTAGCTCAAATAGAATGTGATTGTGTTGGTGATGATAGAGTACAAAATAACAAAGTTAATGGTAATGCAGTAAATAAAAATATTGATACTGTTAATGAGTATTTTGGAAGTGAAGATAGCAACCAATTCTTTGAAAGTTTTTTCGCATATGAGGGTTAATAAATAAAGTAAGCCAGAAGTATCTAATACTTTTGGCTTATTGTTTTTTAGGAGAGATATATGGAAAAAAATAAAGTAATATACTATGAAGATGAATTAAATGATGAGTTCTCAGAAGCGGTTATTGTTCCAAGAACAATAGATGAGAATTATAAGTATAAAAGAGGAATTCTTTGGAATGCATTTTCATGGCTTGTTCAAACTTTTCTAAGCTTACCGTTTAAGTTTTATGGAATGAACTTATATAAAGTTAAGTATGTTGGAAAAGAAAAGTATAAAAAGTTTAAAAAGACTGGATACTTCATATATGGAAACCATACACAAGCATTTGGAGATACATTTATACCAAGTATGGCAAATTATCCAAAGAGAAATTTCTTTATAGTAAATCCAGAAAACATATCAATGAAAGGCTCTGGTTGGATAATAGAGCTATTAGGAGCTATACCAGTACCTGGAAATATAAAAGCTACTAAAAACTTTATGGATATAGTAGAGGATAGAATAAATAAAGGTCATTCAGTAACTATATATCCAGAGGCTCATATTTGGCCATATTATACAAAAATAAGACCTTTTAAGTCAGTATCATTTAAATACCCAGTCAAGATGAAAAAGCCCGTATTTTGCTTTGTGAACACTTACCAGAGGTATGGTAAGAATAACGATAAGGCAAGAATAGTATCATACATAGAAGGACCATTCTACCCAGATGAAACACTACCATTTAAAGAA
This sequence comes from Clostridia bacterium, assembly GCA_017512025.1. GTDB lineage: Bacteria > Bacillota > Clostridia > TANB77 > CAG-508 > CAG-492. The sequence continues at coordinate 164,055 of JAFWHH010000012.1, forward strand.
GCTCAAGAAAAGCTAAGAAATGAAGTATATAATACTATGTGTGAGCTAAGTAAAAATAGTAATATAGAGGTGATTAAATATATGAAAAAAGAAGAAAAAGATCCGTTTTATAGTGAAGAAAATCAAGAAAGACTAAAAAAAGCAATTAAAGAAGCTGAGGAAGGAAAGCTCACAATTCACGAAATAAAAGACGATGAATAATGAAAATGGAAGGCATCCTAGATCTTAATAATGAGATTTAAAGATGTCTTTTTCATTAACAAAATAATTATTCATACATAATATGTAATATATAGTCTAAAGAAGGAGGATTATGTATGAATAATTACAGGTGTAGAAATTATCGTAATAGTAATACTGAAAATGATATTGATGTTATAGAGCAAACTAATATAAATCAAGAAAGCACTGAAATAAGACAATCATGCAACATGACATGTAATCAAAATAACACTGAAGATAATTGCATGTGTGGGTTTGATATGAATGATACATCAGCATTTCCATCTAATCCAATGTATGGTCAAAGTTATGTTCCAATTCAGCAAATGAATAAAGTCTTTAACCCAGAAACAGGATTAAAAATGGGGACAATATATCCGGAGCTTGTTTCTCCATATTCACCTTGCCAAAGTATAAGAACGATTGAGTTTTTGAAGAATTCAAATGAAATTGGGGAGGGCTGTAACGGATGAATGAACAGTATATAAGTTATGAGGATTATCAAAGAGAAAATGAAATGGATGCATACAATAGAGCATGTGGTATGAATATTAATCAATCAAGAGAAAGAATGATTAATGAAATTAAACAGTTAAAATTTAGCATAACAGAGCTTGGCTTATATTTAGATACACATCCAAATGATACAAGAGCTCTAGCAATGCATAGAGAATATTGTAATAGATATAGAAGACTTGTTGACCAATATCAAAAGTTATATGGCCCATTAACGATATTATTCCCTTGTAATAAGTGGAGATGGATTGAAGAGCCATGGCCATGGGAAAGGGGGAATTATTAATGTGGACTTATAATAAAGTCTTAGAATATCCAGTTAAGATAAAAAATAGAAACCCACAGCTTGCTAAATTTATAATTAGCCAGTATGGTGGACCTGACGGAGAGCTTGGAGCCTCTCTTAGATACCTAAGCCAAAGATTTGGTATGCCGGACCAAAAGTCCAAAGCAATATTAAATGATATTGGAACAGAGGAGCTTGCTCACTTGGAAATGGTAGGGGCAATAGTACATCAACTAACAGATGGAGCAAGCCCAGAAGAAATGAAGATGGCTGGCCTTGGAAGTTATTATACAGATCATGGATGGGGAGTATATCCACAGGCAGCAGCTGGAATACCATTTAATGCCATGGCAATAGCCGTAAAAGGCGATGCAATTGCAGATTTGCAGGAAGACTTAGCTGCAGAGCAAAAAGCAAGAGCAACGTACGAAAAGCTAATTGATTTATGTGCGGATGATCCAGATGTAATTGACCCACTTAAGTTCTTAAGAGAAAGGGAAGTAGTACACTTCCAAAGATTTGGAGAAGCTCTTCGAGGAGTACAAGATAAGTTAGCTGACAAGAAGTATTATTTTAATGGTATGAATTAAAGGCAAAACAGTTGAACTTTATGTAAAGCTGTGATATAATGTTCGAACATGCGGTAAGTGACCACATGTATAGTCCACGTCACTAGTTGTGAGGGTGGAAACCCTTATCTTTAGTGATACTAATCTACATTTCAACGAAAGGATATAGGTGGTACAAATGAAAAAGAATGAATTTAGGGAAACAATGGCAACAATTCGTGAAGAGAGCTCTGGTAAGTCAAGACTGGGACGTATCTGCCCGGATAGACTTATTCCGGATGTTAATGCTTTCTTTGACGAGAATGAGCGGCTCTGCATGGAGTGCGATGCCGAGAGAGATGGTTGGCTGATGGACCGTTTTTGCTGGCTGGTGTCTTTTGTTGTTGATATTTTCACAGACTCCAAAAAGAAGACGGTTTCAAATAGCGACTTTGCTCTCTTCAAGAAGTATATGGCAGTTCTTGCAAAGCTCCGTGAAGAGGTTGTTGAGTGCTACAAGGGTAATGGCAAGTCGATGAAGGATATGACACATAAGGTTTGTTGTTTCTGGGAGATTATCCAGAGCTCAAGCAAATGGTGTCTGTACCGGAATTACACCTTGTTCCATGACGCTAAGTATACTTTTGAGGTGTTCAAGCGTCTCAATGCGGACTGGGATGTGATTGAGAATTTGGTCGGCGATATTACGGAGATGGTGCGCAACTTCTGCAAGTATGCGGAGAATCAGCATAAGCTGGAACTCAATTATGATGAAGGGCAGCTCTATGACATTTTCTGTGACATTCTGGATGGCAAGAAAAAGTTTTCCGGTGAGATTAAGATCTACAAGTGCATGGGGACTATCCGTACTGTGGTTGATGCAAACGAATCGGGTGCAATTAACTATGCGTTTCTTGTGCCGAATGATCAGTTCTACAAGCCGACTTTCAAAATCCAGATTTCTACTATTGCTGAGATTCCCGGTATGGGTCAGGAAAATGAGTAAGAACTGATTCCAGAGCAAACTAAATTCAAACCGAAGCTCAAGGGGAGCTGGCCAATCGCGGCCAGCTCCTCTTGAGCTCTTATTGTTTTTTTATCTTTGGTTTAGAAACAAGAGATGCAATATAACCAAAAAATACAGCTGCAGCAATACCTCCAGCTGATGCTTTTAAACCGCCAGTAAATGCACCAAGTATTCCATCGGATTTAACTCCATCTATGGCTCCTTTTGCTAGATTGGCACCAAATCCAAGAAGTGGTACAGTAGCACCACAGCCAGCAAAATCAATTACATATCTATAAATACCAAGAGCTCCAAGAATAACGCCAGTGGTAACGAATGTAACCAGTATTCTAGCAGGTGTAAATTTAGTTTTATCAATTAGTATTTGTCCAACAATACATATTAAACCACCAACAACAAAACACCTAAGTAATTCCATATAATCTATGCTTTGAATAAAATTCATGAAATAATCCTCCAAAATAATAATCATCTATTTGGTAGTATTTCTAGAAACTAATAATATATACAAAATAAATTAAAAAATAAATTAAAAAGAATTATTATATTTTAGAGCAATAAAAAAAGCTTCCAACTATGTTGAAAGCTCTTTTTATATTTAATTATTTTAATATTTTGATTTGTCCTAATAATGGAACTTCTTTTTCTTCTTGGTTAATAGCAGCTATTAATCCTAATAACCAGCAGATAAAGATAAATAAGTTATATACAACACTTAATAGCATTCCTAAGATAGGTAATACAGCAGTGAAGATACCTATAACTATTCCACCAGCTACAGCGAATATTGTTATTACTAAAGCTTGATTTAAGTGGAACTTAGCTCCTTCCTTATCTCCAGTACAAAAAGCTATAATTAGGCCGATAAATGTAAGATATGCAACCCAGCTAGTTGTTTTTGTATCCATAACAAATCCTCCTTTTAAATTTATTTATGGAATATTATTCCACGACAATTCTACCATAATATACATTTTGTTACAATAAAATTAAAATATTTTTTTTAGAATAATTGAAACATAAAAAAGACTTGAAAAAATGCGTAAAATAAAGTATAATTAGTACTAATTCAGACTAAAGAAGGAGTTTATATGAAATTATTAATAAATAACATGATTGGAAGACGATGGCGCTCTATTTTTTAATTAATATAATATAAAAAATGGAGGGAATTGAATATGGAAGATAAGAAAATAATTTTAAGTGGAATACAAGCCACAGGTGATTTACATTTAGGACATTATATTGGAGTTTTAAAAAGATTTGTTGAGATGCAAGAAAAGTACAACTGTTACTATATGGTTGCTAATTTACATGCATTAACAGTTAGAAGAGATCCAGAAGAATTAAGAGAGAATGCATATAAATTACTTGCATCATATATTGCTGCTGGACTTGATCCAGAAAAGAGCACAATATTTTTACAATCACAAGTGCATGAACATGCAGAGCTTGGTTGGGTATTAGATTGCTACACATATATGGGTGAGCTTAATAGAATGACTCAATTTAAAGATAAATCTGCTAAACATGCTGACAATATTAATGCTGGACTATTTACATATCCTGCATTAATGGCTGGAGATATTTTACTTTATCAAACAGATTTAGTACCAACAGGTGAGGATCAAAAACAGCACGTTGAGCTAACTAGAGATTTGGCAGAGAGATTCAATAAATTATATGGTGATACATTCAAAATACCAGAGCCATTTATTGAAAAAGTTGGAGCTAGAATAATGGGACTTCAAGATCCAACTAGCAAGATGAGTAAAAGCAGTACAATTCCAAATGATACAATAATGCTTATTGATACACCTGACGAAATAATGAAAAAGGTTAAGAAAGCTGTTACTGATTCAGAAGGAATTGTTAAATTTGATGTAGCAAATAAACCAGGTGTAAGTAACCTAATGACAATTTATAGCATTATAAAAGGTATTTCTATTGAAGATGTAGAAAAAGAATTTGATGGAAAAGGATATGGAGATTTTAAGACAGCTGTTGGTGAAGCAATAGTTAAAGAGCTTGAACCATTCCAAACTAAATATAATGAACTTATAAATAATAAAGAGTATTTAGAGAGCATATACACAGAAGGATCTAGAAAAGCTGCTGAAAAAGCAAGCAAAACATTAAGAGATGTATATGACAAACTTGGACTAATTTAAATTTTGACTTAAGAGGCATTTTTATATTTCATGTATAAAAATGCCTTAGATAATGAATAAAAAAGAAAATTATTAAACTAAAAAGGAGGAAACAATGTTTACCGATTACGCAAAAATAATAATTAAATCAGGCGATGGAGGAAATGGCGCTGTTTCCTTCAGAAGAGAAAAATATGTAGCTGCCGGAGGACCAGATGGTGGAGATGGTGGTAGAGGTGGTAGTGTATACTTTATGGTAGATCCAGATGCTAATACACTTATCGACTTTAGATTTAAAAAGAAATTCAAAGCAGAAAATGGAAATAATGGTGAAGGTGCCAGAAAATATGGTAAAAGTGGAGAGGACTTATATGTAAAAGTTCCTCAAGGTACTATCATTAAAGATGCTGAAACAGGTATTGTACTTGCTGACCTTTCTGAAAAGGGACAAGTTGAGCTAATTCTTCCAGGAGGAAGAGGTGGTAAAGGAAATTGTCACTTTGCAACTTCAACAAGACAAGCTCCTCGTTTTTCACAAGATGGTGAAAAAGGAATGGAGAAAGAAGTAATACTTGAGCTTAAGCTTTTAGCAGATGTTGGATTAATAGGATTCCCAAATGTTGGTAAATCAACTTTTCTTTCTAGAACAACATCAGCTACTCCAAAGATTGCTGATTATCACTTTACAACATTAGAGCCAAATTTAGGTGTTGTTAAAAGCGAGTATGGTGATAGCTTTGTAATAGCAGATATTCCTGGTATTATTGAAGGTGCAAGTGATGGTGTTGGTCTTGGATTACAGTTCTTAAGACATATTGAAAGAACAAGATTATTACTTCATGTAATTGATGTATCTGGAATTGAAGGAAGAATTCCGGTAGAAGATTTTAAAGTAATCAATGAAGAACTTAAGAGCTATAGCGAAAAGCTAAGTAAGAGAAAACAAATCATAGTTGCAAATAAAATTGACAGTATGCAAGATGAATCACTATATAATGATTTAGAAGCTCTTGCTAAGAAAAATAAAATAGAAATCTTTAAGATATCTGCTGCAACTGGAGAAGGATTATCAGAATTATTAAAGAGAGTTTCAGAAGTACTTAAAGAGCTTCCAAAAGAAGACTTATTTGAAGTTGAAAATAAGAAAGTTTATACATTGGAAGAAGAAAAAGAAGGATTTACAATTACAAGAAAAGATGGAATTATCTATGTAGATGGTCCAGCTGTTGATAAAGTAATGAGAAGAGTAAATCTTGATGATAACGAATCTATGTATTACTTCCAAAAATGTCTTGATAGTTTAGGCGTAAATGAAAGACTTAAGAGAGAAGGAGTACAAGACGGAGATACAGTTAATATTTGTGGATATGAACTAGAATGGTATGATTAAATCATACCATTTTTTATTTATGTTTTTTCTGTGAAATTCTTAATTTTAATATTGACATCCAATTATTCTGACATTATAATGCGAACACAAGTTCATAAAAATAAATAAACGAACCACAAAACATTGTAATGAATGTAGTAAGAACTAAATCTATTTTAGGAGGTAGTTTTTATGGAAAATTCATTAGAAACAAATTACACAAATGATTTCGAAGGAATCAAACACACAGATGAGGAAGGAAGAGAATATTGGTATGCAAGAGAGCTGCAAAAAGTATTACAATATTCTGAATGGAGAAAGTTTGAAGGAGTTATTTCAAAAGCAAAGAAAGCATGTGAAAACAGCGGAATAGATGTGCTTGATCATTTTGTCGGCGCCGACAAGTTGTCAAAACGCAATAATAACGCCGAGGTAATTATAAAGGATTACAAACTTACACGTTATGCATGCTACTTAATAGCTCAAAATGGAGATTGCAGAAAAAAAGTAATTGCGACTGCTCAAACATACTTTGCTGTTCAAACTAGAAAGCAAGAATTAAGTGAAAAAGAGTATGGTATGCTCTCTGAAGATGAAAAGAGACTGTATAAAAGAGATTTAACTAAAAAAGGAAATTATTCATTAAATCAAACAGCAAAAGAAGCTGGTGTTAAGAACTTTGATAAATTCCACAATAGTGGTTACAAAGGATTATACAACGGAGAAACAGCCGATGATATTGCCAAAAGAAAAGGATTAAGATATCGAGAAGATATTTTAGATAATATGGGAATTGAAGAACTTGCAGCAAATCTATTTAGAATTACGCAAACAGAAGCAAAATTAAAAAAAGATGGTGTACATACAGAAAATAAAGCAAATGAAACTCATTATAATGTAGGGGCTGCAGTTAGAAATACAATAAAAGAATTAGGTGGAACTATGCCTGAAGATTTGCCAACACCAGAAAAGAGTCTAAAACAAATAGAAAAAGAGAAGAATAAAAAAATAAAGGAAAAAAATAAAAATTAACAAGAACTTTTGTTTGACTTTTGCTAAAACATATGTTATGATTTTTTTAGTTATTTAAAAGGAGTGATTTTATGCCAAGAAAGAAAAGCCTTGAGTTAGGTAAAAGAGAAAAAGACATATTAAGCTTTATTGAAAAGAACATTAAAGAGCATGGTTATCCACCATCAGTTAGAGAAATCGGTAAGTCTGTTGGATTAAGCTCAACAGCTACTGTTCATGGATATTTAACTAAACTTGAAGAAAAAGGTTATATTAAAAAAGAAAACCAAAAAGGTAGAGCTTTGAGATTAGTTAAAGGTAATAAGAATGACGATAAAAAACAAACTAAGATTGAAGAAACAAAGAATTATTATACAGATAAAGAAATGGTTGATGTTCCTGTTGTTGGAAAGATTACAGCTGGTGCACCTATCTTAGCTGTAGAGAATATTACAGATACTTTCCCAATTCCACTTTCATTTGTTGGAAACTGCGAAAGCTTTATGCTTACAGTAAGTGGTGAAAGTATGATTGAAGCTGGTATTTTAGATGGAGACTTCATACTAGTTAAGAAACAAAATGTAGCAAGAAATGGTGAAATTGTTGTAGCTTTAATTGAAGATGAAGCAACAGTTAAAACATTCTATAAAGAGAAAGATCATATTAGATTACAACCAGAAAATAGTTCAATGGATCCAATTATTGTTCCAGATTGTAAAATACTTGGAGTTGTTTCTGGTGTATTCAGAAAGTTATAATAAAAGGGGAGTATAGTTATGGATAGAATGAAAACCTTTTTCATATATTTTCTAATATTTGTTGGAATATATGTAGTAAGTCAATTATTAATAAATGCTTATATCAAAACATCATACTATAAGATTGAATCATACGATATTTGTGATGATCAATTAACAATTACAATTGATAGAGCAGGTACAAGAGCTTCAAAAGATGACGGATATATACAAGGTAAAATATCAAATAATGGAGATTTAAAATCACCAGTTAAATATATGAAGGTAGAATTATATTCAGAGAAAGAAGTTAACCTTGGTGAAGAGTATGTAAAAATCGAAGAAATGAATCCAAACGATGTTAAGGATTTCAAAGTTAGATTTACATGCGACTATGTTAAGCATTTTAAAATTAGCTTCTTAACACAAGAGCAAATGGATGAAGTTAATGCTAACAAAGAAAAATTAAATCTACCAAGTTTTGAACCTAATGGAGATGTAGAAAATATTATTAATATGGTTGAACCAAAAAGATAATAACAAAAAACATATATGCATTAAACATATATGTTTTTTTGTTACCTTGAAGTTAGTTTTCCATTGAATTAACGAATACTTGATGTTATAATAGGATGGCGCATATTTTGCCAAAATAAATTGGTATTACATATTGCCTTTTTACGCAATATGTAATATAATCGTAACGAAATTGCAACAAAAGTGTAATATACACCTGAAAGGAAAGATGAAATATGTTCAATTGGGGTCAAGATATAGGTATAGATTTAGGAACTGCAACAGTAATTGCATACGTTAAAGGAAAAGGTATCGTTTTAAGAGAGCCTTCTGTTGTTGCTGTAGATAGCAATACAAACGAAGTTTTAGCTGTTGGTAGAGAAGCTAGAAGAATGCTTGGAAGAACTCCAGGAAATATAGTAGCTACAAGACCTTTAAGAGAAGGTGTTATTTCTAATTACACAGTTACAGAAAAAATGCTTAAATACTTTATTAACAGAGTATGTGGAAGATTCTTATTCTCACCAAGAATAATGATTTGTATTCCTTCTCAAGTTACTGAAGTAGAGAAAAAAGCTGTTATAGATGCTGCTACTCAAGCAGGAGCTAGAAAAGTTTATTTAATTGAAGAGCCAATTGCTGCGGCTATTGGTGCAGGTATTGATATTGCTAAACCATGTGGAAATATGGTTGTTGATATCGGTGGTGGTACAACAGATATTGCTGTTATTTCACTTGGTGGATCAGTTGTTAGTACATCACTTAAAATTGCTGGAGATAAATTTGATGAGTACATTGTTAAATATATAAAGAAAAAGCATAATATCATGATTGGAGAAAGAACAGCCGAGGATTTAAAAATCAATATTGGTTGTGTTTATCCAAAAATGCAAGATACTGAAATGGACATTCGTGGTAGAGATTTAATTGATGGCCTTCCAAAGACTGTTACAATTTATTCAAGCGAAATGCTTGAAGCAATGATCGAACCAGCATTGATGATTGTTGATGCAGTTCACTCAGTACTAGAAAGAACACCACCAGAGCTTGCAGCTGATATTAGCGATAAAGGTATCTACATGACAGGTGGAGGATGCTTAGTTGATGGCTTAGATAAATTATTACAAGAAAAAACAGGTATTAATGTTATGATTGCTCAAGATGCAGTTTCTTGTGTTGCTCTTGGTACAGGCAAAGCATTAGATACATTAGATACATTAGATGGAAAACCATCTCGTAGAAGATAAAAAATGTAATAATATATATGGAAATGTATAAAATAAAAATATATATGTATTTAAAGACTTATGAAAATAAGTCTTTAAAAATTCACAGATAGTTACATAAAAAGTAATAAATAAAAGGAGAATAAAATGTTTTTACAAATAATTATTATGCTGGTAGGTTTTGTACTTCTAGTAAAAGGTGCAGATTTATTAGTAGATGGAGCAAGTAATATAGCAAAGAAATTCCATATACCAGAGATAGTAATAGGTTTAACAATCGTTTCGATTGGTACATCAATGCCAGAGTTAATGGTTAGTTTAACGTCAGCTGTAGAAGGACATTCTGATATATCAATTGGTAATGTTATAGGAAGTAATATTGCAAACTTATTATTGATATTAGGAATGTGTGCTATTATCAAGAACTTAAACTTTAAAAAAGAGACTAAGTTTTTTGAGAGTCCATTTGCTTTTATTATAACAATTTTGTTATTTATATTTGCTAACAATAGAATAGTAGATCAAACAGGAACAATTGCTAGATTTGAGGGTATTATCTTAGTAGTTCTTTGTGTTTTATTTATAATTTATAATATTATAATGGCTAAAAAGGGTGAAGAGTTTGATGGTATAAGCAAAGATTTAGTAATTGTTAATATAGAAATGAGCACAGCTAGATATACAATCAAATCAATTATATTCATAATTCTTGGTATTGTATGTTTAAAATTTGGTGGAGATTTCGTTGTTAATAGCGCATCTGAGATAGCTAGAATGCTTGGTATGAGTGAAAAGCTAATAAGTTTAACAATAATTGCTGTTGCAACAAGCTTACCTGAGCTTGCAACATCTGTTATAGCAACTAAGAAGGGTGAAGTAGATTTAGCTATTGGTAATATTATTGGTTCTTGTATTTTCAATATATTATTAATAATAGGTGTATCTGCGATTATAACTCCAATTGGATATAGTGTAAGCTATAACAAAGATATTATTTGTTTAATGGTTGCAACATTATTCTTGGCATTATTCCCATTCATTGGAAAGAAAGATGAGATGACAAGAGTAAATGGTAGTATTTATTTAGTTGGATATATTGCTTATATGATTAGTTTAATTGTTACAAATTTATAGTAAAAGAAAAGGGCTTAGCTCTTTTCTTTTTTTCGTTTATTTGATAGAATTGTGATATAAAATTAGTTTTAAATAAAAGATTAAGGAGATTTATTATGAAAGATAAAAAGACAAGATTAATTACTATACTTGGAATATTAGTTTCTATATTAGCAATTGTTATTGCTCGAGTTAGATACAATATAAGAGCTAATAAGGCAAAATCAAATATAGATAATCAAATGGCAGAAATAAATCGCATTAATGAAGAAAGAAATCAACTTGAAAATATTTCTGACATTGCTAATAAAGCAAGGGAAGATGCAAAAAAAGAAGAGAATACTGTTCAAGAAAATAAAAAAGAAGAAGAAAATAAAACTGAGGAGACAAACAATAAAAGCAATGACGAGTCAAATAAACAAGAAAGAAAAGCTACTAATAAAAATGTTATTGTTATAGATCCCGGACATCAAACAAGAGGAAATTCTGAAAAAGAGCCAATCGGACCAGGAGCGTCAGAGACTAAGGCTAAAGTAACAGGTGGTGCTACAGGTGTTTCTACTGGTCAAACAGAATATAATCTTAATCTAAAAGTTGCATTAAAGCTTAGAGATGCTCTAGAAGCTAAAGGATATACAGTTATTATGACTAGAACAACAAATGATGTTAACATTAGTAATAGCGAAAGAGCAAAGATTGCTAATGAAGCTGGTGCAGCTGTGTTTATAAGAATACATGCTAATTCAGTAGATAGTAGCTCTACTAAAGGTGTGCTTACAATGTGTCAAACATCTAGCAACGTTTATAATGGAGATTTAGCTGGAGAAAGCTATAAATTATCTAAGGCTGTTCTAAATAACTTTGTAGAGGCAACTGGTGCAGTTAATAAAGGTGTTACAAGAACAGATACAATGAGTGGTATTAACTGGTGTACAGTACCAACTACTATCGTTGAAATGGGATTCTTAAGTAACCCAGAAGAAGATGAATTAATGGCTACAGATGAATACCAAGATAAAATGGTATCTGGAATGGTTAACGGAATAATTGAGTATTTAAATGACTAATTTAGGAGTTTTATATGGATTATAAAAGAGCATTCAAATTATTAGGAATAATATTAATAATTTCAATTATACTAGTAATTGGTTATGAAATAATTGATGGAATATCACAAAAAAATGAGATAAAGAAGAAGGTATATTTAAAAACGGAAGAGCAAAGATTTGTTAGTTATAATCAGCTAATAAAAGATATAAAATCTACTGAAAATGGCGGAAAGATAAAGTATGCAAAATCAATAAACAATACAGAAAATCAAACTTCATACGGAGAGGGATATTCAGTTGTAAAATCAGATACGTCAGATGGAGACATGTACGAATTCTATGTAAATGGAAGATGTATTTATATCTCTCAAACAAAAAATAAGAGCTCTGGTATGACAAAGCAAACTAAAAATATATTATTATTTCTAATTATTGTTATTATGGGAGCTATAGAACTTGTATTTTATATCAAATATAAAAAAATATCTAAAAGCGATAAAATTATTGAAGATAAAAAATCGGTTTGATATAATTATTTTGAACGAAGGATAAAGTAAATTGAAAGGGGTAAATACAGAAGATGAATTATTTAAAAGGATACAAACCAGTTGAGCTAAACAAGGGTGATTTAAAGAATTTAGAAAAATTTTCAGATTTAGAAGAAAAATATAGCAACATTACGGATGATTTAACAGCTATGCTTGGAGATAAAGAATTTGAAGGTTCCATATTTGCTCTTAGAAATAAAAAAGAAAAGAAATATAAATCAATTTATATATTCAAACCAGAAAAAGATAAAGATGGTAATGATATATTAAGATTTTATAAAAGCGTTAGTACAGATGATGTTAGTTCAGAAGCTGTAAAAGAGTTTGAAGATATTATTATGGAATCTTTAAAAGAAACGGTAAGTTTAGATGAGAAATGGAGTCAAATCATATGGAATGACAATGTAATTGAACCACGTATGATTAGACTAGCAAGTATAAACTTATCAGCTGGATTATTTGGAATTATTTTCGGACTTCTTTTGTATATAATAACAGGACAAGTGCTTTGGTTCGTACTAGGAATAGCAATAGGTTTAACAAGTGGAGCGATTGTTTCTAAAATTGGAGAGAAAAAAGAAGAAGAAAAAAAAGAAACAGGAATGCTTCCTGCTGAAAATAAATCTTTAGAAGTTCAACCAGAGAAAGGTATAGAAGAGAAAGAGGAGACAGCAGTTGTAAATCCAGAAGCTGAAAAGTCTGTTGTAATTAAAGAAGAAAACGAAGATAATAATGATTAATAATAAAAATAGGGAGATACATAGCTAATACTATGTATCTTTTTTTACTTAGATAGTTTGGTTATGGTGGCATAACTAAAAATATAAATAGCATGTTGAAAAAAAATAATAATTATGTTATCCTTATAAAAATTACATGTAATTAAAAAATATAGTAAAGAAGGAATTATTATGAAATCAGATGCGTTATTAATAGCTAAATTACATCATCATTGTGGGTGCACTGGTATCGCGTAGTATATATATAATACACGTAGGTACGAGTGCTTAAAACTCGTGCCTACAATGTTTTTAGGGAGCTATGTAGGTTTATTAAAGACCTTACATAGCTCTTTTTGCGTACAAAAAAATAATGATGAGGAGAATTTAGTATGGAAAAAAGTATTTTAGAAGAAATTTATGAAATGATTGATGACAGAGAAAAGAATCCAAAAGAAAAATCATATACCAATTATCTGTTAGAAGAAGGTATAGATAAGGTTTGTAAAAAGGTAGGAGAGGAAGCTGCTGAAGTAATTATTGCTGCCAAGAATCCAAATAATGAAGAGTTTATTGGAGAAATATGTGATTTAACATACCACGTACTAGTATTAATGTATGAAAGAAATATATCAATTAAACAAGTTGAAAAAATTCTTACTAAACGACATCAAATTGAAGGAAATAAGAAAAAAAGAAATATTAGAGGCGAATATTAATTGATTAAATGTTTTGTAAGAAAGGATGATTATTATGATAAAAATAGCATTAACAAAAGGAAGAATTGAAAAGAATATTGAGGAATTATTAGGAGAGTTAGGATATGATACAAATCCAATGGTAAACAAAGATAGAAAGTTATTAATAGAGCTGGGAAATGAGTTACAGATTGTATTTGTTAAATCGATAGATGTTGTTAATTTGGTAAAATTAGGTTTTGTGGATTTAGGAATTGTTGGTAGTGATATAATATTTGAAAATCCATCTGAGAAGTATTCTCAATTAATTGATTTTGAGACGGGTAAGTGTTTCTTTGCACTATGTGGATATCAAACATATAGTGAGATACCAGATGATAGAGTTAAGAGAATTGCAACTAAGTATCCAAATATTGCACGTGCATATTTTGAAAAGAAGAAACAAGAGATAGAGGTTATTAAATTACAAGGTTCTGTTGAAATTGCACCAATCATCGGTATATCTGATGCAATTGTTGATATTGTAGAAACGGGAGATACATTAAGAGCAAATGGCTTATCAGTCATTGAACCAATTGCTTCTGTCAGTACGAGACTTATTGGTAATAATGAAAGAATACAAGAAAAAGAGCATGAGATAGCATCATTTGTAGAAAAAATTAACAACTACAAAAATAGAGTAGCATGCGTTTCAAATTCTAAAAATAATAGATAAAAAAGTATTAAAATAGCTATAATTTATTGACTTTAAATGTATTTTGAGATATAAAAAGTATAAGGAAATTCACAAATGAAATAAGAAGGAAAACTAATGCAAAAAATATACTGTTATGTTCGAAAAAGTAAAATAAATAAAGCAGCAGTACATGTAATTTCTAACAGAAATTACGTGTATTGTGCGTGTTATAAATAAAATAGGGCAGAGCAAATCTGCTCTATTTTTCGTATTTTCGTACAAATATTATTGAGGTGATTATATGTATTGTGGTAAATGTGGTAAAAAAAATAGAGAAGGTGCTATATATTGTGAGCAATGTGGTGCTAAAATGATTTATCCAAAGAAAAAATTTGGAGCAGCTAGATATATTATAATTGGATTATTGGTATTATCTATTATCGTTGCTGTGATTATTGGAATAGTTGCAATTGCTAGTGTTAATAACAATGTATATTTCTCAGATGATGATTATGATAGAGTAGCTACAAAAGATAAAAAGGATAATAAGAAAGATAAAGAAGACTACGATTGGGGTAATGGAACTGGCTCATCAGGTGGATCTGGATCAGGAGCTTCTGGAGGAAGTAGCAATGGTACGCAAAAGACTCAAACAGATATTGAAGTAGATCATTTCTATTATGTTGATTTACCAAACGAGCAAGCGGCTGATGAATTAATAAAAAAAGATTCTGAAGATCAAAAAGGCACAACATCTAACGAAATAAAACAAATTGAAAATCAGATTATAAGGGACTACAAAGTTAAAGCAGTTAATTTGGGTGAGATGGATGTGGATACAGCCAGAGGAATATCAAATGCATTTAAATACATATATGATAATTTCCCAGGAGCAAGAAATATGCTATCAAATATAAGTATTGGTAATATGTCAATATCTCAAAATAGTGTACTTGCTTATTTTGGACCACATGAATTTGCTGTTTCAAAATCATCTGCAACAGGATACCCAAAATCAGTAAAAACATTAATGTGTTTAAATAGTAGATATTTCTTAAATCCATCATTATTACAACAAGCAGTTGAGCAAAGCTCTAAAGCAGGACATTTCCCAAAGAATGTTTCTAAATATGCCGTTGTTGTACATGAGTCAGGACATTTCTTAACATTAGTTGCAACCATGAAAAAATATGGATTAGATACAGTTAATTTTATAGATTCAAGTTCTGTAGATAAATATATAAAAGTATTACAAGATTGGAATTCGTATGAAGAGCCATTAAGTATTTTAAATGAAGCATATGAAAATTATAAGAAAAAATATAATGACAATATTTCTTTTGATGAATTTAGAGCTTCAATATCTGGATATGCAATGCAAACGGATAAGTCAGGAAAACCAATTTATCATGAAACAGTTGCAGAAGCATTCCATGATTATTATACAAATGGACAAAACTCAGCTAAGGCTAGTATAGAGATAGTACAAGTATTAATGCAAAGAGTTAATAGATAAGGAGGGGAATAATGAAAAGTAAGAGAAAAGTATATATATTAGTTGCAATTGTTCTTTTTGGTATTTTATTATTCGCCTTTATAAGATGGAATAATATAAATAAAAAGACAATCCACATTAAAGCAGGGGACATAGATTTTTCTGATACTGTTGTAGCACAAGAAATTAAAGAAGAGCTAGATGATGAATATACAATTGGTTCAACTGTTGGTGACAAAGGTAAAGAAAGTGAAGCAAAGGCAATTAATTTTGCAAATCAGGTAACATATTTGTTATTAGGAGCACCAGGAGAAGAGCAATCTGACTTTGCTGCATATAAGAAAAGAGAAGAAGAGTTTAACAAAATTACTGATTTAGATGGCTCTGGTATTAAATATCAAAGAAGTGGTATTAGATATAAAATTGATCGTGGGCCAGAAGCAACAAGAAAAATAATTAGAAACAGAGTTTTAAAATATAAAGACTATGGTAAGGCAACTGTTTTAAACGTAACAGGTGATGTCGTTGAAGTGAAAGTTTATATGGAAGATGTTACAGCTATTGTAACAAATGACGATAACCCACAAGAAGTTAACTATGTAACAACAAAGATGGAATTAAGATACTATCTAACAAGCATATATGGAACATATAGACTTAAAGATATTAAATATAGATTAGGTGATGACATCCAAGGAGAGCTTGATAAAGCTGAAGAAGACGAACTAAATGGTGGAAAGGAAAATAACGCATCAGTTAGTGCAATAGATGAAAAGTATTTCAATGAATATGATTTTTCTAAACTAGAGAATTTTACAGAAGATAAAAGACAAGCTGTTTACAAACAAAATATTGATAATGTTGTAAGATTAAATGCATACGATGGATTAAATATTACAAACTCAGCTACTGGAGTTTTAATATCAGATGGTTATGTTGTAACAAGTTGGAATTTCTTTGAAAAGGCATTAAGTAACGCACAATATATTAATATATTTGATAAAGATGGAAATGATTTAGAGTTTGAAGGTGTTATTTCCGTTGATACAAATATTGATATTGTAATCATAAAGCTTAAGGAAAAGAGAACATCTACAACAAAAATGGGAAATACTCAGGATATGAGAAAAGAAGATCCAATATTATCAATTGGAACAAAGTCTGGTTTTAAGCTATCAACTAGTGTTGGTATTATTGCTGAAAATGTAGATAATCAATTAAAGAACATAATGACAATCACTGAGTCAGAAGCTGGTGGACCAGTATACAACGAAGCAGGAGAGCTTATAGCAATTAATACAGATCAATCAGTTAATTCAAGTATATCTGTTGCAAATTCAATCGAAAAGTTAAAAGATGTAAAAGATAAACTTGATAAAGATGATTTTTCTAAAGTAAAAAGCATGAGTTTTGAAGCATTAAAAGAAAAATACTACTATAGTCCAAAGAATGAAGAGATTGTTGTAAACCAAATCAAGAAAAAGAAATGGGACGAGTATAAGAAAATTGGTGATATTGAAAATACCATTCCTTTAAAATTAAACAAAGCAAGTTATTATAATGGAATTATTGGATTAAGATATGAAAATGATATTGAAGAATATATGTCTGGTATTGCAAGATCATATAGATTCATAGAAGAGTTAAAGAATTCTGGATATGAAACAGTATATGAATCAAAGACAAAATGTGTATTCAGAAATGGAACATACAAAGTAACAATGATGGAAGAAATGGGATACTTAATTGTTATAATGACAAAGATTTAATTAAGGAGAGGTTACAATGAAGAAAGATTTATTAAAAAGAATTACATTAGTTTTAGCATTTATCATAATCATTGTTGGAATAATTGTATTTTTATCAAGCTCTAAAGGTATACAACAAGAGGAGTTTTCTAATAGCAACTATAGCGTTAAATATGATACTACATGGAAAATAAGTGAAAGCTTAGATAATGAGATAGTATTTGTACACAATGATACACAAAGTACAATTGATATATCAATTGCAGACTTAGATAGCAATTTATATGGTAAAACACTAAAACAAATAGCTCAAAATGTTAAGAATAAAATAGAGAAGGAATATCCTGATTATAAATGTATATCAGAGCATATTACATATCTAAACGATGATATTAGTGAAGCATACCAATTATTATTTGAAGATGGAAAACGTCAATCATTAATACAAATTGGAATGTATGGTTACAAAGTATTTATATCTAATTACACTGCTGAGAATCAGTATTTTGATATTCTTCTTGATAGTGTTCAAACAATAAATGCTAACTTCAAAATAAAATATGAATCTGTTGATATGATGGATTCTAGAAAAATTGAAGAAACAGGATATGAAGTAAAAACAGACGATGTTGACTATAGCCAAACAGAAACACATTCTTATATTGGTTCAAATTATAAAGTAACATTTTCAGTACCGGTTCAATTTAAAGGTAATGTTAGCGGACTATCATATACAAAAGAATCAGGAGATGGTTCTAGCACACGTATAAGCATAACTTCTGAAAATGAAAACTTATTTACTGTATATGATGAAGTAATGAAGAACAGTAAATCATATAATTATACAAAGATAGAAATACAAAAAATTGCAAATGGATATTTAGAAGGATATGGAATAAAAGGAACAACAAATTATGGTAGAGAAGTATATACAATGTTATATGCATTAAATGACTTTAATACTTTACAATTAACAGTTTCTGGAGATGACGTAACACAAAATATGATAGATAACATTAAGATAGTAAGTTTTGATAGATGTGGTAACTACATCGATAGAACTTCTGTTGATGGATACTTAGTTGGAACATTAACTCAAGAAAACTATTTTTCAATGAATGATAAACAAACATATATAAGTGTTGATTATAAAGTACCAGAAAAATATAAAGAAATAGTTGAGCAAACATATGACTTAGGTGCTCCAGAAAGAGCAAGAGCATTTGTAATTGGTAAATTAAGAAATAGCGAAATAACAGAATCAACATGGGCTACTGATTCATTCTATGATTATAATGTTACAATTAATATTGCTTTAGGAAGTGCAGAGACAATAGCAAACAATGATAATTTAACATATAAGAAAGATGTAACAATTGGAGATGTAACATATAAATATTACACATCAGAATATGATTCTGAAGGAACTACAATAAAAGAAGCATATTACATTGCAAGTATAAACGGTGATGGTGATAATGCAAAATATTCATTTAGAATATATGTATCATCTTTAGACGATATACCAGAATCAGTACTACAAGACTTTGCTTCAGTTAAGATTGAAGTTCAAGATTTATAAAAGACTTATTTTTAATAATATATTAGGAGGAATTTGATATGAAATGTTCAAAATGTGGAAATGAAATACTTCCAGGACAAGCTTTCTGCACTACATGCGGAACACCAGTAAGCCAGATGCAAAATGAGGCTAAGAGCGAGGTTAAAAATCAGAATCTAAGACAAGATTTTATACCACCAAAGAAGAAATCTGGGATGCCAGTATGGGCAATTCTACTAATCTTAATACTTGTAATTGTTATTGTAGTAGGTATATGTATTATAGTTATTACATTAGTTAATGCAGATGATGATAGTGGTTCATCAAAGAAAAAACATTCAAGTAATGATATAGCTAACGAAACAACAAATAGCGTAACAAATAATATAACGAACAATACGATTCCAAACAATAAGGACAAAAAGAATAAAAAGGTAATCTCTGTAAATGACGGATTTGTAGCAAAGATTCCTGAAGATTATAAGTATAAAATGTCAACAGAAGGTGTTTCAATAACAGATAAGGATGAAACAATGTTGATTAATTTGCAAGTAAAGGAACATCCTTATTCAACTGTCGTAGCAAGAAAGGATGAACTAGCAAACATATTGCGTAATGGTGGTAGTACAATATCAAAGATGGAAGAAAAAGTCATCAATGGAACATCATGCCTTGTATATGAAGTTAGTGTAACAGGATATAATTCTATTATTGCTTTGGTAAAAATTGATGCATCTAATACAGCTATAGTTGAAGTAATTGATGCTGATTATACTACATACAATTATAGTAATCTTGAAAAAGCAGTTGAAATTGCAGTAACAGCTGAAAAATCTACAGATTCTAAAACTACAACACCAGATGGAAATAATACAATAACTAATTTAGAATCAAAATCTTCAATTAATTATAGTACATTATTAGATGAGTAGAAAAATAAGGAAGGAAATGCAAATGAAGAAACGTTTAAAGATATTTTTTATATTAACATTTATAGCATTTGCTAGCATTGTTGTATGTCCAATGCATATTGAAGCTGCAAACCAAACAATTACATTTAGTGATAAAAATATGTATGATGCAATTAAAGCACAATTAAATGGTAAATACGTAAGTGCAGACGACGACAATCAGTCCATTACGATAACTGACGAAGAAATTGAAAATACTAAATCATTATATCTTAGTAAGAAAAATATTACAGATTTAAGTGGTATAGAGTATTTTACTAAAATTGAAACATTAGATATTCAAGATAATAAAATAACAAGCATTGAGAAAGTTCCAGGAGAATTTATAAGATCATTATCTGTTTCAAATATAGAGAATATAACAGATATTAATCTAATAGAAAACTATAACAGCTTATATTGTATAGAAGTTGATGGAAGTAATCTTGAAGAAATACCAGAATCTATAAAAAAGATTGCTAGCCATCTTTCATACATAGAATGGACAAATGGTGTATTAAAGACAACATCATGGGTAAAAGATTTTCCAAAGCTAATATCATTAAGACTTGAGAATAACCAAATAAGCTCCCTAGAGAATTTGTCTACAGCAAGTGGTTTAACATCACTTGATTTATCTGGTAATCAAATAGAAAACATTGATGAAATTGGAAGCTTAATTGAATTATATTCATTAGATATAGATGATAATAATGTAAGTAATCTAAATGGTATTTCAGGGCTATGTCTTGTTACACTAAATGCTGCTAACAATAAAATAACTGATATTAGTGCACTAAATCTAGGAAAATTAAGTGGCCTAGATGTATCAAATAACTGTATAACTGATTTTGATACTGTAAAGGATGTAGCTGTTGATAAAAACTATAAGATATCTGGACAATTAATAAAAATAAATGTCAACTCTGGAGACAAAGCAAATGTACCAGCAATGGTAGAACAGGCTAAAAACTTTTTTGGAGCTAACGATATTCAATCATTAAATTGTACAATTAGCGACGGCAAATGTGAAATAGATGAATCTGTAACATATGCCAGAATTAAGATTAATGATGGTATTATGAAAGATTCTATGGTTTATTATAATGTTACGAATGTTCAAGTACCAGGCGTAACAGGGAAGACAATAAATTTCACTAAGACACAAATAGTAGTTATATGTGAAGTAATATTTATAATGATTATTTCAGTATTTATAATTGCTAATATCAAGAGAAAGAAAAACTAAAGAGGGGAGGACTTGTAATGAGATTTAAAAAAGGTAGAGTTATATTTGCTATAGTAATAATAATTACTGCAATATTAATTGGACTTATGCATGCAGATGCGGCAAATGAAAAAACAATTGCCTTTGAAGATGAAAACTTATATATTCAAGTAAAAGATTCCCTTGGAGATAAAGTAAAAAGTTTTGATAACGATAAAAAGACAATTACAGTAAATGTTGATGAAGTAACAAGCTTGAGTATATTTAAAAATGGAATAAAGAGCTTAGATGGTATAGAGCAATTTCCAAATCTAACAACTTTAAGTATAAACAATGGACAAGCTGTTGGAGGTGCTACAGACGACGATGTACATACAGAGTCAATGTGTAAGCTAGAAGGTCTTGATAAGTTATCTCAGCTAACAAAATTAACAGATTTAAGCTTATGGTATTGCCAAATAAATGATAGTGATATGCAATACTTTGAAAAGCTAACAAATCTAACAAAGTTAGATCTATCATACAATGAGATAAGCGATGTAAGTAAATTAACGGATTTAACTAAAATAAATTATCTTATTTTAACTGGAAACAAGATATTTGATATTAATCCACTTAATAAGCTAGATAAAGTTACTTATCTTTCGATTAATAAAAACCATATAGAAGATATATCTGTTGTGGCATCAATGAAGAATATAACTTCATTTAACTGTTCAGAGAACCAAATAAGTGATATATCGGCTGTATCTAATTTAACAAAGTTAAAAACTTTCACATGTAGTGATAATAGAGTATCAGATATATCAAGTATATCTAACTTAAGATATCTTGAAGATGTTACTTTATCAGGAAATTGTATAACAGATTTTTCACCACTAATGGCATTACCAGCTTTAGATATGGATGATACATATGTTACAAAGATTGGTAAACAAAACATTCAAATTAATATAAAAGATGGAGATATGGTAAAATTACCACCAATCGTAAAACAAGCATTTGAATTATTTGAGCCAGCAGAAGGTTTAGATTGTATCAATTGTAAGGTAAGCCAAGATTATGGATCATGTGAAATAGAGCCTGGTGTTGAAGGTGCAAGAATTAGAATATCAAAAGGATCAATTCAAGATACAATAATAACTCTTAAACCAGGAAAAGAAACAGAGGATTCATATAAGCTTTCTGAAACAGAAAAGAAACAAATAAAAGATGGTAAAGAAGCTGAAAAAGCAGTTATATCTTTACCAAATACTTTAGTTATTGTAATAGCAATTCTTGGAATAGCTATATGGATTGGCTCTATTGTTCTAATATGTAAAAAGAAGAATACTAAAAAAGAAAATAATAAAGAATAAATAGATGATACCCTATTTGTAAAATAGACAAATAGGGTATTTTATTTATATAAAAGCTTTAAAATAAAGCAAAAATTTAGTATAATATACCCAGTTTGAGAGGGAGTATTTATGAGAAATATAAGATTAACAATAGAATATGATGGAAAAGATTTTAATGGTTGGCAAAAACAACCAAATAAACTAAATATTCAAGGTGAAATTGAAAGAGCTATTGCAGTGCTAACAGGAGATGAAAAGGTAGATTTAATTGCTTCAGGAAGAACTGACGCAGGTGTTCATGCACTAGGTCAAGTAGCTAATTTTAAAACAGAGAATATGTCTATTCCGATTGAAAAATTTGCTTTAGCTGTTAATACAAAATTAAAGAAATCAATTAGAGTTATTAAAGCAGAAGAAGTAGATGAAAGATTCCATAGCAGATATACATGTAAAAAGAAAACATATAGATTTGTTATTAACAATAATGAATGTGAAAGTGCTATATATAGAAATCTAGAATATCATATGCCTGTTAAATTAGATATAAAGAAAATGCAAAAGGCAATCAAGTACTTTGAGGGTGAACATGACTTTAAGGGATTTAAGGCTAGTGGAACAAGTAGCAAGTCAAGTGTTAGAACTATATATAAAGCCGAAGTCAAACCAGCAGAGAACGGCAGAATTTTTATAGAATTAACTGGTAATGGTTTTCTATACAACATGGTTAGAATAATTGCAGGAACTTTAGTTGATGTTGGTATGGGAAAAACAGAGGTTAAGGAAATACCTGATATTATTAAGTCTGGAGATAGAATGAGAGCAGGAAAGACTCTATCACCAAACGGATTATTTTTATTAAGAGTTGAGTATTAATAAGGAGCTAATATGAAGGAATATAATCTAATTTTAGTTTACGATGAAAAAGAAGAAAATATATTAATGTGTAAAAGAGCTAAGGAGCCATACAAAGGGAAATACAACTTGGTCGGAGGAAAGATTAATCCAGGTGAGGATAAAATGGATGCAGCGTATAGAGAGCTCGGAGAAGAAACAGGAATCCAAAGGGATGATATTAATCTAACACATATGCTTAATTTCCAATATCCAATGATTGGTACAGCTCTAGAAGTTTATGCAGGTAAGTTAAATAAAGATGTAAAGTTAATTAAAGAAGTAAATGAGCTATATTGGATTAATAAAGACGAAGATTTTGCTGATAAAGATAAATATGCTGGAGAAGGAAATATAGCATATATGGTAGAGCAAGCAAAGCTATATAAAGATGAGATATTTAAAAATAATAAGTAGAACGAACAAACAAAACATATGAAGAGGAGTTATTATGAGTTTTGTAGATAAAGTTAAAAGTCCACTAGATAATGATGAATTCTTGAAATCTATGATTCTATTATATGCAAGACAATCAAGTGAAGATAGAAAAAGCGGTAGCTACATATACGATGAATTAATTAGACATCCAGAGAGTGAAGCGGATGCTAATAAGAGTACATATACATGGAACTTTAAAAAATATGTTGAACAAGATACAATTTGTAAGCTATTGACGGATGTACTTGGATATAGTAAAGAAGAATCCATTAGAATATATATGGATCTTTTTCTAGATGAAAAAGAAGAGGGTGCTACCAAGATTGATAAAGGAGATCTTGTTAGTGAGCTTGAAAACAGAGGAATTCTAAATATACAATATGATGGAAATTATATGGAAATGTCTTTAAAAGATGTTTTGAAAGAAGTGTTTATTGGTCACGGAACAATGGGTTACCATGTATATAAGTCTAAGTTTGGTAATATTTGGGATAGTGGAGATTCAAAAATAAAATTCTATATTAATGCTGGCGAGTATACATATGAATTTTCAAAACTATTTAAAGAAATGTGTGAAAGCCACGATATGAGATATACATATAAAGTTGTTAATCCAGAAAGAGATGAAGAAACAAGAGCCGATAAAATGTGTATCTATATGGGCTTAAGCGAGGTAGAAGAGTACCTAGCAATTGTAAGAGAAATAAGACTTGAACATCCGGAGATTGAATTTAAAAAGCCATCTCCACTTATGGGAGTAGTTGATGGATGGATTGGTGTTGGATCAGATCCAGATAATTTTGAGCTTGCAAGCTCATACAATGATTCAAGAGCATTATTAATTGAGAATTCATTAAGTAAGGTTTTGGGAAATGCAAGTGAAGCAAAAATTAAAAAAACATTAGAGAGCAACGAAGTGGAGCTTATTAAAGCAGTAAGAGCTGAAATTGAGAAGAGATCTAAAGCTTATTCTATAACAAAGCATTTTGTATTTGATGATGTTATTGTTCAATCACTTGAATTACCACCAGAAGAAAGAATGGATGAGTATGGTAAAAATAGAAATAAGCTATTTAATAATTTGCCATCAAACGAAAGAAAGCAAACTGCTATGCAGAGAATAAGAAGTTTCTTCAAAAAAATAAGAGAGAAAAGATTAAAGAAGAAAGCAAAAAATGAAGGTAACACAATAGTTTTTATGCCAGACAAGCAAGACTTATACCCAGGAATGGAAGATCCTGATAAAGATTACAAGGCAGAGATAAAGATAGATATGGATAAAATAGGGCAAATACCTGTAACCCAGGAGCCTATCAAAAGAGATACAGGAACACAAGAGCAAAAACAGGATGGTGATTTGGGGCATGATGATAGTGATGTATGGATATAGAAGGAGTATATATGGATATCAGTAAATTAAAAGATGTTCTTTTTTCAAAATACGATATAAATGCAGTAAGTATAGATAAAAGCAATGAGTCTACAGATGGTAATGTATTTATAGTATCTGAAGAAAATGGTAACAAGTACGTAATTAAAGTATACGACAATATCAATCATGCAAAATCTATGGTAGAGCTTCACACATATATAAGTAAAATCGGATTAAAAGCTCCAAGTATAATTAATAATAATGAGAATGATCCAGTAATAGAAGAAGGTAATTGCTATATTGTATGTTATTCATTTGTAGAAGGTGTTAAGCTTAAAGAAACAGATTTGTCAACAAGAAGAATAGAAAACATAGCTAAATACTTAAGAGCACTTCATAGCATAAAAGAGAATAGATTTAATTTACAAGAGGTTCCACTTAGAACTGAAACAGATAGACAATCAGTACTTCATTTTGATATTACAAAACAAAATATATTTATAAATCCAAATAATCAAGAAGATAATAAAGATGAAGAAATTAATTTTATAGATTTTGATGATGCGAAATTCGGTCCATCAGTATGTGATGTGGCAATAGCTGCTACTAATCTATTTATTAGCAAAGCAAATGGATTAGATAAAGATGGCATGAAGTTATTTATAAATGCTTATTATCAAGATAACAATGAGCTTAAAGAAAAAGAGCTACCACTCATAAAGGAAGCAGCTATCAATTGGCTAGAATCTATTATAGATAATCCAAACTTTGATACATCAACGAAATCAGGTTTAGAGAATAAGCTAAGTATATGGAATGATATTAATATATAAGTTGCAAACTGATTCAGTTTGACATAATACAAAAGATTTAATATAATTAATATGTTCCGTCTAGAGCGGAAGTATACGAATAAGCCTACGACCGAAAGGGAGGTAAAAATGTCAAAGAAGAATGAAGACGCTGCAAAGCCCAGAAAAGTATTTGAGGATTTCCACGATGATATTCCTTTCTGGATTGCTGTAGCAGATGGTGTCCTGCGTTATTGCGAAGAGGGATACTATGATTCGGAAGGCAGAATCTTTGATCCAATGGGATTCTACATTGGAGAGAGAACATGATCTATAGGCGAATATAGCGAAAGAACAGTATGCAATGCGTGCTGTTCTTTTGCTTGACATAAAAAAATATTCGTGTTACAATTAATAACATATTAAGAGTTTACCTATGGACAAATCCAGAGCGGTAAAGGAAAGCTGGATAGTAAGCTTTTTACACTTAAAGCAGGATATAGCCTTGCAAAGGAGTCTTAAAAGATTTCTTTGTGAGGCTTTTTTGTTTTTAGCTCTTATGTTAGAATTTATTTAGAAAAAGGAGGAATTTGTATGCCAAATTTGGTAATAGTAACTGGACCACAAGCAGTGGGTAAGATGACAGTCGCGGAATGCTTGAAGGAGAAAACAGGATGCTGTCTAATGGTTAACCATGATAGCATAGAAGTGTCTGACAAGATATTTGGTTTTGCGACACCAGAGCAAAAAGAATTTAATGGATTAATAAGAGAGGCTGCATTTGACACAGCAATTAAATTTAACAAAGACTTAATATTTACATTTGTGATGGCATATGATTCTGAAAAAGACTGGAACTTTGTAAATAAATTAAGAAAAAGATTTGAAGAAAGTGGTGGCGAGTTATACTTCGTGGAGCTTGAAGCGGATGTAGAAACAAGATTAAAAAGAAATGTAACAGCCCATAGATTGGAATCAAAACCATCTAAAAAGAATGTAGAATGGAGTAATCAAGATTTATTAAAGACAATGGAAAAACATAGATTAAATTCTAAAGAAGGAGAAAAGGTCTGTCCAAACCATATAAAAATAAATAATACTAACTTATCACCAGAAGAAGTGGTTGATATAATATTAAAAAAATTTAGTTTATAATATATAGATGTATTATAGTTAGGAGATTAATATGGATTTTATTATTAGAAACGTTGAAGAAAAAGATTTAAAAGAGATAGCTGAGTTATGTATTAATGATTGGAAAATGGCCTATAGAGGATTTATAGATGATGAGTATCTAGATAGCTTAGATGCTAATGAAAAATATGAAAGATATAAGAAGAATTATCAAGAAGGTCATTTTATAGTAGCCGCAAATGATGAAAGAGTACTTGGATTTTGTAGATATAGCGATGAGAACATGGATAATCCAGATGACGATGAAATAGACTGTGAGTTATGTGCTTTATATGTAAATTGGGATGATAGAAACTTAGGAATAGGTGCTGCTCTAGTTAATTTTGTTATGAACTACTTCAGATCAATTGGTAAAAGCAAAATGATTATATGGTGCTTTGAAGATAATGAAAAAGGAAGAGGCTTCTATGAAAAGATGGGAGGTAAAGCAATAGGTTTTAAGGAAGTAGATAGAGGCGGTAAGATATATCGTGAAATAGGGTACTTATATGAATTATAAGATTAAAGATAAAACAAAAAGAAATAAAGAAAGTGTGGGTAATATGGCATATTATAAAAAATTAGAAGGAGATAAAATATACTTATCACCAATGTGTATTGAAGATGCTGATAAGTATGTAGAATGGTTTTGTGATTTTAAAACGACAGATGGTATTAGAAAAAGCGGTAATGTTATGACTATTGAGGCCGAAAGGGCATGGATACAAAAGACATTAGAAAATTGTGACTTACAATTTGCTATTATAGATAAAGAAACAGATAAATTAATTGGTAACTGTGGATTCCCAAAGATCGCAAGACAAGATAGAACTGCAGAGGTTGGAATCTTTATTGGTTCAGAGGAAAATAGAGGTAAAGGGTATGGTGCAGAAGCATTAAAGTTATTATTAGATTATGGATTTAATTATTTAAATTTACATTCAATAATGCTTGCAGTAATGTCATTTAACGAAAGAGCAGTTGCTTGCTATAAAAAAGTTGGATTTAAAGAAGCTGGTAGATTAAGAGAGAATTACTTCTTAAATGGTAAATACTACGACGTTATTTTTATGGACATGTTAGAAAATGAATTCGAAGGAGAATATATACGTAATAAAAACATTTAGCAAGGAGGATTATATGATTGAGCTTATTAAACCAAGCAAAGAATTATATAAACAGTATAAAGATATGATGGATGAGTGGCATAAAGAAGGAGGCAAGATTGCTCCTTGGCCGCTTAGTCTGGAATATGAAGATGAAGAAAAGTTTGATGAAACACTAAGATATATAGAAGATGTAGAGGTAAATCCACCAGAAGAGTATTCAACTTCTTCCACATATTGGGTATATGATAGAGAAAGCGATCAATTAATTGGTGCTACAAATATAAGACATCAAATAGTAGGTGAGAGCGGTAATTTATGGGGGCATATTGGATACGGTATAAGACCTAGTGAAAGAAGAAAAGGATATGCAACTCAAACTCTCAAACTTGCTATGGAAAAAGCAAAAGAAAGAGGAATTAAGGTTATATATATAGCTGCATATACAGAGAATATAGGATCCATTAAAACAATAGAAAGCTGCGGATTTGATTTTGAAGATACTTTAATTGATAGTGAAAATGGAAAAGAAGTAAGAAAGTATTCTTATAGCTACAGAAAGAAATCTACAGAAGATACTAAGATGTATGGTAAAAATGGCAATGTAGATATTAGGGTTATGGAATGGGTATCAGATATTATTTATGGCTTTATGGGTGACATATGGATATATAAGTTTAATGAAGTAGAAAAAGAAGCTTTACTTCCATCAGGTAAGCCTTTTTTAGCATCAGGATACACGTGGATAGAGTTTTATGACTATAAAGCTAATAATAGATTAACTGCTATGTATGATGAGAATAAACAGATTGTCGAATGGTATTTTGATGTAGCAAGAAAGATTGGTAAAGATGCTAAAACAAATTCACCATATGAGGATGATTTATATTTGGATATTGTATTTATGCCGGATGGTAGTTCAATAGTACTTGATCAAGATGAGCTAGAGGAAGCATATAAGACTAATCAAATAACAGAAGATGATTATAGGAAAGCAATAGCAGAAGCGGATAGAATAAAAATGGAAACAGATATAGAAGCTTTAAGGAATTTTACAGATAAGTGGAAGACTTTATAGATAAGAGAACAACCTAAATTGACATAATATTACTTAAAGTGATATAATAAATGTTGAGCTAATGCCAAGGAGCATTAGCGTAGGAAAGCGGAACCTTCAACCATTTGAGAGGAGAATGAATGATGATGAAGAAGGAAAAAGCATTTGGCGATATTATGTACAGCTGCATTTCGAGTGCACTTGGTAATGATGAGTGTATTATTGATACAATCATCGACAAGTTCCTTGATGAGCTGGATCGCCAGACGACCAACGATCAGGACCTGGCATGCAAGGTCGCAGGAGCTGATGTAATCGGTTTTACGGTCATCGAGACTGCCTGCATGGGCGCGCACACCGGTTGGGATTTTGACTGTATTTACAGCGGAAAAGTGTCCAACATTGTTGAGCCCAACTTTAATTCCAGTAGATGTCCGCATCGTATGGTTGAGTTTCTCACACCGATAATGATGAAGTATCTCAAGAACGAAAAGGGATACAAGGTCGGAACAATCAATGATACGCAGTCGGATCTGAATGGCGCAATAATAGTGTATCGTGAGAACTAATTCCGCAAAGGGGAGCAATGCGTATGCAAAGCTCCCCGTTTTTTTATTTATGGTACTATAACCAATTTTTTTTGTTTTACCCTTGACAAATCGTATTTTTAGCCTTAAAATAGGTCTTACGAATTTAGAGGGATACCTGTAAACATTCCGAACACAGTAGTCAAACTCTACTTTTATAGTGATTTATATGATTTGTTTATCATAAGTCTTCATTAAAAGTATTGCATAATAATTGACTTAACTGACAAATATTGAAACAAGAATCATATAAACGCCAAGTATTAAATACTTGGTTTTTTTGCGTCTTTAGATTTTTATAAAAGAATTAAACGAACTAATTATGTAGTAATTAACGTACCTAAAAATTGAAGCGAGACTAATGGAGATTGGTCAATTTGTTTAGGAAGGAGGAATTGGAAAAAGAATTCTTATTTAATAATTAGGGGGAAATTTTAAAATGGACGAAGAAATTCTAGAAAAAGAGCGACAGAAACTACAAGAAATACTAAAGAAGATGGACGTTCAAGAAAAAGAAATTGAAACTTATATTGCTGAAAGAAGTTTAAGTTTCAAAGCAGAAAATATGGCAGAGGCAAATGTGATGGCTATGCAGGTTAAGAAGCTGGATGACATTAAAAAGATTAAAGATAAACCATATTTTGCAAGAATGGATTTTAAAGAAAAATCAAAAGATTTAGAAGCTTTCTATATTGGAAAGATTTCACTTTTAGATAGCAAGACAGCATATCCAATTATAGTAGATTGGAGAGCTCCAATAGCTAACCTTTATTATGAAGGAAAGCTGGGACATGCATCATACGAGTGTCTAGGTGAACAAATAGAAGGCGAAATCAGCTTAAAAAGGCAGTACATGATTGAGAAACAAAAGCTGCTAAAATACGTGGATATAAATGTTACAGGAAACGATGAACTACTTGATAATGCACTTGAAGAAAAAGCAGATGATAGACTTAAGAATATCGTTGCAACAATTCAAGATGAACAAAACAAGATTATAAGAGCAGGTCTTGATAAACCTTTAATTGTGCAAGGAGTTGCAGGTTCTGGTAAGACAACAATAGCACTTCATAGAATTGCATACTTGATATATAACTATGAAAAGCAATTTAAACCAGAAGAATTTATGATAATCGCACCAACAAGATTCTTCTTAAACTACATATCAAACATATTACCGGATTTAGGAGTTGATGATGTTAAGCAATGTACATTTGAAGATTTTGCTTATGATGTTATTGGTAAGAAGCTTAAGATATCAGATAGCAATGAAAAGCTTGTTATAATCGTTAATAAAGACTTTGATGAGATAAATAAGGGTAATACCGATATAATGATTCAGGAAGCCAAATTTAAGTCATCTCTTAAGTTTAAAGAGATATTGGATGGGTATCTTAATGATATCGAAGAAAACTATATTCCAAAAGAAGACTTTTACTTTATGAATCATTTAATTATGAAACAATCAGACATAGATTATTTATTTAAGCATACATATAAGATGTACAACTTTACAAATAGAATAAATGAGCTTGAGAAGAATATGGTTTCAGAGCTAAATAAAAAATCGGAGAAGATTTTAGAAGAGCTAAAAACGGAAAGAACAAGACGAATTACTGGTCTAACTGGTAAAGAGAGAACAGATCTATACGACGAGTACGATAAAGTAATTAAGTTATTAGAGAGAAGTCCAAAGAAAATAGTACAGCAGTATCTTAATAAGATAGATAATAAGGATTGTATAAAATACTACAAAGATTTTATTGATAATTATTTATGTAGTGATACACCGGTACTCGAATATTTAAAGAATAATACAAGTAGAAATCTATCAAAGAATGAAATATCATTTGAGGATTTAGCACCACTTATGTACATCCAAATAAAGATATTTGGGATAAAAGAAAAATGCAAGGTAAAGCATGTTGTAATTGATGAGGCACAAGATTATGGTGAATTCCAATTTGATGTTTTAAAAAATATTTTAAATAGTAATTCAATGACAATACTCGGAGATATTGCTCAAGGTGTTCACTACTATCGTGGTATTGAAAACTGGAAGAGATTTATTGATACAGAGTTTAAAGATATTAAAACAACATATACTACATTAAGTAAGACATATAGAACGACAAAAGAGATAATGGATATAGCAAATAATGTTATTAATAAATTACCAGAATACGAGAAGGAATATATTGTTCTTGGTGATCCAGTTATAGATAGAAAGAATTCCATATATGTTAAAGAGATAGATGAAAACGGTATAATATCTGAAATTAATAATAGAATAGATAAGCATCTATCAGATGGATATAAATCAATAGCTATTATTGCTAAAGATATGAAAGAATGTGAAGAGCTTGAAAAGAAGCTTAGCAGAATAAGAAATGATGTAAAACTGATTAAAGGAAAAGACTCCGAATATAATGCAGGAATATCTATTGTTCCATCGTATTTGGCAAAGGGTCTTGAATTTGACTGTGTAATTATTTCAAATGCAAATAGTAATAAGTATACAAATACATCTTTAGATATTAAGCTTTTATATGTTACAATTACAAGAGCAATGAGTAAGCTTGATGTATTTTATGACGGCGAATTAACAGAGCTGATGAAATAAAAATATATAGTAGGAGAATAAGCATATGGATAATATAAAGAAGATTTGCATTATTGGTGGTAGTGGCTCAGGTAAGACAACTCTTTCAAATAATCTAAGTAGTGAGCTAGGTATTCCGGTTACTCATATAGATGGTATTCATCATTTAGAGAACTGGAAAGTACGAGATAAAGAAGAAAGAGATAGAATTATCTATAAGATAATAGATGGCACTGAATGGATTACAGATGGTACATATCTATCAACTTTGGAAGAGAGAGCAAAAAGAGCAGATTTAGTTATATTTCTTGATTACTCAACAATAGCTCGTTTATGGAGTGCAATACTAAGATTTTTAAAAAATCATGGCAAAGAAAAGCTTGATATACCAGGATGTAAAGAGCAAATCAATTTAGAGTTTTTAAAGATGGTTATAGGATTTAGAAAAGAGAAACGTCCTAAAATAATGGATAAGTTAAGTAAAATAAATGAAGATAAAGTTCTTATTTTTAAGAATAGAAGACAGCTAAATAAATGGTTCCAAATGGAGTTTAATAAAAAGATGAAATTATAGAAAAGTATATAACATCTACACCCAATAAATCCAAAAAGAATTTTTATTTAGGAGGATTAAAGATGAATTCAGCAAGTGCTGTTTATAACTTTATATACGAAGATAAAAGAATAAGGGATATATACAAAAGAATAGATGAATTAGAGGAGAATAACCATGAAGCATGGGGACATCATAACTTTAATCATGTAGTAAATGTAAAAGATATCGTAGAAGAAGTTTTAAGAATGCTTGGGTTTGATGAAGAATTTATAGAGGAAGCAAAGATAGCAGCTATTATGCATGATGTAGGAGCTATTCAAGGTAAACCGGATCATGCAAGAAGAAGCTATATATACGCTAGGAATTATTTTGATGAAAATGGCATTGAGTTAAAACACAAGGAGCAAGTACTTGAAGCAATAAGAAATCATAGTGATGGTTTTGATTCTGATAATATGATGCAACTTGCACTTATATTAGCTGATAAGTTAGATATAAAATATACTAGACCAACAAAAAGAGGATTAGAAGTACCAGGTAATAGACAATATGGCAATATAGAAAATATAAGTACAGCTATTGAAGATAATACTCTAAAAGTACAATTCAAAAGTAATGACAAGTTAGATAAAAAAGAGCTTGAAGAATTTTACTTTATGAGAAAAGTAGCTAATGCTATTAAGTCATTTGCCAATAGATTAAATCTAGAATATAAGGTATATCTAAATGGGAAAGAATGGGATGAAATTATGAAGGATTAGTAGGAGGAGGAAATGGAAGATTTAACAATATATTTAGATGAGGGAGTACTTAACTGTAGAGCTGCTGCAATTATTAATCATAATGGAAAGATTCTTTTCCATAAGAATGTAACAGAATCACATTATGCTTTGATAGGTGGTAGAGTTCAAATAACAGAAAGTTCAGATGATACAATAAAAAGAGAAATACTTGAAGAGCTTGGAAAAGAAATAGAGCTTACAGGTTATATAGCTACTGTAGAGAATTTCTTTGAACATAAAGGTAAGTCTTTTCATGAGATTATGTTTGTACATAAAGCAGAGTTTATTAATGATGATGACAAAAAGATAGTTGATACAATACTAAATATTGAAGAAGCGGAAAAGAATGTTCAATATGAATGGATAGATATCAAGGATTTAGATAAGTATGAAATTAGACCTGTTATCATGAAGGAAGTATTAAAAGATGGAAATTTCCCAAAACATGTAATAAATAAAGAATTATAAAAAAGAACCCGGCAGTTTTGGCTGCCGGGAATTTTGCTCTCAAACTTTCTTGATCCAACTGCGTGCAGTGGGTAGTACAAGAAAATGTAACATCATAGCACATAATCCAATCGGAAAGATAAAATCAATCTGATTGTGCATAACCGCCATAATGATATACAGCGGACAAAGCAAATATGCAACTAAAGATGAGAAATCGATACATAGCTTTATGAGTAACTTTTTATCATATTGTTTCTTTTGAATGGCACGATATATCAGTGTAGTGTGGTATGAAATAACAGCAAATGTTACAATATTAAACACACACATTAAAAAACGATGATTAGCCAAATTCTTAAAGAAACATATGACAGTTATTGCAATAACAACCATCATGGATAAAAAGGTGATCTTAAATGCTGTATGTAAATCAATTTTTGAGAGCTTTTGCTTTAGGTTTCTAACAAAATGAGAATATTTCATAACTGCCTCCGTGAGGGAAGTAGTACACTTAGTAACGCGTCAGTGCAATTGCGGTTGAAGAAAAGCTCCAACTTCCACGTTTTGTTGAACCTTGTGGTACTTTTGGCGTACCAACCATTCCAAAGCCTAGCGTTATAAAACAGCTCTGGAAATATGCTATATGTATATTTAAGCATAAAAATATTGTACCACAAGAAGCAATTTATGTCAATTTATATAAAGAGCAAAATTACGGAGAAAAGTTCAACGAATTCATGAAAGAGAACTATGGTTTTACAGTTCAGTATTTTGAAATTGATTTTGTGGACAGAAATAACATACGTATACCGGCAGGAAGAAGGACATCAGATGAGCAAAAGAAGGCCTTAAAAAAAGACCTGAAGAAAATGTTCCCGGAAAAGAATTTCCAGATAATTTGACGTAACCCCCTTTAACTTTGAAATAAGAGTTGGAGGGGGACTTTTTTGCAAGAAGAACAATTAGAAAAAAAGTATGTTTTAATACATATTTTTTTCTTTACTATTTTTGATTCAAAATTTATAATTATCTAGTAAAGAAATTATAAATAACATTAATAATTAAATTAATATTAAAAAATAAACTAACAATAAAATACAAAATAAATGAAAAATACGTGAAAGCTTTGTAAATAGTAGGAAAGCAAAAATGTAAAGTTACGGTTGCAATTATCATTTTTAGCAAAGTGCAACCGATAATTGATAGTTTTTTCGAGCAAAAGAAACTACAATTGAAAATGAAGGAGGAGTAATCTGATGAAATTTGGAGAAAACTTATATAGTTTAAGAAAAAATGCAAAAATGAGCCAAGAAAAATTGGCAGAAGAGGTAGGCGTATCTAGACAGAGTGTATCAAAATGGGAGAATGGAGAAAGCTATCCAGAAATGGATAATATGTTAAAGCTTTGTACAATATTCCATTGTAAATTAAATGATTTGGTACATGAGGATATGCAAGACATAGATTCATTAGATGAAAGTATTAAAATGAGTGTTGTAAAATTAGAAAAGAGCAAACAAAAGAAATTAAAGGTTCTTAGTAAGATAATTTATATTCTTGCTAAAATCGGAAAGATTGGAGCCAGAATAGTTGCTGGATGTGTTATTGCAGGTGTTATTATTTCTACAATAATATTAGCTAAGCTAAATATTGAAAGTAGTAAACATATTACTATTAACTCAAGCGCAACTGATGTAGCTGAATATGTAGAGCGTGATGATGGCACAATAGTAGTTACAGGATTAGATGAAAATGATCAATTAGTTGCTAAAGAATTAACAGAAGAAGAATCAAAAGATGTAAAGAAAATAGTAGGTATTGTTACAAAACATTCTAAAGGAAAAACAATTGCGTTAGTAATATGTTCAGGTATTGCAATGGTAGCTACAATGATATTAACAGCTAATGCTTTATCAAATCTTGAAAAATTATTTAAAAATATTCATGATGGTGATACACCATTTACATTAGAAAATGTTCATTATATGAAAACAATGACATACTTAATGATTGCTGTTACAATTGTAGCTGCAATTGCTGAAGTATTTGCAGGAATACTTACTGGAACAGATATTTCTATCAACATGGGATTCAGTTTAGTAAATATCTTATTCTTATACAGTATTGCTTATATTTTTGAATATGGTTACAATTTACAAAAAGACTCTCAAGGCACTATTTACGGCGAAGATAAGGAGTAAACGAATACTAAAATAATTAAATATTTTTATTTGACTAAAAAAAGTTTTTTTGATAAACTTTTTCTAGATTTATTTTAGGGAGGTATACCAATGAAAAATGAAAATGGAAAAGCAAAAGCAATATTAATTGCTATTATTGCAATATTATTAATAGCATTATTTGCAGTTCTTATTGTATTTAAGTTTATCGGAAATGGTAACAAGAAAAATGAAGATTCTGCAAAAGCAGCTCAAACTGATACAATGACATATGTTGCTACAACAGATAAAGATTATGTATTTATTGATACTAATGCCAATGTAAGAAAGATAAAAAAGGATTCACTTGGAAAAAATGCAATAAGTATGAACGAAGGAACAACTATTTATAACAATAGCCTATTAGTTAAAAATGATGATGGATACGCTATAATTGATTTTAATGGTAATAAAATATATGAAGCTGAATCAATTAAAATAGTAGAATCAACTAAAGAAGCAACTTTATACGAAGTTAGAAAAGATGGAAAATCTAGTATTGTTAATGCAAAAGGTGAAGAAATAATTAAACCTGAACATAGTGAATTATTCTCATCATTTGGAGTAGCTGATCTTGATGGTTATATATATGTAACTGAATATGCGAGTGAATTTAGTGGAGATGCATTAAACGTATATGACAAAGATGGAAAAAGAGTATATAGGGGACCAGTAGATAGTAGTTTTTCTGGATATACAGCTAATGGCGGAATTACAAGAAGTGGAGTTCCACTATTAGTTGCAAGAAAGAATGCAACATCAATAGGTGTTATAAACCTAAAGACTGGTGAAGAGTTTAATACAATTACTGATAATAATGATCATGCTATCGATATTGATATAAAAGGTAATTATGCAGTAATTAAATCATATGCTAGAGGAACTTATGGTGCAGACCAAGGAGACAATATAGTAACATATTACTGGTTTGGAGAAGATGGAAAAGTTTCTAAAAAATTAAACTTAACTGACAAAGAATATATATCATATTGGAATGGTTCATTAACTGAGGATTATACTATTTACAAAAACTATACAACTAATGAAGAGACAGCAATTGATAAATATGGTAAAGATGTATATAAAACAACAGGATCTTTATCTCAAAAACAATATACAAACTCAATAACAGGAAAGACAACTTCATATGTTATTGAAGAAGTAAAAAGAAAGTATAAGACAATAAAATCTGATGGATCTGTTTTATTTGAAGATAAGGCAGTAAGTGCTGTAGGTAACAAATATGTTGCTTCAGGAACAACTTTATATAAACAAGATGGAACACAATACATGGAAAATATCAAAGGATATATAAGTGTATATAATCTAGACATTATTAAGACAGCTGATAAGATAATAATTGAAAATCAAGAAGGTAAATCAATAGAAAAACCTGCTGATTTTGATTTAGGAAAAGAAGCAAAATTATTAAACGATAACACAGTTGTTTTAACAAATGATAAGAAGTTTATCGTTATAAATATGAATGATTTATCTATGAAGGAGCTAGATTTTAGTACAGCACGTTCAGCATATGTTGAAGAGGGATATATAATGACTTATGGAACTGGTTCAACACGTGAGTACTACAATGCAAATGGAGATAAAATCTATACATATAAAGAATAAAACATAAAATGCATGTAAATATTGACTTTACGTTAATAATCATATATAATAACTAACATAAATTAGATATAAATCGTTGATTAAGAAGGTAAGTTAAAGAAAAATTATTAAAGCGAGCTAGAAGATGGTGTGAGTCTAGCAATAATTATTAACTTATTAGAGCTTATGAGTGATTGTAGGAAATTAAGTATTACAATCCGTATACCTACGTTACAGGTTCGAGTTGGGTTAATAGTTGAATAATAGCTATAACCAACTAGAGTGGTACCATGCATACAAGCGCACCTCTAGAGCAATCTAGAAGTGCGTTTTTTGATTGTTAAAATTTTAAGGAGGAGTAATTATGAATCTTATTTCTAAGACAGAAGAAATACTTAAAGAAGTATTAGAAAAGAATAATTTATCAGAAGATAATATTGTTTTAAGTGTTTCTAGCAAACCAGAATTTGGTCAATTCCAATACAACGGAGCAATGGGAATGGCTAAGAGAGCAGGTAAAAATCCAAGAGAAGTTGCTGAGCAAATTGTTGCTGGACTTAATGAATATGATATATTTGAGAATATCAATATAGCTGGTCCTGGATTTATTAATATCTCTTATACAACTGAATATTTAAAAGAATATTTATCAGAGATTGCAAAAGACATGACTGAGAATGTAAAGAAATATCCATCTAAAAAAGTATTCTTTGATTATGGTGGAGCTAACGTAGCAAAAGCTCTTCATGTTGGACATTTAAGAACAGCTAATATTGGTGAAGCTTTAAAGAGATTAACTAAGCTTGTTGGTAATGAGGTTATGTCTGACGTTCACTTAGGAGATATTGGTAGACAATCT
This sequence comes from Clostridia bacterium, assembly GCA_017512025.1. Lineage (GTDB taxonomy): Bacteria > Bacillota > Clostridia > TANB77 > CAG-508 > CAG-492. Next base: position 203,279 of record JAFWHH010000012.1, read on the forward strand.
GGTATGGTTATCTATCAACTTCGTGAGGAACATCCAGACTGGGTTTTCTTTGATAAGAATTATAAGGGAGAATATCCTACTGAAATTCCAATTAAGAATGAAGATTTAGAGCGTATCTATCCATTAGCTAGTACAAAGGCTAAAGAAGATGATGCTATTATGGAAGAAGTTCGTAGAATAACAGCTGAGCTTGATAATGGATATGAACCATATGTTAAATTATGGAATATGATTCGTGAAATCTCTGTAGCAAATATTAAAGAAACATATACAGCATTAAATGCTAACTTTGATTTATGGGAAGGAGAAACAGATTCTTATCCATATATTGAAGAGATGCTTGATATATTAAGAAAAGCAGGATGTTTAGTTGAAAGTGAAGGAGCTCTTATCTGTGAAGTTAAAGAAGATACAGATAAAGGAGAGATGCCACCACTAGTTGTTATTAAAACAGATGGAACAACTTTATATGCAACAAGAGAGCTTGCTACGATTTTATCGAGAATGAAGAGATTTAATCCAGATGAAATGGTATATATTGTTGACTTTAGACAAGGTATGTACTTTGAGCAAGTATTTAGAACAGCTTATAAATCTGGATTAGTTGATAAAGACTTTTCATTTAAGTTTATTGGTGTTGGAACAATGAATGGTAAAGATGGTAAGCCATTTAAGACAAGAGATGGTGGAGTTATGAAACTTGAATCTTTACTAAATGAGATTAAAGAAGAAACATCTAAGTATGTAAAGGATAATGAAGCAATGTCTACTGAAGAGCAAAAGGATGTATCAGATAAAGTTGCTGTAGCGGCATTAAAGTATGCAGATCTTATTCCAAATGTAGAAAAGGATTATATATTTGACTTAGATAAATTCTGTAGCTTAGAAGGAAAAACTGGACCTTATATTTTATATTCTGCAGTACGTATGAAATCATTACTTACTAAAGCTGGAGAATCAGAATATGTAATGCATGACATTTATTCAGAGACAGAAAAAGAGCTTATCACTAAAGTATTAGAGATGCCTATTAGAATTGATAAGGCATATAGAAATATGACATTAAGTGATATAACAGAATATATCTATGAAATCGACAGCTTATTCAATAAGTTCTACGGTGAAAACAGAATTTTAACTGAAGAAGATGAAGCTAAAAAACAAACTTGGTTATTCTTAACTAACTTAGTATACGAAGTTAATAAATTATTACTAGATGTTTTAGCTATATCTATTCCAGATAGAATGTAATTAAGTAGTAAAAGAATAAATTAAATCTTATTCAAGTATACAGGAGGATAAAATGAAAGAAGAATTAAAAAAAGAATTTATAAAGCTATTAAAAAGCACGAATAGAGAAGGTATTGAAGATCTTATTAAATTCATGGAAGAAAAGACAGACTTTTTTTCTGCTCCAGCTAGCACTAAATTTCATGGTTCATATGAAGGTGGTTTATTAGAGCATAGTATGAAAGTATATGAAATATTAAAACACAAGGTAGAGCACAATGTTATTGATTTGAAAGTATCTGATGATGCTGTAATATTAGTTCCATTACTACACGACATATGTAAGGTTAATTTCTATAAAGTAGATTATAGAAATGCTAAGAATAGCTTAGGAGAATGGGAGAAAGTTCCATACTATACAGTAGATGATCAAATACCATATGGTCATGGAGAAAAGTCTGTAATGATGCTTACTGAATATATTAAGCTAACCCCAGAAGAAAAATATGCTATTCGTTGGCACATGGGATATACAGAGCCAAAAGAATTATATAATACAATTGGAGCAGCTTATAAAAAATATCCATTTGCATTATTAATGCATGAAGCAGATTTAGAGGCTACATATTTCTATGATTGTTAATAAAAAATAATAAATTTTAGTTGATAAAAAAGGGCATTTTTTTACAAAAAAAGTTGCCCTTTTTTTGTAGAATATGATATTATATTTTCGCATAGCAAAAGATAAGCTAGAGCAGGAAAACGTAAAAAGGAGAGAAAACAATGGAAGTAAACGAAGAGAAAAGACAAAAATTTATTGAATACGCAGGAAAAAGAGTTAATAATGTAATGCATGACATTCAAATATTAGAGCCAATGTCAAGAAGTACTGCTTATGATTTTACAAAACAAGACTTAGAAGAAATGTTCACAGCAATGCAAGAATGTTTAAATGCAACTAAGGAAGAATTCTATAAGAAGTTTGAAGAAAAAGAAGCTAAATCTGCTAGAAAGGTATTTACATTCGGTGCATCATCAAATGTAGCAAATAATGTAGCAGAAGACACAATAGATACAACTTCAGGAGAAACAACTACTGAGTTATAATATACGTTTAATAGGACAAGTAAATAAATCACATAAGTTTTGTTTACTTGTTTTGTTTTTATATTTAAATTTAAAGGAGGATTTATTATGGACCAAAACACAACAAACACTGTACCACAAAATTTAAAACCAATATCTGCATGGGGATATGTAGGATATCAAATTTTATTTTCTATCCCACTTATAGGATTTATATTACTAGTAATATTTTCTTTTAGTGATTCAAACATCAATAGAAGAAACTTTGCACGTTCTTATTTTTGCATGTTCTTAATAGCACTAATACTATCAGTAATAATGGGAATTGTATTAATTGCTATACTTGCTGCAGCAGGTGAGTCACTTGATATTGATTCTTTAACTAATTTTATAACAATAAACATATAAGAATAATTAAAGGAGAGTTAAAATGGAGATAATGGTTGGTAAAACTGCTGGTTTTTGCTATGGTGTAAAAAATGCAGTTGACAATGCAACTAAAGAGCTAGAAAGCAATGAGAAGGTTTGTTGTTTAGGAGAGATAGTACATAATAGTAAAGTTGTAAAAGAGCTTGAAGATAATGGAATGATATTCATTAAAGACTTATCTGAAAATACTGATAAGTGCAAGACTATTATCAGAGCTCATGGTGTTCCAAAAGCTATTTATGAAGAAGCAAAAGAAAAGGGAATAGAGCTTGTAGATTTAACTTGTCCAAAGGTTCTAAAAATTCATAAGATTGTTTCAGAGTATGCTGATAAAGATTATTTTATTTTTCTAGTAGGAAATAAAGTTCATCCAGAGACATTAGGAACAGCAAGTTTCTGTGGGGTAAACTCTCATACAATCGAACAAGAAGAAGATATTGATGATGCAGTTAAAAATCTTATATCTTCAGGTAAAAAGAATTTACTAGTTGTTGTTCAAACAACATTTAGTATGGAAAAGTTTGATAAATATATTGAGAATATCAAATCTAAGATTGATGACACAATTAATCTTGAAGTTATTAATACAATTTGTAATGCAACGAGAATAAGACAAGAAGAGACAGCTGAAATGTCAAAGTTAGTTGATTACATGATTATTATTGGAGGAAAGAATAGCTCTAATACAAAAAAACTTTACGAAATATCTTACGAGAATTGTAGTAAAGTTATTTGTATAGAGGATAAATCAGAGATAGATTTATCTGAGTTAAACGGCGTAGATAAAGTTGGTATAATGGCTGGAGCATCTACTCCTCAAAAGAGCGTTGACGAAGTTGTCGAATTGTTAAAAAATACATAAAAAAATTTACTATAAAATGTTGACTATTAAAAAATTTAAATATAAAATTGAATTATAAAACGAAAGATTAAAGAAGGAGATACAAAAAGATGAAGAAAAATGTTAGATTAATGTTAAAGGTTGCTATTATTAGCATATTATTTATATTTGTAGTTGCAGTTAGATCATTTGCAGCTGAGGGAGTTGATTTAAACAATATCGATTTCACAAATATACCAAATGGAACAGATACTTCAACACAAGATGATGCAGCTGCAAAGAAAAAGGCTGAAGAGGAAGCTGCTGCAAAGAAAAAAGCAGAGGAAGAAGCTGCTAAAAAGAAAACTACAACAACAAACACAACAAAGACAACAAGCACATCAAGTTCATCAAATACAAAAATGCCTGCTACAGGTTCAAATGTTGAAATAATATTCGGTGCTGCTATATTAGTTGTTGTAAGTGGAGCTATAGTTTTCTATAGAAAACAAAGCATAAAATTAAAATAATTTAATGAAAATAACAAAGATAAGTTTTAGCGTGCGCTAAAATTTATCTTTTTTTTATTTATTTTTAAAAAAAGGGTGCAAATTTTATAATATCTATGATAAAATGGCCTCATATGAATAAAAAAAGGAGTGTTTAACTTATGTCAGAAATTAAGTATAAGAGAGTATTATTAAAATTAAGTGGAGAAGCATTAGCTGGAGAAGAAAAAAGAGGAATATCTGCAGATGTAGTTGAGGATATTACAAGACAAATCAAAGAGATGGTTGACCTAGGAGTTGAAGTAGCTGTCGTAGTTGGTGGTGGAAACTTCTGGAGAGGTAAATATGGATACAACATGGAGAAGACAACATCAGATCATATGGGAATGCTTGCAACAACAATTAACGCTTTAGCATTACAAGATGCATTAGAAGCTAAAGGAGTTCATACAAGAGTTCAAACAGCTATCGAGATGAGAGAAATAGCTGAACCATACATATTAAGAAAAGCAACTAAACATTTAGGAAAAGGTAGAGTAGTTATCTTTGCTTGTGGTACAGGTAATACACACTTTACAACAGATACTGGTGCAGCTTTAAGAGCAGCCGAAGTAAATGCTGAAGTTATATTAGTAGCTAAAACTATTGATGGTGTATACTCAGCTGATCCAAAGGTTGATCCAACAGCTGTTAAGTATGATAAGATTTCATATATGGATGTATTAAATAAAGATCTTAAAGTAATGGATGCAACTGCTATTTCATTATGTAGAGAAAACAATATTCCACTAGTTGTGTTCGCTATGGATAATCCAGAGAACATGATTAGAGCCGTTAAAGGTGAGAATGTTGGTACAATTGTTTCTGACTAAAGTATAAATAGAGCAGTATATCAGGAGATATATTGTTCTAATAAATAATTAAGATAAATAAAGATAAGGTAGGTTTTATTATGAATTTTGATGATATGAAAGAAAAAATGGAAAAAACATTAAATGTATTTGAAAATAATTTAGCTGAAATTAGAGCAGGACGTGCTAACCCAGCTATATTAAATAAGATTAAAATTGATTACTATGGAGTTCCAACTCCTATATCACAAGTTGCTGGTATTTCAGTTCCAGAGGCTAGATTAATAGTTATTCAACCATGGGATGCAAGTGTTCTTAAAGAAATTGAAAAAGAAATACTTAAAGCAGATATTGGTATTAACCCTAATAATGACGGTAAAGTTATTAGATTAAGTTTCCCAGAGCTTAACGAAGAAAGAAGAAAAGAAATTGTTAAAGATATCAAGAAAATAGCTGAAGATTCTAAAGTTGCTATTAGATCAATAAGAAGAGATGCTATGGATGATGTTAAACAACAACAAAAAGATTCAGTTATTACTGAGGATGAATTAAAAGTTGCAGAAGATGAAATACAAAAAATCACAGATAAATATGTTAATGAAGTAGATACATTATTAGCTAACAAAGAAAAAGAAGTAATGAGCGTATAATCACAGTAGTAGGAGGAATCATATGAACTTCAAAGAAGAGCTAAGTAAATATATTGATATAATCAATAGTGAATTACAAAAATATATTGAAACTAAGGAGTGCCCAGAAAGCGTACTTAACGAAGCAAAAGGATATAGTTTACTTGCTGGAGGGAAACGTCTTAGACCAATTCTAATGATTGCAACATATTCTTTATTTAAAGAGGATTATGAAAAATGTTTCAAATATGCAATTGCATTGGAGATGGTGCATACATTTTCTTTAATTCATGATGATTTACCTGGAATTGATAATGATGATTATCGTAGAGGTAAGTTAACTAACCATAAGAAATATAATGAAGCAACAGCTATACTTGCTGGTGATTCATTATTAAATGGTGCATATAAAATTCTTATCGATGATATAGGAAATACTTCTAATGTTGATGAGAGAGCAAGAAAGATTGAAGCACTATATGAGTTATCATATGGTATTGATAGAATGATTGCTGGAGAGTATGTTGATACTGAATTTGAAGGTAAAGAAATCTCTAGTGATTATTTAGAGTATATGCATGAAAATAAAACTGGGGCTCTAATAAAAGCTCCTGTTAAGATTGGTGCTATACTTGCTGCTGCTTCTAAAGATGAGATATCTGAACTTGAGAAGTATGCAGAGAAGATTGGTCTTGCTTTCCAAATTAAGGATGATATTTTATCAGAGATTGGAAATGCTGAAGAGCTTGGTAAACCTGTTGGAAACGATAGGGAAAGAGGCAAGTGTACATATGTTACAAAATATGGATTAGAAACTGCTACGAAGATGCTAGATGAAATTATTGATGAAGCAATTAATATTATCAAGAACTACAATAAGAATAGCGAATTCTTAGTAGAACTAGCATTATATATTAAAAATAGAAATAAGTAATAAAGGGGACTTTATATGGACGAAAACACGTACTTACCACAGCATATAGCTATAATTATGGATGGCAATAGAAGATGGGCAAGAGAAAGAGGATTAAACGTATCTGATGGTCACAAACGTGGTGCAGAAACATTAGAAAATATTGCAAGATATTGTAATAACATAGGTATCAAGCATTTAACTGTATACGCTTTTTCTACTGAAAATTGGAAAAGAGCTAAAGAAGAAGTTGGTGCTTTAATGAGCTTACTTAAATTTTATCTAGATAAGTTTTCTAAGCAAGCTGATACAGAAAATATGAAAATCAAAGTGTTAGGTGATGTATCTGCTCTCGATAGCGGAATACAAAAATCTATTAAAAATGCAATTGATAGAACAAAGAATAATACCGGTTTAACATTTAATATCGCTCTTAACTATGGTGGTAGAGCAGAGTTATTAAAAGCAATCAAGGAAATTGCAGAGGATGTTAAAGATGGAGTAATTACTACCGATGATATTACTGAAGACGTAGTTGATTCTAAGCTATATACAGCTGGTCAACCTGATCCAGATTTATTAATTAGAACAAGTGGTGAGATTAGAACAAGTAACTTCTTACCATGGCAACTTGTGTATTCAGAATTTTATTTTGTACAAAAATATTGGCCTGATTTCAATGAAGAAGATATTGATGAGGCTATAAAAGTATATCAAAAGAGAAATAGAAAATTCGGAGGAAAATAAATAATGAATTTTAAGAGAATTATTTCAGGGTTAGTTGGTTTTCCAATAGCTGCAGTTGTATTTTTATTCGCTAACGTATATGTTATGGATTTCGTAGTAGCTATTATTGCAGGTATAAGCTTACATGAGTATATGAAGTGTTTTAAAGTTTCTAAAAAAGCTAAACCAATTGCATGGGTTAGCTACGCGATGTGTTTAATACTTCCTTTATTACATGTAATACCAAGTGGCTATTTAGCATATACAATTGGACTATTAATACCACTAATCATATTTATACTATTCTTGCATATAATAATAAGCAATATGAAATACTCTGTTAAGGATGCTGCAGTTACTTTGTTTGGAATACTATATGTAATTGGATTCTATGCATTTGTATCAAGAATATTTGGTATGAATAATGGTAAAGTATATATTTGGTATGTAGCTTTTTCAGCATGGGGTACAGATGTATTTGCTTATATAATTGGAAGAAGATTTGGAAAGCATAAATTCAGTCAAATAAGCCCAAATAAATCTATAGAAGGTTGTGTTGCTGGAGTTATTGGAGCATTAGTTCTAACACTTGCATATACAGCAATTCTAAACAATGGATTTAACTACACAATTAATTACGCAATAATTGGCATTATTGCCGTTATATTAAGTATAGTAAGTCAAGTTGGAGATTTCTCTGCTTCTAGTATTAAACGTTATACTGGAGTAAAAGATTTTGGAAATCTAATTCCAGGTCATGGAGGAATACTAGATAGATTTGATAGCTTTATGTTTATTGCTCCATTTGCATTTTTCTTATTAATGCTTATATAACGCGGGAGGATATATTTTGATAGGTTTTTTAATTGGTGCAATAAAAATAATCATTCTGCTTGGATTTTTAATCTTTATTCATGAATTAGGACATTTTACTGTTGCTAAATTATGCAAGGTAAAAGTAAATGAATTTGCTATTGGTTTTGGTCCAACTATTTGGAAACACAAAGGCAAAGAAACAAAATATGCAATTAGACTGATTCCTCTTGGTGGTTTTGTTAGCATGGAAGGTGAAACAGAAAAATCTGATAATGAAAGATCTTTTAGTAAGGTTTCTGTTCCAAAGAGAATTGCGATAGTAGCAGCTGGTGGTCTAGTAAATATTATTTTTGCTATATGTGTATTTTTAATATTACAAATGACTACAGGAGAGTTTGTTACTACTAAGGTAGATACTACTATTCCTGGATACGCAGCAGAAAGATATGGAATTCAAAGCGGAGATGTTATTAAGAAAATAAATGGTAAGAAGGTAAGAATTCAATCTAATGTTTCTAAGATAATGGAGAAAACTGAAGGAAATGAAGTTACACTTCTTATAGATAGAAATGGTGAAAGTAAAGAAATAAAGCTTATACCAACAGCTAAAGAGTACCGTACAACAGGTATATATATGGAAGCTGAAGACAGTACAAAGATACAAGGTTTTGCACGAGGTGAAGGAAATAGTATAGAAGACCAAGGAGTTCAGGTTGGTGATACAATTATTTCTGTAGCAGGTGTTAATGTAGAGAATGATTACAATAAATTATCTGAAGTACTTAATGAACACTATAATGATGAAAAGATTACAATAGTTGTTAGAAGAATTGGTAAAGAAATATCTATTGATATTACTCCAATAAAAAAGACTAACTATATGATTGGAGTTACTTTTAGCAAAGCAGACAATACATTTGGATCAAAGATATATTATAGCTTAATTACAACAAAGGAGTTTGCTTTTTCTATAGTTGATAACTTAAGAGAGCTATTTACTGGTAAAGTTAGAAAAAGTGATCTGATGGGTCCAGTTGGTATTTCTAGAGCCGTTACAAAAACGGATACTATCGTGTCATTCATATCATTATTAACATTAATATCATTATCTCTTGGTGTAACTAATTTATTACCATTCCCACCACTAGATGGAGGTAGAATAGTTATCTTAATCATCGAATGGATTCGTAAGAAACCTTTAGAAGAAAAATATGAAGTTGGTATCCAGCTAATAGGTTTTGGATTAATGATAATGTTATCAATCTATATAACATATCATGATATTTTAAGAATAATATAAATAATATGAAGATAGAGCGAAGGCTCTATTTTTTTTGCAAACATTTTTGAAATATTTTATAAATATTATATCGATATATTGATATAATATTTGTAACCTGATATAATCAGGTTACATTAGAAATGGAGGTGTATGCTATGCCAGTTATAAGACCAAGTTCTGATCTCAGAAATAATTATAATGAGATTTCTGAAATATGCCATCGTACAAAGAAACCAGTGTATATAACAAAAAATGGATCAGGAGATTTAGCTGTGATGAGTATAGAACTATATGAGTTATTAGCAGGTAGATATGAACTATATCGAGAATTAAAAAAAGGAGTTGATTCGATAGAAAACGGAAATGTGTTTTCTGAAGAGGAAGTATATGAGGAACTAGAAAAAATTTAATAGAAGGAAGGTTTATATTTTGGGCAAATTTTTGATTGAATATTCAAATGATTCAAAACAAGATTTGATTGAAATTAAACAGTATATTAAATATAATCTTCATCAACCAATTATAGCAGCAAGATTTATTAACAAAATAGAAAATGAAGTGAAAAAGACAGCGATTAATCCAAGAATATATCCTATAATAGACGATGAGCTAATCGGAAAATTAAAAATTAGAAAGAGAAGTATCAAAAATTACATATTATTTTATCAAATAAAAGATGATTCGATAAAAGTAGTTAGAATACTATACGAAAAACGAAATTGGAGAAAAATATTGTAATTGGAGGTATTATTATATCTAATTTCAACTAATCATAGAATCTATTTAATTAATACAAAAAAGATAGAGCGAAGGCTCTATCTTTTTTGTTCTAAAAATTTATATTAAAAAATATAATTATTAATAGCATTTTACAAAGGAGAAATATATGATTAGGATTTCGGTTGTATCAACGAGAGATGTTGTTAGAAAATCGATTAAGATTATTTCTATAGTTGTATTATTAATAGTTATCATTTATATAGTTAAGTTTTCAAATAAACATTTAAATAAGATAGAGCTTAATTCTAAGATGGCTCTTTCGTATATTAGTGAAGAAATAACAATGTTGGGTGATTTTAATGATATAGATTTTTCTAGAGTATATCCAGAGCAAATACTTAGTAAAGAGCTTGGTTTTTCTTATGTATCTAAAGTAGAAGAGCAAGAAATTGAAGTTGATGATAATGAAGAAAAAAACACAGAAGAGCAGGAAGTAATTCCAACTAACAATATAGAAGATGAAAGTAACAATCAAGAGCATGTGGCAGATATGTCTGATATTCCTGAGAATCAATCTACAGAGCTTATTCCATCTTCGTACAAGCAAACATATAACTTTGAAGTAGAGGGCGTTAAAATCAAAAATGAATCGAAGTATGATTTAGATACTTTTAATTTATCATCAAGTAATGTATGTATAACAAGTAAGGATATAATTATATTTCATACTCATACTTGTGAAAGTTATACCCAAACAGAAAATAGCCAATATGAAGCAAGTGGTAATTATAGAACCACTGATTTATCTCATAGTGTAGCTCATGTTGGAGATGTACTTGAATCATATTTAAAAAGCTTTGGCTATAATGTAATTCATGATAAGACATATCATGATTATCCAGCATATAATGGCTCATATGGTAGATCACTTAAGACAGTATCGTCATTAATACAAAAGAATAAAGATGTAGAGATTATAATTGATTTACATAGAGATGCTATGAGTGATGAGACATATGCTCCAAAGGTAAAGATTGGGGATGAATATGCTGCACAGATTATGTTTGTAATTGGAACGGATGGTAGTGGTTTAACACATGATAATTGGAGAAAGAATTTAGAGTATGCTATTAAGGTACAAAAGATTGGTAATGAGATGTATCCAGGGCTATTTAAACCAATTATTGTTAGAAACGCAAGATACAATCAAAACCTATCTAAAGCTGCAACCATTATAGAATTTGGTGCAACTGGTAATACTTTGGAGGAGTGTGAAGTATCTGCTAAGTATTTAGCAAAAGTACTTGATAAAGTAGTAGAGCAATAAAAAACATGAAACTCCAGTAGTGGTAAGCATTACAAATTGACAAATCGAACAATACCGTGATATAATCCTTTTCGAATTATAAGGAGATAATACCTTTCTAAAAGGGGGATGTTGAATGAAAAGAATTATTACTAGAAGAAGATTTAACATTGTAAGTATGTTTACTATAGTTGTACTTCTTGCAAATCTATTAGTTTTTAATTTTATTAATAAATCATATGCAAATAAAAGCCCAGAGAAATATGATTTAAGAGATGAGATTGGTACTATTGTTGGAGATGAATCTCAAAACAATAACAAACCACAAGGTAGCTTAAAGAATGCTACTCTAATTCAATTAGAATCTCATATTAAGCTAGGAAAGAAGATGGGTAAATATAATTCATATACTGATGAAATAATGTCTAAATTAAGCAGCATGGAGTCAGAGCTTAATTATAAAGTAAAAGCTATATTCCCATTATATAAAGAGACTACATCAAGTGGAGTTACATACTATACTAATACAGATGGTAAAGTAGCAACATCTGATGAATTAAAAGAGCGTAGAGAAAGTTTAAAACGTACTATAATTGAGTATGGTGGAGTTATAGCATATATCTCTAAAAGCGGAATAAAAGATGGTTTAAACGATATTGGTAAAGTATGTTTAAGTAAAGATATAGTAACTGCTGCTGGTGATCAAGCAGTTGTTATAATTGGTTGGGATGATGATTTTAGTAAAGATAACTTTAAGGAAAGTTGTAGACCAACAACAAATGGTGCTTTTATAGTTCAAAGCTTTGATGATGTTTTCTTTGTATCTTATGAAGACATATATATTGAAAATAATCTAAGATATATTGAAAGTGTAGAAGAGCTAGAGCAAGAGCCGGTAGAAGAGCCTAAACATTATGAAGAGCCAGTAGAACCAACAGAAGAGCCTACAGAAACACCAACAGATACACCTGTTGAAACACCTAATGAAGAGCCAAATGAGACTCCTACAGAGGAACCAGTAACAGAACCAGTAGAGCAACCAGACGTAACACCAGAGCCAGTAAAGGAGCCTGAAGTTGTAAATGAGCCTGTTAAAGAGCCAGATATGCCAACTGAAGTTACTAAGGTTGAGACAGGAGATAGTGATGCTTTAGAGGTTGATACAAGTAGTATTAAAGATGTACCACAAGAAACAAGTAAGCCAGTTACTAAAGTTGCTACAGCAACTACTACAACTAAGCAAAATGATTCTGAGGTAGAGTATGTTTCTAATGCTAATATTGCTACTAGAAAATTACCTCAAACAGGATCTAATATAGAGCTTTATTTTGTTATTGCTATTGCAGTTGTAATGTTTATTGCATTTGTTGTTCATTCATTAAGAAATGTTATTGGTAGTGATAAAGAAATATAAAAACAAATATATATAAATAAAAGAAAAAAGGAGTACACCGAAGGTGTGCTCCTTTTCGCTACCACTATCCTGATTTGGTCAGGGAAGGGGATATAGTGGCTATGGGGTTAGAATGCTCCGAACATGCTGAACAGCGACTGCAGAAGTTGCATATTGGAATAATACTGTGTAATCAGCATTATGCCTTCAACATCATGTAGATAGGGTTTTGCCTGAATTATTGCTGTATTGAAATCTCCTTCCAGATTCATCATTTCCTGATAAGTTCCTTTCACACGACTGTACGCCGGCTTATACTTTTCAGGGATTCCTTTGGAATGAAATTCTTCAGACAATTGATTCAGGACTTTGTAATAGTCAGCTTCCGTTAAGAGAGCCTTGTCTGACTCTTCAGAGGAATTGCTGACGTCTGTCGCAGAGGAGAACTTAATCGTTCCATCCGGTGTTTTCTTGTACGAATAACCCATCTGGTCGATTATTCTAAGTTCATCATCTACGATTAGACTCAAGATCTCATTGTAGCACTGATCAGCTTTTTTGATAAGCTCTACGAACTCATCGAGTTTCGAGAGTACCTTCGTTGCAGCATCATCATTGAACTCAGCGATACGCTCTTTGAGAAGTATACCAAAGCTTTCATAAGCAAGAGCTTTGATAAATTCAGAAGCAGGACCCGGATAGTGAATTTCATCAGGGAGTCTATCAGTCATCGCCATCCACCTCCTCGTCCGTGAGGAAATTGAACTGCATCTTCAGATAGATTCTGACATCCCAAATGACATTGCGAAGAACGTTTCTTCGAAAATCGTCAATATCCGGACGTGCTTTGAATGCTTCTTCCATGAGTTCCTGAGCGTGATCCAGCTTTTTCAGCATTTCCTCAGCCTGTTTATAATAGGTATCCAGCTGCTTGAAGGATGCTGTCTGAGCCGTAGCTTTGATGATTTCTGTTGCCCTCCGGTCCAAGGTGAACGTTGAGCCCTGCATAATATTAGCACTTCTGAGATCTCCCATAAGGTTCTTAAGGCATTTTTCCTGATGAGCCTTATATCTGCCAATGAATGCGTAAACATCCATGACAACACGATAGGGATATGCGAAGTCCTTGTTAGCGGGGTCATTCAGCATGAGCTTAATTACTGCATCAGGCGGCATTGTAACAAGCTGTTCCAGAGTGTAGTCGTTCAGGGTTGGCTTCTTTTTAGGCTTGAGTGCTGTAGTCTTTTTGGTGTTCTTTTTCTTTCCCATTGTGTTGGTCCTCCTTCGACCTTTGTCATTAGTATGAATTGTTTACTTGTTAATTCTGAAAACCAGCACGATATAGCTCGTGTGTTTTAGGTGTCCTGACCACACCTAGAATACAGTGGTATTTACCAGAAATTAACATGAGCAATTATACCATAGGTTTACGTAAAAATCAATAATTACAAGGCTTTAAAAAAATATTAAAAAATTTAAAAAGAGTAGTTGATTTATAAAATTATAGGTGGTAAAATCACCCTAGTCTTAAAAAAAAGAATACACAAAAAGAAGAAAGGATGATTGAAATGAAAACATTAAAAAGAGTTACAATTTTAATAGCTACAATATTGGTTGCTCTATCAATATTTGCTACAAAGTCAGCTGCTTTCACAAAGGCAGATTTATATGACTACATGACAACAAAGAAAAATTTTACAGGAACAGAGCTAATTATAAGAAACAGTGATAAAGCTAAATTAGAGAGCTTTTTCAAAAAGACTGAAATAACAGATGCACAAGCTGAACAAATTAAAGGATACATCGAAGCAGCTGTTAAATACATGAATGAGGACGGAGCTAAATCTCCAAACAAAGTAAGTACTACTGAAAAGAAACACAGATTATTACAATTTGCTAAAGATGCAGCAGCAGTTTTAAATATGTCAGTTAAGTATGATGCTTCAGAAGAAAGATTAGATATATATGATGCAAATGGTAAGTTTGTAGATTCTTTATATTGGGGAGTTGAAGTTAAAACAGGAAAAACAACAACTGAGCCAAAACTTGTTCAAACAGGATCTACAAATTACGGATATGTAGCTGTAGCAGGTGTGGTAGTTATTGCCGGTATTACACTAGCAGTTGCAAGAAAGAAAACATTAAGAGCTAATGTTTAATAACGAATCGACACAATGGATAAAGGTAGAAGCAATTATTATTGATTTAATAGTTGCTTCTATTATTGTCTTAGGACTAATCGGTGGCACTAAACTTATATTTGGTAAACAAATAAAATCGGCAATAGAAGTTATCGATATGGTTTCAATTAATACAGATAGTAATGTAATATCTGAAATAAAGTTTGATAAAGAAGTAGAGCAAATAACAGAATATCCAGAGTATGGAACAAGATATGCTAATATCAAAATAGACTCTATAGGTGTTAATCTTCCTTTATACTATGGAGATAAATTATCTATTCTAAAGAATGGTGTAGGTCAATCAAGTGGAGCATATTTCCCAGGTGAAGGTGGAACAATCATATGTATGGGACACAATACAAAAACATTTCTTTATAGATTACCAGAAGTGAAGATAGATGATGTTATTGAGATTCAAACAACATATGGTGAGTTTAAATACAAAGTATATGATACAAAGATAGTTAATATGTACGATGTAGATCAGTTACCAGTTCAAAAGAATGAAGAAATATTAATGCTATATACATGCTATCCAGTAAATGGTATAGGCCATAAGACCGATAGATGGGTTGTATATGCAAAGAAAGTATAGCTAGAAGGGGTAGGTGATTTAGATGTCAAAGAAAAGAAGATTATTTTCATATTTATTATCTATAGCTCTAGTTATATCTCTATTTACAACTATAGTTTTAACAACTCTTAACTGCACTTTGTTTAGTACAGTAAATGTTAAGAAAAGAATAGCTGCTTCTAATTATTATGAAGAGGTAAAGAACATTATTGTAGAATCATGTAAAGACTATGTAATGCAATCTGGATTTGAAGAATCAATAATGGATAATGTAGTAAATACATATGATGTACAATTTGATGTAGATGGATTGGTAGATTACATATATGAAGGTAAAGACTTTGAGGTACACTCAAATATGATTAGAGCTAATCTAGATAAGAACATAAATGAGTATATTGCAAATAATAAATATGTTGTAAATGAGAATACTCAAAAGAGCATTAATGAGTTTGAAGATAATATTGTAAAGATATATGAAAGAAACATTGAATATTCTAAGGATACTGTTAAACAACTATCAGAAAAGAATAGAAAAATAAAGAAGATTATTCCAATTGTAATGATAGTAAGTGGTATTATTTCTGTTATTCTAGTACTAGCAATAAAAGAGATAAGCACTCCATCACTTGGAATAAGCGCTCTAGCTACGGGTGCTATTCTAGTATTCTTAAAGGTTTATTCTGGAACAACAGTAGCAATAAATAATATACTTCTAATGAATAGAGCTTTTTCTAATACATTAATATCAATTGCAAATCAAATAATTCATAAGCTATTCATCATAGGCATTATTCTATGTGTAGTAGGTATAGCTTGGATTATATATGTAGAAGCAAAGAGAAAGATAGTAAAGATGTTATTATTAGATGAGCATTCTCAAGTTATTAGATAATTTTTTGTCGATATTTTGTATACGAAAGTATTTGATATTTCAAAGAAATGATAATATAATATTCAAACAGGGGGACTTATATTTATATAAGTGCTCCTTTTTTATTTCATGAAAGTTTTATTCTAAGGCTGGCCAGCCTACTTTTCAAAAGGAGAATTACACATGACAGAAAAAATGGAATTACTTAAACCAACAAATGATTATGTCTTTTGTAGATTATTTGGATACAAAGGAAATGAGAACATTACAAAAGCTTTTTTGGAAGCAATTACGAAAGATAAATATGATTTTATTGAAGTGGAAAATCAAGCAAGAACAATAAGAGATTTTCGTAGTGATAAAATTGGGATACTAGATATCAAAGCCGAAAATAAGGATCATATCTTTAATATTGAAATGCAAGTTGTTAAATATGATGATATGCCAGATAGAATACTTTGGTATTGGTCTAAGTTATATAGCTCTGATATAAAAGAATCTGAGAAATATTCTAATACGAGAAAAGTGATAAGTATTCTAATAGCTGACTATAATTTAGATGTCTTAAAAGATGTAGATAGATATCATTCTAGTTGGCATATTCGTGAAGACGAAATGTCTACAATTATATTGACACCAAAATTTGAAATACATATAATAGAGCTAAATAAACTGGAGGTTAATATTAACAAACAAGGTGATACGAAATTAAGACAATGGCTTGAGTTTATTAGAAATCCAAATCATAGAGAGGTGTTTTGTATGAACGAAGAGATTGAGAATGCTAGAAAAGTACTCGAAGAAATAAGTCAAGATGAAGAAGAACGTAAACTTGCAGAACAACGTGAAATATGGCGAATAGACTATAATAGCATTATAGGTAGTTTAGAAGAAAAAGCTAATGAAGCAATAGAAGAGGCAAAAAATGCAAAAGAAAGAGGACTCGAAGAAGGAAGAGCAGAAGGTAAAATAGAAGGTAAAATAGAAGGTAAAATAGAAGGAAATAAAGAAACAGCCAAAAGAATGTTAAATAGAGGTTTTGATATTGATATGGTAGTGGATCTCACAGGATTAAGTCGAGAGGAAGTTGAAGAGCTAACAGAAGAAAAATAGTAGTAATATAGAAAGAAGGCATCGTCATAGTACTGACGATGCCTTCTTTAGTGGAAAAAAACAGCCAAATATGGTATAATAATATGTACAGCATAATTCCTTTAAGGTCAAAAGACAGCTCTTGTCAGATGGCCAAATATTTTGAAAGGGGGATTAATTATGCGTAGCGAGAAAATATTTTTCAATCTGGTAGATCTTAACTTCACAAATGGAGAGGACAGCGGACTGATGAGTGACCGGAAGTCTTGCATCTTCACCAATGCAGAGAGCTTGGGTTACTTTGGAGACATTCTGGTGTTTGCCAAGGCACAGCTCAAAGAAGTTAAGAGAGGCACAAGTATCGTTTATGGTTGGGTAGTGCAGGAAACTGTGAAGAATCCGGCCAACAGAAACGATGGTTATGTTATCTGCACAAGAGCATAATCCATCAAGGCCCCTTTTCAGAAACAGAGCTCAAGCGAGAGCTCTGTTTCTGCTCTATTGGAAAAAGTCTAAAAAAGTGATATAATAAGGTGTATAGCATAAATCCTAAGGTCAAAAGATGACATTTATCAGATGACCAAATAAAGAGAAAGGGGGATCATTATGCTAGATAAGAAAGATATGTATGCTAAACTTAAGAATGGCTTTGATCGGTCAATTGATTCCAGACGAATGGGCTCACGAAAGAGTGTGCTGATGTCTGGACTCGATAAGTATGGTTATACCGGAGCCGTTCTTCT
The DNA here is from genome assembly GCA_017512025.1 of Clostridia bacterium. Taxonomy (GTDB): domain Bacteria; phylum Bacillota; class Clostridia; order TANB77; family CAG-508; genus CAG-492. Next base: position 221,455 of record JAFWHH010000012.1, read on the forward strand.
TTTCGAAAAGGCAAAGCTTTCAGAAATCAAGCTGGGAGATATGCCAATCGATGGATGGGTTGTACTGGATACAATAAAGAATCCAACCCCAAAAGCGGAAAACGGATTGGTAATATGCCAAAAGAAATAAGGTGTACATACGGAACCCTTTTTCAGAAACAGAGCTCAAGCGAGAGCTCTGTTTCTGCTCTATAAGAAGTGCAATTTATGAAAATAATGATATAATGTGAGTAGTTAGAGGGTGATAAAATGAATAAGTGGCAAATAGCAGGATATTTGATTGAAAGTAAAAAATGCGTTGATAGCTTAATGTTTATTTATGAGTATAGAGACAGAATAAGAAACTTGGACATAGAGGAGCTTACAGAGGGAAAGATTCAAAGATTATACATAAATTTAAAAGTAGTTTACGATAAATGCTTGACTAAAGATGAAAAGAAGCAACTTAAAGAAAATGACAAGATATATGAAGAAACTGCTTATCATAGAGATAAAAGGTATGCTCATAAAGATGAAGATTATAATAGAAAGTATTATGAGTCCGCTCAAGAACAGATAAATGATTTAAAAGAAAAAGTAATACATTGTTATGATATTTGTAAAAAGAAATTACCAACTGAAATTACGATAGATTTTATTGTATATGACAAGAATCTATTTAGGTTAATAAAGAATATAACACCAGAAAAAGAAGAAGCCCTAAAAGCACTCTTATATAATCCAGTTAATTATGCTCAAGGAGAAAAGCAAAAAGAATATGAAATATTTTGGAATTTTGAGGATGTTAATTCGATAAAAAATGAAAAAGAATATGCGGTGCTAATGAACAATGGAATTAATTTATATGAAGGATTACAGAATAGGCAGGATGCATGTATAAAAATTAATTTATTGTATAATAAAAATATATGGTGCAATGCCAACGAGAGTATTAGAGTTGTTGAAAAAGAATATGAAATGCTGGTTGATAAGATATTAGAAAATATAGGAGGATAAAATACAAATATTTCGTATCATAATAATGTATACAAGACTCATTTTCAGAAATAGAGCTCAAGCGAGAGCTCTGTTTCTGCTCTATAAGAGTCCTGAAAAAGCACTAACGCATATATTAAGAAGAAAGTTTACAAAAAGTGTCAAAAAAATACAAAAAATTATTGAAATATAAAAGTTATTATGATAGAATGTGCGCTATACGTATTGAACGGAAACACTAAAGAAATAAAGCTTTTTGATGGGGTTCAAAAAGTAGGTTGTTGAAGCGATATACACCAAAGATCTAGACAAGGGAAGTAAAACGGGGGCATAATTATGGATAAAGCAGTAGCTGATTATTTAGAGGGTCAGCAAGATGTTAAATCGCTTGCAAAAGAGAGCTTAAAAGAGCTAAGAAGTTATTCAAAAATATACAGAGGTATACAAGTAGTAAGACATAAAGCAAAGACAAGTTCATATAGAGTATTCAAAAGAACATTTGATATCATAGTTGGACTAGTTGGAACGATATGCTTATTACCAGTAATGTTAATAGTAAAAATAGCCAATCTATTCAATGGAGATAAAGAAAAAATAATCTTTGAACAAAAACGCATTGGAAAAGGTGGCAAAGAAATAAATATATATAAGATACGCTCTATGGTACCAAATGCAGAAAAAGTACTAGAAGACTTAATGGAAAAAGATCCAAAAATAAAGGAAGAGTATCTACTAAATAAAAAATTAAAGCATGATCCAAGAATAACAAAAGTTGGAGCATTCATCAGAAAGACAAGCTTAGATGAATTCGGACAATTTGTAAATATTCTAAAAGGAGAAATGACAGTAGTAGGACCAAGACCATATCTACCAAGAGAAAAAGAAGATATGGGAGAATACTACACAGATATAATCTGTTGCAAACCAGGTTTAACAGGACTATGGCAAGTAGAAGGTAGATCAGATATTGGATTTAGAGATAGATGCAAACTAGACAGATACTACAAAGAGCATAGAAGTATAATGTTTGATATGAAGATATTTGTAAAGACATTTATATCAGTATTTAAAAGTGTAGGAGCAAGATAATAAGGGAGTTGTATTAATAGATGAGAATCGCGATGTTAGGACACAAGCGAATTCCTTCAAGAGAAGGTGGAGTTGAGATAGTAGTTGAAGAGCTATCAACAAGACTTGTACAAAGAGGAAACGAGGTTGTAGTCTATAATCGAAAAGGAAATAACGTTTCAGATAAAAGAATAAAAACAAAGAAGATAAAAGAATATAAGGGAGCAAAAGTAAAAACCGTTTTTACGATAAACAAAAAAGGCATGGATGCTCTTCTATATTCTTTTATTGCGAGTATAAGAGTAGCATTTGGCAGATATGATTGTATACATTATCATGCAGAAGGTAGCTGTGCAATGTTATGGATACCACATTTCTTCAGAAAAAGAACAGTAGTAACAATTCATGGATTAGACTGGCAAAGATCCAAATGGGGTGGATTTGCAACAAAATATATAAAGTTTGGTGAAAAGATGGCTGCAAAATATGCAGATGAAATAATAGTTCTTTCAAAGGATGTACAACAGTATTTTAAAGACACATATAACAGAGATACAAGATACATAGTAAATGGTGTTAACAAACCAGAAAAGAAAGAAGCTAGTATAATAAAAGATAAATTTGGTCTAGAAAAAGATAGCTATATATTATATCTAGCAAGAATAGTACCAGAAAAAAGATTAGATTTATTAATAGATGCTTTCAAGAAAATAGATACAGATAAGAAGTTAGTTATTGCAGGTGGATCAAGTCACACAAATGACTTCTTAGATGAAATAAAACAAAAAGCATCTGAAGACAGTAGAATTATAATGACTGGATTTGTTCAAGGAGAAGAATTCCAAGAGCTATTCAGTAACACATACTTATATTGCTTACCAAGTGATGTAGAAGGAATGCCAATAAGTTTATTAGAAGCAATGAGCTATGGAAGAAATTGTTTAGTAAGCAATATAAACGAAAATACACAAGTATGCAAAGATTATGCAACAAGTTTTGAAAAGAGTAATCTAGAAGATTTAACAGAAAAGTTAAAAGATTGTTTACAAGGAAAAAACAGACATAACGAAGAAGAAATCTCAAGCTACATATTAGAAAAGTACAACTGGGATAATGTAGTAGAAGAAACAGAGAAGTTATATAGAAAATAGGAGTTAGTATAGATGGATAATACACCAAACACAATTGAAAAACTAAATAGAAATGATTGTTGTGGTTGTTCAAGTTGTGCACAAAAGTGTCCAAAGAACGCAATTACAATGCAAAAAAATGAGGAAGGATTTTTATATCCTGTAATTGATAAAGACAAATGTGTTAATTGTGGACTATGCAGTAAGGCATGTCCACAGCTTATTGATGTAAAAGAGAAAAATGATAGTTTTCCAAAAGCATATGCTATGAGAAATAAAAATAATAGTGAACTATCAAAGAGCTCTTCTGGTGGTATTTTTTCTATACTAGCTAACTATGTTATAGAAAAAGATGGCGTTGTTTTTGGAGCAGCATATGATGAAAATCTTAATATTAATCATATAAAGGCAACTTCTAAAGAAGAATTAAATCCAATTAGAAGTTCAAAGTATGTTCAATCTAATATTAATAATACATATAAAGAGGCAGAAGCGGCATTAAAGAATGGACAATATGTTTTATATACTGGAACGCCATGTCAAATAGCCGGATTAAACACATACTTAGGCAAAGAATATGATAAATTAATAACTGCAGATTTAGTATGTCACGGAGTACCAAGTCAAAAATTATTCCACAAATACATCGATTATTTATCAGAAAAATTCAAATCAAAAGTTATTGAATACAATTTTAGAAGTAAAGAAAAAAAAGGATGGGGACTTGTTAGCAAGGTAACAACAGAAGATGGTAAAGTAAGATTTATAGAGCCAGATTTTGACCCATACTATAGTAACTTTTTAGAATGTGTGACATATCGTGAGAATTGTTATCAATGTCACTATACGAATTATAACAGAGTATCTGATATAACAATGGCTGATTATTGGGGAATAAATGAAATACATCCTCAATTCTACAAAGAGGAAGGCAACTCATTGGTCTTAATCAATAATGAAAAAGCTGAAAGATTAATTGAAGAGCTGAAAGATACTGTAGAGCTTATACCTACAGAGCTTGATGAGGCAGCTAGCCATAATAAAAATTTAATTGAGCCTTCAAAAAAAACTAATAGAAGGGATCTTGTATATAAGGAGATTAATGAAAAAGAACCAAAAGCATTTGTAAAGGAAAACTTAAAATGCAAGGTTACAGTTAAAAAAGTGGCAAAGACTATTATACCAACTAGAATTAAGAAGCAATTAAAGAAGATGAAAGGAATTTGTAAATAATGATTAGAGTATTGCATTCTGTAAGTAATATGGATAGAGCTGGAATAGAAACTATGATTATGAACTATTATAGACATATTGACAGAAATAAAGTGCAATTTGACTTCTTGTGTAACAAACAAAAGCCAGGAGCATATGATGATGAAATTATAAAAATGGGTGGAAAAATATTTCATTCGCCAGGACTTAATCCATTAAAATGGAAGCAATATGAGAAGTCTGTGATAGATATACTTAATAAAAATAAAGATATTAAAATTGTACATTCGCATAATGGTGCATTTTCTTTACAAGCTCAGATTGCTGCTAAGAAACAAGGAATAAAAAATAGAATTGTTCATGTTCATGGAACTAAAATAGATTTTAATTTGAAATTACCATTGAAATTATTATACAAAACTCAATTAAAAAAATATGCAAATAACTACTGGGGTTGTGGGACAGAAGCAGTTCAATATTATTTTGGAAAAGAGACTATTAGTACTAACAATTATTTGGTTATTCGTAATGCAATTGACGAGGATAGATTTATATACAACGTAGCTAAGAGAAATGAGATTAGAGCAAAATACAATTTAGATGGTAAATTCGTAATTGGAAATGTTGCTAGATTTATGAAACAAAAAAATCATACATTTACTCTTGATTTATTCAAAAAAATTGTTGAGAAAGAGCCAAACGCCGTTCTTTTATTACTTGGTGATGGAGAATTACTAGATGAGATGAAAGATAAGGCGAAGAGCTTAAATATTGATAAATCTGTGATGTTTTTAGGTAATGTTAATAACGTAAATGAAATGTATCAAGCAATGGATTTATTCTTATTGCCATCACTATTTGAAGGGTTACCTGTTGTTGGTATTGAAGCTCAGGCCGCAGGTTTAAAATGTGTGATGAGTGATACTGTAACAAATGAAGTTGCAATAACAGATAATGTTCAGTTTATCGGATTGAATATACCAATAGACGAATGGGTTGATGCAATATTAAAGAATAGACAATATGAAAGAAAAGACATGAAAAATGAAATAATTAGTGCTGGATACAGTATAAAGGAAGAAGCAAAGAAATTACAAGAAATATACGAAAAGATGGGAGAGGAAGCATGAAAAAAATAGGAATTTTAACGCATCACTATATACATAACTATGGGGCATTCCTACAAGGGTATTCACTACAAGAAGCATTAAAAGAGCTATATCCTAATGATGATGTATATATGATTGATTACGTTAATAAAAAACATGCTATTAAAAATACATTAGGATGGTTCAGATATAATCCTAAAAAAGATTCACTAAAATCTTATATACAAAAAACAAAAATTCCAAAGATATTTAAGGGAATACAAAAAAAATATTACAATCTTACAACTAGAGTACATAATGTTAATGAACTTAATGAGTTAGGATTAGATGCTATAGTAGTTGGAAGTGATGAAGTATGGCACTATGAAGACATAGCGAAACATCCAATGAAATTTGGTTATGGTGTAAAAGTAGACAAGCTAATATCTTATGCGCCAAGTACAGGAAGTTCTAATGTAAATGAAAACATACCAGATTACGTTAAAGAAGGTATGAAAAATTTTACAGCTTTATCAGCAAGAGATGATAATGCCGAAACATTAATAAGAAATGTATTAGGGAAAGAAGCAACTAGAGTTTTAGATCCAACTCTTTTATATGAATTTCCCGAATATAAGAGTAAATTTGTTGATTATATAAAATCACAAAAATATATTCTAATGTACTATTGTGATAATTTGCCAGAAAGTATAAAAGAGAAAATAGTTGAGTATGCCGAGAAAAATGGATTTAAAATATTCGGAGCAGGTGAATATAAAAAATGGTTCACAGAAACATTTGTTGATATTGATCCATTTGAATGGGTAGAGATGTTTAGAAATGCACAACTCGTATTTACAGGAACTTTCCATGGTACAGTTTTTTCAATAAAGAGCAGAAAGAATTTCTACGCATATTTAACAAATCCAAGTAGAGTTAAAAAAGTATGTTCTCTATTAAAGCAATTCAAGATAGACAATAGAATAATAACAGTGCAAAATTGGAAGTTAATATTTGAAAGCATGGAAGATAATATTAATTATAATGATGTTTTTCAAAATATTGAGATTGAAAAAGAAAAGAGCTTAGAGTACATAAAAAAAAGTATTAATAATTAAGGAGTTTATATGACAAATATAAAAAGTAAAAATCGTATTATTTGGATAGATATAGCTAAAGCTATATGTATTTTATTAGTTGTAATTACACATTCTTCGTACTGTAATGATATCTTTCGTGTGATATTTGAACCATTCTTCTTAGCATTATTTTTCTTTTTGTCTGGATATGTATATAGCGATAAATATGAGTTTAAAGATTTCTTGATAAAGAAAATAAAGACAATTATAGTACCATGGTTCATTTTTGGAGTTATAAATATATTATTATCACAATGTTTTTCATTTAATACACACAAAAGTTTACAAGAAGAGTTCATTGGTATGATATGCCAAATTAGAGGGTTTAATGATGAGTGTTGGTTTTTAGCGTGTTTATTTATATCTTTCATACCATTTTACTTCATCATAAAGTGGTTTAAGGAAAAGAGCATATTAATCACATTTATACTATCTGTTTTCAGCATTATTTATTGCAAGTATGCAAGGATAAATTTATTTGGGTTGAATACGAATCATTTACCATGGCATATTCAAACAATTGGAATTGTAGATTTTTTCTTAACGATTGGGTATTATTATAAGATAAAGTATGAAGTAATTATTAATAGATATATGAATTCAATTGGATTATTAGTAACAATGATAGTTTATAGTGCAATAGCATATGTAAATTATTGTTATACTAAAACAATAGTTTCTATTAATGCGTATAATGCCAATATATGTATATGGTATGTATTAAGTATTTTGGGAATTCTAGCTGCAGTGTATAGCATAAAAAAAATACCAAATAACAAGTTTCTAAGTTTTATTGGGACAAATAGCATTTTGTATTATTGTATGCATGGAAAAGTGTTGAGTATATTGGAAGCAATCCTAAGTAAAGTCGGAGTATATAATGTTGTATGTGGAAAGATTATAGGAGAAATTTTTTCCGTAGTAGGGATATCAATTTGTGTTTCTATAATCCTAATTATCCCTTGTATTATAATTAACAAATATTTTCCATTTATTATAGGAAGAGAATATAAGAAAAGGAGTTAACAAAATGAAAATACTATATTCAGCATTCGAATGTAATCCATACAGAGGAAGCGAGGCCTTTTGTGGATGGTCATGGGTCATAAATATGAATAAATATCACGAGATATTTGTTATTACTAGAAATGAAAACAAGAAGGATATAGAAAAATTTTGTAAAGAAAATGATGTAAAAAATATCCACTTTTATTTTTGTGATGTTAGTGACAAAATCAATCTGTACTACAAATATAATAAATTTTTTATGCAATATTATGTATTATGGCAGAATGCAGCGTATAAGATGGCAAAAAAAATTTGTGAAGTAAATGAAATAGATATAATACATCATATAACTCTAGGGGATTTTAGGGTTATAGGAAAGATGTGGAAGTTAAAAACTAACTTTGTATTTGGGCCATTAGGAGGTGCTCAATACATACCAAAATCGCTAAATAAATATTCAAAGGGTCACAAGCTAAATGAAGCATATAGAAAGATGATTAATTCATTTAAGATTATCGATTTTAGATATAGAAAAGCAATAAAGAAAACAAAGAAGATATTTTGTGCTAATGAAGAAACTTTGAACTTTATGAATAGAATCACAAACGAAGAGAAATGTGAGTTGTTAACTGAAAATGGAATTAATGATATATATGTTCATGAAAAAAATGATTGTGAAAAGATACGAATTATTTGGTTGGGGAGAATTGTATATAGAAAGGGAATAGAGTTTCTTATTGATTCGCTCAAGTATATTGAAACAAGTAAAAAATTCGAGATCTGTCTATACGGAAATGACCAGGGCAATGAGGTTAATAAACTAACAAAGAAAGCAAAAGAATTAGGTGTGGCAGATAAGATAAGCTTTTGTGGGAAGATTGAGCATACAGAAATCAATAAGATATATAATGATGCTGATTTTTTTGTATTCCCAAGTTTAAGAGAAACAACAGGAACAGTAATCTTTGAAGCATTATCACATGGATTACCAATTGTAGGATTAAACCAAAACGGACTAAAGTTAATTGCAAACGAAAAATGTGCAATATTAGTTGATACTGACTGTGAGAATATACAGTTGCAATTTGGCAAGGCAATTCAAAGAATGATTGATGATGATAAGTTAAGAAAAGAATTGTCAAAAAATGCATATGATGAAATAAAAAAATATACATGGGAGAATAAGATTAAGAGTATTTCAAGATTATATGAAAAAATGCGTTAGGAGAAAATGAAATGAAAAAAATAAGTATTCATAAAATAATTGCAATGCTGACTATTCTTTTTCCAATAACTACTGTTCTTCAAGGTCTTGCTGTTTTTGAAAACATCAACAGAGTAATGATGTTTTTCTTAATAATTATTTTAGCCTTGAATATTTTGCTAGGGAAAATGGATATAAATGATGCATTTGTTATAACACTTACTATTGTACTCTATACGTTTGCTTTTATTTATACAAAAAATAGTACAAGTATCAATTCAAAGTTTTATTATGTGGTATGGATTTTATATTTTTTGTATTTAAAAAAGAGTCATGAAAAACTGATGTTTGAATATGGAAAATTATCCAAAGCAATAAGAAGAGCTCTAATTATATGGAATATAGTAGTTATGGTATCAATGTTCTTTTCTACATCATATAGGAATGGTTTTTTTAGTCCCTTTGCCTGTGGAGAACATAGATTTGGAAGTTGTTGTTTAATAATAACTGCATTTAGTTATATGTTAGTAATCAATACTAGAAAAAGAATAAATTTTATATACTGTATAGTACCTATATTGGGTATTTGTATGTGTGGTGCAAGAACATATTTAGCTGTATATGTAATCTTTTTCTTATGTTTATTCTATTTAAATACAAAGAAAAAAATGCATTTTTATTTATTATTAATTCCAATGTTAGTATGTATATTCTTACTAATTAAGGTGAGTCCTGTCGGGGGGAAAATTGTCGATACATATAGCGAAGGGCATAGTGGATTTTTAGCTACGGTGACAAGTGGAAGATCAAAGTTTTGGGTTTATGATATTCAGGCTTTTCTTAACTTGAGTTTCATGCAGCAATTTGTTGGTAATGGTTTTGACTTTGTATATAATGTCAACTTGGCTACTGTAAATAAGGCGTTTTGGGCACATAATGATTTTATAAATATATTGATGAATTTTGGATACATTGGATTAGTGCTATACTTCTATGTTTTATTTAAGTATAGTAATGCATTAATTAAGAAACAGAAAATGAAAAGAATTCAGAGATATTCATTCTATGCAATCTGGCTTTTTAATGCATTTTTCAATATGGTATACACATATACTATTGCTACATTAGCTATGCCATTTATATTGTTTGCATTAGGAAATGATTATTTTATTTTAAAGAAAAAATGGAGTGAAATGGAGCATGAAAATTTGGAAAATTAAACGAAGAATATATCAGCTTTATATTCTTTTCAAATATATAACTATTTGGTTGTTTGTTAAAATGTTTGAAAAAAAACTGATACAGAATTCGAAATATAAGAATTTATGGATTGTATCCGAAAGAGGAAACGATGCAAGAGACAATGGGTATGTTTTTTTCAAATATTTAAAAGAAAATCACAAGGATATTAATACAAGATATATCATTAATTCTAAGTCTGTGGACTATAAAAAGATTGCACAATATGGTGAGACAATCGAATACGGGAGCATAGAACACTACATAGCAATAATATTAGCAAAAGTATTAATAAGCACACATATAATGGGATATACTCCACAAATGAACTTATTCATGTATTTAGATAAAGTAAAAAAATTAAAATTAAAAGGAAAAAAAGTATTTTTACAACATGGAATAATTAAAGATAAAATGAATTTAAAAAGTAGCCTTGATTTATTTGTTTCTGGTGCGGAAAGGGAATACAGTTTTTTAATTGAGACATATCCGCAGTACAGGAGTTCAATAAAAAATACTGGTCTTGCGAGATATGATTTTCTTAAGCAAGAGGAATGCAAAAAACAGATTTTAATAATGCCAACGTGGAGACTTTATTTAAGTGATTGTAAAGATATTACACCATATGATTATTTTCGTTGTTATAATGATCTTTTAAATGACGATAACATTATAGAACTTTTAGATAAAAATGGATATGAATTACTTTTTTATCCGCATTATGAAATGCAAAAATTTTTAGGTAAGTATAATACAAAGAGACCAGATATAATAAAAATTGCAAAATTTGAAGATTATGATGTTCAAAGGTTATTAATAGAATCAAGTATACTGATTACAGATTTTTCAAGCGTTTTTTTTGATTTTGCATACATGAGGAAACCGATTATATATTATCAATTTGATGAAGAAAAATATAGAGAGACACAATATCAAGAAGGATATTTTGATTATAGAAGAGATGGCTTTGGAAGAGTTGTTAAACAAAGAGAAGAGCTTATTGTTGAATTAGATAAAATACTAAAAAATAATTCTTGTATTCAGGATGACTACAAAAGAAGAATAGATGGATTTTTTGGAAATAAGAGCATTGTTAAGAATTGTGACAAAATATATAACGAAATAATTAAACTATTCTATAATTAAAGGAGAAAAAATGAAGAAAAACTTAAAGATTGGAATAATAACTATTAATGATAATAATAATTATGGAAACAGATTACAGAATTACGCAGTTCAAGAGACTATTAGAAAAATGGGAAAATACGATGTAATAACGCTAAAGAATAGTCCGAGGTTTAATAATAGGTGTGGAATAATTAATTTTTTTAAAAAGATAATTGCCCATTTATATTCTAATATACGTAAATGGATAAAAGATAATAAAAATAGAAGAAAATGTTTTAAAGATTTTAACAAAAAAATTAGGTTTTCTAAAAGAATAAAAACTATATATTCGAAGCTAGACAATGAGTACGATTTCTTTGTAGCTGGAAGCGACCAAATATGGAAACCTACGTACGGAAGAATGAGCCAAATGGATTTATTAGCTTTTGCGACACCATACAAGCGATTATCTTTTTCAGCAAGTTTTGGTGTAGAAAGTTTATCAGCATCAGAAAAGATTCTTGCTAAAAAAGAGCTAGAAAAGTTTAATGCAATCTCTGTGCGTGAGGAAGCTGGAAAAAAGATAGTCGATGATTTAGACATAGGGAAAAAAGTAGAAGTGTTGATTGATCCAACCATGATGCTAGATAGTTGTGAGTGGGAAAAGGTTATGAAAAAACCTGCAAAACTAGAATCAAAAAGATATGTTTTAACATATTTTTTAGGTAATATGTCAGAAGAAAAAGAAAATGAGATTAAAAGATTCGCTAAAAAACACGACTGTGATATTATTAATTTACTAAATAAAGACGATATATTTTATGAAACTGGGCCAAGTGAATTTTTATATTTAGAGAAAAATGCGTTTTTAATATGTACCGATTCGTTCCATTCATGTGTTTTTTCAATTTTATTCGATAGACCATTTGTTGTGTTTGAACGTGAAGGGAATATTGTAAACATGAATTCTAGGATTGATACATTATTGTCTAAATTCGAGTTAGAGAGCAAAAGATATAATGGAAGTATCTCAGATGAATATTTGAGCTGCGATTATATACATGTTAAGGAAATACTAAAAAAAGAAAAAGAAAAAACAGAATGCTTTTTAAGAAGAGCATTGAATATTAAGGATGGTATATAAAATGAAAGAGAGAAACCAAGTAAAAGCTGGGGCAATATTATCATATTTATCTTTATTTATAAATAATTTTTTAGGATTGGTATATACACCATTTTTATTATCAAAATTAGGACAATCTGAATATGGATTATACTCATTAGTTACTCAAATTATTGGATATTTAACTGTGTTAGATTTAGGGTTTGGTAATGCAATTGTTGTATATACGGCAAAGTATAAAGCTAAAGGCGAAAAAGAAAAAGAAGCGAGACTTAATGGAATGTTTATAGCAATTTTCTGTATTATTGGTTTTATTGCTAGCATAATTGGTTTAATCTTATACTTTAATGTTAATCAATTATTTGGTGCGACAATGACTGCAGATGAAATTAGTAAGGCAAAGATTATGATGTTAATTCTAACATTCAATTTAGCTATAACATTTCCTTTTTCTGTATTTAGTTCAATTGTTACAGCATATGAACGTTTTGTATTTGCAAAAGTACGTACAATTATTAGAAACTTGTTAATGCCAATTATAATGATTCCATTACTAATGATGGGATATAAGGCAGTTGCAATGGTTGTTGTTGTTACAATTTTAAATATATATATTCTTGCTTCAAATACAATGTATTGCTTTAGAAAATTGCATATCAAAATTAAATTTGGAAAATTTGATATGAGATTACTAAAAGAAATATTTGCATATTCATTTTTTATTTTTCTTGCTGTACTTGTTGACAAAGTCAATTGGAGTGTAGATCAATTTGTTTTAGGTGCGGTAGCAGGTACAATTGCTGTATCATTATATGCAGTTGCAGCGCATTTTAACAACATATACCTATCTTTTTCGGGTGCAATAAATGGTCTGTTATTACCGAAAGTAAGTAAGATGGTTGCAAGAGAAGAATCAAACGAAGAGATTAGCAAGTTATTTATTAAAACAGGAAGATTACAGTTTATTGTTATGGCACTTGTTATAACAGGATTTGTTTTATTTGGTAAACAGTTTGTTCTTTTGTGGGCAGGTAAAGACTATATAACATCATATTATATAGCTTGCATATTGATGATTCCAGTTACAATTCCGTTAATACAAAATGTTGGTATAAGTATACTACAAGCCAAAAATCTACATAAGTTTAGATCAGTTTTATATGCAGTTATAGCTGTTGCTAATATTGGTGTAAGTATACCACTAGCTAAAGCACTCGGAGGAGTTGGTTCTGCAATAGGAACAGCAGCATCACTGATAATTGGTAATGGTATTATAATTAATATATATTATTATAAAAAGGCTAAGATAAATATTATTGAGTTCTGGAAACAGATTATTAAGATGACAATACCAATTGTTCCATTGGCAGTTGTAGCATTCTTTGTTTTGAAGTATGTTTCTCTAACTAGATGGATTACATTAGGAATTGGTGCAGCAGTATATGCTGGATTATATGCAATAATAGCATATTTCTTCATGATGAATTCTTATGAAAAGGATTTATTTTTAAAACCATTAGGTAAAGTCTTAAAAAAGATAAAGAAGTAAAATTAATCGGAGAGAATAATATGATTAATGTAGATGATAAAATTAGCTGTTGTGGATGCCAAGCATGTTACAACATATGTCCTAAAGGGGCCATTGAAATGGTGGAGGATGAAAAAGGATTTAAATATCCTAAGGTAGATAATGAAAAATGTATTAATTGTGGTCTATGTGAAAAAGCATGTCCGATGTTAAATGAAGCTAAGAGAGAGAATAATCCAAGAGCATTTGCTTGTATGAATAAGGATGAAGAGATTCGTAAACAAAGTACATCTGGTGGAATATTTACTTTATTAGCTACTGCTATTATTAATGATGGTGGTGTAGTATTTGGGGCTTGCTTTGATGAAGACTTTGGAGTACATCATACATATTGTGAGAAAATAGAAGATTTAGGTCAATATAGAAGCTCTAAATATCTACAAAGTGATATTGGATTATCATATAAGAATGCTAAAGAGTTTCTTGATCAAGGTAGAAAAGTATTATTTACAGGGACACCTTGTCATATTGAAGCTTTAAAGAGCTTCCTTGGAAAAGATTATGATAATCTATACTTACAAGATATCATATGTCATGGAGTACCATCTCCATTAGTATGGGATAAGTATAGAGCATATAGAGAAGAAATAGCCTCTTCTAAGACAAGTAGTATGTCTTTTAGAAGTAAAAAAGATACAACCTGGTCTTCATACAATGTTGATTTTGAATTTAAGGATGGCAGTGAATATAAAAAGTATCACAAATATGACGCATATATGAGAGCATTTCTAAAGCATTTAAGTTTACGTGAAGCATGTACTGAATGTAAATTTAAAAGGAATAATCGTTTTTCAGATATAACATTAGCTGATTTTTGGGGAATAAAAAATGTTAAACCAGAAATGGATGATGGTAAAGGAACTTCACTAGTAATTGTTAATTCAAAAAAAGGTCAAGAACTATTCGATAAAATTAACGATTTGATGGTTTGTGAAGAAGTTGAATTTGATAAAGCTATAGCTGGTAATCCAAGCTTTAATACAACATCAAAAGCTAATCCAAATAGCGATAAATTCTTTTCTGAATTGAAAAACGGAGGGGACTTTGAGAGCTTAGCTAACAAATATGCTCCAAAATCATCAACTATTACAAAGATGAAAAGAAAAGTTAAGGGGATTATAAAAAAAGTACTAAAAAAGTAATATATCTATAAAACGTCGAAATGTGCTGAAAATAGTACATTTCGACGTTTTAATAAAAAGAAATAATATGAAAAGGGAGGTGTGCATACATGCAAGATGATTGTTTGATTTCAATTATTATTCCTGTATATAATGTTAAGGATTATATTAGACAATGTATTGATTCAGTAATTAAACAAACATATAAAAACATTGAAATTATCATTGTAGATGATCAGTCTAATGATGGTTCTGGGGAAATATGTGATGAATATAAATTAATTGATAATAGAATTGTTGTTGTACATCAAGCACATCAAGGTTTATCATCCGCAAGAAATACAGGATTAGATATATGTAAAGGCAAATATATATGTTTTGTTGATTCAGATGATTATATATTACTAGATTATATTGAGAAGCTTTATAATGCTATAAATAATAATGATGTAAAGATTTCTATATGCGGTATTTCAGATTTATGTAAAAGCGGTGAGATGAAATCATCAAACATGAAAGAGTATAAAAATGTATGTAAGAGAAAAGACCTTCTCAAAGATTGTTTGATTAATGGGGCTGTATGGAATAAAATGTATGAATCGTCCATTTGGAAAGATTTAAGATTTGATGTTGGCAAGCTCTATGAAGATTTATTTATTATGTATAAGATAATGTATAATGATGGTTGGGTTTCTGTTGTTAAAGAAGATTTATATGTATATAGAAAAAGAGATGATAGTATTACAGGTAAGAAGTTTGACTTAGAGAGAATGAGTGATTTTATCGAGGCAAGCGAAAATAGAGTAAATTTCTTTAGAAATAAAGAGCCTGATTTCTACTGCATGTGCTTGATAGAATTAATTAATAAACTAAACAGAGAGTATGGTAGAACATATAAATTTGATAAGAAGAAATATAAAGGTCAATTAGAGAAAATGCACGATAGAGCAAGGGAAGCATATAAAGAGTATCTATCATGTAAGACTGGTAACCATAACTGCAGTATAAAGAATACAATGTTTATATTTATGCCAAATGTTGTTTCTCGATTAAAGATACTTAAATCATATTTAAGGAGGAGTAGATAATGAGAGTTAAGAACACGATTAAATCTACTGCTTCTGGTATGATTGGTTATGTAGTTGCTATGGCTATTGGGTTTATTACAAGGGCAATCTTTGTTAAAACATTAGGAAATGAATGTACGGGTATTAATGGTCTTTTTAGTAATATTCTTTCTATGTTATCTATTGTTGAGACTGGTATTGGTACAGCCATTATAGTTAATCTATATAAAGAAGTAGCGGTTGATAATAAAGAAAAGATTAAATCCTTATTATTGTTTTATAAGAAGATATATAGAATAGTTGCTAGTATTGTTTTTGTTATTGGTATGATGATATTACCATTCCTTAAGTATTTAACTGGTGAGGTTGGTATAAATGAGAATATATATGTATTATTTGTTTTATACTTATTGGATGTAGTTATATCATATTTATTAACATATAAGAGATCTATACTATATGCTAACCAAAAGAACTATTATATTAATATAGTTGATATTGGTTATCACCTTGTAATGAATACTTGTCAAATTGCCTATTTATTAGCATTTAAAAATTTTACTGGGTATGTTGTTATTAAGATTATTTGTAGAGCAATAGAGAATGTTGTGATATCAATAATAGCCAATAAGAAATATCCATACATAACAGATTCTAATGTAGAGCAAATTGATGAAGTAGATAAGAAAAGCATATTTACAAAAGTAAAAGGGTTATTCTTTCATAGAGTTGCAACTTTTGTTGTATTAGGAACAGATAACATTATTATTTCAACAGCTCCAAATCTTGGAATTACAATAGTTGGATTATATTCTAACTATTACATGATAACGGAAGTGTTAAAGGGAGTTTTAAGACAGATTTTTACTTCGATGTCTGGTGGAATTGGTACATTACTTGCTGAAGGTAATAAAGAGAAAACATATAAGTTATTTAAGACAATACTACTTATGAATTCTTGGGTATTTGCATATGCAGCAATTTCATTTTACTTTGTGTCTAAACCATTTATTAGTATATGGCTTGGGGGAGAGTACGTATTAACAGATCTTACTGTATTAATGTTGGCTATAAATTTGTATTATACTGGATTAAGACAAACATATCAATCGTTTAAGGAAGCGGCTGGAATCTTTTATGAAGATAGATTTGTTGCTATTTCTGAGTCTATAGTTAATCTAGTTGTTTCATTGATACTTGTTAGAGCAATGGGATTACCTGGAGTATTTCTTGGAACAATAATAAGTACTACGTTAGTGTATGCGTATACATATCCAAAATTTGTATATGGACAAGTACTGGAAAAGAGTGTTAAAAGTTATATTGTGGAGCTAGTAAAATATTTAGGATTGTTTGCAATATCATTTGGTGTTGTATATGGTATTAGCAGATTTATTAGCATAAATAACAATTTTGCTCTTGCAGCAGTTAATGTTATTATTTGTTTTATAGTACCGAACTTAATTTATTTTATTTGTTTTAGGAAAACAGCTGAGTTTAAGTATTATTTGGAGATTATTAAAAAGGCAAAGAAGAAAATAGGTATTTTTTAACTAAATAATTTGATAGAAAGAAAGCTTATTTTGTAAGCTTTCTTTTGCTCTATGTATAGTGATTTTGTATTCTGTTGCAATTGCCACAGAAATTTTTCTCAAAAGGGTTATAGAATAAATATATATGAATTTGAGGAGGAGAGCTATGGACGATAGACAAATACTAGAGAACATATATAGTGCATTAAAAAAGAGAAAAGGTATTGTAGAATATAGTGATATCGTAAATGACATAGAAGCTATAGATATGACTGTAAGATTTGGTAGCGAACAGCAGAAAAGTAAATTATATGATGATTTGTATAATAAGTACAAGAATAAATATGATTGGGAATTTTGTGGAGCTGAAGTTTTTCAGATTATATATAAAAGAGTACATATTGTTAGACAAGTAAATAAAATAGAATCTAACAATACAAACAATCTATTATATAGCTTGAGAGGCTGGCTTATAAGGTATTTAGCATATAAAGTATGTAAAGATAAATGGAAAGAAAAAGTAGAAGAGCTCTTTTTAGAGGATAACCAAAAGATAAAAAATGAACAGGTATTAAGTAATACTATGATAAATTTGGATGGAAAGATATTAGAAACAATTTTAGAGCATAAAAATTATAAGTAAAAAAGTAGGTGCAATAAATGCCAGAAACAATAAATAAATTTGAAAAATATAATTTAAAATCACTTAGACCAAAAGACTCAATTAGTAACGATGCATTTTTTATTCTAGACCAAAAAATGAAAGATGATAATATTAAAAATATTGCAATTAGCGGACCATATTCTTCAGGAAAATCCAGCTTTGTAGATTCTTATCTAAAACACAGAAGCGATATTAAAGAAGTAGAGTGTCTAAAGATTTCCCTAGCAACATTCGATGGTGTTGGTGTAAAAGGAAAAAAGAGCGATGATAATAGTGTTTCCAATTATATTGAGAAAACAATAATTGAAAAGCTATATTATTCAAATTATGAAATAGGAATTTTTAAGAATTTGGCTAAAATGTTTGTTTTATTTGCTGCAATGTTTACTATTATTTTTTTTATTATCGATTGTTTTATAATAAGAAAATATAGACAAGACATACTAAATGCAGAATTCTTGAGACTAAGATATATAGCAATAGCCAGTATTTACTCAATTATTTTTTTCAGTGTATTGACTATGATAATATACTTTGTTAATAAATCTACTCATCTTATTAAGAAAGTAACATTTAAGGGTCTTGAAATAGAAGACAAAAACGTAGAAAACGAAAATTTACTGAATAAAAATTTAGAGCTTATAATTAAACAATTTAGATTAAAAAAATATAAATATGTAATTTTTGATGATATAGATAGATTCAACAATACTTTAATATTTGAAAGATTGAGGGATTTAAACATTACATTAAATATGGTTCTTAAAGAGAAAGTAGTATTTATTTATGAGATTAAAGATAGCTTGTTTGTAAATCAAGATAGGACAAAGTTTTTTGATTTTATCATGCCAATTATACCATATGTTGGTTACGATAATTCCGTTGATAAAATAAACAATGCTTTATTAGAGCAAGGTTTATTAAATGATATTTCACCTATTTTAATAAATGGTATATCAATGTTTCTTTTTGATTATAGGCTTATTACGAATATTATCAATGAGTACATAATCTTTAAAGAAAATTTAAATAAAAATAATTATAATTTAGACCAGTTATTTGCAATGACTGTGTACAAAAATACGTGTCCAGGAGATTATTCAGAACTACAAGATGGTAAGGGAAAAATTTATGATCTATTTCATCAAAAGAAAAAAATCATAAATAATAGGGTAACAGAGCACAATAAGAAACTAGAAGAACTATTAGAACAGAAAAGAAAAAATTCTGAGAGGGATGAGCTTATATTAATCTTAAGGAATATTTTATATAATATATTAAAATATAACGATGAGTTCCGTATAAGTAGATGGGGAAGCATAAAAATAACCAATCATACAAACAACCAGACATTTGTTATTAATTCGATAGATCAATATATAGAAATACCTGAATATATAATAATTAGCCAAACAGATTCAATCGAAATGCAAAATAATAGTTATAGAAAATCTTTGAGAAGTATTTTATTAAGTGAAGGAGATAATAATCAAATATATAATGATACCATAAAAAGAATAGAGAATGTAGATAAATTTCTAGACAAAAAAATTAGTGAGACAAGAAAGAAGATAGAAGAAATTTCAGGTTCGAGCATGGTAATGTTGATGGAAGATGATTCAACAATTTTGAAGAATTTAAAATTGGGGTCATATACGGAATTAATAAAATTCTTAATAAAAGAAGGTTATATTGATGAGAATTATGCCATCTATATGAGTAAATATGAAGAAAGTAATATCTCAATGATCGATTACGATTTTATTTCAAATGTTAGAACAAATAATCCACTTTTATTATATGATAAAAAACTAGAGCATCCTAAAAATATTATTGACAGATTAGGAAAAAATGAATTTAAGAAACCACAAATTTTAAATATTTCAATAGCTGAGACCTTATTCAATAATGAGATTTTTAATGATATGACAATAATGCATGAAGTAAATAATAATTCCAGACATATTAATTTAATAAAAGAAGATAGAAGAATAAAAAAGATTAATTTTATTACAACATTATGTAGTCATCATGAAGAGATACATTTTTTACATGTATGTTTTAAAAAGATGGAAAACAATATATATAAGGATTTTATAAATGCATTATTTAAAGAAGACAATAATCTTTGTTCGAAAGTGATACAAAGCGAGATAAAAAAAGAAAGTAAAGATAGTTTAATAAATAGTATAGTAACAAATATATCGGGGGAAAAAATAAAAAATAGTAGTAATTATAGTGATGTAATTAAGTACATTTCTGAAAATCAAATTATACTCAACGAAGATTATGATTTAATAAAAGATTTTGAAGTAAAATATACTAATCTTGTAGTAATAAAAAATACTAATATTACATTGTATGACAAAATTGTTAAAGGATGGAACTATATTATAAACGAAACGAATATAAAATGTATTTTAAATAATAACGAACAATATACAACAAAAAACTTGGAAATAATATTAACGAATAGTAGCTTGTACAGTTATGTAAAAATATATGTTAATAAATACATTGAAATTATATATGCTAACCTTGGTAAACAAAAGAGTAGCAACGAGGCTTTAATTAAAATATTGCAAGATGAAAAATTAACGGAAAAAGCTAAAAAGACGATAATGGAAAAGGAAGAAATTCCAATTCACGATATTTCACAAATATCTGATGATAATTGGGAAGACTTAATTGAACATAATTTATTTGCTATCAATTTAGAAAACATAAACAATTACTACTTAAAATTTGGATTTAATGACATGTTAATTGGAGTTATTAACTCGTTAGATACCAATACTGTAAGTAAAGATATTGATAAAACACTAGAACCAAAATTAATAAAAGAAATCCTATTATCCGAAAATATAAATGAAGAAATAATAGATTACGTAAGCATTAACTCACATTGCAGTTTAAATCCAGATGATATACTAGAAGATAGAGATGATGAATTTTTAGAGAAAAGGATAATAAAACTTATTGAGAATGGAAATATACGCTTCTATAATAAGATGATAGAAAGATTGAAAGCTTTCTCTTCAAATGTATGGTTGAAATTATTAGAGAAGTATAAGCAGAAAACAACATTGATACTAAAAAATAAAGAAATTGTTCTCTCAAATGATGAAATCAGTAAAATTGTTCTAAGCAAGCAGACCGATATCGGTAAGTATTATGCTATTTGTCAATATAATTTTGATGATGATAGTAATTTAGAAGATGATGTAAAAAAAGAAGTAATACGTATATTGTTAGAACATAATGGATATAAAACTTATTTTAATGATTCAAAAGTTCTAGAGAATATTCTAAAATTAAAATCTAATTGGACAAATGAAAAAGTAAGATTAGTGAACAAGTTTTTCTTTCTAGTGAATACGGAGAATATAAAAAGAATTCTTAAAAGCATTAGTTATCTATATTCAGATATTGTCAAAAATGGGAAGAGACCCCAAATTTTGAATAATAAAGAAAATCAAAAGTTAATAAATAATATACTTAGTTTAGGTTATAAAATAGAAAAAAAATCAGAAGATACACAGAATATTACAATTAAAGGAAACTGGGATAAGGACAAAAACATAAAACAATAACGATGACAATGTCATTAATGAAGTACATACAAATGCAAAAGTTATACTTCTGATTTCAAAGCAGATAATATTAGTCGTGGATATAAGCAGTGTTAAATTGAAATCAATAATTCAAACGAAGGTGCAATTGCACCTTTATTATTTTTTACCAAGACTATAATATTAAAAGTAAGAGGTGAAAAATAATGAGTTTTTTATATGCTAGAAACTATAAAAAAGAAATATGTGTTTGGTCAGATACTAAAGTGAGCTTTTCATCAAGTGAAGAGCAAGAAATTTTTCAAAAAAGCGTACTAAATGGTTCAATGGCGGAATACCACAAGATAGATAAACTTGGGGTTGTTAAAAATGTGATAATAAATGGTAATATTTGTGTGGCTTTTGCAGGTAATTTAAAGCACTTTAATGAGTTATTAGAATATATTGAAGACAATAGAATTTACGATATAGGTAGTATTACAAAGAAGGCAGAACAAATAAATAGAAAGTATTTCGGCGATACGGATTTTATTGTTGCTTTAGCAAATAATTCAGGAAATGAACTTTATTTAATCCAAAGTAGTAGAATAAATTTGGTTGACGCATGTAAGATTGGATCTGATAAAAAAACATACGAAATATTTGATTCAGAGAGAGAAAAAATAAAAAATAGAGATGAGATGGAAGCAGGCTGTACAAGAGTTACTATAGAGAATGATCTTAGTGATGTAGACAATCTCGATTCTATTTCTATAGATAGAAGAGCTTTTAAATATACTATAAAGAATACTGAGGATTTGTCTGTGGGAGGGTTTATAATTTCATGTACAGGGAGTAAAGGGTCTTTTATGTACATGGAAGAATTTGAAACAAACGTAGAAAAGAAACGTACCGTCGATCCGGATGGAATTATACAATTGTTTGATAATGCAGAAGATGGGGGCTATGCATTTCATTTCTACGATTCCACGAATTTTGTTTCCATGTATATATATCAAATGAAAAAGGGCGTAATATATCGTCCATATTTAGAAGATAAAGACTATAATCACTTAAGGTTTCCCACTATTTATGATTGCAGCGAGAATGAATTTATCGAAGAAAACAATATAACACCACCGAGTATTATATATGGATAGGTACAATAAGATGTGTCGAATTATGTCATACGAAATATGTTATTTTAGATAGTAATGAAACGAATTTTAGACACAATTACAAACAGAACATAGGAGGAAAGTTTTACATCCCCCTACTTGATGAATAAACGCATAAATAAGCTAAAATATAGCAAGAAGCTAAATATTTTTATAAGTACAATAAATTAGGAGGCTTAAAATGGACTTTAAGAAGTATTGCATAGTATGTGGAAGTGAGAACTTTTCAAGAAGTAAAAAATTTTGCTGTGACAAATGTAGACAACAATATTATTATCAAGAACGCAAAGAAAAAATAACTCAATATAAAAAAGATTACTACAAAAATAATAAACAAGAATGCGACAATAGGCATAACAATTGGATTAGTCAAAACAGGCAACAATGGAATGAATATAACAAAAAGAGAAGAGAGGAGAAAAAAGAAAATGGGTAAGTTTATTGAAGCTGCGAAGCAGTTTAAAGAGGTTGTTGAATTAAGAGGTTTTAGAAATATGTTATTTTAAATAGTAATTAAACAGTAGAAGAAGCCAAAAAGATTAAAGAAAGGTTTAAGATAGCAATTAAAAAGCAATGAAAGCTTCATCTCGCATGCAGAGGCGAAGTTTTTTATATAATTATAATATATATTATAAGGATGTTTGTCGAAAAGTGTCGAAATATGCAATACGATTATGATTGCATGTTTCGACATTTTTTGACATAATGGAATAATAAAGAGATGAAATATATGTACCAATGAAAGGAATGATTTATATGAGGCAAAAGAAGAGTAATATACAAGGTAGTAATTCTAATGTAAATACTGTTGCTATTGTTATTTCTGTTATTATGGGTTTAATTTTATTTGGATCTTGTTCAGCTTTCTTATCTTCTGATACAGGAAATAGTGTTAATAATACAACTAATAGATATGAGTCGTCATATAGTAACTATTCATATAACAATCCAGACACTACTAATTCATATACCAATAATGTTGTTAATAATACGGCTACAAATGTGGTTGAAAACAAAGTAGAGAATAAAGTGGAAAATAAAACTGAGACTAGTAATGTAGTTTCTAATACTACTGAGACGAAGAGCAATAGTAATACAAGTAAGAGTTCTTCATATAAATCTGATTCTTCTAGTTCAAGTAGTAGTTATGCATCTGTTTATGAAGATGATTCTGATTCTAGCTATAGTAGTAAGAGCACATCTTCTAGTAGTACAAGTTCTTCTTCAAAGAGCACATCTAGTAGTTCATCATCTAGCACTGCTAGTGGAGATTATGTTTTAAATACAAATTCCCATAAGTTTCATCATACTTGGTGTAAATCTGTGAAGAAGATGAGTGAGGCTAATAAGGCATATAGCTCTGATTCGAGAGAAGAAATTATTAGTCAAGGGTATGAGCCGTGTAAGAATTGTAATCCATAATTTTCTATTAAAGATGAAGGAGGCAAAAATGAAACAAGATAAGAAGTTTTTTTTGATGGTTAATTTTATAAAGGAGAATATACTAAAAATAATTATTTATGCTTTGATAATATTTCTTCTTGCAATAACTATTGGTAACAGATTTGATATAAGTGGATTAGTACACAGTATTGCAGATTTTGATTGTCCTAAAAAAATAATAATTACATTTTTTGTTGTTGCTTTAATAGTGATATTGATTTGCAAGAAGTTTAAACAGATAGTATATCACTTTAAATCTAAAACACTAAATAATATAGACCTATTTTTTATTACGACAGATATTGTTCTTGTTGCTTTATTTGGAGTATATCAGACAATTAAACTTCCATGTTTAATAAGAATATATGTATGCTTTCAGATGCTAAGAGCATTAATTTTTGCTTTTTCAACAGAAAAGCGTAACTACAATAACATATCACTTTCAGATTTGTTTTATAATCGAATAAAAAAGAAAAAATATAAATCAATTGTCATAAGAGGCGATGAATCTGAGGAAGACTTATTAAATAAGAGCGAAGAAATCGAAAATATAAAAAATACAATTATGAGTTGTAATCCGGAAAAAACATTTGTTATAGGAATAAATGGCGAATGGGGAAAAGGAAAAACTACTTTGATTAATTTTGTAATGAAAAGAATAAAAAATGAGTCTGATGATTATGTAATAATAAATTTTGATCCATGCAGATATAAAGACTGCGATGCAATGTTATCTGGTTTTTACAATGAGATAGCAAAAGAATTAGGTTTGTATGATAGTTTAAGATATAGAACGATTCTGAACAAATTGATAGAGGAGGTATTTAGAGAAACAGGGAAAAATTTCGAGGTGATTAAAGTTGCTACAGATATTATAGAGCATTCTGACATTAATAGTTTAATTAATAATGAACTTGAGGTTTGCAATAAAAAGATGATTGTAGTAATTGACAATTTAGACAGAGCTGATAGAGAAATAATTTATTTTTTTATTCGATGTATGCATTCGGTTACGGAATTTAAAAATACAGTATTTCTTATATTACATGACACGCGATTAATAAATAGACACTTAAGTAAAATATATGGCGTAAAAAAGCAATTTTTAAATAAAATAATTAATTTACCTATTAGTATTGCGGAAACAGATAGAACGCTGATAAATGAGATATGGTATACATCAGCAAATAATTTAAGAAAAAATGGATATATTAAAATTGATATAATAAATAGAGTTGATTTTTATGAAGATTTGAGGGAAGTAGTAAGATCATTAAATTACTTAATACATAAATCAACTATTATAAATAAATTAAACTTAGATTATTATGATTATTTAGGAATTGCATTTATAAGAGATTATGATTATGCTTTATATAAGAAAATACGAGATAACTATGATATTCTAACATTTAATATTAACGATAGTATATACTCAAATTCTAATAATAAAGAGCATGAGGAACAAATTAAAAATAGAATTAAAGAGTTTTACAATGAAATCCATGATACGAGATGTGCAGCTATAGTTGAAAGACTATTTAAAAATATAACGCTTGTAATATACTTAAATATTTTTCCTGACAGAAGAGGAAATGGAAAGAAAAATGAGATAGATAATATATATTATTTTTATATGTATTTTTCTGAGTCAGAAAGTGATTATTCTGTTTGTGAAAAGAAAGTTAACAATATAGTAAATAAACTTAGCTTTGATACAACAATTGATTTATACAAACTGGAGTTACAAAAGAATATATTTGAAGAGAAGAATTTGACTAAAAGATCTTTCTGCATAGATATTCTAAAAGATAGAATTGAAAATAGCGGTTGGCAGTATAATTCAAAAACTATGTTCGAAGCTATTTTAAATATTATTACATACGGTGTTGATAATGAATATACTGTGGAGAGCTTTAAGCCTATTTTATTGATATTATTAAGCAAGATGAATCTAAACGATTTCTATTTTGAGGTTAATAATATGAAAGAATTGTGTGAAAATTTATCAATATATGATGCCCTAAAAGGATATCCGTTAGATCAAAATAGAAGTAACGAAATGGAAGAAATGGTAAGGGATATGTGTAATGAAATAAAACTTAATCCAGACCGAATAAACTTATTAGACAAAAAGAAGGATTTAAAAAATATTCCGGTTTTATTTAAGTTCCTAGAAAAAGATGAAGCTAATGAATTAATATTAAGCTGGGTAAATAATAAAAATATATTTAATTATCTTAAATATGGTCTACATGAAATATATGATGGAAAGACATATAAATATAGTTATCATCCTGTATATGAAAAGGAGAAAGATAAGATAGATAGAATAATAAAAGAAATTGATAAAACTGATTTGAGTAGTGATAATAAAAATATAATATATATATATATAAATGCATATAATACGGAGGAAATCGAAATTCCTAATGGAGGAAAAATCTCATTATATTAGTAAAATATACCTTGAAGTAATAGGAATAGGAGCATGTCGAATTATGTCAAACGTTTTTCATTGACAGCATATATTATTATGATAAAATAATACTGATAGACGATACGGGAGTGAATTTGTAATATACATTAAGTTGTAGTATAATTATCGTTAATATCATAATAATATAATAGGAGATGATGTAAATGGCAACTAAAACTTTTTTGAAAAGTATAGTCATTGAAGATAGAAAAGCAGCTGATAAGTTCGTAAATGCATTGGAAAATGCTGAAAACAAGAAGGCTAAAAAAGTAAAATTAGATAAGATGGTCAAAGAAATATCGGACCATGAAACGATAAGGAAAATATTCGACAAGTAAGTGAGTTATAAGGTCATAAACTTAAAGGATATTTACGATAGTTTAGGAGAAACAAAAACAAAAGATATTTTAACGAATTATAAATGTGAGATTAACAAGGATGTTGAATATTTTCTAAAAGAAAAAGCGATAGAGTTTTCTAAACAAGGAATTTCAAGAACATATATTGTGTTGGGCGAATATAAGAAAGAAAATGTTATAGTTGGTTATTTTGCAATTGCAAATAAATCAACTGTACTTAAGAAATTGATACTAAGTAATAGTAAAAGGAAGAAACTTATAAAATATGCTAAATATGATGCTGATATTAAAGGCTATAGCATAGCCTTACCATTGATAGGACAAATTGGAAAAAATTTTGATAATGGATATAATGAGCTTATTTCCGGGGATGTTCTATTGAAACTAGCATGCGATAAGATAAAAGAGATTCAGAATTTAATTGGTGGCAGATATGTATTCTTGGAATGTGAAGATACTGATAAATTAAGAGAATTCTACGAGAGTAATGGTTTTGTTTGTTTTGGAAAGAGAAATCTTGATAAAGATGAAAGACAAAATGGTAGTGTATATTTATTACAAATGATAAAAGATATGAATAAGTATGAAATAGGATAATTTAAAGTAAAATAGAAGTGATTATTTGAGTGGTAAATTTCGTGGCAACCACACGCCGATGGTACGGACAGGAAAACCGAGAGATGTAGGAGAGAGCCACGCCTACCATATAACTAAGTCTAAATAAGCATTGCTTCAATTATGGAGCAATGCTTATTTCATATATTCTATTATTCCAACCCCAATTTCCATTATTGACTTATAAGATATGTAGAGTTAATATTATTATATACAAAAGATATACGGGGGATTTTTGATGGAAGCGTTTACTATAAGAATGTATAGTTATATGAATTCAAGTAAACAAGAAAGAGATAGAGTTGATTTGTTGGGGGTTAATAAACTTGGTGATACAATTCTAAAATTTAATAGCAAGCAAATTGAAATGATTAATGGTGTGCGTGAAAACGCACGATATTCGGATATTGATTTGAGTGATATGCCAAGGCCAGCACTTAGTGCATACAATAAGACTGTTGAAATATATAAGATATTTAGGGAGACAGGAGTAGATTTTCTTTCTTCTCCTTTATTTGATAGAATATCTGAGCAGATTATGGAGATGATAGAGAAGTCAAACAATGATATGACTGATTTTACTAATTTTGCAATGGATGTAACAACGAGACATAATAAGCAGCTAATACTTGCTCAGCAAACTGGACCATTATCGAAATTTTTTAGTAAAATAAAATCTTTTTTTTCTAGACAACCTCAAAAAGAGCTTCCAGAAATTTCTGAAGAAGACATGAAAACCTTGCAAGAAAAAAGAGCTATGATTGAGGAAGAAGATTCAAAGATAGCTCAATATTGCATTGAGAAGGATTTAATACCACACGTAATTGATAGATTACAAAATATACAGGATTCCGAATGGCTATTTATTGAAATGAGTGAATGTATACAAGATTTAACTGCTCTTGGATATGGTGAATATGTACCTATAATTGAGCAAGCGGTTCGAGATGACTATATAAGTAAATTATCTGCTAAAAGTGATCATCCATTAAGTGTAGAAGAAAAACATGAGCATATGGAAGAGTTTGCAAGTGAGCTAGCTATAGCTACTACACAAACTAATATTGAACAGTACAGAATTGAGGACCAAGAAAAAAAGGAAAAAGGTAAGTCTTTAAGTGATAATCATGATAGAGATGATTCGGAAAATAGATAAAAATATAACTAGCAATTAACCATTGGTTAATTGCTAGTTTTTATTTAAAATTTTACCTGTTTCATAAATTCTTTTATTATTCCATATGATGGACTATTCTTTTGCATTGCATAGGCCATTTGTCTTTCTGGTATTGTTTCTTCTGTTTCTATTTCTGATATTGTTCCATTGGCTAGATCTTCTTTCATGTATTCTTTTATTCCAAGGCCGATTCCTAATCCGAGCTTAGTGTATTCATATACAAGCCAATAGTTTGATAGTTGGTATGTTGGTATGAATAGCTTTCCATTTTCCTTAAAATAATTATCTATATACGCTCTGCATGCACTGTTTTCTTGTTTGGCTATTGTTTTGAAGTTATCTAAGTCTAGTAGTGATATCTTCTTACTTGGATATCTTTTTCTTACTTCTTCAGATACAACTAATATATCATGTATTGTACATATATTCTTTGTTACGATATCGTTATATGTTTCATTCATTTCATCTGTTGTATAGAATACAATATCTACTTCATTTCTTCTTAGTTTTTGTATTGCTTTTTGATATGGGGAAGTACTCATCTCAAATTTTACATTTGGATGCTCTTTATTAAACTCTACCATTGCTGGTAATAATATATTCTTTATTGTGCTGTGTCCAGCTATTATCTTTATATTTACTTCATAATTATCTACTTTACTTTTAAATGTATTGTCTGCTTGTAGTATAGATTCAATAGGAGTTTTTATTTCCTTATATAATAATTCTCCTTCGTTAGTTAATTCTATTCCTTTTGATGTTCTTACTATTAAAGTCTTTCCTAAACTTTCTTCTAGCTTTTTTATTTGTTTTGTTATTGCTGGTTGAGTTACATATAGTATATCAGCTACTTTTGTGAGATTCTTAAATTCACATACATAATAAAATATCTTATAACTATCTAAATTAATATCCATAATTTATCCTTTCAATTAACATAACATGGCCATATTGTATCATATTCCTTTCTTTTTTTCAAATATGATATAACTGTGGGTTAGAGCTACATGAATTATAGTGATGTCAAAGCCCTTGAATACAGGGGTTGAGGGCTGTAAAATAAAATCACATCAGTTAACAAACTGGTGTTGTACATAAAGACCCGCACCACAACTTTTGCGTAGGGTGGTTTGAATCATGTTTTATGAATCTTTGGCACATTCACAAACCAATATGGAGGCACGAAAACCCGAGACCCGAACAACCGTAAAGTTTTCGAAAAAGGAGGTACTATTATGGGACTGTTTTCTGCACCGAACCCTCTGGGCGATTTTAGCCTGACAGATTTTCTGGCAGCTCTGATCGACAACCCGGCAAACAGAGACTGATTGAAAAATCAGATTAACAGCATGGAAGTATGACAAAACCCGAAATCCGAACAACCGTATAGTTTTCAAAAGAGGAGGTACTATCATGGGACTGTTTTCTGCACCGAACCCTCTGGGCGATTTTAGCCTGACAGATTTTCTGGCAGCTCTGATCGACAACCCGGCAAACAGAGACTGATTGAAAATCAGATTGACAGCATGGAGGTATGACAAAACCCTATAGTCCGAATGTCCGAATATTGTTTTAGTGAGGTTAGAGTTATGTTTAAGAGATACCCCGTTAATATCCCGGAAGTATACGATCCTAGAGATCTGATTGCCATGGGACTTTACGATAACCCCGCAAACAGAGTCTGACTTTGAATGATGTAACACTGGTAGCTGTTTTAGCAATAGCTTTAACAAAAAAAGCTACGAAGATACAGAGTTCCTGACCCGCCAAAGTCCAATTAACATGATTCAAGAGAGAGCAAGGAACTGAAAAGTTCCTTGCTCTCTTGATTTTTATATCGAATATGTTTATTATAATTTTGTAAGAAGGAGATGATATCATGTTGAGTGCTGATGAGTTTTATGAAAGATTTGATGTACTTGAGGAGAGAGAAGAGGTGCTGAAGAGAATGACTAACGACGAGTTGCAACATTTGATTGATACATCGAACATTGTTTATGCAAAGATTTATTTTAAAGAATTTATGAAGTAAGAAGCCCCTTTGGAGCTTCTTTTATTTGATTTAATCCCTAAAATATGGTATTATGTAAATATTAGATATAATATATTATTTATAAAGGGGATGTTTCTATGGGTGGAACAGATATATTAAATAATTATATTGAATTTGTTAGAAGAGAAAGAAGAGAACCTGTTAAATACTCTAATCCAACAGAGAATCAACTTGAGGAACAAAGTATTAGACATAAATGGAATAATTGTAAGGCTTGTAAGATATATAAGAAATATAGAGGTATTTTACTAAGTGAGATACCTTCTGATGAGCGTGAGATTGTTAAGACTATTCGTGACTTATGGATTGAGATTGATGGTCAAAATGTTGCGGATGATGTTATTGCTTTCGTTAAGAAATATAAAAGAGAGCCTCGTAGCTTAATATTTGGTAGAGGATACAGTAGAAAAGAGCTTACACCTGAAGAAATTGAAGAGATTAAATTAGGTGAGAGATGGGAAAGATCTTTTGATAAAGAAGTTCTAGATAGAATGGTTGGTGTAGAATACGAAGATATACCTCATGGATATAAGGGCTATGTTAAAAAGCTTAGAGCCCATGATTTAGGTTACCCAGAGTCATTAAATACTAGATTATACATTAGATATATAAGAGAGCATGGTTTTAGACCAAGGCAACATATAACGAAGAATGGTAAATTACTAAGTTGCTCTCAACAATCAGAAGAAGAGCTATTAGAAACATCTATTAGAAAAAGATGGGATTTTTCTGATGATAAGAAAATCTATGATAAATACAAAGAGGGCTGGCTTGATGAAGATACATACGATGTATATAAAGACATGATTATAGCTTTAGACGAAGTTAATGAGATAAATGATGAAAACAGAGCTAAATTATCTGAGCAAAGAAAAGCTGCTTGGAAAGAAAAATTAAAAAGAACAAGACAAGCTCAAAGTGCAGAGAAAAAAGCACAAAAAGAGAAAGATAAGAAACAAAAAGTAAAAGAAGAAGAAGCTCTTAGAAGAGAAAAACTAAAAGAGAGAAATAAAGAGCGTAAGAGAAAAGCTAAGGCTCAAGAAAAAGCAAAAGCTGAATCAAAAGCTAGAGACGCAATTACTAAAGCAGAGCAAAAAGCTATTAAGCAAGAAATAAAAGCACAGCAAGAAGCTGAAGCAACAAGAGCTAGAATACAAGAGCGCAACAGAAGAAAAGAAGAGCGTATAGAAGAGAAGAAAGCAGCTAAGGAACAAGCTAAAATTGATAATAAACCATTCTATGTTCAAGTTGCATTTATCTTCATAGAGTTTATTAAAACTAAAAATAGACTACCAAGATTCTGTATAAGAGATGATAATGGTAATGATATAAAGGTGGCAGACTTAACTGAGTCACAGAAAAGAGAGAAGCTACTAAGAAAGACATGGGATGAAAGTGGTTTCATAGATACAATAAATGCATATACTGGAACACCAATAGAAGAAGTACCAGAAGAATATAGAGAAGTGGTTGCTATGTTTAGATCAGAAGGCTTTGGTTTAACATCAGATGAATATGCTAAATTTAGAGCAACAAGACCAGCTGCTCAAGTATTAAGATGTGTAAGAACCGCTCGAGATGTTGCAGCAAGTAAAAGAGCTAAAGCAAAAGAGCTTGAAGATTCAATATTAGAGCAACTAAGAGCAAGAGGAAAGGAGCAAGATG
Organism: Clostridia bacterium; assembly: GCA_017512025.1. GTDB lineage: Bacteria > Bacillota > Clostridia > TANB77 > CAG-508 > CAG-492. The sequence continues at coordinate 254,240 of JAFWHH010000012.1, forward strand.
ATGAGTAATAATAGAGAATCCTTTCTAGAAAGCATTAAGTATTCACAAGATAAAGAGCTAATCCGTTTAATGGAATTAAAGAGAAAATATGACAATGAAGAAATAACTGAAGAAGATATTTCAGAAGAAGATGCTGAAAAGCTTTTAAGATTATATGAAATAGAGATAGAGAATATCAAAAAAGATACGAATAATGCTAAAGAAAGAATAAAAAAGGAATTAGCTGAACTTAAGAGACAAAATATGAATAAGAAGTAATGTCATATATGTATAAAATGTATTATAAAAAGAGGGTCCAAACCCTCTTTTTATGTTGTCAAATGCATCCTATTTTTGCACATTTGTTCCAATTGTGTTATAATTAAGTATACGGTAAATGAGATTTTACTAAAGAGGAGGCGGTATTATGAGTATAGATACACATGAAAATCGTCAAAGTAATAAAAGAGGCATTGTAGCTGTTATTGATGGAGTTGAGTATAAAAGTGTTAAAAGTTTAGCAGAAGCACTTGGTGTTTCTGATACAACAATTTTTAACTACATACGTAGCGAAGGTGACATTTATGCTGCTTGTGAGAAAATTAAAGCTCTAAAAAACAGCACCATTATCTACATTTATAAGGGACAGGAGTACCCTTCTTTAAATGCTCTTTCTGAAGTTACTAAAATGGATAGAGGAGTTATGAAAAGAGTATTTGATAAACATGCCGATGAAATTGTTGATGGCAAGCTAGTAGTTGATGATATGTTAGACGAATACTTAAGACAACGTGAGGAGTCATATACATATCATGATAAAGAGTATAAAAGCGTAAGAGATGCTGCTAAGGATTTAAATATGAGAGAGAGAACTTTATCTAAATACTTGAGATTAGCTGATGGTAACTTAGAAAAAGCTATGGAGCTATATGAAGAGAGCAAAGTAATAGCTGTTATTGATGATGTTAAGTTTTATTCTCAACAGGAGATTGCAGCTGCTCTTGGTGTAAATAAAAATAAACTTTCAAGGTATATTCAAAGCGAAGGTAGTATAGAAGCTGCATATAGAAAATTAAAATCTGAAATCGTAACATATACATGGAACGGTGTTGAATATAAATCATTAAATGCACTTGCACAAGCAATGGATTTGCCAAGAGTAACATTAAAAAGAATAATGGATAATGAAACAAATGGAGATCCAATACATGCATATGAGTTATATATGGAACGAAGCAAGGGTAAGTATCATGGTTATGAATATAGAGGCGTAGAGTATAGTACTTTAAAAAATATGTTATCCGAGCTTGGTTTATCATATAAAGTATATGAAAGACTACTACCAGAATATGGAGATATGACAAAAACACTCGATGCTATGATGGAAATGGCAGAGCAAAAAAGAGCTCAAGAAGATGAAAAGGCAAGACTAATGCAAGAAAAACAAAACAATAAAGTTAGTTATTCATATGAGGGTATTGAGTATCCAACTATGGCTGCATTAAGTAATATGTTAGGCATTCCAGAAAACTCATTAAGAACTGTTTTAATGGATGTAGAAAAGAAAGGCGTTGTTAGAACAGACAGCTATGTAGATAGTTATTTGGATAGCAAATATACCTATACATATTCTGGTCAAACATTCCCAAGTATAAAGGCTTTAGCTGAATATACAGGAATCAGAGAGCTAAGGTTAGGTCGATATATTAGAAAATATGATAGAGATGCTGAAAAAGCAATTATGATTATTCGAGAAAGAGATAAACAACAGAAAAAAGTCAAAGTAGATGATGCAGAATTTGACCTAGCTGATTTATCAACAATACTCGGAATAAAACAATCTGCTTTAAGAGGATTTATCAGTAAAGGAATGACCATAGATGAAATTAAACAACATATATCTAATGAGAATTCAACACATATTGTTGGAGGACATAGAGGAGCAACAATAATGTATGATAGTACAACAAGTCTTCTTCAATACTGTGTACAAAATAAATTGAACTACAATTGTATCTACTATGCTATTACTGAGTATGGTAAATCAATAGAAGATGCTATCAAATATTATCGTAATAATGGACAAAGAATTCCAAATTCATGGATACATGAGAGATATGATGTATTGTTAAAGCATTTAATGCTTAATGAGAATATCGACTATCAAAGCATAATAGCTGTAATGAGAAATAAACAAATGTCACTTAGAGAATCATTAGAGTATACTGTAGTAAGAAAAGATTCAAAGGAGGCAAACTTAGATACAACATGGCAACATGAAATATATTCACTATTAACAGATCCAACGATATCTCCAGTAGAGAGAGAAGATATGATAGATGTATTCCACGTTTCGCCAAAAGAGATACAAGTAGTTGAGAAGAGCAGAGCAAGAGTAAAAGAATTAGATAGAAAACTACTAGTATATGAATTAGCTGAATGTATAAGAGATAGAACATTCCAGGATGAAGAGATGGCAGAGCTTATGAATTTATATGAAATATCAGACGATGAATTAAAAACAGTATTCTATGATTTCTATGTAAATTTCAGAGGAGGAGTACTACAAACAGATATACAACAAAAGAGAATTGAATATGATAGTAGATTAAAACAAGATGCAAAAAATAGAATTGAGTACTTCGAAATGCTAATGCATGGAAATAAAACACAGAATAATCCAGGAGCCTTAACACAGGAAACAGCTAATCAAGATGCTGGAGATGTAGAAATATAATTGGTCAGGGAAAATATAATGTCGAAATTTGTAGGATGATTTTTCTTGAAAAAAGCAAAGAAAAATATATAATAAAAAGGAAGGAGCAATCCTTCCTTTTTTCTATAGCTTAGGTTTCTATTCTAAGTATTTTAAATATTTTTTTAATCTATAAGTTAAATCCCTTGATAAAAGTTAAATAATAAAATATAATGGAGGTGGTAGATATTCCTCTCATATCACAGTTTTATGGAATTCTTATATATATCTACAAAGAAATAGGTGGTCATCATAATGAGCCACACATACATATAAAATACAATGAATTTGAAATGTCTATGAGTATAAATGGTAAAGTATTAGAAGGTACTTTACCAAAAAAACAGATGAAGTTAGTAGAAGCATGGTATGAAATACACCAAGACGAAATACGTGCGGCATACTATAATTACAATGAAAATGGTGAAATAATTAAAATAAAAGGATTGGAGTGATTTTTTATGAAACCGAAAGCTATAGAAGTAAAGGCACTAAAAGACTATAAACTAGAAGTAGTATTTGAAGATGGGAAAAAAGGAATATTTGATGTTAAACCTTACTTAGAATATATTCAATTTAAAGATTTAAAAGATGAAAGTATATTTAATACAGTAAAAATAGATGGATTATCTATATCTTGGTCTAATGGAGCTGATATATGTCCAGATGAATTGTATAATGGGACTAAATAGATAGATTTACAATTGACTTTTTATGGTTTTATAAATATAATGCTACTAACCAATGGTCGAGACCGGAGGCTAGTAGCTATTTTTATTTCAACAACTTGTAAAGGGGGAATAATCTAATGGCACAGGATACACCACCCAAAGATGCGAATTGCTCTGAGGAGCCTCTGTTTGTACGTGTATGGACAGAATTTCACGAATCTAAAGAAGCGGAAAGAAGACTCAAAAATTCGGTCGGAGACGAATCTGACCCAGTCGATTCAAATGTTTAGTGTGTACCCGAAAAAAAAGAGCTTTGATTTGATCAAGGCTCTTTTTGATATTATTTAATTATACTATCTTTAAATCCTTCGATAGAAGTGACATATTCAGGTAAGTCTTTATGAAGTACTGTTTTATATTGTACGGGTTTTCCATATACTTTTTCATAAGTCTCTTTACAGAATTTATAGTTTGCTTGTCTCATTGCTTCCATATTCTCTTTTGGAGTAAGCTTATGATCTGGATATATTGGCTTACCAAAATGTATTGTATATTCTTGTACTGGATTTCCATCTGCGCCAATTACATCACTATTTTGCATAGTAATAAATGAAGGTAGAATAGGAACATCACTTTTTACTGCAAATTTAAATGCTCCATCTTTTAGTGGCTTAGGTTGTTTATAATCCCACCACATACTTTGCTCTGGGAATATTAAAACATAATCTCCACGACGAAGTATTGTATCTATTGCTTTTAAGAATTTAGCCATTGTTTTTGTAATTGAGCTAAGTGGAAGCGTATCACAATTTCTAAATAAGAATCCATAGAATCCAGGGAAGTTTGTATAATTACCTTCACGAATTACAACAAACATTTTTCTTTTCTTTATTTGTTTACATACTCTAAAAGCAAGTTCAACAGAAAAAGAATCAAATGGATTGAAATGGTTACATGTAACAATAGCACCAGTGTTTAAGTTTTCCATATTCTCTAAGCCAACATATTCTTTAATAATTAAAGCTTTATTTTTGATAACTTTCTTAGCGAATACTTCACCAATCTTAGTAGCAACAAAGCTTTTAATTCTATTAATCTTCTTACTTTTAGTATAATCAATATTTGGTCCTAATGGTGGAGAAGGAGGATCATCATTTATATCTAAATAAAATAATCCAGCTCTTTCTAAGAAATCAATTTTATCTTGATTACTCATTTCATAGAAACCATTTTCTTTTAAAAATTTCATTTGATCTGGTTCACTTAAGTTATAAAAACCAGACTTTCTTAATTCTTCAATATCTTTATACTTTTCTATATTACTCATATATACACCTTTTATTAAAACATTTATGTGGCAATTATAACATATAACATTTAAGTTTACAAATTTTAAGAATAATTATAGTAATGATGAATTATATTTTTTAATTGACATACACTAGATTTTTGCTCTAAAATAAACGTTATCTATTGACATAATTCAAAAAGATGATAAAATAGTTGCATAAACATGCGATGAAGAAGAATAAGTGTAATATTAGTTTTAAGAGAGCTAGCGGTTGGTGCGAGTTAGTAGCAGGTATACATGGGGAACTTTGGAGCATAACCAAAAAGAGAGGACAAGTACTTAAAGTATATTGTCAAATAGGGTGGAACCGCGGAATATATTCGTCCCTAGCTTTTATAAGCTAGTGGGCGTTTTTTGTATATATAAGCCAAATCTACACTAGCTAAATTTAAGGAGGTTTTATTATGGTAGAAATGGAAAAAATTGTTAGCTTATGCAAGAACAGAGGATTCATTTATCCAGGATCTGAAATTTATGGTGGTCTTGCAAACTCATGGGATTACGGTCCTTTAGGAGTAGAGCTAAAAAACAACGTTAAGAAAGCATGGATGAAGAAATTTGTTCAAGAGCGTAACGATTCAGTTGGAGTAGATGCTGCTATATTAATGAATCCTACTGTATGGAAAGCTGTAGGACACTTAGATAGCTTCACAGATCCACTTATTGATTGTAAAGCTTGTAAAACAAGACATAGAGCAGATAAGCTTATCGAAGCATGGGGAGAAGAAAATGGACAAGATATATGCGGAGATGGTATGTCAAATGAAGATTTAATCAAATTTATAGATGAACATGGAATTAATTGCCCAAATTGTGGTAAACATGAATTCACTAATATTAGACAATTTAACTTAATGTATAAAACATATCAAGGTGTTACAGAAGATTCATCTTCTGAAATATACTTAAGACCTGAAACATGCCAAGGTATATTCGTTAACTTCAAAAACATTATGAGAACAACTAGAAAAAGAATACCAATGGGTATTGGTCAAATTGGTAAAGCATTTAGAAATGAGATTACACCAGGTAACTTTACATTTAGAACAAGAGAGTTCGAACAAATGGAATATGAGTTCTTCTGTGAACCAGGAACAGATTTAAAATGGTTTGAGTATTTCGAAGACTATTGCCAAAACTGGTTAAAGGGTCTGGGAATGAAAGAAGAAAATATCAGACTAAGAAAACACTCTAAAGAAGAGCTTGTTTTCTACAGCAATGGAACAACTGATATTGAATTTAACTTCCCATTTGGTTGGGGAGAACTATGGGGAATAGCTGATAGAACAGATTATGATTTAAAGAAACATGCTGAATTCTCAAAACAAGATATGAGTTACATGGACCCAGAGACAAACGAAAAATATGTACCATATGTTGTTGAGCCATCACTTGGATGTGATAGAGCAGCTTTAGCATTTCTATGTAATGCATATGAAGAGCAAGAAATAGCAGAAGGAGATACACGTGTTGTATTACACTTACATCCAGCTTTAGCACCTTTCAAAGTAGCTGTACTACCACTTTCTAAGAAATTAAGTGATAAAGCAATGGAAGTATTTGATAAATTATCAAAAGACTTCATGGTAGACTACGATGAAGCAGGAAGTATCGGAAAGAGATACAGAAGAGAAGATGAAATTGGAACTCCATATTGTGTAACAGTTGATTTTGATACTTTAGAGGATGGGCAAGTTACAGTTAGAGATAGAGATACAATGGAACAAGTTAGATTACCAATTGATGAATTAAACAAATGGTTAGCAGATAAAATTGTATTTTAGTAGTTATTTAATTTTCTAATAGGAGGGTTTATATGGGTTTATATGACTTAAGACCTGACAAAAGAAAAGTATCATATGAGTGGCAAAAGAGCGCACTTGGTGATTTAAAAGGACTAAAGGAGCCAACTAAAAGATTTCATGAAAGATTAGCTGAAGTTTCAATGGCAAAAGCTAATGGAGATTATTCTCAAGCATATGATTTAGCAGATAAATTACTTGCTGATATGGATGAGCATAAATACTTCTATTCAGATGGAGAAAGATCAACTGTATGGGCTAGAATATTTGAGATGTTAGAAAATCAATATAGAAATGCAGTTATCGAGAAGTATAAGAAATGTTATGATGAAATCTTAAGATTTGGATCATACGAAACATACAGAGTAAGCCATCATCCAGGTACTTATGAGGAGTATGCAAGATCTGCAGCTCTTGATGAAGTAATGAGCTTATATGCTAAAACACGATATGGTGCATATATGCATGTTATTATTATGAGAATACTTGAAAAGTATTTTAATGAGGAAAGAGCTAAGAGACAAAAAGAATTAAGAGGAAAAGCTAGAGAAATGACTAGAGAGCCAGCATTGCCTGAAAACATAACTGCGGAAGAAAAAAGAGCAAAGATAGAAAGAGCTAAACAATTAAGCAAATCATTCTTAAATTCTGATAGATAAATAAAATCCCTTTGAACAATCAAGTTCAAGGGGATTTTTTGGATAAAAAACTGCAGGCCGGTTCACACGAAGTGAACCGGCCTGTTTTTTGTGGGATTTGCTATTTGGATTAGCCTCTCAAAATTTCGAAGAGACCATTGAGCTCCAGAATTGCTGTGCCGACATAGTCAAACATTGATTCATACTGGGACAAGTCGAGCGTAATGCCACACATTTTTCTGGCATGAACCAGATAATAGTAAACATCGCCAACATTGTCAAGCTCATTTGTAGTCTGAACGAATCTGTTGAAGAGAGTCTGCGCTGCATTAAACTCTGCCTCGGATGTCTTGATACCATAGAATCTTTTTACAGCAGCGTGTGCCACGAGATTCTTAGCATCATTGATCAGCATCTGCATCTTTTTCACGGATTCAGCAGCCGAAGCATAGTGTCTGGTTGCCTTGATCTGCAGGGTACGCTTGAACTCGCCCTGAGCAGCAGCTGCAATTATGCATGCTACATTATCAATCAGGAGTGAATAGGTTTGCTCTGCAGTTTCGTACGTCTGGGCAAAAGCCACACGTGTACGAAGCAGAGAACCATGCAGAAGCTTGGCAATGAATGCGCTACCGCAAAGCTTAGCATCCATGCAAATCTGGCCGTTGACAACTGCAACATACGGACTGAACGTCTGAACGACGTCAAACTGTACAGCAGTCTGCCAGCAGCGGTCGTGGTTGTGATCATAGCCCCATGCTGTTGCGAACACAGTACCGGTGTTACGTTCGTATCTGAACGTTACATACTGGATGTTAATTGCCGGTTCAGTGTAGGCCAGACACAGCAATGTTCTGTACTCGTCAGAGAACTTGATCACAATTTCCTCATCGGAGCCAAACTCTTCCGGATAGTACCAGCCTGCAGGAATGGCACAGTTCTTCTCCGGCATCGCATTGAGCGACACGGTTTCGGTTCTGGGCATAGGATAGCGAGGAGATCTAGGGAAAACCCATCTCTCATCACCAGTGAGCCCAACGACGTTGATTACTGCTGCGACGGTTTCTGTGGATGTCTTAGCAACCGGCGCTTCCTGCGTAGCCGGTGCTGCTTCTGTGGTGGGCTTGGAAGTATTCTTCCGTGCCCAAGGTGCTTTGATTTTCATTTCGAAAATCCTCCTTTAAAGTATTCCCACAATGTTTTTTCAGATAAAGACAATGTCAATAATCTGATTAGGATAGAGCAAATGAGCTCATATCTTATAGTAAAACAAATGTGGTTACTATAATTATAACACATATAGAAAATTATGTAAATCTGAGAAGCTTTGGAAGATAGATTGGTAAGGTGGTTGACATAGTATGAATATTGTGTTAAAATTGTTTCTGTCGTTCGAAAAGAACGGACTGCATGATAATTCCATACAAAAATAAATTCAACAAGAAAGGAGGAATTTGAAATGCAGGTTGATAAAACATTCTCCGCTAAGGCATGGGCTGAGGGCATCATTGCAATGGCAGAGGGTCGTAAGGCAGCTGAAAAGCATGAGGAAACCCGTATGGTATCTCCGATGATTGGCAATGAAATGCCGATTCACGAAGATTTTTCCGCAAAGGAATGGGTGTTCATGATGTTCGCAAGAGCATCTCGCCTGCCTCAGGCCTAAGACCAAGTTCGGATGGGAGTCGCACAGTGCGGCTCCTATTTGTTTTGTAGTATAAGTAATTGTTTGTGGACATAAAATGCGGTATAATACATTTATGTCGCAGGGTGCGACATATCCTATGTATGTTGTGATAAATAAGTTGCGTTCGGTATACCAACGTACAAGTTGGAACCAAATGAACAATACTTTTTATTCACAGATAATATAACGGACAGTTATGTTTGAAATGAGTACAATATGCAGGGATGTAAGTAAATATTCAATCTGAGAGGAGAAGAGACTATGATCAAGAGCAACATTTCTTACAACGGTGCAAGCAGACGGGAAAAGCTGGTGAATGATTTCATCAGCGAGGCTAGGAGCTCAACCAAGTACGAAAGTGCAGCATATGCCGTTTGGGCTGTCTTTCGTGACGATTCGGCTGAGTGGGAAGTTGAAGGTTCTCAGGGCTGCCGCTATCCGCTTTCGCGGATGAGAAATAGCAGCATCGAAAAAGAATTTCTCGACTATGCTAAGACTATTCCGGATCAGCTTTACATGCTTGGCCTCAGAGAGGGGCTGATCATTGAAGTCAGATCCAGATGTATCTATGTTGAGGCATTTGACCTGGCTGAAACTCGTGAGGAAGCACTTGCAATGGTGATTACGAGTTGTAAGAAGGCCAACAGCAGACGCGGCTACTACTTTATCACGTACGATCAGTTGAGATTCGCGTTGATCGACGGAAATGACCTGTTTATGAATCTCGGTGTGATCCCGGAGCACTTCAAGACGTTTTTTGAGGACGATGGAGAACTCAAAGAAGACGTCAAGGATGCTTTTTCGGATGCTGGCCTCACTATCCATGCTGTGTGTAAGGGGCTGGCTATTTACTCCGAGAGCGGTTATTTCGAGGAAAGAAAGGAATTCTTCAAAGAGGCAGCAAGTGGCAACGATACGGACTGCTACTACGAGTATGCGGAGCATCGACACTTCGACAAATTCCCCACAGATATTAAAAACTACTTGTGGGAAAAGGCGAAAAACGGATTCGAAGAGTAAGCATACGTAGAAGCATGAGCGGATAGACAACTTGTAAGAGACTCAAAGATCTGAATGACGGTGACAGGGGAATTTATTCCCCTGTTACTGTTTTTTTATTAAGAAAATAAAAAATATTTCAATAAATTGATACAAAATAAAAAATGTGGTATAATTAATTTTGGCATTACAAAACAATAAAACTCAAACAACGGAGGAAAATGTATGCTGATCAAAAGAATTTTGGCTTATTTTAAAGCCAAAAAAGAGCAGAGGGAGCACGATCGTAAGCCATTCTACAATCCGGCAGATGGCAGTGTCGCTGATCGGAGAGAACGCCTTGTGGTTCAACGCAAGGAAAAGTTCCGTGAAGCAGAAAGCATCTATCGGAATGACTTCAGTGCAAGCAAGTATCTGGAGGCCATGTGGCAGCGAGTTCTCGATGCACAGGCGATTGAAACTTATGAAGATTGGGAGATGGAGTATATCCGTCCGGAGCTTAAGGCACCTCGTGTCAAGGCTCATCCTCGTAAGAAGAGAAAGTATGCGTAATCTGCTCTGACCAAACCGGGACTTGTCATTCTGACAGGGCCCGGTTCTTTTATTAAAAACAAATAAAAAAATACTTTGTAAAAATTAATAAAAAATTTTTAAATATAATATATTTTTTATTTTTATGTTATAATTATTACGAATTTACAAAAGAATATATTTTTAGGAGGAAAAACTAATGAATAAAAAATATGTTTACCTTTTTAAAGAGGGAAATGCTTCTATGCGTGAACTTCTTGGAGGAAAAGGAGCAAACCTTGCTGAAATGACTACACTTGGAATGCCTATTCCACAAGGATTCACAATTACTACTGAAGCATGTAATAAGTATTATGAGGACAATGAACAAATTTCAGATATCATTTTAAAACAAATAGATTCTGCTCTCATTTTCTTAGAAGAGCAAACAGGAAAGAAACTAGGAAGTATACAAAGACCACTTCTAGTTTCGGTTAGATCAGGAGCTAGAGCTTCAATGCCAGGTATGATGGATACTATTTTAAACTTAGGAATGAATGATGATGTTGTGCAAGTTTTTGCAGAAAAGAATAGAAGATTTGCTTATGATAGCTACAGAAGATTTATTCAAATGTATGCTGACGTTGTTAGAGAAGTTCCAAAGGATTTATTCGAAAAAGCTATAGATACTAAAAAATATCAAAGAGGATTACATCTAGATACAGATATGGATGCTAATGACTTAGAAGATTTAGTAAAAGTATTTAAAGGTATTTATAGAGATTATCTACATGAAGAATTTCCACAAGATACAAAGCTTCAATTAATAGAAGCAGTTAAAGCTGTATTTAGATCATGGAACAACCCAAGAGCTATAACATATAGAAAGTTAAATGATATACCTTCTAGCTGGGGTACAGCAGTTAATGTTCAAGAGATGGTATTTGGTAACATGGGTGACGACTGTGGTACTGGTGTTGCTTTCTCTAGAAACCCTGCTACTGGTAAAAAAGAAATATTTGGTGAATACTTAATGAATGCACAAGGAGAAGATGTTGTTGCTGGTATAAGAACACCTCAATCAATGGATTCATTAAAACATGTTAATTCAAACGTATACAATCAATTTGCTAAATATGCAGATAAGTTAGAGAAACATTACAAAGATATGCAAGATATGGAATTTACTATTGAACATGGTAAATTATATATGCTTCAAACAAGAAATGCTAAAAGAACAGCTGTAGCTGCACTTAAAGTAGCTGTTGATTTAGTAGCAGAAGGATTAATAGATGAAAAAGAAGCAATGCTTCGTGTTGATCCAGAGCAATTAAATCAATTATTACACCCAGACTTTGATAAAAAGAAATTAAAAGCAGCTAAAGTAATTACAAAAGGATTACCTGCTTCTCCAGGAGCTGCAACAGGAAAACTTGTATTTACTGCAGAAAGAGCACAAGAGCTTGCAGAGCAAGGTGAAAAAGAATTAATACTAGCAAGACTTGAGACATCTCCAGAAGATATCGAAGGAATGGTAGTATGTAATGGTATCTTAACAGTAAGAGGTGGTATGACATCTCATGCTGCTGTTGTTGCAAGAGGTATGGGAACATGCTGCGTTGCTGGTTGTGGTGATTTAACAGTTAATAGTGATGATAAAATACTATATACAAAAGAAGGACAAGAATTCCATGAAGGAGATTATATCTCAATAGATGGATCTACTGGTAATGTATATGGTGAGAAAATAGAGACTGTAGATGCTGATGTATCAGGAGATTTTGCTAAGTTCATGGGATGGGCAGATAAGATAAGAACTCTAGAGGTTCGTACTAATGCTGATAACCCAAGAGATGCTAAAAAAGCATATGAATTTGGTGCACAAGGAATTGGTCTATGTAGAACAGAGCATATGTTCTTTGAACCAGATAGAATTGCTGCTATCAGAGAAATGATTGTATCTGAAACACCAGAGCAAAGAGCAGATGCTTTAAATAAAATACTTCCAATGCAAAGAGGAGACTTTGAAGAATTATTTAGAACAATGAAGGGATATCCAGTAACAATAAGATTACTAGATCCACCACTTCATGAATTCTTACCAAAGAAAGATGATGAAATTAAAGAATTAGCTAAAGATATGGGAATAACATACAAGAAGCTAAAAGAGATAGTATCTGACTTACATGAGTTTAATCCAATGATGGGATTCAGAGGATGTAGACTTGATGTAAAATACCCAGAGATAGCTGTAATGCAAACTAAAGCTATTATGGAAGCTGCTATAAATGTTCAAAATGAAGGAATTAAGGTTATTCCAGAAATAATGATACCACTTGTAGGAGATACAAAAGAGCTTCGATTTGTTAAGAATATTGTAGAGGAAACAGCTGAAGATCTACTAAAGAACAGTAACTCAAAAGTTAAATATCATATTGGTACGATGATAGAAATACCAAGAGCATGTTTAATGGCTGATGAGATAGCTAGAGATGCAGAATTCTTCTCATTTGGTACGAATGACTTAACACAGTTAACATACGGATTTAGCCGTGATGATGCTGGTAAGTTCTTAAAATATTACTACGAAGAGAAGATATTTGAATCTGATCCATTCCAAAAAGTAGATCAAAAAGGTGTAGGAAAACTTATGCAAATGGCTATTAAAGATAGCAAGAAAGTAAGACCTGATATAGAGCTTGGAATATGTGGAGAGCATGGAGGAAACCCACCAACAGTTGAGTTCTGTCATAACATAGGATTAACTTATGTATCATGTTCACCATTTAGAGTCCCAATTGCAAGACTAGCAGCTGCACAAGCAGCAGTTAAAACTGAAACAAAATAAGATTAAAAGGCTGAGTTTATACTCGGTCTTTTTTGTCTAGTATAATAGCGAAATATTGACTTTTTGATAATTAGACATTATACTCGGGGCATATTGTTCTACTGATAACATGTCAGTCACAATGTAATTAGAAGATGGGGCTTATATTGCTTCATCAAGGCCTGTAAGATGTTCGGTCAGACATCTTACCAACTAGTAGGAGGTTTAATATGCCTGCTAATGAGATTCAGTACCATGTTGTAATGTGTGAATGTCCAAGTTGCAAGGAGGAAGTTGAAGGCTTATTACCAACAGTAAGTCATGCTTTCGAATGTCCTTCATGCAATAAAACAATTCGCGTGTTAGACTGCCGTACGTATGAGACAATGTATTTCCGAAGCATTACCAAAAAGCTAAAGCCCGTAAAAATCAAAGGTCCGACTATCAAGCTTTGGTGTAGATGGTGTGAGCATGTATTTCAGGCAACGAATGTCCACGATAATGAGACTCGGATTTGCCCGAAATGCGGAAAGGCAATCAAAATCAAGCATGTAGGTGGAATCTGTGAAGGGTGCCACACTTATATCGAAAGATACGTGCAAGAGGGGATACATGTCATCAAATGCAACGTTTGCGGAAATAATCAGCCTGTTTTATGATCGTGAAAAAGAGCTTCGTTTAACGACGGAGCTCTTTTTCAATTTATTCTTGAAAAAATAAATAAGTTGTAATATGATTTAGAAAACAATTTTGGAGGTACTTAGGATGAATAATTTTTTTGATGAAAATATTACAAGACCAGTATGTATGGAAGTTAATTTAAATAATTTTGAATATAATATAAATAGTATACAAAAGATGGTTGGGGATAATGTTAAGCTTATGCCTGTTATTAAGGCTAGTGGATATGGAACTCATATCAATCAAAGACTTGATGTAATAAATAAATTTGATATTGTTGCTGTTGCTAATGTAGATGAAGCAGTTTACATGAGGGAGCTTGGTTATGAGAAAGAGGTATTCGTTTTAAATCAACCATATGCATCAGAAATAGATAAAATTATTAAATATAATATAGTTGTTGGTATTAGCTCTCATGAATTTGCAGATAAGCTTGCTGAGACTGGCAAAGAGGTAACTGTTCATGTTGAAGTTGGTACTGGTATGGGAAGAACTGGAGTTCATCCATATAAGATAGAAGAGTACTTAAATTGTCTAGCACCAAATATTAAGGTAGAAGGTATATATACTCATTTTTCTTCTGCAGACATAGATGATGAGTATACTAGAAAGCAGTTAAAATCATTTAATGTTGCTGTTGATACAGCAAAAGGAATATTGGGAGATATTAAGTATATACATGCTGCAGCATCCAATGCTCTTATTAATTATCCAGAGGCTAGATTTAATTTAGTTAGACCAGGAATTATTATATACGGTTACCCAGGCGCTGATGATACATTAGATAAAATAGATCTTAAACCAATTGCTAAATTAAAAGCAACAGTTACATTCTTAAAAGAAGTAGAAGAGGGAACAAGTATTGGTTATAGCAGAAGTTATATAACAACAAGACATACCAAAGTTGCAACTATACCAATTGGATATGCTGATGGATTTAGAAGAACATTCTCAAATGGTTGGGAAGTAATGATTAGAGGTAAAAAAGTTCCAATTATTGGTAAGGTTTGTATGGATGGATTCATGGCTGATGTTACTGATATTGATGATGTTCAAGTTGGTGATGAAGTTATTATCTGGGATAATGAAAACATTAAGCTTGAAGATTTAGCCCAAAAATGTGATACAATTAACTATGAGATTATATCTGCAATTGGAACAAGAGTTCCAAGAAAGTTTATTAGAGAATAGGTAATTATATAGAAATAACTTGCATATTATGTAAAACTACGATATAATGGTCGTTGACATTTGGTAAATAGCCTGTGTCAACGATCTTTTTCACTAAATTGTGAGAGGGGATTCTTACTTTTTAGCGATGCAACTAGAGGCCAATACAACTATTGAAAGGTAAGGTGAAATCAATGACTGAAATTGAGAAAAGACTTAATGAAAACCGGGCTGCTATCGAGGGTGCTATTGTAAGCTTTTCGGGAGAAACTCAGTGGGGATCAAAACCGAACGCTAAAGTCATCGAAATGGGTGAGGCATACTGCAGAGAGCTGATTAAGTGTTTGGATGCTTTCGGTGGTGACGATGATGCATCTAAGCTGTGCTTCTTCTCGGATGTTGTTGTACGTGTTTTTGTTGCAGGTACACGTTATTACGAGGAAATCGGCAATGAAGAGCTCAAGGCAATTGCAGGTATCTTTAATGAGCTCAGAATGCTTAGAGATGAGTTTATCAGAGATCGCAAATTCGATGTAGTGTTCAACAAAGCTATGTATGTGCGTGAAATGTTTCTTACAAATACTATTAGTCGTGAGGATTATGACTGCAAATATCGTCAGTCAATGATTTTCCCGAACTTCTGTGATTTGTACAAAATCGTACATAAGATTCTGGCAAACTGGGACAAGCTGAATGAGTATAGTGACTTCCATCTGATGTTCACGTATTTCAGAAGAGACTGGTATCATACAGAGATCAATGCTGATTATCATGGTGATGTCTTTCTTGATAAAGTACAGGGCTGGAAAGGCCCGAAGCCGGATACAGCAATCCAGGACAGCGACCCCAGATGGTATGCCAAAGCGTTTATCCAGATGCTTGATGAAAGAATCAATGGTCAGACAGCCTAAGCAAACAGTTATTGAATTCAAAATGGGCAAGAGCTGGCTCCGTATGGAGCTGGCTTTTGTGCTCTAAGAATAAAGTAAAGGATAAAATAGTAATAAATATTCATATACAATTAATCTTGATATACTTCTTTAAGTGTTATAAAATGCAGATATAAAATGAGAAGCAAATAATAAAAAAGAGGTGTTAGTATGAGAGATAGTTTTAAAGAAGTAGCTGCTGGAAGCAGTAATCCAAATTGGGATAATATGATTAAGAGAAAGAATAGCTTATATAAGCGTGAGAATGACATTAGAAGCGATTTTGAAAGAGACTATACACGTTTACTTCACTGCAACGCTTATAGAAGATTAAAACATAAAACACAAGTATTCTTCTCACCAAAAAGTGATCATGTTTGTACAAGAATAGAGCATGTTAATTATGTTGAATCTATTAGTAATACAATAGCAAGTTATCTTGGACTTAATACTCAATTAACAAGAGCTATTGCAACAGCACATGATATGGGTCACAGTCCATTTGGACATAAAGGTGAAACAGTTTTAAATGAAATATGTAAAAGAGATATCGGTACAACATTTTGGCATGAGAAGAATGGAGTTCATTTTGTAGATGATATAGAGCTTCTAGAAGATGATAAAGGAGATTTAAGAAACTTAAATCTAACATATGCAGTAAGAGATGGTATTATATCTCACTGCGGTGAAATAGATGAAAACTCTCTTAAACCAAGAACAGAATATATTGATTTAGATGAATACACATATCCAAACGAGTATAATCCTTATACTTGGGAAGGTTGTGTTGTTAAGATTTCAGATAAGATATCATACATTGGTAGAGATTTAGAAGATGCTCTTCATTTACAATTATTAGATAGATACAGAATAAAAGAGCTAAAAGGAATTCTAAATATAAGTGATGAGAAAACACTTAATAATCCAAATATTATTAATGATTTAATAAAGGATTTATGCCAAAATAGTAGCGTAGAAAAAGGTTTATGCTTCTCCGAAGAGATGCTAAATCTATTAGATAAAATAAAAGAATTTAACTACAAGAATATATATGCTCATCCAAGACTTGCGGCATCTAACGAGTACTTCTCTTTAATAATTAATAGAATATATGAAACATTAAAGAGCTGCTACAACGAAGGAGAAATATATAAGGGGCTTTCTAAAGTAGAGAAATTCTATCCAGATACAATAGCTACATTTAAAGATTGGTTATACAAGTATTCTGATTTAACGGATAGAACCGATACTAATTTAAAGAATAGTATTGTATATAAATTATCTAAGGGTAATGAAAAAGAATACTATAAATCAATTCTAGATTTTATAGCTGGTATGACTGACAACTATGCAATAGATGTATATAACGAAATATTAAGATTTTAAATTAGATTATAAGGAGATTTAATATGCTAGATGAAACAGATGTATTTTTAATTAATGCTTGTATTAGTAATGCATCATATGAAGTAATTGCACATGCTATGGGTTATTCTATGGCAGAGCTAAAAAATAGATTACAAACTTTAAGCTTAAAAGGAATAAATGCTCGTCCGGGAATGGGTGGTAAGAAAATAACACCACAGGATGTAAAGATATATAATTTACTAAAAAGTGGTAAATCAGATATTCAGATTGTTGCTCAACTTGGGCTACAAGGAAAATATAAAGTAGCTAATGTTATTAAAAAATTTGAGAGCCTTGGAAAGGATAATTCGAAAAAAGATGAGCCTTCTCAAAATGATATTAGATCAATATTAAGCAAAGAGGATCAAGTTAAAATAGTTGAAATGAAAAATCAAGGAAGAACTATAGCTGAAATAGCAGAATACTTAGATACGGATTTTCATTCATTTGAGCACAGGATTGGTGTAACAGTTAAAAGTGGTCATGCAATTCCAGAGCTTGTACAAATGTGGATTGGAAAAGGTACATGGCATAGAGGTAAAATTGAGTCAATCAAACTTGATGAAACAGATAGACAAATACTTGAACGTAGGGATAAACAAACATTAAGAGAAACGGCTAAAGAACTAGGACTTGATTTTAAAACGGTTAAAAATAAGAATCGTAGAATGAGAAAATATCCAATAGAAGAGCAAGAAGAAGAAGAAAGATAATTTATAAATAATGCTTGACATGTTATAAAAATCAAATTAAAATAGATGGATAAAGTGTTTGTAATGAACACCGTCTTCGGAGGGTGTTCATACCTCCGTAGATGTATCTGATTGGAGGTAAGGTATATGAACATGGAAATCCGTTCAGCGAGGCTCAAAGGTCGTGCGGTTAGCGTTACGCTCCGTGATGATCAGCAGGAAAACCTGCAGAAACTGTATGCGAAAGCAAAGGCACTCAGTGATGACAGCTACAAGGCAGAGATTGTTCAGAAGGAACCGTTCATGAGAGTTATGATTACTTTCACTGAACCTTCTGTGGCAAAGAACCTGTTCACGTACCTGTCCAATATCATGATGCCGGTATAAGAAGTAGGCCAAGCAATCTAACGATTTCAATAAATGCCCCTGCATAGTATGAAAGCTATGTGGGGGTGTTTTTTATAGGTAAACAGATTGACATAATACAAAAATGATGCTAAAATTTATACATTAGTGCTTTTTATGAGCACCTTTTCCAGAAGGTGCTCACACCTTCGGAAAAGTTCTTTTTAGGAGGTGAGCATATGGGAAAGCTTAGATTGTATCCGACATACCGGGAGGATTTAAAGACGGCTCTTGTGTCTGTTCCGACATCACAGGAGTATCTTAATCTTGGTGTTTACGAAGACGTGATTGAAGCTGCTGAAAACATTGGCTTTAAGTCTGTTACAAGTGAATCCAAGAAACCGCCGCGCTTTATCGGTACAAGCTTGGACGTGATTAAGGTCACATTCAACACTCTGGCTGATCTGGTACGCTTCAAGGCGTATGTTCAGGATAGCTATGAGGTATAGCAACCCCATTTCAGAAAGACTGTCTCACCTTTGTGTGTGGGCGGTCTTTTCTGATATATAAGAATAATATTAATCAGATTTAAATATAGGTAATAAACACCAGACTTTTTAATAAGATTTATAGAAAGGTTTGGTGATTTTTTATGCAAAAATATAAGCTTGCTTTAATTGGAGCAACTGGAGTAGTGGGAGAGATAACAAGAAAAGTATTGGAAGAATATAATCTACCAATTAGTGAATATAAATTCTTTGCTTCAAGTAAATCAGCAGGTAAGATAATAAGTTTTGATAATAGGGAATATGAAGTACAAGAGCTAAGAGAAGATTCTTTTAATGAGAGATTTGATTATGCTATTTTTGTAGCAGGAAGTAAGGTATCAGAAAAATATATACCAATAGCTGTAGAGCATGGATGCACATGTATAGATAATAGTAGCTTTTATAGAATGACAAAAGGAATACCTCTTGTAGTACCAGAGGTTAACTTGGATGATATAGACCATAATGAAGGGATAGTAGCTAATCCAAATTGCTCTACAATTGAAGCAGCAGTAGTTCTTAGTCCACTTGATAGAGCTTATAGAATCAAAAGGATTGTTTATTCTACATATCAAGCTGTATCAGGAGCAGGAATGGGAGGTATAAAGGATTTACAATCTGGAATAGAAAAGTATATTCATGGGAATAATTATGAATTAAATAAGTTTCCCTATGAAATATTTAATAATTGTATTCCGCAGATAGGAGAGTTTGAAGATGATAGATATACTTCTGAAGAGCATAAGATGATAGATGAAACAAGAAAGATACTTAAAAGGTCCAGTCTTCCAATTACAGCAACTACTGTTAGAGTACCAGTATTTAATTCTCATAGTGAATCTATCAACATTGAGTTTGAGAAAGAGTATGAGATAAATGACTTAATAGAGACACTAAAATTAGCACCAGGAATTACGATTAAAGATGATATAGCAAATAATATTTATCCAATGCAGATGGATACCAATAACCAAGATAAAGTATATGTGGGAAGAATAAGAAGAGATTATAGCATAAAGTCTGGTGTTAATTTATGGGTAGTAGCAGATAATGTAAGAAAAGGAGCTGCTACTAATGCCGTACAAATATTAGAAGGATTAATAGATAGAAGGGATAGAATTAATAATAGAAAAGATTTTTAATTTTATGTATTGATATAATTTGTTAAGTATTATATAAATAAAGTATTAGTATAGCGAACTTAATTAAGTTGCTACCTAAATGAGAAAGAATTCGTATTTAATATAAAGGAGGAATTCTTATGAAAAATATTATTTTTAAAGGATGCGGAACGGCAATCGCTACACCATTTAATGAGAACGGTGTAAATTTTGAGGTATTTGGAGATTTAATAGAAAACCAAATATCAGAGGGAGTAGACGCTATTATAGTCTGTGGTACAACAGGAGAAGCGGCTACAATGACTGAACAAGAGAGAAAGGATACTATTAAGTTTGTAGTAGACAAAGTAGCTGGTAGAATACCAGTAATAGCAGGAACAGGTTCTAATAATACTGCAGCTGCTATTGAAATGACAAAGTATGTAGAGTCTATAGGAGTAGATGGAGCATTAGTAGTAACTCCATACTATAACAAGACAACACAAAAAGGATTAGTAGAGCACTATAAAGCTATAGCAAGTAGTACTAAATTACCTATTATAGTTTATAGTGTACCAAGTAGAACAGGAGTTAATGTTGCTCCAGATACATGTTTAGAATTATCTAAGATAGAAAACATAGTTGCTATAAAAGAAGCAAGTGGTAATATTTCACAAGTAGCTAAGATAGCTTCTTTATGTGGTGATAACTTAAATATATATTCTGGTAATGATGATCAAATTGTTCCAGTATTATCAGTAGGTGGTATAGGAGTTATATCAGTACTTTCAAATGTATATCCAAAGTATACACATGAAATGGTATATGACTATTTAGAAGGTAATGTAGCAGAAGCTACTAAGAAACAACTAGCTTGTTTAAATGTAGTTGATAATCTATTTAGTGAAGTAAATCCAATACCAGTAAAAGCAGCTCTTAACATGAAGGGATATGATTATGGTATTCCAAGATTACCATTAATTGAAATGAGTGAGAATAAGAAAGCTGACTTAAAGAAAGCAATGGAAGAATTTGAGTAAATAAAAGAGCTCTAGCTTGAGCTCTTTTGTAGGAGGATTTTATGATTAAAGTATTAATAAATGGTTGCAATGGTAAAATGGGACAAGAAGTTGCTAAGATAGTTAATAGTGATGAAGAATGTGTTCTAGCTTGTGGAGTTGATAAAGAAAATACGGGCGAATATAATTTTCCAGTATATACAAATTGTAATGAGATTAAAGAAGAGGTTGATGTAATAATAGATTTTTCTATTCCAGTTGCTACAATGAATATTGTTAAGTATGCCGAGTCAAAAAAGATTCCAATTGTTATTGCAACAACGGGATTAAGCGAGGAGCAAGAAGCGGAGATTAGAGAGGTATCAAAGAACGTTCCTGTATTTAAATCAGCTAATATGTCTTTTGATATTAATTTAATGTGTAGAATAGCAGCTAACTTAGCTAAACAATTATCTGGTAATGATATAGAGATAGTTGAAACACACCACAATAGAAAAATAGACGCTCCAAGTGGTACAGCAATGTTACTTGCTGATTCAATTAATAAAGCTCTTGATAATTCAATGTCATACGAATTTAATAGACATGATAAACATGAGAAGAGAAGTAAAAATGAAATTGGAATAAGCTCTATTAGAGGTGGAAATATAGTAGGAGAGCACTCTGTTATATTCTTTAGCGAAAACGAGAGCTTTGAAATAAAACATACATCATATTCAAGAAGTGTATTTGCTGATGGTGCTGTTAAAGCTGCTAAGTTTATGGTAAATAGTAAATTTGAAAATGGCTTTTATGATATGAATGATATAAAATAGTTGAAAATGGATATAATGTTTTATATAATGAGTTCAAATTTCAGATATAAATATATATCTGTTCAAATTTAATTATGGAGGTAAGAAAGATGGAATTAAAAGGATCTAAAACAGAAGCTAATTTAATGGCTGCATTTGCTGGGGAGTCTCAAGCAAGAAATAAATATACTTATTACGCAAGTAAAGCTAAAAAGGAAGGATATGAGCAAATAGCTGCTATTTTCTTAGAAACAGCAGAAAATGAAAAAGAGCATGCTAAAATTTGGTTTAAATTACTTCATGATGGAGATGTACCAACAACAACAGTAAACTTAAAAGATGCTGCTGATGGTGAAAACTTCGAATGGACAGATATGTATGCAGGATTTGCTAAAACAGCTAAAGAAGAAGGATTTGATAGAATAGCTTATTTATTTGAAGCTGTTGGAAAAATAGAAAAAGAGCATGAAGCAAGATACAGAAAATTATTAGAGAATGTAGAAGATGGATTAGTATTTAGTAAAGACGGAGATAAAATTTGGAAATGTAGAAACTGTGGACACATTTGCATTGGTAAAGAAGCACCAGCTGTATGTCCAGTATGTAATCATCCACAAGCATTCTTTGAAATTAATGCAGAAAACTATTAATAATCAAAATGAGCAACCTCCAAGGAGAAGGCTGCTCATTTTTTTGTCCTCATTAAACAACAGTAATCGTTTTTACCCAATCCGGCTTTTTTTTAAATTCAAGGCCGAGATAGGATTGCGATAAATCAACGACTTCCCATACGTATTCCTGCTTTTCGTACAAAGCCCTGACTTTCTCGATTACCTGGACTGCTTTGTCTTCATCAATTGCATAGCACACAAGAATGAATCCATTGATGTCATAGAACACATCTCTTGTACAGCATTCCTTAATTGTGTCGGCCATTTCTTTGGTGAAGAGCCTAGCAGCAGCGATAGTCTCAGGCAAAGCTTTGATAGGAACAGTATAGTGATCTGATGCACCGCGGGCAAGAGGACCCTCAATTTCGTGATCATGGTAGAAGCCAAAATCAATTCGGACACGATTATTTACCCATGCCCTCAGATGACAAAAGGCGTGAATGATCACCTCGTTATTTCCGTTATCCATAAATGAAACCTCCTCTGTAGATACTGTTTGGAAACGGGTGGCTGGGTATATTTTCCCAGATAGGGAATATTATACCATGAATTATGTATAATAGCAAATAGAGAGCGACGGAGCAGACACCATGCGGCATCTGCTCCGATTGTTTGTGTGTTATTCTGTTGATCATTTCCGACGATTTTTAGTCAGCGGGGCTGCCCGAAAGCGTGTAGATGCAGACTTAGGTGTAGCTTCGCTTTGATAAAGCCTATCGAACTTTGGTTTAAGATGGTATTCCTCAAGAACCTTAGTGACGATTGCTTCAAACTTGCCCAAATCCGCAAATGAACAGGTCGCTATCAGATCATCCAGCAGACTGATACTTATACCAGTATCCTTACATGCAGCTTTCATCTTCTCTGTAAATTCGATAGCAAATTCACGAGTTTCAGGAAGTGCATTTTCAGGAAGTGGCGCCTGGCGTAGAAAACCTTCATCAGCATTATTAGTTCGAATATTGAAAAATGCTCTAGTAGCTGATCCCTGATTTTTCACGCGGTAAGAAACAGACACACAAATATTCTCATATCGAGAAATTCTTTCAACACCGTTTTCCATTATAAAACCTCCTTGTTCAAATAAAAAACGGGGCGGCTGGGACCATTTGCCCAGGTAGGAGAATTATATCATAAATTATGTAAAATAGCAAATAAGCAGACACCCAGCGGCATCTGCTTATTTTTCTTGTCAGTATGATAGAATCAACCGACACAGTATTTGCGAAGATCAACATTGGGATAATAGTAACCAGGACCACCAGAGAAAGCAACAAATGTAAGCTTGCAGCCCAGCTTCTTGGCTGTCTTTTGCATGTAGTACAGAATCTTGTCAACTGCCGTGCATTCAATCGTGTGAATTGTATAGCCCCACAGCTCCTCAGAAACAATTCCAGTATTAGGAAATCTGAGATCAGCATAGTGTGTATCATCCAGGGAAACACAGAAGCTATCAGAAAATCTGAAAAGCTCGGGATCCACAAAATTGACATTACTCACTGCTGAAAGGGGAAGACCTGCACTGTTGTCGCTGTAGCTGATACGAAGCCGGTAACCAAGTGTGCCATTGCTCAGAATATCGGGAGTGACAGAGCAGCAGACGTTATAGTTTGTAAACGGCTTGCGATGCTCAATCTTAACACCCATTTTCTGTGCAGCAATCTTCATTTTCTTAACGAAGTCCTCGATAGGCTTGAGGCCATATGTTGCCAGAAACGTAAGTGCATCACCCAGTGTTACCTCACTACTGTACTCTGTGAGTGCAACAATATCATCTTCAAGCAGCTTGGTGAACTTACTTGCAAGCTCATATGTCTTTTCTGTATACGTCAAGTGCTTACGTGTCATGTGAATGGGGTCGTCGTCTTCGTCTCTCTTATAGCTGATGTTAAGCCCATAGCTGTTATCATCAACTTTAAGGATTGAATACGAGATGGTGAGATTATCCTCTAATCTTTGCTTATTTGTTCCGTTTTTCATTTTGAAACCTCCTTTTGTTCTACAAGGAAAAACGGGCGGCTGGGTCCATTTGCCCAGATAGGAGGTATTATATCATGAATTATGTAAAATAGCAATAAAGTATATATAAAATACATAATAGGTTTACGCCGCAGAGATTATTTTTGACTTATGTAACAAATTCGAGCAGAAAATATATGTAAATAATCAAAAAAACGACATTTATCATAGTATATAAGAGGGAAGGAGGTAGATATGAATTTTAAAGGGAAAAGAATAGGAATAACAATGACAGGGTCTTTTTGTACATTTTCAAAAGTTATAGAGCAGATAAGGGAACTTGCTAAAAGAGGAGCAGATATTATTCCAATAATGTCGTTTAATAGCAGCAAGCTTGATACTAAGTTTGGAAAAGCAAAAGATTTTGTATCTGAAATAGAGCAGATATCGGGGAAGAAAGTAATAGATACAATACAAGGAGCAGAGCCAATTGGACCAAAGAAGATGACAGATATTATGCTTGTTGCACCATGCTCTGGGAATACAATAGCTAAAATTGCCAATAATATAATTGATACACCAGCTACAATGGCAATTAAATCTCATCTTAGAAATGAGAATCCGGTAGTAATTGCTATATCAACTAATGATGGATTATCTGGATCTGCAGAGAATATTGGTAAGTTACTAAATAGAAATAACTTTTTCTTTGTTCCATTTAGACAAGATAATCCAATTACTAAGCCAAGATCACTTGTTTTTGATGAAAAATATATAATTAATACAATTGAGGAAGCACTTGAAAATAGACAACTTCAGCCAATTTTATCATGAATATGGTAGAGCAAATAGAGTATAATATTTGACAAATATATACATATGATGTATAATATGTATTAGATAGTCAAATGACAATAAAATACATTTGAATTGTGAGATGTATATAATTGTCAAAAAATGATTATAATCAGATAGGAGGTGAGTACTATGACACCAGTAGATAAAATTAAAGAATTAATTAAAAAGAATAACGGAATAATTACAACAAAGATGCTTTCTGAAAACAATATTCATAGACAATACTTAAAACAGTTAGTTGATGAAGGTTATGTTGTACAATGTGCAAGGGGAGTTTATTCTCTACCAGACATATATTTAGATGAGTACTATTTAACAACTTGTGCCTATAGCAATGCGATATACTCTCATAGTACTGCACTATATCTATATGATCTAACAGATAGAACTCCAATGGCTCTTGATGTTACATTCCCAAGTAACGTAAGACCAGATAACTTTATGATTAATGCTCACTATATCAATAAAGAGCGTTTTGAATTAGGTGCTACAACAATGAAGAGGGAAGATGGTACAGAGATTAGAGTATATAACTTAGAGAGAACTATATGCGATATTATTAGAGACAGAAATAAAATAGATTCTCAGATATTTAATGATGCTATTAAAGGATATATGAAACGTAGTGATAAAAACTTAAACTTACTATACGAGTATGCTAAAATATTTGGTATTTCTAAAATATTAAAAATGTACTTAGAAGTATTATCTTAAAAGACTACATGGCGGATGCTGATGTAGTCTTTTTATTTTATTATTTTTAATTTATATTATTATATTTCTTATTCATTTTTTTAATTTTTCCTCTTTTCATTTAAAAAACGTTGATATAAAATATCGATGAAAACCAATGAATGATATCAAATATACGGAGGAATAAACATGGAAGGTAATGTAATGAGCTTTAAGGCTAAAATTAATAATATATCAAAAGAAAAGAAAGTAGCACCACAATCAGTACTACAAGTATATATGTTAGAGCGTTTACTAGAAAGAATAGCTGTATCAAAATATAAGGATAATTTTATTTTAAAGGGTGGTATGCTTATATCAGCTATACTTGGTATGTCTAGTAGATCAACTATGGATATGGATACTACTGTTAAGGGATTTGAACTTACAGAAGAGAACGCAACCAATATTCTAAATGAAGTATGCGCAATTGAACTTGATGATGATATTACATTTAAGATGAAAAAGATTGAGCTAATTAGGGAAGAGGATGACTATAATGGATATAGGGCTACATTTGAAGCAAAATTCAAAAATACGATGCCTGTTATATTCAAGATAGATATTACTACTGGTGATGCAATTACATACAAGGAAATCGAATATGACTACAATCTGATGCTAGAGGAGAAGAAGATACCAGTATGGTCTTATAATCTAGAAACAATTTTAGCGGAAAAGTTTGAATCAGTAATAAAGAGGGGAATAACAGGAACTAGAATAAGGGACTTTTACGACATATATATGCTTATGGGAACAAAGGAAGATGAGATTAATAAGAAATTATTAAAGTCAGCCATCAATTATACATCAGAGCATAGGGAGTCACTAGATCTTATTCATGATTGGGAACATACACTTGAAATTCTTGCAAATGATGAAGAGATGCAAAAGAGATGGAAGGTATACCAAAAGACATATTTCTATGCAAAAGATATAGAATATGCTGATCTAATAAAGAGCGTAGAGAAAGTTGGTAAGATATATAATAAATATAATAAGGGTGCAGAAGAAAAGCCTGCAACAATATTAAGTTAAGATTGAATAATAATTGATAAATATTGGAATAGAATATAAAAGATGCTTATGCATCTTTTTATTTTTTTAGACATGATATACATAACAAGTTTACGCCCTGGAGATTATTTTTGAAAAAAGTAAACCAAACAGTGCCAACATAGAGTCTAACAAGTATTACACAAATTTTCACTAAGTGATATTAGAAAAATAAACAAAAAAATGCTTTTAAAGGTTGATTATTCAATTTATCTTTGGTAAAATAAATAAGGTATTCTGTCGAAATACCGCAAAATCGAAGCAGGAGCGATAATATGAACAAAACAAAAAGAAAAATTTTTGAGACATCTATGAAACTTTTTGCTGAGAAAGGATATGATGCTACAAGTGTAGAAGAAATTACTTCTATAGTTGGAGTCGCTAAAGGGACACTTTATTACCATTTTTCTAGTAAAGAAGAGATTTTCTATTTCTTGGTTGAAGAAGGAATGAAGTTATTACAAAACAGTATTACTATTAAAACGGCACATTTTACCAGTGCAATAGATAAATTAAAGGCTGTTATACTAATTCAGTGCAAGATCATGTATAAGTACCAAGATTTTGTTACTATTGTTATTAGCCAAATGTGGGGTAATGAACCTCGTAACAAAAGATGTAGAGAATATGTAGAGCAACATATTGATGTAATACGTAGTATCGTTGAAGAAGGAATTAAAAACAAAGAAATTATAGATGTTGACGCGGAGACTATTGCTGCTGAAATATTCAGTACGATATATGTTTCGCTATATAAATCAATTAAAACAGGAAGCATGGACATTATTGAAATGTCAAAGAATCTACAAAATATAACGCTTAGTGGATTGAAAATAGAAAGGAATTGTTAATTAATAATGAGTAGAAGCAAGAGACAAAATCAGATTTTGAATGATAAGAAGAAAAAGAAATCTGTTTTATCTAAATTAGGAAGTTTTATATCTGATATGATAATATTAGGTGCTGTACTAGGTTTATTCGTTATGTATGGACCTTATACAGGATTCAGAGACTGGTATATTACTACAGCTATGACTACAATGACACACCAATATTTAGCAACATGGTTCTATAGTGAAGAGACTATAAACGATGTTCTAGATAGAAATAAAATGATTGAGGTTGATGCGATTACAGATCCATCACTAATTACAAGCACTTCAGCTAGTCCAACAACAATTACATATGAAAATGAATATCAAGAAGAATTATTACAAATAAATCCAGAGCATCCAGAGTACAATATTGTGCAAATCGAAGGTAAAGGATATACAGGATACGCAGCAGCTATCTATGATGTATCTAAATTCCATGTACTAGTTACACAAAACTTAAAAAAATCTGGTCAATATATTGTTAAGATGGCACAAGATAATAATGCAGTACTTGCATTTAATGGTGGTTTCTTCGTTGATTTAAAAGAAGATCGTACAGGTGGTACACCTCTTGGATTAACAATAGTAAACGGTGAAACAATTACTAACGGTACATATGACAACGAAGGTGGTGTAGTTGGTTTTGATACTAACAATACGCTTATTCTTGGAAAAATGTCTGAGGCAGAAGCTAAAGAAAGAAATATAAGAGATTGTGTTTCTTGTGGACCATTCTTAATTATCAATGGTGAAGCATCTACAGTACTTGGTAATGGTGGTTGGGGTACAGCTCCAAGAACAGCTATTGGTCAAAGAAAAGATGGTGTAGTTATTATGCTTGTAATTGACGGTAGAAGAGTTGGTAAACCAGGTGTTTCTATGGAACAATTAATTGAATTAATGCAAAGATACGGATGTTATAATGCATCTGCATTAGATGGTGGTACATCATCAGTTATTGTTGAGCATGGTAAATTATTAAATGATCCAATCGATAGTGATGGTAAACACAAAACAAGACCAGTTGCTACAGGATTTGGTTTAATACTAGATGATAGTAATTATTCATATAAACAAAATAAATAATTAAATAAAAAGAAAAAAGTCATTATCTTTATAATGGCTTTTTTCTTTTGCACGAATAAGCATCGAATAACGTACATACAATAATATGGGTGATTACATATGGACAAGAAGATTATTAAAAAGATTCTAATTCTATTTTTTTCTCTAATTGCAACAATTGTTGCTCTTAAGCTTGCTGTGTTTTATATGCCATTTCTAATTGCATTTGCTTTATATTTATTGATAGAGCCTGGAATAAAGCTTCTTATGAATAAGTTTAAGCTTAAAAGAAGGACAAGCTCTATTATTATTTTAGCCATTACAATTTTAATAATAATTGGATTAATAGCATGGGGAATAGCAACTATAATATCTGAGGCTTCGAATCTACTTAAGAATTTAAATGAGTATATTAATATTATCTATGAGTTTATTCAGTCTAAAATTTCAAATATCGATTTAAATAAATTGCAGATGTCCGAAGAGCTAAAAACAATATTTGATAATTCTACCCAAGATATATTACAAAAGTTATCAAATATTGCTAAAGATTTCTTTTCTGGATTATTAGCTACACTAACATCAATTCCAACAATAGCATTTTATATTGCCATAACGATTATGGCTCTTTATTTCATATGTACAGACAAAATCTACATGATAGATCAGCTAGAGCACCATCTACCAGAAAATTGGGTTAAAAAGATATATAAGCATGTCCGTGGAATTGCTAAATCACTTGGATGTTATTTAAAAGCACAGGCAATTCTTATATTAATATCTTTTGTTATATCTTTAATTGGATTTATTTTGTTATCACTTCTTGGATTTAATATTAAGTATCCATTATTAGTTGCTCTTGGAATTGGTTTTATAGATGCTCTTCCAATTCTTGGATCTGGTACTGTGATGGTACCATGGGCAATAATTGAAGCTTGTAAAGGTGATATACGTCTTGGAATTGCTATACTTGTACTTTGGATAATAATGACTATTGTAAGACAAATAATGGAGCCAAAGGTTGTTGGAGGACAAATTGGTATTCATCCAATAT
Organism: Clostridia bacterium; assembly: GCA_017512025.1. Classification (GTDB taxonomy): domain Bacteria; phylum Bacillota; class Clostridia; order TANB77; family CAG-508; genus CAG-492. The sequence goes on from JAFWHH010000012.1 coordinate 284,414, forward strand.
TTACTATTATTGCAATGTATACTGGCGTAAAATTTTGTGGACTTGGAGGTTTGTTTGTTGGTCCAATTGTTTTAATAATACTCAAAGATATTCTTGAAAATAGAATAGACAAAGGTATTGTAAAGTCAATATTTGAATAAAATATGTGAAAAATCATAGCTACCTTTAAAAAAATTTTTATCTGTAGAGCTGTGTATTTCCGTAAGAATAAGCCAAAAACAGCATAGATACTACATTTGACATAATAACATAACAGGTATACAATGAAAGGTGGAATAGTTTTATATATAATAAATATTTACCTATAAAGCTTTTATTAAAGCTTTGAAAGGAGGTATTTTATGGAGAGAGCGTTTACTAAAATAACTAGCTTAATTTTAGTGATGATGATTCTGATGTCATCATTGTCAACAACTATCGTATACGCGGCTGACGAAATAAAAGGAACGGATGAAGAAATTGTTCAGAATACAGATTCTTTGGACGAAACATCTGATGGTAATCAAGAAGATGAGAATGTACCAGAAGATGCAGACAAAAAAGAATCTGAACCGTTAGCTGATGATGGTAGTGAAAATGTTGGAGAAGAAAGTGTGGATAGCGAAGAAGAGCATGAGGATGAGGGTGAGCCTAAACTTGAGCCAGATAATCAAAGACCACGTTTAATGTCTAGTCCAAGAAATACTGCTAATACGCAGAATACTGAGAATCAGAGCGAAGAAGATGATTTTCTAGCTACAGGGGACGTAAATATTGAGATTAAACCAACAACAAAAGAAGATGTTGAATCCTTAAGGGCTAACAACAAATTTAAGTCAAAGAATGATAAGTACGAGATAAGGACATTTGTAAGCTTTTTTGTTTCTGGTGCTAAAAAAGATGAAAATGATAACCTGGTTTGGACTGCAAATAATTCATATTCAGGACATGAATTTGCGTTTCGTGTTAATTATGCGACCTCTGGTGTGGGAGAGCTACCAGCAGGTAGTGTACAGATTACAATTCCAAAGAGCATATTAAGAGATAGAGAAGGAAATTTGGCAGATGAATTTATAATGTCACTTCCAACTCTTGAAGAATATGAAGAAGAGCAAGGAATTACAGAGTTTGTATATAAGGAAGATGGAGATTATATTGTTGTATATAACCCAAAAGAGATAACAGCAGCTGTAAATGGATATTTTGAGGTTTCATATTCAACTACTAAATCTACATTATATTACAAAGATTATGATCCTACCAATCCAGGACTAGTAAAAGATGGTGGAACTGCATCAGATCCATTTTATGCTATTATGTCCGTAAATGTAGGTGACGAAACATTAAATAGTACAACAGATGATACGAGTGTATTTGTAAATACAACAGCTAAAATATCAAGCACGGAAAAACATTATCCAGGTTTATATAGAAGTTGGAATCCACAATGGATGGAAGAGATACCAGCAGATAGCGATGATTACTATTATTTAGTATGGGAAATTAAATCATACGTAGGATATCCAACTCAAAAGTATAATTTTAAATTGGAAGATGCGGTTGAAGATTTAACTGAAGGAACAACTGGAGAAGATTATGAAATAGTAGGATATAAACTATCTGGTGAGAGATATTATTCTGATAAAAATATGCAAACTAATTTAACAATGAGTGAGTATAGATATGATTATGTACTAACACGTCATAAAAAAAGTACATATTCACCAATATCTTATAAGCTAAAAAATACTATAACTGCGACAGTAGATCCAGTCGATCAGGTTGATGAAGACACAAAACAAACTTCATTTAATACATTTAACTGGGGCCCATCGTTTGGTGCACCATCAGGACATTTTGATATTGGAAAATATGGTAATAATAATTGGTATCGTAGATTTGGATACCATTGGGATTATGCTAATTACAATTTAGATAGATTACAAAATTACCAAGAAACTGGTGTTACAGAGCTTAAAGGATTTAAGTATCATACTGAAACAACAGGATATAGTTATCCTTGGACTATAAGACAAGGAGGAGCTTCAGATAATCCAAGTGACTATGGATATAATTATATTAATTATGATACATGGGATGATTCATTATATTTAGAAGAAGATGAAAATCCAATGAGTACGAATGACTACTATTTGGAGTATTTTACATACAGTATATCAAATACAGATGCTGAGTATGACGATTTTTATCAAAAGTTTAATACGATTCCTGCAGTGTACGACGATGATGAAGTTATTACATTTTATGCAAAATTTAATGGTGGAGACACATGGACGGAAATTGGAACATATAATCTAAAAACAAAAACACTATCACCAAATACAGAATATGTATCAGAAATGACAACTAGTAAAGTAACTTTTAAAGAGGGAGTACATGCAACAGGTTGGAGATTTACAACTAGAAATAAACATTATTCAACATATATTGTTTTAATACCATATTTTGTATTAACTAACTCAGAATATGTTCAAGAAAAGATTAGAGATAAAGATAAGATTCAAATTCAAAACTTTGTAAATTTAAAAGTAACGGATGACGATGAGAATGTAATATTTGCAAAAGACAGTACTGCAATTGATTATGCTAGGGTAACATACTATACTTCTGATATAACTAAAAAAGTAGCATCTGTTTCAAATAACAGAGCTAAGAGAGTTTATACAATTACCTGGAAGGTTAATGCTTGGGAGAAAGCAACATCAGGTACAGGAGAGTTTGAATATGTATGGCAAGATTCAGGTGTATTCTACGATCTAATTCCATTAGGTGGAGTAGTAGATTTAGAAAGTATTCAAGTTCAAACTCAAGAAGGTTTCTTAGAAGAAAACAGCTATACTTATGAGGTAATAGATAATTATAAGAAATCTGGAAGAACGATGCTAATTATTAGAATTAAAGAGCAAGCACAGTACTATACGGTATACTATAATACATTGCATACTTGGGATAGTATGAAGGATTATGGAAGAAATGTACTAAACCCTGTAGCTTATGAAACAGGAAATAGTGAAATAACAGACGGCTATCCAGATAATGGCGGTGAGCTTAGCTTTGTTAATAAATTAATATTTAATGATTTAGATAAAACAACCGATGATAAAAAATTTATTTATACAGAAACGCCACATACTATAAATGCTTTAACAGCAGCTATTTCTGGATTAGATAAAAAGGTTAAAGCTGAAAAGAGCTCTGGCTACTCTTATAGTGCTGTTACAGAGCCAGATGGTAGATATTCATATAAATTACGTTATCAAAATACATTTATGAATACAGCTAAAAACTTAATTTTATTTGATAGTTTAGAGAATTTTGAAATTATAGATAGTGATGCACAAACGGTAACAACAAGCAGCTGGCACGGTAAGCTTCAATCTATAGATTTAGCACAGCTTAAAGATAAGGGTATAGATGCTAAAATATATATAAGTACGATAGAAAATTTAAACTTAGAAAATCATAACGATTTAACCGATACATCAGTATGGCAATTGGTTAGCGAAGATGCCAATTTAGAGCAAGCTAAGGCTATTGCCATTGATATGCGAAAAGATATAAACGGAGAAGATTTCATACTAGATTCTGGGGATTCTGTTACAGCAACTTTGCATATGAAAGCACCAAGTGAAATTTCTGAAGAAATGGAACAAAATCCATATACATATAATAATATCTATATTCAAAATACAGTTATAGATGATTTTAATAGTAGTGAAGACTATTTTATTCACCAAGATTATACAAGAGTAAGATATCATGTTATTGCTGACGTATCTTTCCGTAAAGTAAATGAGCAAGATAAAACAGAAGGTATTAAAGGAATATCATTTAGATTATATGGAACATCAAGATATGGTACAGAAGTAGATACTTATGCTACATCAGATAAAGATGGTTACATAGCATTTAAAGATATAGAAGCGGGTACATATACATTACAAGAAGGTGAAGGTTTAATTGATTGGGTAGAAGATCATACTGAACATGAAGTAATGATTGATATTCATAAAAACGTATATATAGACAATAGATTAGTAACTTCTCCTGATACTGTAAAAATTACAAATATTCCAAGAGCACATACAGATGTAGAAATGTATAAGAAAGATTTAGTAAGTAAAACAAAAGTAGTTGAAGGTGCTAAATTTAAATTAGAAGGTACATCGGACTATGGTAATGAGATATTAATGTATGCTACTTCTAATGAAGAAGGTAAGCTAACATTTAGCAATCTAGAAAAAGGTAAATATGAGCTAAAAGAAATTAAATCTCCTGAAGGATATGTTCTAGGAGAAGAAGTGTATCAAGTAATAGTAGATGAAAATTCTAATTACAATGTTCTACTAATGAGCGAAGAAGAGCTTATTCCAACATATGAAAATGGCAAATATAATCTATATAATGAACCATTACATAGCTTTACAATTGTAAAGAAAGATTCGTATGATGGAAGCCTAATAGTAGGTGCTAAATTTAGACTACATGGTGTTTCAGATTATAGTACAAGCTACGACAAAGAAGTTACTTCTGTATCAGGCGGTTTAGCAATATTTGATGAGTTAGAAGCAGGTACATATATTTTACAAGAAACATTTGTTCCTGATGTAGAAGAAGATGGAAATACAATTACATATATATTAGACGAGAATAAATATATAGTAACAGTTAAGAAAGATGGAACAACAACAATAGATGGACTAGAAAAGAATCCTTTTGGAAACTTTGAATTCTTTAACGACAGAAACAAAGGGCAAATAACAATTACAAAAGAATGGGTAGATGATAAAACAAATGAAGAAAGACAAGATCCAACCATAAAGGTTAGTACGAAGAGACCAGAGAGAACAACGTATGTACAATTTAGGGATAACGTCAATTTTGGACCGTTATACTATATAACAAATAGTACGCAATTTCGTACTAAAATAACAGGTGAATTCAAACGAAATATAGTATTAACAGAAGAAGATGTTGTTGCACTTGGAGCAACACGTTTAGATGTTGATTATAATAATCCAGATGCTAAATACAAAATATATGGTTGGATAGATGAAAATGGAAACTGCTACTGGTGGAGTAATGCAGAAATTGCGTTATTAACGGACAACTCAAGAAGAATGTTTACGGATTCATCTAATATTCAATCTATTGATATTACAGGCATCAATACGAGTAATGTAACGAATATGAGCAATATGTTCGGTAATTGCAAAAAGTTAACGAGCCTAAATCTAAGCAGTATTGATACAAGTAATGTTACAAATATGCAATCAATGTTTTCTAATTGTACTGGATTAACAAGTTTAGATGTAAGCAATTTCAATACAAGTAATGTTACAAATATGCAATCAATGTTTTTTAGTTGTAATGGATTAACAAGTTTAGATGTAAGCAATTTCAATACAAACAATGTTACAAATATGCAATCAATGTTTTCTAATTGTACTGGATTAACAAGTTTAGATGTAAGCAATTTCAATACAAGTAATGTTACGAATATGAGTAGTATGTTTAGCGGATGTAGAGGATTAACAAGTTTAGATTTGAGTAGATTTAATACAAACAATGTTACAAATATGAGTTATATGTTTAGTAGCTGTAGTGGATTAACAAGTTTAGATGTAAGCAATTTCAATACAAGTAATGTTACGAATATGAGTAGTATGTTTAGCGGATGTAGAGGATTAACAAGTTTAGATTTGAGTAGATTTAATACAAGTAATGTTACAGATATGAGCAGCATGTTTGGTAGCTGTAGCGGATTAACAAGTGTAGATGTAAGTAATTTTGACACTAGCAAAGTTACAAGTATGAATAATATGTTTAATGGATGCAGTGGATTAACAAATCTAGATGTAAGCAATTTTGATACAAGTAAAGTTACAAGTATGGGCAGCATGTTTAGTGGCTGCAGTAAACTAACAAGTCTAGATGTAAGTAATTTTGATACAAGTAATGTTACAAATATGAGCTATATGTTTTCTAGATGCAGTAAACTAACAAGTCTAGATGTAAGTAATTTTGATACAAGTAATGTTACAAATATGAGCTATATGTTTAATGGATGCAGTGGATTAACAAGTTTAGATGTAAGTAGTTTTGATACAAGTAAAGTTACAAATATGGGCAGTATGTTTTATGGATGTACTAAATTAACAAGTCTAGATGTAAGCAATTGGAATACAAGTAATGTCACAAATATGGGCGATATGTTTTATAATTGTAGTGAATTAACAAATCTAGATGTAAGCGATTGGAATACAAGTAATGTTACAAATATGCAGGAGATGTTTTATAATTGTAGTAAGTTAACAAATCTAGATGTAAGCCATTTTGATACAAGAAATGTTACAAGTATGAGCAGTATGTTTACTAACTGTAGTAAATTAACAAGTCTAGATGTAAGTAATTTTGATACGAGTAAAATTACAAATATGAGTAGTATATTTAGTGGTTGTAGTGGATTAACGAGTCTAGATGTAAGTAATTTTGATACAAGTAACGTTACAAATTTGAACGATATGTTTAGGAATTGCAAAGGCTTAACAAGTCTAAATGTAAATAATTTTGATACAAGTAATGTTACGAGTATGAGTAGTATATTTAATAGCTGTAGTGGATTAACAAGTCTAGATGTAAGTAATTTTGATACAAGTAATGTTACAAGTATGTATGCTATGTTTGGAAGCTGCAGTGGACTAACAAGTCTAGATGTAAGCAATTTTGATACAAGTAAAGTTACAAGTATGGGCAGCATGTTTAGTGGCTGCAGTGGATTAACAAGTCTAAATGTAAGCAGTTTTGATACGAGTAATGTTACAAGTATGAGCAGTATGTTTGGAAGCTGCAGTGGACTAACAAGTCTAGATGTAAGCAATTTTGATACAAGTAAAGTTACAAGTATGGGCGGTATGTTTTCTGGCTGCAGTGGATTAACAAGTCTAAATGTAAGTAATTTTGATACCAGTAAAGTTACAAGTATGAACAGTATGTTTTCTTACTGCAGTGGATTAACAAGCCTAGATTTAAGTAATTTTGATACAAGTAATGTTACAAGTATGTATATGATGTTTTCTGGCTGTGGTGGATTAACAAGTCTAGATGTAAGTAATTTTGATACAAGTAATGTTACAAATATGAGCTATATGTTTGATGAATGCAGTGGATTAACAAGTCTAGATTTAAGTAATTTTGATACAAGTAATGTTATAAATACAAGGGGTATGTTTTTTGAATGCAGTGTATTAACAACAATTTATGCATCAAGCGACTTTGTAACAACTAAAGTAAGTAGTAGTGATTCGATGTTTTATAACTGTAGAAATCTTGTTGGTGGTAATGGTACAACATACAGGTCAACAGATAAAACCTACGCTCGTATCGATACCCCAGAAACACCAGGTTACTTTACAGAGAAAACTTCTCCATCTGGTGCTGTAAATACAAACAATTATCTACTAGCTTTAAATGATATTATAGATAGTACTGATGATGACGTTTCTGTAACAATTAGTAGAACAGATTACTTAACAACTACATATATGATGGCTGGAAACACTACTGATGGAGAGATTACATATTCAACATCTGAGACAAATTATGATGATCAAGGTAATGAAATTCATTGGGTAAAAGACGGTAATGTTTGGACATATACTTTATATGTAGAAGATCCTAATGCTGATTGGTTCGTATGGGAAGAGCCAGTTCCAGCAGGATATATTTCTAACTACACTATTGATAATCCTGGTGAGGTTGAAAATCAACAAATTGAGATTGTTAATTTATTGAGCAAGGATCCATCTGGAGGAAGCAGTGGAAGTAGTGATGATGAAGATATTACAGTTAAGTATGGTAACTTGTCAGTAGCTAAAGTTGTGAAGGATTATGAAGGTAATGTTCTAGATAGAGACGATGATAGTACAGAGTTTACAGTTACTATTAGCTTAACAGCTCCAACAGGATACGAAAGCTTATTTAGTGGAACTAAAATCTTTGGAGACTATGTATTTAAAGATGGAGTTGGTACAGTAAAATTACATGCAGGAGAAACAATTACAATTCCGGGAATTATTGAAGGTACAACATATAGTGTTTTAGAAAAGGATTTAGGTCCTTATGAAACAAGCTGTGATTCTAATAGTGGAACGATATCAAGTGAGACTGATGGATCAGTAACATATACAAACGTTAAGAAACCAACCAGATCCGGAGGTTCCAGTGGACAAGATGAGCCTGATCCAGACTATGTTGATGTTAAAATTGTAAAACTTGTAACTGGATATTTTGAAGATAATGATGATTCTAATTTTGAAATAATATTAAATAATCTAGTTCCAAATCAAACATATATAATTGAAAAACATACAGATACATCTACGCAAGAAATTAGCTTCATCGCAGATGATGTTGGTTCAGTAAATGTACAATTACAATTAAAGAATAATGAGTACGCTGTATTAAAAGACTTACCAGTAGGAGCAAGATACAAAGTATTTGAATATGCTGGAGAGTATACATCATCATATTCAATAGTTGATAATAATAATCAAAATAAGGTTAGCAATACAGCAAACTTAAATACTAAAGAAAATAAATCTTTATCAACTGCAAATGAAACAGCAGATGCTGATGAAGATATTACTATAACATTTACAAACAAGAAAGCAGTTGTTCAGGATTTAAAATTAGTAAAACAAGTAACTAGTGTCGACGATACTAATAGTTACACATTTGAAATTGTATTTTCTAATATGTCTGAAGGAACATCATTTAATTCATCAATTGGTAAGGTAACAGCAGATCAAGATGGATTAGCAGAGCTTACTGTATACTTAGCAGGTGGGGAAGAAGTAGAGTTCTACAATATCCCAGTTGGTACTAAGTATCAAGTAACAGAGCTTGCTTCAACAGCAATTGCAAGTTATGTAATTGCAGATAGCAATGGAATGAATAAAATTGATAGTGCTTCTGGTGCAAATACAAATCCAAAAAATGCATTAAGTACAGAATTAGAAACAGTAAATCAAGGCGAAGAAGCTACAATAGCATTTGTAAATGATACAACAACAATAGATGAAGATGACATGCAAGACAGTGTAGAAACAAGCATTGGAATTACAAAGATAGTTCTTGATGAAAATGACAAAGTTTTAGATGATTGTTCAGATACATTCAAATTTGAACTAAAAGCAAAAGACGAAACAAGTCCAATTCCTGAAAGTACAGAAGTAACAATTACAGGAAATGGAACAGGAAGCTTTGGAACAATTAAATTTACTGAAACAGGAACATATACATATACAATAAAAGAAATCGCTGATGAAACAGAATCATATGTTTATGATGATTCAGAATACGTAATTGTATACGAAGTAACTAAACCAGAAGGTTTATTAGAGATAACAAAGACAGTAACAAAGAATGGATTTAGAGCAGATGCAATTACATTTACTAACAAAGTATATGTTGAACCAGAAGAAGACACACCGGAAAATCCAGATGATAAAGATGATAAGGACGATACTATTGATAATGATGACACAGATAACAATGAAAGCTCTTCAGATGAGAGCAATCAAGATAATAACGACAATAGAAATGAATCTGCAAGTACAAAAACTGGAGATGTAATTTGGATTTACATAGCTGATATGATTGCAGCAGGAATAATCTTAGTAGTATCAATTAAGAGCAAGAAAAGAAGAAGATAATTAGAAAGGAGGAATTAAAATAGAAGAATCGCTGAAAGACGATAGTAAAAAGGCTTAATGATAACAATTAATAATTGTTGCATTAAGCCTTTTTATTATCTAATCCAACATAGCCACCATCTGGAGGGTTTACAAATGGCATTTCAGGGCATTCTACTTGTTTCATATTGGTTACTTTTATAACTGGAACTTTTGAATGATAGAATCCTTCTGTAATTTCTCCTTCAACTTCAACCCAGGTCTTTTCTGAAAAAGCAGAAGCGTTATTACTTTCACACAAGAATCCAACAACAACAACTTCTGCTTGATTATTTGAGATAGGAGAGGTAAACATTTCTCTTGCAAGTACAAATTGATTGTCATTAAAATCATATAATCTATGTACAAATCCAGTAAATTTAATTTTCTTTCCAACATAATTATTCAAATGTTCATATGTATCTTTTAGCATATTTGTATAGTTTGATCCAGGAAGTTCATATACTTCATTAAACTTGTTTGAATCAGTAATATATACCTTATTCGATTTTTTTGTTTTATGATAAATACTTACTAAAAGCACAATTAAAAAAATGGAGATTAATATACAGAATATAACCTTAAAGCTCTTTATTTTTCGCATACTTACATTACAAATAAACATATAAAAACCTTTCTTCCCAAAGGCCAATTTTGGCCATTGACATTTTAAATTTTGTAGTGCATAATAAATCTTATTATTGTGTCAAAAAAATATGATTTTTTGTTGCTAAAAAAAACATTTAGTGATATAGTACTCATGGACAAATTTGAAAACACATAAGACGGAAAGGGAGAATTTATAATGGGTGTAATCAAAAAATTATTTAATTATAGCGAGAAAGAAGTTAAAAGAGTTATGCCATTGGTTGAACAAATAAATGGTTTAGAAGACTCAATGAAGAAACTATCTGACGCAGAGCTAAGAAATAAAACAGTTGAGTTCAAAGAGAGATTAAGCAATGGAGAAACTCTTGATGATATATTACCAGAGGCTTTTGCAGTTGTTAGAGAGGCATCTGTCAGAGTTTTAGGAATGAGACCATTCGACGTTCAATTAATAGGTGGTATTATATTACACCAAGGTAGAATCGCCGAGATGAAGACTGGTGAAGGTAAAACATTGGTTGCTACATTACCAGCTTACTTAAATGCGTTAACAGGTGAAGGTGTTCACGTTGTTACAGTTAACGATTACTTAGCTAAATACCAAGGAGAAATGATGGGTAATCTATATAAATTCCTTGGATTATCAGTTGGTATAATCGTTGCTCAAATGAAACCAAATGAGAAAAAAGCTGCTTATGATGCAGATATAACATATGGTACAAACAATGAGTATGGATTCGATTACTTAAGAGATAACATGGTTATCTACAAAGAGCAATTAGTTCAAAGAAAATTAAAATATGCAATCGTGGACGAAATCGATAGTATTTTAGTTGATGAGGCTCGTACACCACTTATTATATCTGGTAGATCAAATAAGTCATCTAACTTATATTCAAAGGCTGATTCTTTTGTTAGAAAATTAACTCCAAAAGTTATTGTAGAAGAAGATGTTAAAGACTTAGATCAAGCTGAAGACAACGAAAAATATGATTATATCGTTGACTTAAAATCTAAATCTGCAACATTAACAGATAAAGGTATTAAGAAAGCTGAAGAAGAATTTGGATTAGAGAACTTCAACGATTTAGAGAACTCTGAATTAGTTCATAATGTTAACCAAGCTTTAAAAGCTCATGGTATTATGAAGAAAGATATAGACTATATCGTTAAAAATGGTGAAGTTTTAATCGTTGATGAATTTACTGGACGTATCATGTATGGAAGAAGATACAACAATGGATTACATCAAGCTATTGAAGCCAAAGAGCATGTTAAGATTGCTGATGAATCAAAGACATTAGCTACAATTACATTCCAAAACTACTTCAGAATGTATGAAAAATTATCAGGTATGACTGGTACTGCTAAAACAGAGGAAGCAGAATTCCAAGAAATATACAAATTAGACGTTATTGAAATACCAACAAACAAACCTATGATAAGAGTTGATAACAATGACGTTATATACAAGAATGAAAAAGTTAAATTTAAAGCTGTTGTTGAAGAAGTTAAAGAATCTCATGCAAAAGGACAACCAGTTCTAATTGGTACTGTTTCAATTGAAAAATCTGAAAGATTAAGTAAGATGCTTTCTGATGCAGGAATTAAGCATGAAGTATTAAACGCTAAACAACATGAAAAAGAAGCTGAAATCATTGCTCAAGCTGGTAAATACGGTGCTGTTACAATTGCTACTAACATGGCAGGACGTGGTACTGATATTATGCTTGGTGGTAATAGTGAATATTTAGCTAAACAACAATTAAGAATGGAAAAATATACTCCAGAGCAAGTTGAAGAAGCTACAACATATTACGAGACAGATGATGAGCAAATCAAGAAAGAAAGAGAGCATTACAAAGAAGTAAGAGATGCTTACGAAGAAAAAATCAAAGACGAAAAGCAAAAAGTTATTGAAGCTGGTGGTCTAAAGATTATTGGTACAGAAAGACATGAATCAAGACGTATCGATAACCAGTTACGTGGACGTTCTGGACGTCAAGGTGACCCAGGTGAATCTAGATTCTATATTTCTCTAGAAGATGACTTAATGAAGATTTTCGGTGGAGATAGAATAATTTCTGTTTATGAGAAGTTAGATGCTGATGAAGATATGCCAATTAATTCTAAGCTTATTTCAAAAGCAGTTGAAAGAGCTCAAAAGAAGGTTGAAGGTAAGAACTTCAGCATAAGAAAACACGTTCTTCAATATGACGATGTTATGAACTCTCAAAGAGAAATCATCTACGCTCAAAGAAAACAAGTTCTTGATGGAGAGGATCTAAAATCAAATGTTACAAACATGATTGATGATTCAATCAATAGATTAGTAAATGCTTATAATGGTGAAAATGGAATAGATAATTCTGAAGCATTATTACAAGATATTCAAAACTCATTTGGAATAGCAGAAGTTACTTCATTAAAAGCTAAAGCAAATGCTGAAGAAGTAATTGAAGAATTACAAACTAAAGCTCATGAAATATATGAAGCTAAAGAAAAAGAATTTGGCGAAGAAAATATGAGAGAGCTTGAAAGAGTTGTTATTCTAAAAGTAGTTGATCAAAAATGGATGGATCATATCGATGATATGGACGAATTAAAGAACGGTATCGGTCTTCGTGCATATGCTCAAAAAGATCCAGTTGTTCAATACAGATTAGAAGGTGCAGACATGTTTGATGACATGATTGAAGACCTAAAAGATGATGTAGCTAAAATAATGCTAAACATCGAAAAGAGAGATGAAAATGCTCAAAGAGAAGAAACAGCAGAAATCACAGGAGCTGGACTAGAAGATACAGCTATCAACTTAGTTGATGGAACTGTTAAACCTAAAGAAGGTGGTCTAAATAAAACAGTTATTAAGACAGAGCCTAAAGTAGGAAGAAATGATCCATGTCCATGTGGAAGTGGTAAAAAGTACAAAAATTGCTGTGGAAAAAATGCTTAAAGTACAGTAAAATAGCACATTTGAAAAATAGCAAAATTATCAAAATAAAATTAATGATGACAAAATGGTCCACATGACCACAATTTGTCCACGTAATTAAAAAATACAATATTCCAAGCAAAAAAAGTAATAGAAATCCAAAAATTCTATTGCTTTTTTTATTTTAACAAAGTATAATAAGTATGAAAAGTATAACAGGTATAAATTAAGGAGGATAAAAATGGATAGAGATAAGTTTGTAGGAATAAGCAAAGTAGGAGAAAAAGGACAAATTGTAATACCAAAAGAAGCAAGAGATATGTTTGATATCAAATCTGGAGATTCTATTATTGTACTTTGTGATAAAAAGCAAGGAATTGCACTTATTAAATCTGATATAATAGAAGATTTATCAGGTAAAGTATTTCAAAAAGGGGATAAGTAAAAATGGAGAAAAGAAAGCATTATTTAGACAATATAAGATGGATTACATTATGTTTTGTTATTATATATCATGTGTTTTATATATTTAATTCAAGTGGTGTAGTTTCCAATATTGGTGTAACAGGGATTAAAGAATTAGATAGTATCTGTGTTTTTATATATCCTTGGATAATGTGTTTATTATTTGTAGTATCAGGAGTTGCTACAAAATATTCATTAAATAATAAAACAAACAAAGAATTTATCAAAGATAGGACAAAAAGAATATTAGTACCAAGTATTATAGGAATTTTTGTATATGGTTGGATAAGTGGATGGACAACAAATTATTATGGCGATATATTTGCAGGAAATGGAGATATGATTCCAACTCCAGTTAAATATCTAATTTATTCTCTAATAGGTACTGGACCACTATGGTATGCTCATGTATTGTTTGTAGCATCATTACTAATTGTTTTAATTACGAAAATAGATAAAAAACAAAAAATTGATAAACTATTTAATAAAATAAATTTACCAATTTTATTCTTATTGTTTTTAATGGTTTGGGGATCTTCATTTATATTAAATACGCCAGTTGTTACTGTATATAGATGGGGAATATATTTATTGATGTTTATATTAGGTTATTATGTATTTTCAAATGATAAGATTATTGAAAATTTAGAAAAAATATCAATCCCACTAGGAATAATAACATTTATTATAGGAATTATATTTACAATAACGAACTATGGAGCTGATTTTGGTTCAAATGAATTTTTAACTAATATATTTACTAATATTTATATATGGCTTGTAATTTTATCAGCTTTTGGAGTTGGTAAGAAATTTTTGAATTTTGATAATAGTTTTACAAAATATATGAATAAAAACAATTTTTGTTTTTATGTATTACACTATACTATACAAATTATTATAGCGTTTATTTTAGTAGAATGTATCAAGTTACCTTACTTTATACTAAATTATATAATATTATTGATTGGAACAATTATTCTTTTACCAATAATTACTGAAATATTAAAAAGAATACCTATAATAAACAAGTTATTATTAGGAACAAAAAATAAATAAGAAGATGTGTACAAAATTTTGGTATTGTAAGCAAGTTGAAGTACATAATATTTTGATATTTCAATTAAGATAATAAAAATGTATAAAAAATTTTTTTGCACATTATATTTATTATTAAACTATGATATACTTTATACATAAAACAAGTAAAAGACATAATATTTGTTAGTTCAAAGATGACATTGTCAGCGATTTGTCATCCGAGCATAAATATTTAATAATACTAATAGTACCAATAGTACTATAAATACTAAATCTGAAATGTACCACAAAATTTGAAAGTACTAATAGTAACAATAATACCATAAATACTAATAATACTAACCATTCCAGAACATGTGGCAGTGGTAAGAAGTATAAGAACTGTTGTGGAAAAGACAAATAAAATATAAAAATAAAAGATATCGATGTCGAAAATGTCGATATCTTTTACTTTATATTTGACAAGATCAAAGAGATGGTTGTTGATAGTAGAAACAGAGTTTATACAGCTGTTAATACGGAAATGCTTAGCTTATATTGGAATATAGGAAAAGCAATTATGGAAATTCAACGAGGTGATGAGAGAGCTTCATATGGTAAAATGTACTTGAAAAACTATCACAGAAGCTAACTGCTGAATTAGGTAAAGGATTTTCATCAAGAAACTTAAGGACAATGAGGGAGTTTTATTGTACATACCCAACTTTGAAGGAAGAGCTTAATACATAATAAAGACACCACCCCCGAATGCATTGTTATATGCAAACGGGGGTGGTGCTGTCAGTTGTCAATATAGAATGATTCTTCTTTCTTGTCTTCTTTGGCACCGAACTTCAGGACCGGTTTCCTAGATGCAGTATTTGTCGGATCAATGTCAAACTTAATCCTGTATCCGGGATACCTGGCAAGCATTTCCTTCAGGCTCTGACTTGCATAGCCTTCACGGCGATATCTCTCATCTATAAAGACGGAAAATTCAACTTCTTGCTTGCCATTGACAATTCCATGTTTGTCAGCGACAAATAAGCCGATGAAAGGGTGTGAAGAATCCGTAATTACGAACGCTTCTGCGCTTGGGGTTTCCAATAATTTGTTAATGGCCTTCTTTGCATCTTCTTCGCAATCACAATAAAATCCTCGTAAATACCGATAGACTTTCTCGTCCCATGCAGATCTGAAGAATGCTGCTGAATCATTTCTAGTTAAGGGTTTTAACATCATTGTATAACCTTCTTTCTACAGTATTGACCCTTATATTATACCATATTTTAAATATTATGTAAAACGAAGGATTGATTATATGATGGTAAAAGTCTTTTATTTTTAATTGAATTTGTATATAATTAAACAAAATAATGATAGGAGAAAACTTATGAATTTTGATATAAAAAAGGTTAAGATTTTTGTTACGGTTCCAAAGGAGAATTTAGAAGATGTAAGAGCTGCAATGTGTAATGCAGGAGCAGGTATTATTGGTAATTACTCACATTGTACATGCTCAGCGAAAGTAGTCGGAACATTTATTCCAAACGACAATGCTAATCCATATATTGGAGAGCAAAACAAATTGGAATATGTTGAAGAAGAAAAGCTAGAAGTAATATGTGACATAGAGCATGTAAAGAGCGTTATTAATGAATTAAGAAAAGCTCATCCATATGAGGAACCAGCAATCGATATTGTTCCATTACTAGATGAAGCTGATTTTTAAAAGGAGGTTAAAATGTTTCCAGAAAAGATTAATGAAATTGTAAAGGATATAGAGTATAAAAAAGATAGTGTTGGTCGTAGTGAAGACGAAGTATATATCTTTGAAGATAAGTATATCTTGAAGGTTTCAAAAGATAAAAACAGATTATTAGACGAAAAAGAGCGAATAGATTTCCTTGGTAAATGCAATATTCCAAGTAGTAAAAGCATTTGTTATGTAGAAGATGATGAGAAATGTTATTACTTAAGAACCTGTATTAATGGTTATAGCTTGATAGATAAAAAGATTAAGGAGGATCCAGATCTTTTAATTGATATATTGGTGAATGTAATTAATATACTAAGAAGTATAGATAAATATGATTGTCCATTTAAGTCTAAAGATAATATCGGTAAAGATTTTGTTCATGGAGATTTATGCTTGCCCAATATATATGTAGATGAGGATTATAACTTTGCAGGATTTATTGATTTGGATAATTCTGGACTAGGGGATAGATGGTATGATTATTCATGGCTTCTATGGAGTCTAGAATACAATTTAAAGACAGATAAATATAATAGGGTATTATTAGATAGGTTAGGTCTTAAATTTGATTCTGAGAAGTATGATGAGTATATACCAGAAGATAAAAGATAATTTGTTATAATGAAATAAAAAAATGGAGGAAGATAAATGGCATCAATAGAGGGGAAAACAGTAAGACAATCTTTTTATGAAACAACAGATAAAGAAATGCGAGACAAGTATGATTTAATGTATATTAACAGAGCGGGAGATCGTTTTCTAGATGCAAATAAACTATATACAGATTTAAATACTAATATTGGGGAAAGAATAGAAGCGATTGGTTTAGATAAGAGAGATTTACCTAAACCATCGGTATCAGCGTATAATAAGATTATAGAAATATATAGAGAGTATAAAAACGTTGGTTTATCTATTGCTGCTTCACCATTAATTGACCCATTAATTAAACATCTTACAGAAAAAATGACAGAGTCTCAAGATTTAATAGAAGATTTTAGTAATTATGTTAGTAGCGTATTTCAAAAGAAATGCAGTCAGCTTTTTCCTCAGCCAAAAAAATCTGCCCTAAAGAGATTTTTCTCAAGAATAAAATCTTTTTTTGCAAGTATGAATGCAGATTCATCTCCAATGTATTCACAAGAAGATATAGCTATACTTGAAGGAAAATTGGATGCATATGAAAGTAAAGATAGAGAAATACAAAGATATTGTATTGATAGAGACTTAATACCATATATAACAGAGAAAATCTCACAATATGAGAATGTTAACGATGCTGTTGAGATGGTTAATGAAATAGAAGAAGAACTGATGGCTTTAGGATATAAAGATTGTATACCGAATATGAAAGAGACGATTAGAAATGCTTTTTCAAGTAGATTATCAGAGCAGGACAGAAGCGATAAAAAAACTAAAATAGATGTATCTGATGACACTGAAGATAGATAATAACGAATATTTAATGCATTGACGTTAACATAAATCCATGATATAATCACGTATGTATTTGCTTTGGCAAATATTCTATATATAAGGCGTCAGTGCATTTTTTATATTTTGTTATTGCAAGCACTGACTAGGACTTGTAGTGATGCGAAAGCATTTCTACACAACCATATTGTGAGGGAGGTTACTCTCATGATTAAAAAAGTTTTCTTTTCACTTGCTACGGTTTGTTTCATCATTTGTATCGCATATGCTCTTAGGGTATACGAATTGCATTCTACAGCACCACTTACTATTATTCAGGTGTCTGGAATTGCAGGCCTTATGCTTACTGCTGGACTTTTTGTTATTAAAGCAGTTAGCTTAGCCGATGAAAAAAACTACGGCAATATGGCAGTCTTTCTTATGTTGTCAGGTTCAATGCTGCTGTTTATGTACTTTTTGGCTTTTGGAGCTATGTACGCCAATCAGGGGATTAAGATGTCGTGGATAGATGCATGCGTTATTGGATTCTTGGTATGTTGTTCTACAATTTTTGTTATTGTTGGCTTGATTTTAAGAGTAATTAAGAATGAACAAAACGAAATGCAAAAAATCCTTGATCATTTTCATGGTATGGAGAGCATATTTATGAATTTGCAGAATGATTTTGAGCATAACAAGGATCAGCGTGGTGACTATGTGCTCGCATATTTTAAGTTCATTGATATGGTGCGCAAATACCAAAATGAAGAGCACCTTAATGCATCCAAGCTTAAGGTGGCTCACATGTTTGAGCTTACTCAAGAATGGGAAAGACAGATTCGAGAGATGTGATAAGAAAAGAAAAAAGAAGCAGAGTATCGGAAACGGTGCTCTGCTTTTTTATATAGAAAAATCACCCTTAAGTTATAAGGATGATTTTTAAGAGATCTACTCCTTGAAAAACAAATGATAGATAATTGCTACTATAGCCGAAACAAAGATTATGCTGATAATCCGGTATCTGTGGTCGGTCTGGTTTTTATCCCAGCCTTTATCTGTATATTCTTTAAACCACAAATCAACGGCAGCAATTGCAAGTACGACTATAAGAGCAATACCATAGAAATACTTCATGTGGTACCTCCGTTCAATTGTCTACAACTTTGCGATGCGATCACCGCATGGAGGTATTTTATCATAATTAACCGCTATAGTCAACATAATATAAACAGGCATAAAAAGTAGCAGACCCGAATTCCCAAAGAGGAAATACGAGCCTGCTTGGCATCACTTTTTCTTGCAGCCGGGGCTGCGTTCAACGACTTTGTAGCCATTGCCGCTCTTGACGATTTCTTGTGTCCAACCATGAGCCCCAGAAAGAGCGTTGGAAACACGAATCTCTGCAACTCTCTGCTCAGCCTCACGACGAGTGAGGGGAGCACCGTTGAATCCGCTGTGTACATGTTCTGCCATTTTGAGTATCCTCCTAAAAAAATAGATTTTTTGAACTATTATCCAGGAGGCTTACGTCTCCCGAATAAATCATTCTGGGAGACATAAACAAAGATGTCTCTAAGGGTTATTATACCATAATTTTATGTCTACTGCAAATAAAGTGTATTGATATAAGCCATAAATAATGGTAAAATACTATTGAATTGGAGGAGATTATGGATAATAAAATGACCGCTTCTAACTGCCTAAATATGCAATATGAACTACTAAAAGACATGTATTTTGATAACAAAACAGAAAATGAGAATTATATTCTTGGTACATCGGATGTAATAGATGATTATTTTTGGAACATAGCATATCTAAAGACAGAATTTAATAAAGAAATGTTAGATAATTTGGAGAGCATATTTAAAAGTATAAATAGAAATCCAAGTATATACATAAGTAAATCAGATATAGCCTTTGAGAGCAATAAGAATCTTCTTATAGACAACAAATATGTATTAAACGATAAAGATGTTTATATGGAATTAAAAAATCCAAATAAAAGCAATATAAGTCTAAATATTAAAGTTGTAGAAAATGAAGAAGAGTATAACGACTATATGAAAGTAATTGCTTCTGCATATAATGATAATATAGAAAATCCAGAAGAAAATGTATATGCTGATGCAATAACAGATTGTTACTATAAAGCAATAAAGAAATCAATTAATGATGGTATACACTATCATATAATTGCATATGACAATAATGTTCCAGTAAGTGTAGCAACACTTAGCTACAAAGATAAAATTGGTGGAATAAACAATGTTGGAACGGCACAAGGATACTGGAACAAAGGATATGGAAAACAAGTAATAACATATGTAATAAATAAATTCGAAGAGCTTGGCGGAGGAATACTAACACTTTCTACTGAGTATCAAAGTAAGAATCAACAATTCTATGAAAAATTAGGATTTGAAGAAATGTATGTTATGGAACAATATATGAAGGAGATCTAATTATGGAAAGATTTAAAGTATGTATAGCAGTACATCTTATGCTTATAAGAGATGGAAAGATATTACTACAAAGACGTAATAACCCAAACAAACATGCATATCTAAAGCTTGGTATGCCAGCAGGTCATCTTGAGCCAGGAGAAAATGTTAATCAGGCAATAGAAAGAGAAATAAAAGAAGAGCTTGATATAACTCTTACTGACTATGAATTAGTACAAGTAATGAATCTAAATGGTGATACAGATGTATATGATGCATATTTTTATATATGCAATGCTTATGATGGTGAAATAAAAAATAATGAAGCTGATAATGCTAAAACACTAGAATGGCATGATATAGATAAACCAATTGATGACTTAATGGAATATGAACAATATGCTTTAAATAAGTATCTTGAGAATAAGAATAATCATTTTACTTTATTTGGTTGGTAATACTTGAAATACGATATATATGTTGTTATAATGGGTTTGCATTTCAGATTTCTGAATGCTTTGAAAAGTGGTTGAATTATATCTGGAGTTCAGACAGATTATAATCAATCACGTATGCTGTCTACTGATCAAATTAGGAGGGATAGTATGCTTGTGAAAGACTCAGAGAGTCGTGCAGGTGATAACCGTGAGGCACTTAAGAAGCAGGCAGAGCGTTTTGAGGGATTTGATAATTCTGATGGCCGCTCACCGATTGACCGCTTCGCACGTGAAATCGCTGCATCGAAAAGACGTCTGGAAGGCTTCTATGGCCGCAAGTATGGTTCGTAATTATGAATACAGAAGATGGTGTTTAGAGAGCCCCTACGTATGTGGGGGCTCTCGTTTTTATTATTTTTATGGTATAATTAAATAAAGTACAAAAAATATAAAAAAACCAACAAAATATACAACTAAATGCATCTAAATATAAAGGAGGAATAACTATGAAAAAGGTATTATTAGTAACAAGTATTTTAGCTATATGTCTTATTACTTTAAGTGGATGTTTGAATTCCAAATCTTCAAATAAAAAGTATTATGATTATTATTTAATTCATAGTGGTTATATAGGAGAAATGTATCAAAATGAGGATGCAAGCATTATTATTTCTTCTGAGGATGAACTTAATGAATATATAGATAAATATGGTAAAGAGGCTCTTAAAAGTAAACTTGAAAAATATGATAAAAACTTTTTTAAGAAAAAATCTTTAGCATTACATTATATAGAATTATCAAGTGGTTCAATAAAAGTAACTCCTATAGAGCCAACTGTAAATGGTAGTATTGTTGTAATGAATTACAAAGAGCATTATCCAGAAATCGGAACTTGCGATATGAATGGATATGTATTTGTTGTTGAGGTTGACAAAGGTGTAGAAAAAATTATTAGTAATCCAATGATAGAATATTAGTAAATTTTAGTTGACATATATATACTAAGATGGTATCTTTAAACTGCGCGGTGCAAAAGGGCACCATGCAGTTTTTTAATCTCATACTGGGTGAATACCTGAAAGGAGAAGAACATGGCAGGCTACGTATTCCACATCATCCACGCTTACGAGATGTATATGTCACTTCTTGAATCTACTCGGGCTAAGATGTCCGAAGATGCGCTGAAGTACATTATTCTCGGAGCAGTTTCACCGGACCTCGTTGACAAGTACAGATTCGACGAGGAGACAAACAAAAATGTCTGGACAGGAGACAAGGAAAAGACACACTTCAACATCGAGCATCCGATCTATGGAAAGTCCTATATGATTCCGGATATGCAGAGAATCGAGAATCTTTTCCTGAAGAAAGACCCGGCAAGTCTCGGAGTTCTTGCACATCTTCGCTACGACCTTGACCACATTGAGAATATTCTGCTGACATATTTCAAGCCGATTGAAGGAGACATGTATGTTAATGTCAAGACTGGTGAGAAGATTAGCGGACTTATGCTTTGGGGCAGATGGGACGAAGACGAGAGCAAAAGAGTGTATGGTCAGCTGTATCAGCTTTACGATAAGTTTAATGCTGAGATGACCGAGAAATACACCAACAAGATTGCTGCTGTGTATGGAAGGGAGTATCCTGCAACCAAGGATGGATTCCTGAGATTCATCAAGTGGCTTCTTGGAAATCCGGTTCCGCTGACTGGCGTTGAAGAAATGGACGAGTATCGTGGACAGAATGTTGATCTCTACACAGAGATTGAAACGTACTTCGACAATGATGGTGCTGGCTGCATCATCAATGCAAGACCGGATGAGCTTCTTGAAGTTGTGAAGAGCAGTGCTAAGGCACTTGCTAAGCAGATTGATGAGCTCTATGCAGATGCGGCATAATTTGACGTAAATGAATACCATGTAGAATTTGAGCTTTGCGAGAAATCGCAGAGCTCAAATTTGTTTTATATAATTAATTATTTGCTATTGAATATAAATTTTCTTATTGATATAATTATGATAATAATTTTTATGGAGAGAAATATGGATTATACAGAAGATAATAAAGGTAGACAATTAGCTCTCAGATATTGTAGAGTAAAAGCAAAATGCTATAGAGCGTTGCAATGGCTTGAAAATGCCTCAGAAGAAGAGAAAAAAAGACTTAAATATACTGAAGAAAGTATAGTAAAAGAATTGAGTACGTCAAGAATAATTCTTAATACAATACAATTAGAAGAAGAAATTGAAAGAGCTCCTATGTATACTGAAGCTCCAGATTTTTTCCAATTGTGTTTAGATTTAAATGAGGTAATAGATGCATATGATGAATATAGACACATGAAGGCATTAAATAGTCAAGCCGAAGTGATACAAGATCCTCCTGACAGATCTTTTCTTAATGGAAGACTTACAGGTGAGCATGAAGAGCTAACACTTGATACGAGCGTTTTAAATAACTACCGTAATTGGGGAATTGAGCGTGTTTGTTTAGATGGTTTTCAAAATCACTTACCTGAGGATTCGAAAGGTACACAGTGTGCTGTTCTATTCTTAATTAATGGAAGATGGGTAGAAAGTGATGTTGCAAGCTCTTTGTATGGAGAAGAGCAACTAAAAAATGGTTTGGTAGAAGAAATTCAATTTGCTGATGATGGCGTTGGATTTGACATGAATAATTTAAGATTTCTATCATCTCAAAAAACAAGTGAAGATAGGAGTGTTGGCCAGTTTGGAGAAGGATTAAAACTTGTTGCAATGACTGCTGTAAATCTAGGCCTTGATATGGAGGTTCAATCAAGAAATTGGAGTGCTAGAGCTGTTGGAAAAAATGTAGAGCTTTCTAATTATAGAGATGTTAATGCTGGAGAGAAGAAAGATCAAATGATACAACTTGCATGGGAAGTATCTAGTTATAAAAATTCAATGATTAAAGGATCCAGAACTATATTCCATCATCCAACTCCAGAGCTTATTGATTATGTTTTAAAGCTTCCAGACTACATATTGGCATTAAGAGGCGATATTAAGCCTATGGAAGAAGGCGCGTTAGATGGTGAAGCCTATGATTTTAAAAGTGGTTACTTATACTGTAAAGGTGTGTTTGTTACAGAAGCTAATTCATTCTATTCGTATAATTTTAGAAGAGCCGAACTAAACCCAGATCGTAATAATTTTATTAATTCTAGAATTCCAAACGATATTGCTTCAATTATTGGTTGGACACATAAATATGACATAATAAGAGACATTATAAAGAAAATGGTTGACTATTATCAAGATAATCAGGATAAATCCATTACACAATTACCATATGAATTCTTGGCTATAGAGAACTTATTGTATAGAGCAAATCATACTGATAATGATTTAGGTGATATATATGAATTAGATGCATGGAGAAGAGCTTTTGAAGAAGCAATTGGTAATGATGCTGATGGTATTGTATTAAAATCTGGCAAAGAAATACCCGCTTCATTACAAGAGCATTTAAAGAACTTCACGGTTATTGCAATGCCAAAAGAATGGATAGAGTTTTTATCTAAGGTTGGAGTTAAAACAGATAAAGATATAATTCCGGATTATACTGAAGAAGTTATAAAAACATCTTTAACAGAAGGTTATGGCTCTGAAATATGGGGAATAGAGCGAATGATTCTCGATGCGTGTCAAAATCATTTACCAGGAGATACCAAAGGTACAGCAACATTTATTAGATTCCAATCGAGAGATGGTAAATGGCATGACTATACAGAGCTTTCACAGTTTGAAGATAGTGATATATTACGTATAAAGATATCAGATGACGGTATAGGATACGATTCTATGAGTTTAGGTCTTCTTGCATCTGCAAAAGGTACTCAAAGTAGCGGTAAGTGGGGAGAAGGTTTAAAGATGATTGCTGCTGCTGCACTTAGAAATGGAGAGCAGCTTGAGTTACGTTCAAGAAATTGGATGGCAACGCCTTTCTTTACCAATGAAACAATGAATCAAGGTAGAGAAAATGAAAAGAAAGTAAAAAGACTTAATTTCTCAGTTAGAACTGAAACAAGAGAAGATGGAATATCATTAGATGATGGTGATGATCCAATAAGAGATGATCATGGGTATAGCAAAAGAAATGAAAAAAGCTCTACAACATTTGTAAACCCTTCACCAGAATTATTAAGTTATTTTAGAGAAATAGAAAAATATATACTATATTTTTCTAAATCTAAACCAATGATTCAAAAGGAAAACATTGATATTTTGGATATGGACCCTGAGAATGGAAAACTATATATCAAAGGTATATATATACCTGGTTCACATCAAACGATGTATACATATGATTTAAAAAATTTCAACATAGAAACTAGAGATAGAAATGCAATTACTCCAGAAAGCTTGAAAGCAGAAATTAGAACACTGCTCGAGAGCATAGATGATACTACATTTATCAAACTATTTTTAGGGGATGCGAAAAGCTATGCTGAAAATCCTGATGATAGATCTTTTATAGAACTTTCAACACAGTTTAATATTCCAACAAGAACTGAACTTGCTGATAAATGGATTCATGCATTCCAAACATACTTTGGTAAAAAAACATGTATAAGAGGTCTTAGCCATACAGAATATTCAGTAGATAAAGCTATGCATATGGGATATCAGACTGTTGTATTACCGGATGCTCTTACTAAAATGCTATATAGCATTGAAACAAGAGATGGCGAAAGAATTCCAGATTATAGAAAAGCATTGAGGGCTGCGATTGATAATGCAATACCTTTTCCAGATGAGCAGTTAACTGATGGAGATAGACAAATTATTGCAAAGCTATATGAAGCGTGTGGAAGAATACTTCCATTAGGACAAAATTATAATAATGAAATAACTGAGATTAAAATCTATACATATCCAGAAGATTATAAGGGTGATAGAGCTGCTGGTTTCGCTAAATACGGAAATACAATTAATATTAATATAGAAACATTAAGAAGAGGTTTGAGATACTCTCTAGATACCTTATTCCATGAAACTGGACATGCTGAGACAGGAGCTTCTGATGAAGAACCAGGATTTAGAGATTATCAAACTGATCTTTTAGCCGGTGTTGTTATGGAGCTTAATGCTCTAGAGCAATCTATTGAAGATAACGGTGTTATTAATGATACTACATTATCTGATTTTAAGAAAAAATATGATGAACTTACTAAAAAATTAGCTGCTATGGAGAAGCTTCTAGGTAAAGCACTTGGAGATACTGAAACTCGTAAAGTAGAAGATGATAATAAAGATAAGTAGGAAAGGAGATAGAAATGGAAGACGCTAAATTATTTTATTCAGAAGTATTAGGCGTAATACTTGCACTTGGAAACAAGTACATGGATAAAACACCACCACATATAATTAAATTCTTAAGAAAAAACTGCGATTATAGCAAAATTCCAGAAATAGATGGTAACATACGTCTAGAAGACCAAAATATCTCCGAAGACTCGAAGATGTTCATAATGCTATTAAAGTTTAATTATTGGTGTGAGTCAGAAGATGAAAGAAAAGAAATGTATAGCTTAATGAAAAATAATGAGATTAAGCACCAAAAAGAGCTAGAGGAAAAATATAACATTGATAATATTTTTAAGAAAGATAACAAAGAAAGCAAAGCTATGGTTAAACAAGAAAAGAATAGCTTACTTGATAAGATAAAGACATTCTTAAAGAAAATATTTAAAAAGAATTAATAAGAAAAAAGGCAGTAGCTGTGTGCTATTGTCTTTTTCTTGTCTTTTGGCTTGTATGATGGTAAAATATATGTAATTGTTTAGGAAAGAGGTATATTGTGAGAATCGATATAGAATTAGTTAATAGAAATTTAATAGATACTAGAGCAAAAGCTCAGAATGCAATTAAAGAAGGTTTAATATATTGCAATGATAAATTAGTTACCAAATGCTCTTTAGATGTCTCAGAAAGCGATATCATCGAAATAAGAGGTGAACTACTTAAGTATGTATCGAGAGGTGGACTAAAGCTTGAAAAAGCTATAGATGTATTTAATATAAATCTTGATGGAAAAGTTATGTGTGATATTGGATCATCAACAGGTGGTTTTTCTGATTGTGCTATACAAAACGGCATTAAGGAGATATATGCTATTGATGTTGGAAATGATCAATTTGATAATAGATTAAGAAATCTTCCAAATATTCATCTATATGAAAATACTGATTTTAGAGATATGGATAGTAGCATACTAAAAGATGTTAACATTATAACAATAGATGTATCATTTATTTCTGTAACAAAGCTTATGAGTAAAATATCAGAGCTACAGAGCGTAAATGAAATAATGTGTCTTGTTAAACCACAATTTGAATGTGGTAAAGAAATAGCAGATAAATATAGAGGAGTTATTCTAGATAAATCTGTACATTATGATGTAATTAATAAACTTATTAATAGCTTTTCTGAGATTGGCTTTAATATGTATGGTCTTACATTTTCACCGATAAAAGGTGGAAGCGGCAATATTGAATATTTAATGTATTTAAGTTCCGCTTCGCAAGAGAGCAATAATTTAATTGATATAAGACATATAATAAACGAAGCTTTCAGCAAGATGCACTAAAAATAAAATGTGGCATATTATATACTATAGTATTTATATACTATGGAGGTGATAATATGGAGCCACAAGAATACTATTTAACAAAAGGATGCTTCAAAAATAGATGTATGACATATATAGTAGATATCTTATTAGTAGCATTCTTTACTACAATTGGAATAATAATTGGTGCATCAGTAGCAGAAACAATTATGCAGGCTATGGCGGCATTAATAACACTAGCAATAACATTTGGAGTTCTGCTTATTGTACCAATAGTATTAATGATTTGTAACAGAAGAAAAAAGGATTGCGGTTGTTAATGAATAAGCTCTGCTACAGGGCAGAGCTTATAGAGAATATAGGTTTCATATTATTAAAAGAAGGATGAATTTACATATAGCATCCTTCTTTTTTATTGTATTTGTCGAAATATGTAAATATTTTGTATATGAATTAACTTGCATTATCTACTAAAAGGACTTAATATATTTTGAAGGGAAACAACCCTTATTTCAATTTATTTTTTTCTGGTATGTCTGCCAAATAAATCCAAATATTAATTGAAAAAAAGAAAAATCATGTTATAATAGGAGGTGATAAAATGCCAATTGTATCGCAGTTCTATGGCATAGTTGTTAGGATGTATTTTGACGATAAGAAACAACATAACATGCCACATATACATGTAGAATATTCAGGGAATAAGGCAATATATAATCTTAATGGAATCTGCATCAAAGGAAACATACCAAATAAACAATCAAAAATGGTAGAAGCCTGGATATTAATACATAATGAAGAGCTTCATCTTTTATGGAAGATAATGCAAGAGAATAATGAATTCTTTAGCATTGATCCTCTAAAATAAATGGCATTTGGAAGGAGTTAAATATGGAAAATAATTTAATGGAACCAAATCCAATTTGTGTAAAGGCTATAGAGAATTATTGTATTTATTTAGAATTTGAGGATGGTAAAAAGAAAATATATGATATGAGTTATCTAATAAAGAATAATCCAGTATATAATAAACTTAAAGATGAAGAATATTTTAAGAAAGTAAAGGTTGCTGGAGAAACAGTAGAATGGCCTAATGGTGAAGATGTTTGTCCAGAAAACTTATATTATGATTCAAAAGAAGTTTAAATAAAAAAAGAAGGATGAATTTACATATAGCATCCTTCTTTTTTATAACCTTTTTGACTTTCTTTATTGCATATGTTAAACTAAACATAGTTTAAGAGAGGAAGTGTATACATGGTAGATTTAGATGAAAATTTAAGATTATTACAATCCTTAAAAGCTAAATTGACAAGTATTGGTGATTCACTTTGACATTGCTAAGCTAACAAATGATTTAAGTGAATTAGAAGCAAAGACATCAAATCCAGATTTTTGGTCTGATAGTAGTAAATCTGGTAAAGTTCTTCAAGAAATAAAGATTATTAAGAACAAAAAAGATAAATACGAAAAGCTTGAATCTGAGCTCAATAATTTAATAGATATGAACGAGTTATTACTTACCGATAATGATGAAGCTATGGCAGATGATTTAGTATCGAGTACTAATTTTTTATCAAAGGAGTTAGATGCTTTGGAAGTAACTACATTATTGTCGGATAAGTATGATGTGAATAATGCAATCGTAACAATTCACCCAGGAGCTGGTGGTACAGAATCTCAAGATTGGGCAGAGATGTTATATAGAATGTACACTAGATGGGCCAATAGTAATGGATACATAGTGCAGGAGCTTGATTATTTAGATGGTGACGAAGCAGGTCTTAAGAGCGTAACATTCTTAATATCAGGTGATTATGCATATGGATATATGAAATGTGAAAAAGGCGTACATCGTTTGGTTAGAATATCACCATTTGATGCAGGTGGAAGAAGACATACCTCATTTGCTTCAGTTGAGGTATTACCAGAGATTACTGAGGATATAGAGATAGACATCAATCCAGATGATTTAAGAGTAGATACTTATAGAGCATCTGGTGCTGGTGGACAACATATCAATAAGACATCTTCTGCTGTTAGAATAACACACATACCAACAAATATTGTTGTAGCATGTCAAACAGAACGTTCACAAATACAAAATAGAGAAACTGCAATGAAAATGCTTAAATCTAAGCTACTTGCACTAAAAGAGCAAGAGCAAAAAGATAAAATTGATGATTTAAAAGGTGAGCAAAAAGATATTGCATGGGGAAGTCAAATTAGATCATATGTATTTTGTCCATATACATTAGTTAAAGACCATAGAACAAATTATGAAGTTGGTAATGTACAAAATGTAATGGATGGAGATTTAAATGAGTTTATGATTAGTTATTTAAAATGGTTAATTAAATAAAACGAAGGAGAAAAGTTATGGAGTATAAGGAGTATTGTAAAGTTAATGAAAATCGTAGATATTGCGATGTAAAAGGAATTGATGTGTCAGGTCTTAGGATAGAGAGCCATCCAATTGCAGCTATTAAAAATCATTGGATTGTTATACTTGCTGTTGTTGCTGTAGTTATTGGTTTTTTACTTATGAGATTTGATTATAAACTATTTTTATTAGTATTAGGATTTGCAGCTTTGTTCTTCGTTTTATTCCTAATAGGAAATAAATACTCTGTTGATTGTGATAATACTGGTTTAAAAATAAAACAACACTTTCAAACGATGCATATTGAGCCACAAATGATAAAAAATGTATATATAATTAATACTATAAGAGGATTAGTAAAAACATATGTTCTTGTTATTAGATGTGAAGATCAATTATCACTTATAAGAGAAATAGAGCTTCCGCTTCTATGTGTAGATAAGGAAGAAGCATTTAAATTTGTAGATAATTTCCAAATAGCAGAAGAAATAGATGAAAATCAAGTCGCCCGAGATAAAAAAAGAGAGCTTAAAAGAATTGTTAGTCTTATATTTAAATTAACATGTGCTATCATAGTTGCATGGTTCTTAATATCTAAAGGTATTATTCAAATGCCACACTAATTAATTAAGATATAGTATTGTTATAATAGTCTACTTCGGTAGGCTATTTTTTATGCCAATATTTGGTATATATATAAGATTAGCTCATATACTCTACAAAGGAGTGATGGAAAAGCTATGAATATAGAAGAAAAAAAGAATATATCTCAAAAGAATAATAATGTTATTCAAAATCTTATATTAGAAAGTAGAGAGAAGCTTAATATATCTGGCGTAATAGATGTACTTAGTTTTGATGATACCTTAGTTATTGTACAAACACATCTTGGAATACTTACCATTAAAGGAGAGGATTTAAGAATTAGTAAGTTAAATACTGATTCAGAAGAAGTTATTGTTGTAGGAGAGATAAGTACTATGAGTTATAGTGATAAGAGCCTTGATAAAAAGGAAAATAGTTTTTTAGGTAAAATATTTAAGTAGGAGATATATTTTGATTAGTATATTTAGCATTGAAATGAAAGAATTTTTTCATTTTTGTCTAGCTGGTTTAGAAATAAGTGCTCTATTTGATTTATTTAGAGCAAAGAGAAGAGCTATTAAGACATCAAATATTGTTACTTGCATTGAAGATATATTATATTGGACTATTGCAGGAGCAATAATTCTGTATACAATAATAAGATATACTAGTGGAGATATTCGATTATATATGCTGATTGGTGTAGTAACAGGGGGATGTATATATTACTATTTTCTAAGTAAATTCTTTCTAAAAATATTAATTAAATTATTTAACATAGTACTATTTCCAATAAGAAAATTAAAACATTTTTATAAATTAATAAAAAAACACTAGCCAAACAAATATTATATGATATAATATAGCCATGAAAAAATTTTAAGTGGAGATACACATATGAAGAAAAAATTAAGAATAAATAGATTTGTAATTATTGGTATAATTATATATTTTCTTTATGTTTGCATTACTCAACAACAATCAATGGATTCGTACGATAAAGAAGCGGAACAATATAAATCAGAAATTGTAGCTGCTCAAAAAGAAAATGAGAAATTGCAAAACATTAAAGACAATGTAGATTCAGAAGAATATATTGAAGACGTGGCAAGAGAGAAACTTGGCATGTATTTACCTAACGAAAGAGTATATATCGATATTACAAACTAGAGCTATCATGCTCTAGTTTGCTCTATGCTTTTATTTCTAAAAGTATTTTGTTATTTCTAAAAAAATTCCAAAAAATTAAAATTGAATAGGAGGAAATTTTATGAATTTCGAAGATTGCACATTAGTTGAATTGCGTCAACTTGCAAAAGAAAAAGGGGTTACTAACGTTTCTAAGCTAAAAAAAGACGAGCTTATTAAACTTTTATCTGAAATGGATAGTAATACGTCTACGAAATCTACTAAGGAGGAAAAAGTAGAAGTTAAAGAAGTTAAAAATGAAGTGAAGAAATCAGCTTCTGATGATAATGGTACATACAAGGTTACTAATGCAGATGATCAAATCATTGAAGGTATATTAGAGGTATTACCAGATGGATATGGTTTCTTAAGAGGAGAGAATTATTTATCGACACCTAAAGATGTTTATATTTCTCCTGTTCAAATTAGACGTTTTAAATTAGATAAAGGCGATAAGATTAAAGGTATTGCTAGACAACCTAAAGAAGGAGAAAAATTCCCTGCGTTAATATATGTTGGCGAGGTTAATGGTGAAGCTCCTGATAAGGCATATAGAAGAACAAAATTTGATGACCTTATTCCAATATACCCAACTGAAAAATTAAAGCTAGAAGTTGATTCTAAGGATTATGCTACTAGAATAATGGATTTAATGAGTCCTGTTGGTAAAGGACAAAGAGGTATGATTGTTGCTCCACCAAAAGTTGGTAAGACAACACTATTAAAGAAGATTGCTAATAGCATTTCTGCTAATAATCCAGAAGCGGAACTTATAGTTTTATTAATTGATGAACGTCCAGAGGAAGTAACTGATATGAAACGTTCTATTAAGGGTGAAGTTATCTACTCAACATTTGATGAACTTCCAGAGCATCATGTTAAGGTTGCTGAGATGGTTCTTGAAAGAGGAAAGAGACTTGTTGAGCAAAAGAAAGATGTTGTTATTCTTCTTGATAGTATAACAAGACTTGCTAGAGCATATAACTTAACAATTCCATCATCTGGTAGAACATTATCTGGAGGTTTTGATCCAGCTGCACTTCATAAACCAAAGAAATTCTTTGGCGCTGCTAGAAATATTGAAGATGGCGGTAGCTTAACAATACTTGCTACTTCATTAATTGAAACAGGAAGTAGAATGGATGAAGTTATATTTGAAGAATTTAAAGGTACTGGTAATATGGAAGTTGTTCTTGATAGAAAGCTATCTGAAAAACGTATATTCCCAGCTATAGACATAAATAAATCTGGTACAAGAAGAGAAGATTTACTTCTAAATAAACAAGAGCTTGAGACTGTATACGCATTAAGAAAAGCATTAAATAGTCTTCCTGTTGCTGATGTTACAGAGCAAGTATTATCAGAAATGACTAAAACAAAAAATAATAAAGAATTCGTAGAGAAGATGGATTTATACTTACAAAGATTTAAATAATAATATATGATGAGCTGTGCAGTTATGTGCAGCTCTTTTTTTATTTTGATACATGCACTAATTATTATCTAAAACGATTTGATTTATAAAAAATGCAATGATAAAATACAGATAGAGCATTATATTGGTATCGGTAAATTAGAATATGAAAGGAGAGCATAATATATTTATGCGAATATAAAAAAGTATGGACCAAATTCAAAATTCGAAACAAAGAAGACACAAAGAAACAAAATTAGATCAATATCGTAGTGTCTCACCAACACCAGAATATATTCAAGAATTAGCGATGACTGGTTTGTCATCAAGAGGAAAGCTATTTTCTAAAATCTTGGGTAGTATAGAAAATGATTCTAGTATTTCTGAGACCGAAAAAGTAATTATGATTTGTGAACTATTATATGCTCCCGCTCAAGAAATGAAAGATAAGGTAAAAGAAGAAGCAAGTTTTGGTGTTAAAATGAACGATGCTGTTGTTGCTGTATATGGTGCAACAATATATCCTATACTACGTAGGGTAGGAGCACTTGGGGATTTAAAAGAATTCGTCAACTTAAATAATGGCATTATTCTTAGCGGAGGAACTTCTTGGAACTCTATTGTGCCAGCAGCAATTAGAAATCTTGTTGATGCTGAAGCAAGAGCAGATGCGGCAAGTGAATATAGTGGTATCAAAGAGCTTAGTGAAGAAGAAATAGAATATAGAAAAGAAGGCAGAATGATAGAAATTGCCAGAGCGAAAAAATACTGGAATGCTGATTTAATACAGAATAGGGTTTCAGATATATTAGACGTTGTTCCGGAAGTAATTAATTCTCTTTTTGGTAGATTTTCAGTGAGCGATTCAGAGATTCATGCATCAGTATTAGATGTTCTTGTTTCAAGAGATCCAATGAAAGCGGAAGAATTTAATGAGCCACAAGTAAATGAGTTGTACAATTACTGGATAGTTTTTAGCGCTGCTAAAACTATTACACCAGCATTAATGTCTAATTTTATTAGTGAATTTTGTCTAAGAACTAGATTTAGCTTATCAAAACTTCAAAGAGCAACATTAAAAGAATATGCGGAAGGCTTATTCATGTTGCAACCAGATGAGGTGCAGAAAAAAGATGCTAGGAAAATTATGGAGAGAATAGTTAAATTCTGTTCAAAAGAAGAGTTTAAA
The DNA here is from genome assembly GCA_017512025.1 of Clostridia bacterium. Classification (GTDB taxonomy): domain Bacteria; phylum Bacillota; class Clostridia; order TANB77; family CAG-508; genus CAG-492. Next base: position 318,583 of record JAFWHH010000012.1, read on the forward strand.
GAATCTGGTAGAGCATTTACCAAGCTAGAATATTATTATGCATTGTATTGGAACGAGAATAAGAAGAATGATATAAAGGTCCCACCATTTTCTCCAGATATTACTAGAGATAATACATTTAGAAATTGGCTTGCAAAACGTATTAGTTTAGAAAGACGTCTTGAATATATTTCTGAGAATATAACGGAAGCCGACTTAATGAAACTAATACATGATAAGAGCTTATCATTCAATCATGAAGACCCTGAAAATCATCCGTCTAACATCTATCTTGAACCGAGATCAACGAATACAAGGGAAAATGCAGATGAAACAATAAAGATTCTTGAGGAGATTATCGCATCGAAACCAGAAATAAAAAAATTAGTAGTAATAAGTGACTGGCAGTATCTATTACGTCAAGTACAAACAACAAGGAAAGCTATAGCAGATGCTATTGCTAAGAAACCAGATTTAGCAAAGACACTTGGTCAAATCGAGATTTTAGGTTGGCCAGCTGATAGAATAAGTCCATATATGGCTACAAGATTCAAAGATGGACAATCACTCATAAATATGGGACTTTCTGAATTATCTAAAATTGTTAAATACGAAAAGGATGTTGAAGAAGTACTATACAATATTGAAGACCCAAAACACTTAAATTTTTCTAAGCTTGGCATATATATCGGTGAGACCGATGAAATTGGTGATGACAAAAGTGAATGTAAACCACTTGGTCAGTACCTTAGAGAATTATCACCAGATTTAGAAACGGAAGATATAGAGCTAGAATAGTATATAATAAATAAAGCACCTATGTTAGGTGCTTTATTTATTGACATAATGGCACCAAACATGATATAAATATTGTCGTGAATTCTAAAAAGAATTTCATATAAAAAATAATAACATTTGGAGGCGATTAACAAGAGGTAAACGAACCCAAAGTACTTATTCTCGTGTAAACGGCGAATAAGCCCAAAAGCACCGGCTTTTGACGAATATCCACAATATGAGAGTATTCCATAGGAGGTTATATGAGAGAGTTTACTGAGCCCCTTAATGTACCTAAGTTCATCGAGATGTGCTATAAGCAGCATCCATTTGCGTATGAACTCAATTACAAAAAGGGCGTCGCAGTTGTCGGAGCGCACTTCGGCGATTGTGGTAAGGGTAAGTTTGACGACCTTATTATCCGGCAGTACAAGGAAGAAGGATATAAGGTTATCAACATCCGCGGTCAGGGCGGCGGTAATGCTGGCCATACCGTGGTTGACGCTGAAACGGGTCTGAAGTATGATTTTCACTATCTGCCGTCTGGCGGTCTGGTTAGTGATTTGATTCTTCTTGGAGCAGGGATGCTTCTTGATCCGATTCGTATTCTGAAGGAGGCTGAGAAGCTTCCGGAGGAACAGAGGGCAAGAATCCTCATTGACGGAAGAGCTACTTTCTGCACACTTCTCGAACGCAAGCTTGACGGATATTATGAAAGCTGCAAAGAGAAGAGCGGAAGCGCAAAGGTTGGCTCTACAGGTTCCGGAGTTGGTCCGGCAGTTTCGCTTCGTGCACTTCGTGTACATATTCAGTTCTTTAAAGCTAAGGCTTGTAAGAATCCTGAAGAGCTGAAAAAGCTGTTCGATAAGATCCCTGATGTCCCGGCATATATCTGGGACGACATTGCCGAAGAATACGGCAGTGTCATGGGTTATATCGAAAAGCTCTACGATGCAATTCAGCAGCTGAATATCATTGAGTCCATGCCTATCATCCAGTACACACGTAACATGGGATGGGCATGCGTTCTGGAGGTTAGCCAGGCATTCTGTCTGGATAGCTTGTTCGGAAACGAAGGAAACTTTGTCACAAGCACGCATACAACCGTTGTTGGAGCTTTGGCAGATGCTGGTCTTACACCGGCAGATCTTACTGATGGCACAATTCTTGTGAGCAAGGCATATGCTAGCAAGGTTGGCGGAGGTCCGTTTGTTACCAAGTTCTCTAAGGACGATAAGCTGGAGCAGGAAATTGCACAGTATATCTACGATAACAATGGAGAATGCGGTGTTACGACTGGAAGAATCCGTGATCTTGGTTGGCATGACTGTGTTGCTATCAAGGCAGCTATCATGAGAAACGGAAGCAGAAAACTCGCAGTGAACTGTATGGACACAATTGGCCTTATTCCCGGTAAGCATGCTAAGATTTGCATTGCGTACAAGCATAAGGTTACAGGAGAGATTACGTCTTTCTGGCCCGATATGCAGTCTGAGTATGAACCGGTTTATAAGGAAATCTACACAAGTTGGAACATCAAGCACGCGAACAGCGAGGAGATGATTCCGACGGAAGCATGGCGCTTCCTTGCACACCTCGAGTATTATTCGGGAGCTGTTGTTACATTTATCGGAACGGGAGGTTCCAATGCCGATGTTGTCAGGGTATCGGATATTGGTCGTTCATACATCGATAAATGGAAAGTCAAGGACTTCGGCAGTTCTGCAGAATAATGCTTAGAGTGTTTCCTCCTTGATAGAATTAGCAAATACACACTAATTTGATTTTATTTATTATTTCTAGAGCTTGTGTTTACACAGGCTCTAGTTTTTTATTAAAATAATCCGCTTCCGCTAGAAAATATTGAAATTGACATAAATGTATGATAGAATTATGCCTGTATTTTGAGGAAGGAGACAACTTGAAATACAATGTACGTCGTTAGTGCAGTTTCTTTATTATTTTAACGTAACAAGCGCTAACTAAACCTATATAGAGTGCGAAAGCACTGTCTATACAACCAATTATTTTGGAGGGAAACATATGAAAAAAATCAACTTGAGCGTCGGATTTATTTTTCTTACCTTGGCGGTGCTTTTTACGATTGACATTGTATGGCACGTTAGCCGAGGTGACCACATGGATTGGACATCATATGCATCGACAATTTTTATTTTCATCTTAGCATTTGTCTACCTTAGGCTTGGCTTTACAACTGACAGAAGACAGGAGAACCGGATAAATCAACTTACGACATGGTATAATAAGCTTTTGGATATTTATGAAGAAATTCGTGATTCCCAAAACAAGAAAGATGCTTTGTCGATGAATTTATTCAAATCTGGTGTTGAAGACTTTAGTGAGATTGTCTTTGATATTCTTACTAGTTCATATCGTCAGGATCTTAAAGATAAGGTTGACCAAATGCATCAGGATCTATTGAAAAAACTAGCAAAGTTAGAATGAAGTTCTCTGTATCCAAAAGGAGATGATTCATAATGGGTAGCGGAAAAATCATTGAAGGCGTGTGGGATTGCAAATATTGCAAAACCATAAGAATTCTTGGAAGACACCGGGAATGTCCGCATTGTGGAAAGCCGAGAGATTCTGATACTAGATTCTATATGACGGATAAGAAAATGTATGTTCCAGAGGAAAAAGCAAAAACAATAAGTCGCAATCCCGATTGGCTTTGCCGCTTCTGTGATTGCTTGAATCCGGATACATCAAATACGTGTCTTTCATGTGGGGCTTCGAGAACATCGGAGAACCTAAACTACTTTGAAAATCAAAAAGAGCGAGATCAACAGAAAAAAGCAGAGCCCGTCAGCTCTAAGGAGCCTATCCCTGTGATTGAGCCTCCAAGAGATGAAAATCCGGAATCTGAACCAGTGCATAATGAGCCTGAACAGGAACCGGATCCGCCGTATGTGCCACCGATCATCGAAAAACAAGAAGATAAGCAAGAAGAGCATATTCCTACTTTTTTTGAAATATCCAAAAATATTGTAGGTAATGTTGCAGAAACAGTACAGGATATTATATCGGAATCATTACCAATTATTGGAGTGATTGCTCTTATTGCAATTATTATCGGTGGTGTTTGTTGGCTTGCTTCTTCGAGAACAAAGACAGTCACGGTTGACCATACTTACTGGGAAAACACAATTGAAATTGAACAAATGAGAACAGTAAAGGAAAGTGACTGGACTTTACCTATAGGAGCAAGACAAACAGATGTCAAAAGCGAGATTTATAAGTATGAACCGGTATTTGACCACTACGAAGATAAAACTCGCCAAGTACAAAAAGAGCGTGTCGTTGGACATGAAGACGTGGTTGTAGGCTATAAGGATCTGGGTAATGGATACTTTGAAGAAGTAACTGAGCAAGTAGATATAACAGAGGTTTATTACGAAACGGAACACTATCAAGAAAAAGTGTATCGTGATGAGCCTGTATACCGAGATAAGTATTATTACGAAATAGACCGATGGTTTTATTCCAGAAGTCTAACTGCTTCGGGAATTGATTCAGAGCCATATGAACCCGATACCTCTGGTCTTAAATCAGACGAAAGAACATCAACACGCAAATCTAGCTATACTTTCAGTGGGACAGACGAAGAAGGAGTGACGGAGACTTATGAAGCTTCTTATTCCGATTGGACTGATCTGAAAGCTGGCGATTACATTACGATTAAGGTTTCCATCTTTGGAAATGTCAGAAGCATTGAATATAATAACAAGGAGGAATGACAAATGGATTGTTATTACAACGACGGAATAACCACAGTGTTTAACAATGACAATCTTGTGGTTCTGCAAAACATGCCAAGTGAGTGCATTCGGTTAATCTACTGCGATGTTTTGTACAATAGCGGTAAAGATTTCGGAGACTATAACGATAATCTTGGATCTCCGGAAGAAGCTATGAAGTGGTACGAACCTCGCCTTAGAGAGATGAAGCGAGTACTCAAGGCAGACGGAAGTATCTATATCCACTGTAACTGGCGGCTTGATTCCTATCTAAGAATTCTGATGGACAAGATTTTTGGACCGAATTGTTTTAAGAATAGAATCTACCGTAAGCACAGCAGGGAAAGAGGCTTCTATTCCAACTACGACTCTCAGGTGGATACGATTCTTTACTATGTCAAAGATTCCAATAATTTCGTTTTTAATGAGATTCGTGGTGAGACATTAAGAATTGTTCCGCTTTTCGAGTTTGGAGTACTTGAGGGAAGAGACGAGCCCCGTAATTGGGGAGATGAAGTTATCGACCTTAGAAAATGGCAGATGCACTGGCTGGTATCTCCGCTTCAGTTCGAGAAAATGATTGAGGATGGCGAAGTTAGGATGATTGATGGTCTTCCATATCGCTATTCTAGTGTAATACCGATGGGAAACCTTTGGGCTGATGACGAGATGCTTGATCCGTATTCTAGAACTGAAACGTCCGAGGCATATGCAACACCAAAACCAGAAGCTGTTCTTGACAGAATCATTCGTATTTCAAGTAATCCGGGTGATAATGTCGCAGACTTTTTTATGGGTGGTGGAACAACAGCAGTTGTTTGCAGAAAGCTTGAACGTAGATTTATCGGGTGCGATATCAGTGAAAAAGCTTGCGCTACAACAGTTCACAAAATTAACGATTTACGAAGACGTTAACCAATGATACGGAGGGACGTATATGTTGTTCGAAATTGATTTAGCTCAGCTTTCTTGTCCATGTATTGGAGAGATTGCTAAACAGGCCACATCTGCAGAAGCTCTTGATAGTATTGCTGAATATGCAATGGGAGATGGTTTTTATGTAGATGAGCATGAGCCTTATCATGATGAAACATATTATTATATGGATGAGGTTATCATGAATCCAAATTTGTCTGAAGCAACACTTGCAAAGCTCATACGATATAACAAATCTAAAGATATGCATATGTGTCTAATCGAAGAGCGGACACTTACCGTAGAGCAGTTGGATGCATTTATTAAATCGATAAACGATCTTTCTTTGATTGAATTTCTGATTGAAAAGCAGCATCCACATTTTAATGCGGACCAGTATGATACGATAGCAAGAAGAATCATGAGTACAGAAATTTGTGTCAGAGATTGTTATGACTACTTCTTCAGCCACGAAGAGAATAGTGTTGATGAAGAGATTCATGAAATTGCATCGCATTGTACAGAGCAGGTCGCAAAGGATATTCTTGGCTGGTGGAGTGTTGCTAAAAAGAATCTTTATGATTATGAGGTCAACTTTACTCTTATTAATACCAAGTCAAAAGAGCAGTGGAAAGGCTTTGATACATCTGATATGGATGAAAAAACAGCTGATTCTATTGCTGAAGGTATTATGAGAGATATTTTCCAGTTGGTAGATTGCAAAGATTCTGATAGCGATGACGAAAGAAGCTTCGACGATGCTATTTTGGCTATTGAGAAAAAATGCTCTTCAGAAGTCAAAATTAGACTTGATAGCTGGAGATGTGATATCAAAAAGGCAGAAGCAAGAAAAAAATTAAAAAAGTAAATACTAAGTTGATTTTATTTCAAGAGAAGAGGTTCCGATATGGGGCCTCTTTTTCTTGCACTAAAAAATTATAATTATCGTAAATTGAAATATTGATTTTTATTTTTAATTAATATATTCTTATATAGTAAAAATATGAGAAGGGGGACAAACAAATGATTCAACAAAGAAATATTGCAGTAGCAATAGTATTAAGTATCGTTACATGTGGTATCTACTCTATATATTGGTTTATAGTTCTTTCTGATGATATTGGAAGAGCAAATAATAACCCAAATATATCTGGTGGTATTGCATTCTTACTTAACATAGTAACTTGCGGTATATATGGAATATACTGGAGCTACAAAATGGGTAAAGAAATGTATTCAGCTAATCAAAAAGCTGGTATAGCTTCAAGTGATAACTCAATATTATATTTACTTTTATCTTTATTTGGATTCCAAATAATTACATGGGCTATATTACAAAATGAAGTTAATACATTTGCATCAAGAAACGTACCACAAGCTTAATTGGTAGGTAAATGAAAAAGAAACAAAAAGATATTATCAGTTTCGTAATACTGGGAATTCTATTGTTATGTGTATTCATAGGATATGGTTATAGGATTCCCTGTATTTTTCATGAGATAACGGGTTTTTATTGTCCAGGGTGTGGGGGAACAAGAATGTGTCTTTCATTACTCAAACTGGACATATACCAAGCTTTTAGATACAACATATTACTTACGATATCAATCCCTTTTATCATTTTGCATTTAATATGCAAGTATATTTTTAAGATGAAATATAGTATTCCAAATTGGTTTATATATTTATTAATTATTATAGTAATTTTATTCGGTGTATTAAGAAATATTCCGTATTTTAGCTTCTTAGCACCAACTACATTATAGACAGAGGTGGACAAACAAATGAATTTAGATTTTATGAACTTTATATCTCAAACATTATATAATTGCTTCGAAAGTTTGTTCGATGAATATGAAGAGCTAGCCGACTGTGTGGAAGCGGTTGTAGTTACTAATTCGTAAAAAGGAGAGATAGATATGTTAAAGAAATATTGGAGTCATATATTAAATATTGTATTTTTTGTTTTAGTTGATGTATTTATTGGAATATGCCTTATGGGGATAAAGAACGAAGCGGCTATGAATGGCGTTCCAACAATAATATTACCAATAATGATATTAATTGAGTTTATATTAGCCATAGGTGTATTTGGAGAAATAATATATGGAATTGTAAAAGCAATTCAAGATAAAGATTTAAACAATAAAGCATTACATATAATACTAATATACTTTTTAAATGTATTTTATATACCATGCTTTTTATTAAAACATGTATATGAAGATAAAAAAGTATTAGTAAAGAATATAGTATATCTTATCATAGTAGGAGCATTATATATCACACTATGGGTACTTGCTTTGTCAGTATCTACATTAACTGCATAAACTAATATAAAGAATAGAGCTGTTGGTTATCCAATGGCTCTATTTTTGGCATAGAAAAAGAAGCTCCTGGTTCAGTCAAAAGCTCCTTAGTTTATCTAACTATATCATGTTGTATTTTTATTCTGTCAATCAGTCAGTGACATTAAATGACATCACATGGCGCGTCGGTGCGGTCAAACACAAGCCCATATCCATTTTTGAATTCGAAAGCAGATTTGTTGGTATATTTGTAGCTTGCTTCACCATTGGAAACCATAGGAGATTCATCCTGGAAGAATGTCATGATGAATTCATCCCAGTGTACCGAATCAAGATCCACAATGGCTTTAAAAAGCATGCTGTTTATAACGATTTCTGCTTCGACTGATGCATGCTTATAGATTCCTTCAGAAAGAAGAGAAATCTGCTGCTTCTGGGGGTCATGTACTTCAAGTTCAATCTTTTTAACATACCGCAGGTCTTGTCTTGCAAAGAACATAAGAAGTCCAAGATTGATACGCGCAGTGCTTTCAAGATGCATAACCAATGCCTCCAATACTACAGAATATCTATTTGAAACTAAAGTCATGCACTGAACACGGCCCGAAAGCCTACATGAAATTAGTATGCTAAACATAATATCATATTTCTTAGATTAAATCAAGTAGAGACAAAAGACTATTTCGCCACAAATTATAATAAGATATCATTGTTTTAAAAATGGAGATTGACGAAGATTAAAAAATGCAATAGAAATGATAAAGGAGGTTATATGCTCAGCATGACATTATCGTGACTTATTTGATGAATGACAACGAAAAGTGCAAATTATAATGAATTTTAGAGCATGAATCTTGTCTACACAGGAGTTATCTTCTTTTTTAGTTTGTTACAATTATATTTCAAGAATATTACAATTAAATGTAAACATTGATTACAATAGTATTAAATATTAAAATTATAGTAGATAAATGTATATATTCAAATGGAGAAATGTGTAATATGAGTTATTATGTAGAAAATATAAAATTTGACAGAAGAGCTCTTTCACAAGTGTATGGAATAATTTGTGATTATGATGAAGAAGACTATGAGAAAATTCCAAAAAACATAAGAGCAGCAATAGAAGATAATCGAGCTATAGACTATGATTTTACAATAGATGATGTAGAAGAAAATAATTCAAATCTAATGGATGATACTAAGAAAATACTAGCTTATCTATATACTAACTTCTTATCAACTCCAGAGGAAAAAGAAGTATTGAAGAAATTAGAATATGTTCAGTACCAAAACAGTAGAGCAAAATATAATATTAATTTTCCAAATGCAATTATAAAAGATAACGAAGAAGACAAAACAAACTCAAAAGAGAATTTAAGTCTAGTAGAGTACAAGGAAAGCTTCTTAACTAAGATTTTTAATAAGATCAAAAATCTATTTACAATAAAAAAATAAGATAATAATAAGGAGAACAAAAGATGTACAATTCTGATAAAAAGAAAAATCGTAATCTAAAAAAGAAAAATGATCTAAGTTCCGTTTATACTATAGATTCACAACAAGCAGAAGAATACATTATAGAAGATCCAAATATAGATATACAATACGATGCGGCTTTTCAAGCGAAACGACCAGATTATATAGTGTCTTATTATGATGAAATCGTTTCATATGATTCAGAGAAAAAAATGCTAGTGTTTAAAACCGTTAATCACAGCGGTAGAGTAAGAAAATCAAATAATCAGATAACTGATGGTGAAGTAGCTAAATTTCTGAATGTTGCTCTTGAATATTTTGATTATAGATGTGCTTTGTCTGGAGAAGAGTTTTTTGAATGGGATGAAAGAGTTAATAGAATGAAATGTAATCTATCTGCAGAGCACATGATACCGTTAACTGCGGGTGGATCTGATATTGTCCCAAATCTTTTTCCAACAGTATTACATTATAATCTTCAAAAACTTGGATATAATCCATTGGATTATTGGAAACAAGCAAAAGATATAAAGGGAAATAGCATATATAATCCATATAGATTATTAAAAGTAATAAATTATATGATTAAAACTTCAACACCTGAAGCGAGAGCTTGTGTAAAAGGTGGTGATATAAAAAAATTTAAGAAACTCATATTAGAAGACAAGAATGCTATTGATATTTTTCTTGAAGAAGTAGTGAAAGAAAATCATATGATTATGTACTCAGATACTCAAACAACAATAACTGTAGATGGAGATGATAAAAAAGTATTAGCGCCATTACCTCCACTAGAAAGAATTATTCCAATACCAAAAGAGCAAAACCTTGATAAAAAAAGAGGAAATCCGATGGAAATACAAAATACTTTTATTGAGGATGCTATTAGAGAATTTGAAAACTCTGAACTTGCGGACGAAATAATTAAAGATGTTGACGGAAAAGAAAGAACCGTTGCAGACATACTAAAAAGTGAATTTCAAATGATAAGAGGTAACGTCTCAAGCGAAATAGAAATTAGGAGCGTTGTTCTAAAGAAATTAGAAGAATTAGGCCTACAAGAAAATCAATACACTATTGCCAATTCATTAGTAAATACTTCTTTTTTTATACAGATGGTTAAAGATGGCTATTATGACATAGGCAGTTTCATAGAAGAAGGATTAGAAGCTCTTTCAATAAAAGGTTTGACCAACGAGGAATCACTAATAGCAATATCAAGTTTTCCAGAAGTATTATATTCTGAAGAAATGATAAATAGAATCGTTTTGTGGAAAAAATATCGTTCAGAATCTTTTAACGAATTATTACATGGAAATGTATCTAGAGCAGATAATTTTGTTGATGCTCTACTAGTATTGAATGAATATCGCATAAATGTAAAGTATCTTCCTTGGTCACAAGAAGTAACGATAGATGAACTTTTAGATCCTGATCTAATAATTAATGCTAAGCTTATGCCATTTAATAATGAAAAGAATGCAAAGAAAAAACTAAAAGTGATAAAAGGAATAATCGAAGATATTATAGGCTATAGTTCTATTGGAAATTTATTGGGCACACTTCGAATGAAAAATAATAGACCAACATTAGAAAAAGCTATGAAAGATCCGAAAGATACAGAAGGAAAACCGATATTTGACGATACAATCTCTGATATAATTATAGATAGTCGTCGAACAAGAAATATAGTTGGTAATTTTATGGATGTGCTGGAAGTGTTAAAGGAATTTCAGATAAATGTGGATGGTCTTAGATGGTCCACATCAGCAAATAACACGGTAGATAGTCTTCTAAAACAAGACTATTTGATTGAGAAGAAACTTATACCAACAAACGATAGTGCGGAAACAGAAAGTAAACTAAATATTGCAAAAGCAAGAATTACAACTATATTGGGTGAAAATATTGGTATGAGACTAAAAGATTTGCGCAATAGGTATAGATTAGAATTTAAAACAGCACTGCAAGAAGCAGGTTATTCTGAAGACATTATTAATCAATTTATAGGAGAAAAAAAGAAAGGAAAGGATGTTACTATTCAAGCTATTGTTGAGCAAAAGAATAAGCAAGAATTGGGTGACAATATTCCTACTGGCGAAGAGTTTAGTGAGATAATTGATAAATCCGAAAATAAAGAAAAGACTATTATTAAATAATATGAATAATAGCTTTAGAAGATTGAACATAATTCAATCTTCTTTTTTTATCAAAGAGTATAACTAAAGAGTATTGGTAGACATAAATTTGACCACTGTAATAAATTATGATATAATATTTTTTCTAATCGGACAATGTCCAGATTAAGTAGAAAGAGTTGGTGTATGCTCAGACACTGACTATGAAATCATTGGCTTATGAAAGGATTTTGACTATGGATGGAAGTATTTTTCCCATCGCAGAATATACAGACTTTTTCCAGCTGGGATTGCCTGTTCCTAATGATTCGAATTACATCAAGGAAGATGAAATTAAATCAATCAAAGCAGTAGCAATTTCAGTAATGTACGAAGACGGGTATTTTTATAGTGTAGTTGGCCATTGTGATGATCAGCCAATCTACCGAACAACATTATTTGAACAGCTTAACCGAACAATTTTTATGAACGAACAGGATGCATTGTATGCAAAGAAAACTTTTCCTAAGAAAGGCGACGAACTTGTGGTGTTAATGCCTGACGGTACATACAGAATGAGAAAAATTGCACATTTTTGTGCTAGGACTGACCGCAAATATAGCCACTATGGTACTGAACCGGACTGGGTTACATTTTTTGTATTGGAAGGAAGAGGCGATATATATATTCCTATTTCAGAGTACGGAAGAACAGTATTTCCTGACCCTCAATTCAAAACTAAGGGACAAATAGCAAGATAAACAGTATTATTTACGAGAAAGCTTTCAACTGAGCAGGAAGCTTTCTTTTTTGATAAAAAACACATATTGTAATAGGATGGGCATTTATGATACAATAAGTCCAGCTTAACAAATAAAATTTGAAAGGTTATATAAATGAGAAATATAATTAATAGTTGGAAATATGAAAATAATAAAAGCAAGTTTATTTGTTTTAAACCATGTACAAAAGTTATTGGTAAAAATGTAACAATTGATATTACAGATAGATTTATATTTAATAAACAATGGCATAAGAAAACAGATCATAGAAATACTATTCCAGGTATGCTTAATCTATGTGATGATTCTACCTTAATAGCAAATGATTTTAGAATATATGCTGGTAGTAAGATTACTGTTAATAAAGGTGCTACACTTAAGCTTGGTAAAGGTTATATGAACTATAATAGCAGTATAGAATGCTTTAATCATATAGAGATAGGAAATAATGTTGCTATATCAGAAAGAGTCCAAATAAGAGATTCTGACAATCATCAGATAGTTGGTAAAGAAAATGAATGTACTAAACCAGTTATTATTAAAGATAATGTTTGGATTGGATTAGGAGCTACAATCTTAAAAGGTGTTACTATTGGTGAAGGTGCAATTATAGCTGCTGGAGCTGTAGTTAATAAAGATGTTCCACCTCATACACTAGTTGGTGGTGTTCCAGCTAAAGTAATTAAAGAAAACGTTAAAATAGTTGAAGGTAAATGGAATTATATTAATCAATAAACTATAAGAAGGTTGAATTATATTCAATCTTCTTTTTAATTGACATCTAATTAATCAAATGGTATTATTCAATCATTAGTTAACAGCTAATAGTTAGTGAAAATATGTAAGCTTATATGGCAAGCATATGTGCGTTCAGCACTAACATCCAAATATTATTCTGAGGAGGTACCTATGAAACTTAACCCTTTTTCTATGATGACCCGTCCAGATGGAACAATTGTATTTGTAATCGCAGTATGTAATCATAGCGAAACAAAAGAAGAATTGGTTATCTACAAGACAATTAACAGCGAAGGAAAGACAAGCAGTGCCTATGCGTGTCCGAAAGACATTTTTATGGACGACAGTTTTGATCCTAATGACGTAAAATGTGACATTGAGTCTGAACCTTATGTTGATGAAATCACAGAGAGATCTATTGAAGCCTATTCTTTGTGGAATCATTTCAAGGGTGCACGTTCTCTTGTAATCACGAGGGCAATTAACATTATCACTGGTGAAAAACTTGTACTGTACAGATGCTTGGATAATAAAGGTAAGACAAATCACAGAGATGGAGTTTATGCTCGTCCTGAGGAAATGTTTAGCTCTTTAGTCGATCCCGAAAAGTATCCGGAACGTGCAGGTGAGTACCGCTTTGTCAAAGACATGGGAATAGTTCAAGGATAATATGGATACAAGGAAAGCAGATGAGGGAAACCTTATCTGCTTCTTTGTATATATTGAAATTAACATAATACTATGATATAATATTTCTCGTAACATCATAGGTTGGATGATGTCGACTAAACTGTCGGAGGTGTATTCAAATGCTATTTGGGTTGCTTTCCAAGATCTTTGGAGCCGAAACAATAACGCCGAGAGTCGAAACAATAACGCCGAGAGTCGTTTTGACGGATGAAGGCTATATTCTAAAGTGCACTGATATAGATGGAGACGTTTATCTCTCTGTTTTTGATGATCAGACAATTTGCACTTGTGACCTCAAATACGCAACTCGGTACGATCTTGACAGGGCTAAAAAAATAGCCGAAGAAGATGGCAAGCTCAAAGTACAGAAAATCACCACTACATATATGGTTGATGATCCGTATGAAAATCAAGAAGTACCGACAACCAATAAAGAGATAGTTACAATGAGTTATATCCTTGAGCATGTCGATGGTGAAAATCTATTCCGAAATGGAAATGATCAATCACTTGGTACGGAAGACATCCGTTCTGCTACGCGATACAATTTGGAATTGGCAGAAAGGATTGCGGACAACGATGACGACTGGAGAGTACTGAGACTCGTCGTAAAATATGCTCTCAAGGATGTATAACGATATCTAAAGCATCTACCAACCAGATGCTTTTTCTTTTTGTTTAATGTAAAGAAACGAGACACCTTGTTCAAGTGTCTCGTCTTTTTGATATTTCTGTTTTTTCTGTCCTCTTAGCATAATAAATCGGAACAGCAATATTCCAGAAACATCCCCAGAGAAACAGTGGGGCAGCCATGAAGAGCAAATGCATTCTCATTGGGTTTGCATTGTATGCATCCCAATTTCCTTGTAATGCGACATACACCAAGCCAGCATGTGGCAAGATGAACGCGAGAATACCGGAAATAATAACTGCTCTTAGTGCCCGAACTCGCTCTCGGTCGGTAGGTCTCATAAAGAAGACCTCCTTTCATCAGTATTAGCGTCATTTGACACGTGTTATATTATACAACTTTATGAAGAAGAAAGCAAATTAGCAAGCTTCAGGAAAGAAATATAATAATAAAAAATATATATTTTATAATTTTTATATTTTTAATTTTTCCTCAAAAAATGCAAATTTAGGCAAAAAGTAGGGGAGTTACGTAATTTTTCATATTTTGATATTTTCGATATTTTTTATATTTTTAAATATTTTATAAAAAATGTAAAATCAAGATATAAAATAAC
>JAFWHH010000028.1 GCA_017512025.1 Clostridia bacterium
ATACCCTCTTGCTTTAGCTGTTTCTAATGCTATCTCTTTATTGATTTCTGCTTGTGATTTAGACATCTAAAAGTCCTCCAATATTTTCTTTGGTGCTTCTGGTTGATTTGTTGGTGTTGGACTTTGTTGTTTAGTTTGGTTAATATTAACTACTAACATATCAAATAGTTCTGATTTTAAATTAGATACTTTTGCTTCTAATTCATTGATTCTTTTTTCATAATCTATTTGTTGGTCTTTTGCATTATCTTGTGGTTGTGGTTGTTGAGGTTGTTGCACTACTTCTTGGTCTTTTTCCATACAATACCTCTTTTTAATTTTGTCTTATTAAATTATATCAAAAAGATAAATAAAAAAGAAAGTAATGAGGTTTTCTACTTTCTTTTATCTATAGGAATATTTCTTTATGCACAACAATATAAACAACAACAAATTTAAATAATGCACTTCACTTGCAAAGATACATCTACTTATTTCTGCAAGTGGGGAGATACTTGTAATACCTCCTCAATTTCTAATTTTACACTATTTTTTAGATTTACCTAAAAATTTTGTTGTAAATTTTTTAAATAACTTTGCACACTTATCACAATAGTGTGTTGAGTTTCTACACTCTGGACATTCAATTATTTGCTTATATCACATTTGTTATATTCTTACCATCTTTTGCTTTGTCTTTTCAATATGTGATTTTGTTTGCAAGTTCTTGTCCATTAACTTTTACAAAGTCTCTTAATGGGTTGTTATTTTCATCAAAACTATCATTGTATCTTACATAATAAGTGTAATTAAAGTCTTTGTTTAATGAAATTGTAAAGTAATATTTATGGTCATCTTTTGTTGTATTTAAGAACACAAATTTGCTATGTATATAAAAGTCTATTGTTTTATTATCATATGTATATTCTACTTTGATAGAATCACTTAATAATTTAACTCTTCATACTGGTAAATTAACTCTAATAAATTGGTTTTTCATTTTCTTTTCCTCTTTCTTTAATTCTTTATAATCTAATTCTTGAACATTTACTTCTCAATCTTTACTCATAATATTCTCCTAGTTGTAATTTTGTTTTTCTCATTTGATGCAATCATATATGATTCTTGCTAACTCATGTCCTGATACTTTATGTTCCCTATTCCCACTAACAATATCATGTGTGTAATAGGTATATTCCATATTTGGTTTTATTAAGATGGTGAAGTATCATCACCCATCTGGTCTTTTGTTTAAAAACCCAAATTTAGACCCTATAAAGATAATAATATTATTTTGTTGTTCTTCTTTATATGGTTGAAATTTGATTTTTAATAAGACATTATGAACTTCAACATTGTGTCTTGGTATGTCTATTTGTATCATACTTTGAAATTTTTGTTGCATTAGTCTTCCTCTTCCAAATATTTGTTGTCTATGTATCACATATCTTCTCTAAATGATTTAAAGTCTTGTTTTCCCATAAACTTATATAGACCATCAATTCATTTTCCCTCACAAAGAAATAGTCATAGACCCTCAATTTCTTTGTTGCTAGCATTTTCTACTAATCACTCAATGATTTCCAATTTTTCTCAATACATCATTTATACCTCTTTTTCTTTAGTTGTTTCATTTGTTTTGAACACTCAATACATGTGTTCTTTTTACATCATGGAATTAATTTTTTAAGACTCATTTTAAACTCTCAATCTATCAAAATGAACTTCATTGTCTTTAACTATATATGTTATATCATCATACTCATATAATCAACATAATCAAGACCTAATTGCTGATAATATTACTTCCACTTTTCATGATTCATCTAAGTCTTGATGGAATCACTCCTGAACTAATATATCTTCTCTCCTATTAGTGATAGACATTTGTTCTAGGTATCACCCAATAGTTTGTTCATGTATATATTTCTCATTAAAATTGTTTTCAATTCTATTGATAAATATAACTTTAGAATCTAATGTTAATTTATCTTTCACTACCACCTCCTAATGTTTAAGTATAACATATAAAAAATAAAATTGTTGAAAAAATTTTTTATGAAAATTATTTTTATTATGTGATACAATTAAATTGGAGGACATCTCATTGAGGTGTCTTTGAGCACATACTTTATATATGGTAAAAGAAATGGTGCTTTTTTACCCCACCCTATTGTTTTGTAATATGTTTATATATTTTTGGTAAAATAGTGTCTTAGAGGTGTGTTTTTGTTGCAAATAGA
>JAFWHH010000013.1 GCA_017512025.1 Clostridia bacterium
CCATTTGATATAGCATTAAAAATGCCTAGAGCTTGGTTGGTAATAAAAATAGTATTTTTAGCAAATTATTTTTTCGTTTCTATTATTTTAATTAATAAAACAATAGAAAAAATTAATATAAATAAAATTGAAAAAACAAATAAAAAAGATATAAATAATGACAAATTAATTAATAATAAAAAAATAAAAACTAATAAAAAAATAATTAATAATAATTATTTATTAGAAGAAAAAAATAACAAAAATAATATAATTAATTTATTAATTGGAATAGATAATAATAATAATAAAATATTTATTCCAGAAAAAGGATTATATCAAAATATATTAGTTACAGGAACAATTGGAACAGGAAAAACAAGTAGTGCAATGTATCCAATTACAGAACAATTAATTAAATATAATAGTTATGATAAAGATAAAAAAATAGGAATGCTTATATTAGACGTTAAAGGAAATTATTATAAAAAAGTAAAGGAATATACAGAAAAGTATAATAGAAATGATGATTTGATTATTATAGAAATAAATGGAAAATATAAATATAATCCACTGGACAAGAATAATATAAAAGCAAGTGTACTTGCTAATAGATTAAAAATAATAATGGAATTATTTTCTGGTAATACAAGTGAATCGTACTGGATAGATAAATCAGAGCAAATACTATGTGAAGCAATTAAACTATGCAGACTATATAACAACGGATACGTATCATTTGAGGAGATACATAACCTTATTATTAATAAAGAATATTATGAAGAAAAAATAAAAATATTAAAAAATAAATTCAGCAAAAATGAATTTAATAAAGAAGAAAAATATAATTTATTATCAAGCTTAAATTTTTTCGAAAAGGAATTCTTATCCTTAGATAGCCGATCTTTGGCTCTTTTAAAATCCCAAATAACAAGAATAACAAGCTCCTTTATTTCTGATTATAATATTTTAAATACATTTAGTCCCAAAAAAAGTAGTGCAGAATTTTCAGGAATAAAAGATATTATAAATGAAGGAAAAATAGTAGTACTAAATATGAATATTGCAGAATATAAAAACCTATCAAAAATAATTGCAGCATATTTAAAACTAGATTTTCAAGCAGAAGTCATGTTCAGATTATCTAATGGAAATAATGATAGAACAGTTGCATTTATATCAGATGAATATCATGAATACATTACAGAAACAGATGCAGATTTTTATGCACAGAGCAGGGAAGCAAAGTGTATAAATGTTGTGGCGACTCAGAGTTACAAGTCGTTGCTTAAAACATTAAAAGATGAAGCAGCCTTAAGCGTTGTGACTCAGAACCTGATTAATAAAATATGGTTTAGAACAGATGATATATTCACGATAGAAGAAGCTCAAAAGCAAATAGGAAAAGAAGAAAAGGAAAAAGTTACAAAAAGCATATCTGAAAACGCAAAGGAAACAACGTATTCGTATGTAAGGGATGATTTCAAATCAAAGGATTCGAGTATATCTGAAAGTATAAATTCAAGTTATGAGAAAGATTATATATTCGATAGCAATTTCTTCACACAAGAACTTGAAACCTTTTCGGCCGTAGTGTTTTTATCAGACGGAAACAAAATAATTAAACCTCAAAAAATAAAGTTGATTCCATATTTTAAGAAAGGTAGTGATATGTAATTAAAAGAAAGATTTTATACGTATGTGTCTACTTAATTATTTTCCTTTTCAGCGGAACTAAATCTTATGCTGCTTATCCAACCTTAATTGCTAAGTTACAAGGTGCATTTGAAAGCATACAATCATGGCTACTTGCTTTAGCTACACCAGCAGCAGGTATATCAATAGCAACGGGAGCATTTATGAAGAAGTTTAGTTTTGGTGATGATGAAAAAATAAGAACTGGAAAAAAATTAATTAGAACTGCATTATTTTCATATATATTTGTATTGTTATTGAAATTAATATTAACTACTATTTCAAATTTACTTTCATAGCAAGGATGTGATTTATTGGATAGTGCTTCAATAATTGAGTCAATAACAAAAACAATTAATACATTATTTCAAAATTTATTTTCTTCAATTGATAATAATATTTATTCTGTTTTGGACGATATTACGTTTATTAATAAAGACATATTATATGATGATTTTACTAGAAGTATTATAGGATATTCATCACATAATGGAATACTACTAATAGCAAATTCATTAATCATGGGATTTTCTATTTATTATGCAATAAGATACTTATTTTCTGAATATACAAATTCTCAAGTTGAAAGGCCATATCAATTTATTTTTAAATTAATAATAATTACTATTATAACTAATTCTTCATTTTTTATATGTGAAAAAGTATTAGAAATTAATTTTTATATTTCTGGAGGAATTAAATGGGTTGGAGAAAACCTAATAGGTGGGAAAATTAGTTTTGAGCAATTAATAATAAAAATAAATACTGTTTTCTATGTGGACACCACATTAAATGTTTTTTCATTTGATGGAATGATTAAGAGCTTTACATCTCTTGGTTTATTAAATTTATTATTTTCGTATTCTCTGCGTTACGTGATGATAAAAGTATTTATCATTATGACACCAATAATGATTATAACACTATTAAATGGGAGTACTGCATGGATATTTAAAACCTGGATGAAATCTGTTATTTCTTTATTGTTTGTACAGTCAATTATTTCAATTATTTTAATTATTATTTTTTCTTCAAATTATATAGATAATAATATTTTTAGTAAATTATTATATGTTGGATCAATATATGCATTAATAAAAGCAAATACATATACAGCTCATATTTTTGGAGGATTTGTAACAGATGTAAGTTCTAATATTATGAGTATTAAAAATTTAATTAAATAAAAGGAGATAAAATGAAATTTGTTTTTCCAAGAAATTATAAATATAAAAATAAATTATTTGGATTAATTGATTATAGCACAGCTATAATTAATTTGATTTTTTATATATTAATTTATTTTATTATTAATTTATTATTCAAAAAAATACAAATAAAAATATTTTTATTTGTATTAATATGTTTTCCGTGTTTTTTGCTAAGTATTGTAAATAATGAAAATGAAAATATTTTTTCATTAATTAAATTTTTAATTAAATATTTAAAATCAAAAAAATTATATTTATATAAATAAAAAAATATTTTTTGAATATTTTTTCTCGTAGGGAAAACTAAATATAAAATATTTCAAAAATTAAAAAATAATGTAAAAATTATTTATAATTATTAAAATAAAAGCATATATAAATGCCTTATTGGAATTTATATATGCTTATTAATTTGGTAAAGAATATCTTGAATCTTTCTTTTTTTGTCTAAATAGAGTAATTTTGTTTCCAATTACTTGAATAACTTCAGTATTAATTGAATTTGCTATATCAATTGCTAAGCTTTTTGCTGTATCTGGAGCTGTTTCAAGAACAGAAATTTTAATTAATTCTCTTGCTTCCAAAGCATCAGATAATTGTGTTAGTAAATTTTCTGATAAACCTGTTTTACCGATCTGGAATATTGGTTCAAGAGTATTTGCTTGACCACGTAAATATGCTCTTTGTTTACTAGTCATAAAATCATCCTTTCTCATAATAAATAATATAACCTATTGTACTACAAAAAGATAAAAAAAGCAACGGAAATAAAGGATTTAGAATTGTTAGATGTAAATTCTATGTGAAGAATTATTAAAGTAATAGATTTTTTATGTATATAATGTTATATTAGATATAGTGAATTAAGGAGGGATAGATTTGATAGAGCTTAAAAATGTAACCAAAAAGTATGGAGATTTTAAAGCATTAGATGATGTGAGTTTTAAAATTGAAAAAGGTGAGATTGTTGGTTTCCTAGGACAAAATGGTGCTGGTAAAACTACAACAATGAAAATTATAACTGGATTGATTGAGCCAACAGAAGGTCAAGTTTTTATTAACAATGAACCGATTGGTAAAAAAAACAAAACCAAAATTGGATTTATGCCAGAGAATACTCCATTGTACGATTCCTTAACTGTTAAGGAGTTTATTAGTTTTATGGCAGAAATCAAAGGACTAAAAAGAGCTGATAGAAAAAAAGAAGCCGCTAATTTGATTTCTAAACTTAATCTACAAAGTGTAGAGAATAAAGTAATTAAAAATCTATCTAAAGGATATAAACAAAGAGTTAGTTTAGCAGGAGTACTTGTTGGTAATCCAGAGGTATTAATCTTAGATGAACCGAATGTTGGATTAGACCCAAAACAAATAATTGAAGTAAGAAACCTAATTACTTCATTAAAAGGAGATCATACAATATTATTAAGCTCTCATATACTAACTGAAATAAATCAAATTTGTGATCGAGTTATTATTATAGATAATGGTAAGATAATAGCTACTGATACAACTGAAAATCTAGAAAATAGAATTGAAAAAAATATAATTAATGTAGTCGTTGAAGATCCAGATAATAATATCGATAAGATAAAGAATAGCATTAAAGAAATAACTGATATTAAATTTATCGGTAAAAACGATGATAACGATAAAGAGTATCAAATAGAAGCTGATAGTGGAGTTGATATCCGTAAGGAATTAATGTCAAAATTAAGTGAATTAAACATTACAATCGTAGAGCTAAAGAAAACGAAAACAACACTCGAAGATGTATTTGTTAATTTAGTTGATGAGGAGGGGGATAAATAGTATGTGGGCTATTGCAAAAAAAGATTTTAAAGTATTATTCTATTCGCCAATTGGCTATATTGTAACAGCAATATTCTTAGCATCAATGGGCATTATTATGTATTTAAGTACAGTAGGGATAAGAGCGATAGATTTTAATACAGTTTATGAGTATATTGCAAAATTTGTATTACCAATTCTTATCGGATTGCTAACAATGAAATCTTTTTCAGAAGAAAAAAATAAAGATACTGATAAGATATTATTTACAGCATCAAGTAAAATTGCTGGAATTATCATAGGAAAGATAATTGCAATTGTCATGGCTATAGGAGTATCTGTACTTTTATCTTTGGTATATTGTTTACTATACGCGAAATTTGGCGCTATAAACTCAAGACTTTTAATTACAATTGCTTGTTTCATGTTACTAGTTGTTGCGTACGCATCGGTAGGAGTTATGATTTCAAGTTTAACAGAAAATCAAATTATAGCTGCATTATTTACAATTTTATTTTTATTATTACCATCTTTCTTTTCGTTTGGAACAGGTGCTTTTTCATATTTAGCATTATCAGAAATGTACTCTTTAATATGTGAAGGCTTGTTTTCAATAAATATATTAATAGCATTAATTACATTTTCAATAACATGTATATTACTTACATATGTTGAAATGATTAGAAATAAGAAATTGAATTAGGAGGTGGTTTGATGAAAATATTCAAAAACAAAGAAAGAAAACAAATATTTTTATCTGCTTTACTTCTAGTGGTAATTATTGTTTTGTATATTGAGCTTAATGTATTAATTAGTAAAATTAATTTGCCAAAGTTAGATATTACGGAAGATAAAGTATATTCAATCTCAAATGAATCAAAAGAAAGAATATCAAAGATAGATAAAAATGTTAAAATAGTTGTAGTTGGACTTGAAAAGTATAAAGATAATGTATTTGTAAACAATGTTATGAAAATGATAGATGAATTTGATAGATCAAGTGATAAAATATCTACGGAATTCCAAGATGATACATCAAGTGAAAATAATCCATATATCATTTTTCAAACCGAAACATTTGCTAGAAAAGTATGGATTAATGAATTATACCAATACAAATATAGTAGTGTATACGAAAATGAAGAAACTTTATATTTGGTTGAACCAATGATTACAAATTCAATACTCGGAGTAGTAAATGAGATAGAAAATAAGATGTATATATGTATGGACAAAAGTGTTTATTCAGAAAAATATTACTTATCATTTGTTAGCATAGCAAGTTCATTAGGTATTGATACATATGGATTAAATTTAGCTGAGGATATGAAGATACCAAATGATTGTGAATGCCTTGTTATTGTTCCAATTGCTGATAGAGCAGATGACGGTTCAATTACAATGAGTGATTTTTCAGATGAAGAAAGAGATGTTATTGTAGAATATATAAATAATGGTGGAAATATTTTGTTCTTACAAGAATCAAAAACATTAACAAATGCTGAGACACCAAATCTTGATTATATTATGGGTCTATATGGAATAAACATTTCAGACGGAATAATATGCCAAGAGAATAATAATATACAAGACAAAATATCATATGTGTATCCATGTGTTGAATTAGAAAATGATATACTAAAAACTGTTAATAAGGATTCTAAAATATGTTTGTTTGATGCAGGTGCTATTAATGTAAATAGTGATGAAAGCTTAAATGTAAATCAGCAAGTTATTTTAAAATCAGACAATAATTCATTTTTACGTAAAGATATGAATAACAATAAATTAAAAAAGACAGAGACAGATACTGACGCTAATGGTTCAATATTAGGTGTGTATGTGGAAAAAAATGTTGGTGATAATATTTCAAAAGCAATCATATATAGCAACTCTGTTATTGCAACCAACACACCAATTTCAATAATGGACACTATTAGAAATAAGAATATATCAGTTGAAGCTATATTAATGGATGATAATGCTGAATTAATGGCAGATTCTGTAAAAGCTTTAACTAACGTACCAGATGCGATATATAGTGCCAAAAATCAATATAATTTAGTACCAAGTGTTAATATTTTAACGGACAATATAACATTAAAAATAATGTTTGTTATTCCTATGATTATACTTTTTGTTGGATATATTGTATGGAGACACAGAAAGAATAAAAAGTAATTAATTGAACGATTTTAACTACAAGTTAATAAAAAAACTTCCTTCTATATAATATAGAAGGAAGTTTTTTTATTAAAGAGATAAACCTCAGTAACATAGGGAAATAAATACATAGAGAAAACATACTTTTTGAATCATGATTTTATTATTTGTTTGTTAATAATTTTAAATAAAAATTTAATATAAATGTAACAATTACATAGTAAATAATCACAATTGATAATATCCGTAAGCTCTCTTAATGTAGATATAAATATCTATATAGTTTGAATATCTATAATTAATATATTAATTTATAGATACCATCGAACATAAAGTTAATAAATCTTTACAGATGTTTATATAGAAAATAAATGAGAGAAAGGAGGGATATAGGTGAAAAGGTACAAAGGTAAACATTTCGCAGAAAAGGAAAAACTAAGTATTATTAAAGTTTTGAAGCTATTTATAGCTTTTATTGTTGTACTTGGATTAACATTTTCACCTATAGCTCGAATCCTTTCGTACTATACAGCAGTGGATACATGTGTTAACCAATTTGAAATCGAGGGTACATATGTAATTCACTATGACGCAAATGGTGGAACAGGAACAATGCCAGATCAAGAAATATTCTGTACGATGAGTCAGAGATTGAATACAAATACATTTGAATATACAGGATATGAATTTAGCGGATGGAATACAGCATCAGGCGGAACTGGTACTGCATATACTGATGGACAAAGTGTAAGTGGTTTGGCGGCTGAAGGATCAACTATAACATTGTATGCTCAATGGGTCGAAGATAGATATGTAGCGGAAGTTGTTGGTGGTCAAAAATATGAAACACTACAACAAGCAATTAATGCAGCGGGTACCGGAGATACAGTAAGAGTACTTAAGAATATTGAATTAACGTCAGCGGTTACAGTAGGACAAAGTAAAAATATTATTCTTGATATACAAAATTATACGATTAGTAATTACAATCATGGAAACCACAATATTATAAAGAATAGTGGTACATTGGAAATTATAAGTGGAACAATAACATCAGATGCTGGTTATGGAGCAATAGATAATGACGCGCATGGAAATCTAACAGTAAGTGGTGGTCAGATTATAGCGACGGGATCTAGACAGGCAATATATAATGCCGGAGGAAACGTAGAGGTAACAGGTACAGCTTATCTAAGTTCTAGTGCATCTGATAGAGCGACAATCCAAAACTTTAAACCAAGTAACGGAAGTGCAGGTATGATTACAATATCAGGAGGAACGATAGTATCAACAGCAACAACAAGTAAAGGTGCTATTCAAAATGAGGCAACTGGAACATTAAATGTAACCGGAGGTACAATAATTTCTGAAAAAGCAATGGGTATTGATAATAGTGGAACGCTTGTGATCGGTGTTCAAGATGATGATATCGACATTACAGATCCAGTTATTCAAGGTAAGACATATGGTGTAAAAACAACTAGCAATGCTACAGTTGAGTTCTATGATGGTATTATTAAAGGACAAACTAACGCGTTTTATGATGAAAACGCTATTACAGATATAGAAGATGATTGTGTAATACAACATTCCTCAGAAGTAATCAGTGGGGACACATATGAAACAGCATATTTAGAGATGGCAGGTGCAGGAGTTAAATTTAATGCAAATGGTGGTACACCGGCAGAAACAATAGAGTTTGTTCCATATAATACGGCAATTGGTACATTTCCTGCTAATCCAACATGGACAAATCATATTTTTGATGGATGGTATACTGATCCAGTAGGAGGAACACAAGTAACTACAAGTACGGTTATTACTGGACCGGTAACGTTCTATGCTCACTGGACATCAATTCCAGTGCAGGCTACATTTGCCCCAGGTCAAGGAGGTTCAGTCAGCGAACAAACAAGAAACTTAAATGCTGGAGATAAATTAGGAGACGGTGGAACACTACCAGTACCAACATGCCCAGGCATGTACTTTGCAGGATGGTATACTGATCCAACAGCGGGAGTTAGAGTAGATGAAAACACAGTAATTAACGAAGACACAACTTACTATGCACATTGGATAAGTGATGCTGTTGCAAAAATCGGACCAATTCACTACGAATCAGTACAACTTGCAATACGTGATGTACCAACAGATAATACACAGACAACGATTTTATTATTACATGATTACTTAGAATCAGCTGAGGTTATACCAAATCAAAATGTTCTTCTAGATTTACAAGGATATACACTATATAATGATGGAACTAAGAAATTATCAAGTATCATTGGTACAGACGCAAGACCAGTAGTAATTGAAAATAGTGGTACACTTAGAATAACAAACGGAACAGTTACATCATCGACAACACAAGGTGCGCTAAATAATAATGGAAACATGATAGTAGATGGAGCTACGGTTACAAATACGGGAACAAGACAGGCTATATACAATAGTGGTGGAAATTTATTGGTAACTGGTAATTCATATTTAAGTACAACTTCAAGATCAGAAAGAGCAGTAATTCAAGGCTATAAACCAAATGGCGCATCTTCAGCAGGAACAATAACGATAGATGGAGCAACAATAGTTTGTGATACGCCAGCTTCAAAGAATAGAGGTGCAGTTGAAAATCCAGCAACAAGTACATTAATAATACTAGATGCAAATATAACATCGAATAATTTAATGGGTGTAGATAACAAGGGAACATTAATTCTTGGAGATAAGGATGGAACAGCAGGAAACACAACACCAGTAATTCAAGGTAAAACCTATGGTATAAAATCAACAGGAACATTCAAATTCTACGATGGTATTACAAAAGGTATTACAGATTCAATAAGTGGAACTGTTAATGACACAGAAAGCGGAGCTACAAGAGTAGATACATCAGATGGAACATACAGTATTACTTACTATCAATAAATGAATATAATTCATTACAAATAAAAGAGATGCTTAGAAAGCATCTCTTTTTTGTATATAGATAATATATTTTAAAAAATAATAAATAAAAAAAGAAGTTTTTACTAATGTAAAAACTTCTTTAATACGATGGTGAGCCAGGAGAGATTCGAACTCCCGACCCTCGGCTTAGAAGGCCGATGCTCTATCCAACTGAGCTACTGACCCATAACGCAATTAATATACTACCACATGTTTAATTTTTTGTCAACGAATATTTTGTAAAAAAATACAAATAATTTTTAATTTATCAGTAATGACACGGGTTGCTTACAATTTTATAAAAAAAGTGTTTCAAAAATATAAAAATGTTGTTATAATATGGAAAGATTTTAGCTAGGAGGAAAAATATATGAATATAATGTTTGTATGTACAGGTAATACATGTAGAAGTGCAATGGCTGAAGGCTTAGCTAAAAAAGAGATTAAAGATAAAAATTTAGATATAAACGTAAGCTCATCTGGAATATTTGCGATGAAAGGAGAACATGCTTCATTCAATTCAGTAGCAATTATGAAGGAATATGATGTAGACATTGTAACTCACACCGCAACTCCAATTGAAGAGTCAAACATTGAACAAATGGATTATATATTTTGTGCAACTAAGGGTCACAAAAATCAAGTAATAGTAAGATATCCCAATTTAAAAGACAAAGTATATACTATGAAAGAATATACAGGTCTTAACAAGGATGAGGAAGATACTGATATAAGTGATCCATGGGGATTTGATATTAATACGTTTAGAATGTGTGCGGCTGAGATAAGCTTATGTGTAGATAAAATAATTGAAAAAATTGCAAACGAGAGAGGAGAATAACGTGGAGAATTTAATTGACAGTTTAAATGATAAACAAAAGGAAGCAGTATTAGCAACAGAAGGACCTTGTTTAGTTATAGCTGGTGCTGGAAGTGGAAAGACAAAAGTATTAACACATAAGATTGCGTATTTAATGGGTGAGAAATATATTAAACCTTGGAATATATTAGCAATAACTTTTACAAATAAAGCAGCTAATGAAATGAAGGAAAGAGTACAAAAATTAGTAGGTGATGCTGCAAACGATATGTGGATTGGAACGTTCCACTCTATATGTGTAAGAATGCTAAGAAAATTTATTGATAGAATCGGATTTGATACTTCATTTATTATATTTGATACATCAGATCAAAAGACGGTTGTAAAAGAATGTTTAAAAGAGCTAAAAATTGATGACAAGCTATTTTCTGATAAGTCAGTTATGTACGAAATTAGCAATGCTAAAAATGAGATGCTTGAGCCAGTTGAGTATGCCACAAAATATGCTGGAGACTATAGAAAAGAAACAATAGCTAAAATATATGCTTTATATCAAGATAAGTTAAAAGAAAATAATGCAATAGATTTTGATGATATTATTAATTTTACAATCAAGATATTAAAGAATAATGATGATGTACTTGATATGTACTCAGATAAATTTCAATATGTTTTAGTAGATGAGTATCAAGACACAAACAAAGCACAATTTAATCTTGTCACATTACTTGCATCAAAGCATGGAAATATAACGGTAGTTGGTGATAATGACCAAGGAATATATTCATTTAGAGGTGCTGACATCACTAATATACTAAACTTTGAAAAAGATTTCCCAGGAACAAAGATTATAAAACTTGAACAAAATTATAGATGTACAGGAAATATATTAAAAGCAGCTAATGCTGTTATAAAACATAACACAGTTAAGTATGATAAAAAGTTATGGACGGAAAATGAAGAAGGTAACAAACCATGTATTTATTCTGGTGATGATGAATACGATGAAGCATCATATATAGTAAGACAAATAAATCATTTAAAGACAGAAGAATACTACAAATACTCTGATTTTGCGGTTCTATACAGAATGAACTCTCAATCAAGAGCTATAGAAGATATCTTAAGAAGAGAAAACATACCATACAAGATTATAGGTGGTCTTAAATTCTATGAAAGAAAAGAAATAAAAGACATAATTGCGTACTTAAGGTTAATATTCAATAGTGCAGACAACTTATCTCTAAAACGAATTATAAACGAACCAAAGAGAGGTGTTGGTAAAACCAGTCTTGATGCAGTTCAAGAGACTGCTGATAAAAATGGTATCTCAATGTATGAAGTTATAAAGAAATCAGCAGAATTTGGACTTAACAGAGTTTATACAAATACAAGAGAATTTGTAGAGCAGATGGAATATCTAAAAGCTAAAAAAGATGAGATGAAAATTTCAGATTTAATCAAAGAGACATTAAACAAAACTGGATATACAAAAGCTCTTGAACTTGAAAATACAATTGAAGCTCAAAGCAGAATTCAAAACTTAGATGAGTTCTTAACTGTAGCAATAGAGTTTGAAGATGAATTCGCTGATAATGGTTTAGCAGAGTTCCTAGAAGGAATCACATTAACTACTGATTTGGATAACGCTGATACTTCAGAAGATTCTGTTACTCTTATGACATTACATAGTGCGAAAGGTCTTGAATTCCCAGTAGTATTTCTAGTTGGTATGGAAGAAGGAATATTCCCTGGATTCCAATCAATTGGTGAAGAGAAAGAGCTTGAAGAAGAGCGTAGATTATTCTATGTAGGAATTACGAGAGCAAAGGAATACTTAAAACTAACATGTGCAAGAAGAAGAACTATATTTGGTTCAACAAGCTACAACGCCGTTTCAAGATTTATAAAAGAAATTCCAGAAGATGTTCTTGAAGGATATGAAGATGTTGTTGGAAAGAAAGATGATGACGGATTCAAAGATACTGGATACAAATGGGAATATGGAAACAACACTATAAAAACATATAATATCGATACATATAAAATACCAACTGCAAGTTCAGCAGCCAAAAGCAATACATCAAGTACTTCTACAGGATTTGCATTCAGAACGGCAGAAAGTTTCTTAAAAGGTCTTGAGAAAAAGGAAACAAAAGTTGATGTATCTCAATATCAAGAAGGACAAAGAGTGTACCATAAGAAGTTTGGTGAAGGTGTTATTAATAAATTAGAGCCAGAGGGTGATGATTATAAAGTTGACATTAGCTTCGATAAATCTGGTAATAAGAGATTAATGGCAAAATTTGCAGGATTACAAATAATTGATTAATAAGAAATGACTTGGTGAAAACCAGGTCTTTTTTTATAAAACAACAAAAGATAACAATAATTTAGTACTTAAAAATCGACTTGCAACTAAATTAAAATAATGTTATAAATTTATTAGTGGTTATTTTATAACTAATAAATTTCAAAAGAGGAAAAATATGAAGTTAATTGAGTTTAAAGAATTTAGTAGAGAAAACTTCGTACAGGCAATTAACAAACGAAAAGTAGCAATAACCATTGGTGTATCGATTATTTCATTAATCATTCTTACATTCATTTTACTGTATGTATTCAACCCAGGATTTAGAAAATGGGCAGATACGCACATATTAATGAAAGTAGTGCATGAAGGATCTTTATCTAGTATAGATATTGATGAAGGTGAAAATATATCGGTATACGCATATGACAAATATATTGCTATTATAAATGGTAATAAGATGGAAATATATAATTCATCTGCAAAGAGCGTTGCCTCACATGAAGTTAATGTTATCACACCAATATTTGATGCTAACGGTAAGTACATGGTAATCGGAGACAAAGGAAAACAAAAGGTATATTTAGTATCTGGAACTCGTATATTATGGAATACAGATATTGAAGGATCCGTATCAAGAGTTTCTGTAAATGAAAATGGTTATGTATCTGTAGTATGCACCGGAAGCACATACAAATCTGTAGTATGTGTATATGACACAGATGGAAGTCAGTTATTCAAAACCTATATTCCAAGTAATACTATAATTGATAGTACAATATCAAGTGATAACAAGCTATTGAGTATTGCAGAAGTTGATACAAGCAAGACATCGATACAATCTATTATAAAAACAATTTCAATAAAGGATGCAACAACTACTTCAAATGGTGCATTTACAAATACATATAGTATTCCGGAAAATGCATTGGTTATCAATATTAAATATCAAGGAAATAAAAACTTACTTTGCATGTGCGATAATGGTATTTATTATCTATATGATGGTAACATGAATCAGTTAATGAACTTTAATGAAGAGAATAAGCAGTACAGCTTTGCGGGTATTAATTTATCAAATACAATATTTGAAATTGAGGAAAGTTCAGACGGAATTAAAAATCAAAAATCAATTGTACATCTAAAAAATTCAGCATCTGGAAAAAATAGAGAGTATACTATTGATGGAATTGCAAAGGAAACAGCTTCATCAGATGATAATATTGCAATAAACCTTGGAACAGAAGTTTATTTCATTAATTCAAAAGGATGGCTAATTAAACAATATATAGCTAATCAGGAAGTAAAGAATGTTATTGTTTCAGACAGATTGGCAGCAATAATATTTAAAGATAAAATTGAAATATTAATTTTATAATGGAGGCAATTATGGGAATAGTCGTTGATTTATTAGTATTATTAATAATTGGTTTATGTATATTCAATGGGTATAGAAAGGGATTTGCAAGATGTATACTTAAGATAGTCACTTCACTTATAGCATTATTTATTGCAATAGCTTTATTTAGACCATTTGTAAATTTCGTTGTCAACAATACGATAATTGATGAAAACATTCAGTTATCTCTTGAAAAAGTTATGAACAATGCAATTGAAGAAAATAAAGACGAGAATAATACAGAGCTTGTAAAAGAAGATAGTGGTGTACCAAAGCCAATAGCAAATTACTTAAACAATAATTTAAAAAGTTCAGCTAATCAAACAAAAGAGCAAGCTGTTATATCAGTTGCTCGTGGAGCTGCAATATTAATTGTAGATATTGCATGTTTTATATTGATATATGTAATAGTAAAAATAGTATTACAGATACTATCAATACTAATCGATATCGTTTCAAAATTACCAATAATCAAACAATTTAATGAAGTTGGTGGATTAATATTCGGTTTAGTTGAGGGTATATTTATTGTATTATTAATAATGACTGCAGTTGCAATACTTACACCATTGACAGGTGCATATGAAGTTGCGACAATAATATTACAATCACATCTAGGTGCATTCTTCTACAACAACAATATATTTTTAAATATGATATTTTAAGATTGAAACTAAGTAGAATTTTTGTTATAATTCTACTTAGTTTTTGTTATAGAGGGTGATTTTATTGAATGAAACAAGAAATAATCGAAATGTAAGTCATACCAATAGACCAATAAACAGACAAACAAATGGACCGCGTAGAAAGCGTAAAGAAAAGAGAAATAGTGGATTCAAAAAAGTGATAATTTTCATAGTTTTATTATTTTTTATTCTAGCAACGTTTTTTATAATAAGAATGTGTGAAAATGGTTGGACATATGGTGGTCTACTTGCTACACTTTTGGGACACAACAAAGATACGGTCAATCATTTAGATAATGTATATGTTGTTGTGACGGGAGAAAGCCAAAATTTAACTGATACTATTATGATATGTGCTTTTAATCCAAAAGATAGCAAGCTTACTATGATGTCTGTACCAAGAGATACTTATACTGGACAAAACAAAAATAAAGCTTCGGCGAACGACAAGATTAATACTTTATACAACAAGAGCTCACAAACGCTAATTAATAAATTAAATGAGATAACAGGGCTTAACCTAAACAACTATATCAATGTTGATACAAAAGGATTAAGAGAGCTCGTTGATGCTGTTGGTGGAATTTACTATGATGTTCCAATTGATATGGATTATGATGATGATACACAAGATTTGCATATTCATTTAAAAGCTGGTTACCAGTTGCTAAATGGAGATAAAGCAGAGCAACTTGTGAGATTCAGACATAACAATGATGGTTCATCATATCCAGCAAGTTATGGAGATAATGATCTAGGAAGAATGAGAACACAAAGAGAGTTTCTTAAAGAGTTACTAAAGCAGATGAAGAAAAAACATCTAATATTAAATTTAAGTAACTACTTAAAGATTGCTAAAAACAATGTTGAAACAAATCTTGATATGGATAAAATGAAACACTATTTACCATACTTAATTGATTTTAATTTAGAAGATCTTGAGAGTACATCATTACCGGGAACTCCTGAAAAATGCAATGGGGTATGGTTATATATTCCAAATAAAAAAGAAGTTAAAAAAGTTGTAAATGAGAAATTTTTATCTATTTAAAATTAAAAGGGGGATACAGTATGTATCCTCCTTTTAGTATAATGATCTTTTAAAATATTTTGCCTCTTTCTTTCTATTTTTCTTTTTTACAATTGATACCAAAAATATCAGTACGAGCGCGATTAATAGGACTTTAAATAAATAACTAACATCTTTTGTTGATATAGGATAAACATCATTCAAAGCAATAATATTAACTTTATATTCGGTACCATCTATAGTGTATGTAATATTTCCAAGAGTTTCACCTTTTTTGATTGGTAATTTAATATCATCATTAAATGTATATGCTGTCGTGTATGAGTTATCAGTTGGAACAAGAAGATGTAATGATTCACTATAGCCAATGTCAACGTCCTTTAGCGTATTTGGCAAATTAGATATTTTAGATTTATCGGCAGAACCATTTTTTACACAGACATCAGCTCCAGTATAGTTATTAAATCCATATTCAAATAGTGTTTTACAATCAATCTCTCTTTGTGCTTTTCTATCTTCAGTTTTATCTCCACCAAGAACAACACACATAAGCTCTACATCGTCCTTTTTTGCAGTTGCGACGATACATGATTTTGCTTTATCAGTGTATCCAGTTTTTAATCCGGTTGCATTTTCATAGAAATACTGATTTTTTGGTGTGATAAGTGTATTGGTAGTCTTAAATTTTCTTTCTTTCCCATCAGGTAAATTAGGTAATTCATACTCAGTTTTTTGAGCTATTTCTCGAATAATATCATAGGTATAAGCATATTTACCAATAAGTGCCATGTCGAATGTTGTTGTATAGTGATTATCATCATGAATTCCACTTGGGTTAGTAAAATGAGTATTTTCACAACCAAGCTCTTTAGCTTTAGCATTCATCATTTCAGCAAATGCTTCGTTTGATCCTGCTATATGAAAAGCTAAAACATTTGCAGCATCATTAGCAGATGGAATAAGAAGAACATTTAAAAGTTTTTCAACTGTGATTTTCTCGTTTGGTTGTAAAGCTGCTACAGTATAACTTCTTGGTATTCCAAGTAACGCTTTGCTATCAACTGTGACTTCATCATCAAGCTTGCAATTTTCAAGAGTAAGTATAGCTGTCATTAGTTTTGTTACGCTAGCTGGATATGCTTGCTCCCTTGCATTGTGTTCATATAGTATTTGTCCAGTTGTTGCATCCATTAAAATTGCATGTGGTGATAAAACAGTAATTTCTGTGCCTGCGGCTGTAGTTTCATTAACTTGTTTTTCTGGTTCATCAGCAATACAAGTTGGGCTATATATTGAAATTATAATCAATAGTATTAATTGAAATAGTAATATTTTTTTCAGTTTATTTTTTGTTTTATTCATTAGTTGACTCCCTTATTTTTTATATTTCTAAATATATCTTAATTCAGTATATATTTCAAGTACAAATATTTAATATTGAGGGAGAGAAAGGAGAATAAATGGATTGGCTTAAGAATAAAAAATATATATACATTGTCATAGGAATATGTATTGTTATTATCTGTATTATTGCATGCTTTATTTTTGAATCTCATAACAAATCAGAGGATAAAAATAGCATAGAAGATAATATAGAAATTGAACAAAAGACGGAAGAGGTTGAGACAAAAAAAGAAATAATAGTTCATATAGCTGGAGAAGTTAATAATCCAGGAATAATAAAGATAAAAGAAGGAAGCAGAATTATAGATGTAGTAAATATGGCGGGTGGATTTACTAATGAAGCTGATACTGACAAAGTAAATTTCGCATACGAAGTTAAAGATGAACAAAAGATAGTAATACCAAATGTCAATAAAAAGGAAGAGGAAACAAAGATAATTGATGAAGATGAAAGTTTTATAGAAGGTGGAAGCAGTAATTCAAGTATGGTTAATATTAATACTGCTACACAAAGTGAGCTCGAGTCACTAACAGGGATTGGACCTTCAATGGCATCAAAGATAATTGATTACAG
Organism: Clostridia bacterium; assembly: GCA_017512025.1. Classification (GTDB taxonomy): domain Bacteria; phylum Bacillota; class Clostridia; order TANB77; family CAG-508; genus CAG-492. The sequence continues at coordinate 18,013 of JAFWHH010000013.1, forward strand.
AGAGAAGAATGGAAAATTTAAGTCTAAGGATGAACTTAAGAATGTACCAGGAATTGGAAATTCAAAATATGAGTCAATTAAAGATGAAGTGTGCGTAAAATAAAGCTCCATAACACTTGACCGCGTAAGGAAAATAGGTTATAATACGGTGGTATTAAAGATGGGAGGAATAGTAAAATGTTAAATGCTGTTGGAGTAACGGTACGATTTGGAAAAAGAACACTATTTGAAGATGTTAATATAAAATTTAACAAAGGATGTTGTTATGGAATAATAGGTGCAAATGGTGCAGGTAAATCAACATTTTTAAAAGTATTATCAGGAGAGATTGAACCTAGTAAAGGTGAAGTCACAATGGAAAAAGGTGAAAGATTATCTGTTTTAAAACAAGACCACTTTGCATTTGAAGAGCATACTGTTATTGATACAGTAATTATGGGAAACCAAGAGCTATACAATATTATGCAAGAAAAGAATGCAATCTATGCAAAACCTGACTTCTCAGAAGAAGATGGTATGAAGGCTGCAAAACTTGAAGAAAGGTTTGCTGAGCTAGATGGATGGAATGCAGAATCAGATGCAGAAGTATTACTAAATGATCTTGGAATAGATGGAAGTAAACATTATAAATTAATGAGCGAAATCGAAGCTAAGGAGAAAGTTAAAATATTACTTGCTCAAGCTCTATTTGGAAATCCAGACATTTTATTATTAGACGAGCCTACAAACGACTTGGATTTAAAGAGCATTAGCTGGTTAGAAGAATTCTTAATTAACTTTGAAAATACAGTTATTGTTGTATCTCATGATAGATATTTCTTAAATAAAGTTTGTACTCATATTGCTGATGTTGACTTTGGTAAAATTAAAGTTTATCCAGGTAACTATGACTTCTGGTATGAGTCAAGTCAGTTAGCATTAAAGCAAATGAAAGATGCAAACAAGAAGAAAGAAGAAAAGATTAAAGAACTTCAAGAATTCATTGCTAGATTTGCCGCTAACGCATCTAAATCTAAGCAAGCTACATCTAGAAAGAAATCATTGGAGAAAATTGAACTTGATGAAATTAAGCCATCAAACAGAAAGTATCCATACGTAGACTTTAAACCAGATAGAGAGCCTGGTAAAGATATTCTACAAGTTAAGAACATATCAAAGACAATTAATGGTGAAAAGCTATTAGACAATATATCATTTACAGTTAAACAAGATGATAAGATTGCAGTTCTTGCTGACAATGAAAACGCTAAAACATTATTATTCCAAATTATAGCTGGTGAGGTTGAACCAGACGAAGGTGAGATTATATGGGGAACAACAATTTCTCATGATTATTTCCCAAAGGATAATAATTACTTATTTGAGTCAAACGATAGCATAACAGATTGGCTTAGACAGTATTCAAAAGATCCAGATGAAACATATGTCAGAAGCTTCTTAGGAAGAATGTTATTCTCAGGAGATGAAGCCTTAAAACAAGTAAGTGTTTTATCAGGAGGAGAGAAAGTTAGATGTGTTCTTTCTAAGCTTATGCTTTCAGGAGCAAACTTCTTGATATTCGATGAACCAACAAACCATTTAGATATGGAAAGTATAACAGCTCTAAATGACGGAATGATGAAGTTTAAAGGAAACATGTTATTTACATCACATGACCATCAATTGACACAAACAGTTGCAAATAGAATCATCGACATTAAGAGCGATAAATTAGTAGACAGAGAAGTAACATACAACGAGTACTTAGGAATTGAGTAATAAAAAGTTTGAGGTATAGATATGAACAAAAAGATAAAAGTTTTTTCGTACATTAGACTAGCAATATATACGGCTGCAATTATTGCAGCCGTAATGCTTATACAAGGAAAAATAACAACGCATTGTTATTGGAATGATCATTTCCACATATTGTGTCCAACCTGTGGAATAACAAGAGCAACAATCAATATTTTGATGCTTAACTTTAGTGAAGCAATAAGATATCATGCAGTATATACATGTATACTATTTCCATTAACAATAATACTTGTGATTAATGATATGTATACTATTTTTAAAAGAGGAATAACCAAGAATCAAAAACTCTCAATTATTGAAAAAATATGTGGAATAAACGAGAGCAAAAACAAGGGATATATTATAGCAATTTTTATACTACTAATTGTGTTTATAACGTACGGAATATTAAGAAATTTTATATAGAGAAGCGCAAATTGAAAATTTGCGTTTTTTTTATTAAAAAAAGTTAAAAAAATTGCTAATATTAATTGACAAGACCTACGGAAATATAATATAATCGATAGGTAAATTTGTTATGCAAAAAATCGAAAGAAAAATACATATAATTTCAAACGCAAAAGGTAGTTGTCAAAGAAAGTAGCAACAACCTTTTTCTTGCACTATAAGACATTGTTATGTCAAACCTTAGCAAGAGGAATTATTCTACATACAGTGATACAAATCAAACTTAAGAGCAGTGAGTTTTGTTTGTATCAATTTGTTTGTAAAAATAAGAGGGACTTGCCTTGGTTTTCATATATACGATAACTTTTAGTTATCATTTTCATTCTGCTTAATTTTTTATAGGGGTGATTTGTTTTGTTGAAAGAAATAAAACATGAAAAAGCTGTAAGAAAAACTTTTTCAAAAATTGGCGATTCAATAGAAATGCCAAATCTTATCCAAGTTCAAAAAGATTCTTATAATTGGTTTGTTGAAGAAGGTTTAGGTGAAGTCCTAAAAGATATTTCTCCAATCATCGATTATACAGGAAATTTAGTTCTTGAATTTTTCGACTACTACATGGAGGATAAAACTAAGTATACTCAAGAAGAAGCTAAAGAAAGAGATACTACTTACTCTACAAGATTACATGTTAAAGTTAGATTAATTAACAGAGAAACAGGTGAAATTAAAGAGCAAGAGATCTATTTAGGCGACTTTCCATTAATGACTGAAAGTGGAACTTTCATTATCAATGGTGCTGAGAGAGTTGTAGTTAGCCAGTTAGTACGTTCACCAGGATGTTACTATGCTGCAGATTTTGATAAAACAGGAAAGAAAATTTATACTTCAACTGTTATGCCTATTCGTGGTGCATGGATTGAGTATGAAACAGATTCTAACGATATCGTAAACGTAAGAGTTGATAGAACTAGAAAATTACCTGTTACATCATTATTAAGAGCTATAGGAATTGAAACTGATGAGCAAATTATTAGCTTATTTGGTGAGGAAGATAAGTTAGTAGCTACAATTAATAAAGATACAGTTAAGACTCAAGACGAAGCTTTAATTGAAATTTATAAAAAGCTAAGACCAGGAGAATTACCAACTGTAGATGCTGCTAAGAACTTATTCAATGGTTTATTCTTCGATCATAGAAGATATGATTTATCTAAAGTCGGAAGATTTAAATTTAATCAAAAATTAAGTTTAGCTAACAGAATTACTGGAAAAATATCTTATGATGACATTATTGATCCAACAACTGGAGAAGTATTAGTTGAAAAAGATACAGAGATTTCAGAGGATGTTGCAAGAGCTATTCAAGATACAGGTATAAACATTGTAGACTTGAAAGTAAATGATAAAAAGGTAAGAGTTATCGGTAACGGTACTGTAAATATTTACAAATATTTACCAGATGTAGACTTAAGTAAATTACATTTCAAAGAGGATGTTAACTACGAAGTATTAAAATCAATAGTAGATACAACTGAACCAGAAAAATTAGTAAAGGTATTGGGGCAAAGAGAAGAAGAGTTAATACCAAAACATGTAACAACAGAAGATATGATAGCTTCTGTAAGTTACTTATTAGGATTAGATCATGGTCTAGGTGAAATAGATGATATCGACCACTTAGGAAACAGACGTATTAGATGCGTTGGTGAGTTATTACAAAACCAATTTAGAATTGGTTTAACAAGACTTGAAAGAGCTGTTCGTGAAAGAATGACTACACAAGACTTAGATGTTGTAACTCCACAAACATTAATCAATACAAAACCTATTACATCATCAATTAGAGAATTCTTCGGAAGCTCTCAATTATCACAATTCATGGATCAAACTAACCCATTATCAGAATTAACACATAAAAGAAGAATTTCTGCATTAGGACCTGGTGGTCTTACAAGAGAAAGAGCAGGATTCGAGGTTAGAGATATTCACCATACTCACTATGGTAGATTATGTCCAGTTGAATCTCCAGAAGGACCAAACATCGGTCTTATCTCTGCACTTTCATGTTTCGCACAAATCAACGAATATGGATTTGTTGAAACACCATACAAGAAAGTTGATAAAGAAACTGGTAAGGTTACAGACACAATCGAATTTATGTCTGCTGATGTTGAGGATAAATATATTATCGCTCAAGCAACAGAGCCACTAGATAAAGATGGAAAATTCGTAAATGACAGAATTAGAGCTAGATATAGAGAGGAAATCCTTGAAGTTGATAAATCAAAAGTTGACTACATAGATGTTTCTCCAAAACAATTAGTTTCTGTAGCTGCTGCTATGATTCCATTCGTAGAGCACGACGACGTTAAGAGATCTCTAATGGGATCAAACATGCAACGTCAAGCTGTTCCTCTATTAATGCCAGAAGCTCCAATTGTTGGAACTGGTCTAGAATATAGAGCTGCAAAGGACTCTGGAATTACTGTAGTTGCTGAAAACGAAGGTATTGTTGAAAGAGTTTCTGGTGATGAAATCACAGTTAGAAATAAAAACAATGAATTAGACAAATACAAGTTACGTAAGTTCAAGAGAACAAACGGTGGAACATGTATTAACCAAAGACCAATTGTTTCAAAAGGTGAGAAGGTTAAGAAAGGTGACATCTTAGCAGATGGTCCATCAACTAAAGATGGAGAGATGTCTCTTGGTAAAAACGTAATTATAGCATTCATGACATGGGAAGGATACAATTACGAGGATGCTATTCTATTAAGTGAAAGACTAGTTAAAGAAGATGTTTATACATCTATCCATATTGAAGAATACGATTGTGAATGTCGTGATACAAAACTTGGACCAGAAGAAATTACAAGAGATATTCCAAACGTAGGTGAAGATGGATTAAAAGACTTAGATGAAGATGGTATCATAAGAATTGGTGCTGAAGTAAGACCTGGAGATATCTTAGTTGGTAAAGTTACTCCTAAGGGAGAAACAGAATTAACAGCTGAGGAAAGATTACTTCGTGCTATCTTTGGTGAAAAAGCTAGAGAAGTTAGAGATACATCACTTCGTGTACCACACGGAGAAGCTGGAACTATAGTAGATGTTAAGATATTTACTAGAGAAAATTCAGATGAATTAGGACCTGGTGTTAACCAAGTAATCAGATGTTATATTGCTACAAAGAGAAAAATCTCTGTTGGTGATAAGATGTCTGGACGTCATGGTAACAAAGGTGTTATTTCAAGAATTTTACCAGAAGAAGATATGCCATTCATGGAAGATGGTACACCAGTAGATATCGTTCTTAACCCACAAGGTATCCCATCTCGTATGAACGTAGGACAGGTTCTTGAAGTTCATTTAGGTATGGCTGCTAAAGCTTTAGGATTCAAGGTTGAAACACCAGTATTTGATGGTGCTAAATCAGAAGAAATTGAAGACTTACTAGAAAAAGCAGGATTATCAAGAGATGGTAAGAGATGGCTTCGTGATGGTAGAACAGGTGAATTATTTGATAACCCAATTACAGTTGGTGTAATGTACATGTTAAAACTTCACCACTTAGTTGATGACAAGATTCACGCTCGTTCAACTGGACCATACTCATTAGTAACACAACAACCTCTAGGAGGTAAAGCTCAATTCGGTGGACAACGTTTTGGAGAGATGGAAGTTTGGGCTCTAGAAGCATATGGTGCTGCATATACACTTCAAGAAATGTTAACTGTTAAATCAGATGATGTTGTCGGAAGAGTTAAGACATATGAAGCAATTGTTAAGGGTGAAAACATCCCAACACCAGGTGTTCCAGAGAGCTTCAAAGTTCTTGTAAAAGAACTTCAATCTTTAGGATTAGACCTTCGTCTATATACTAAAGACAACGTTGAACTTGAATTAAAAGAAAATATTGAAGATGGAATAGATTTCAATATTGAAGATAATAAAAAGCAACTTGGAGAAACAGTTGCTGATGAATCTGAAATCAAAGATAACTACATTGAAGCTGATGAAGAATCAGAAAGTGAAGATAGCGACGACTTATTTACTATGAGCGATGAAGACATGGGAGATGTTGATAGCGAATTATATGATGAAGACGAAGCTTTCGACGATATGGATGAATCTTTTGAAGATGATATGATGGACGAAGATTTCGGTGAAGATGAATAATGTAATTTAATTAAATATTACACTTGAAGTAGTAGACCTAAGCAACATAGAATTGTGCAGCGGTGTAAATAATTAGGAATATGAATGGGTGTATCCGGAGGGCTAACCGCCCTCTGGAAAATAGAATGCTAACTAATGATAGCTTAGATATTATTTTGTATAGAGCAAAACAGGGAAACTGTTTTGAAAGGAGGCCCCTACCTAATGGAGGAATTAGATAATTTTGATAAAATTAAAATTGGATTAGCATCTGATGAATTAATTAGAGAATGGTCAAAAGGTGAAGTTAAGAAGCCTGAGACTATTAACTACAGAACATTAAAACCAGAAAAAGATGGTCTATTCTGTGAAAGAATATTTGGACCAACAAAAGACTGGGAATGTCACTGTGGTAAATATAAAAGAGTTAGATATAAAGGAATTGTCTGTGACAGATGTGGTGTTGAAGTTACAAAGGCAAAAGTAAGAAGAGAAAGAATGGGACATATAGAGCTTGCTGCTCCAGTTGCTCATATTTGGTACTTTAAAGGTATTCCAAGTAGAGTTGCTCTTATGCTTGACATCTCTCCAAGAAACTTAGAGAAAGTTGTTTACTTTGCATCATATATCGTAACAGATAAAGGTGATACTGGACTTATGAAAGCTCAAGTATTATCTGAAAAAGAATTCCATGAAGCTGAAGAAAAGTACGGAAGAGGTGCTTTCAAAGCTGAAATGGGTGCAGAAGCACTATATAAATTATTAGCAGAAATTGACCTAGAAAAATTAGCAGAAAAATTAAAGAAAGAATTAGCTAAAGCTAGTGAGCAAAAGAAAGCTAAATTAATTAAGAGATTAGATACTGTAGAAGCATTTAGATTATCAAAGAATAGACCAGAATGGATGATTATGCATGTTATACCAGTTATTCCACCTGATTTAAGACCTATGGTTCAATTAGATGGTGGTAGATTTGCTACATCAGATCTAAACGACTTATACAGAAGAGTTATTAACAGAAATAACAGATTAAAGAGATTATTAGAACTTGGTGCTCCAGAGATAATTGTAAGAAACGAAAAGAGAATGTTACAAGAATCTGTAGATGCACTTATTGATAACGGTAGACGTGGTAGACCTGTAACAGGTGCTGGTAACAGAGCATTAAAATCATTATCAGACATGTTAAAAGGAAAACAAGGACGTTTCCGTCAAAACTTATTAGGAAAACGTGTTGACTACTCTGGACGTTCAGTTATCGTTGTTGGACCTGAACTTAAGATTTATCAATGTGGTGTTCCTAAAGAAATGGCAGTTGAGCTTTTCAAACCTTTCGTTATGAAAGAATTAGTTGGAAGAGGAATTGCACACAACATTAAGAATGCAAAGAGAATGGTTGAAAGATTACACCCAGAAGTATGGGGAATCTTAGAGGATGTTATCAAAGATCATCCAGTAATGCTTAACCGTGCTCCTACACTACATAGATTAGGTATCCAAGCATTCGAACCAGTGTTAGTTGAAGGTAGAGCTATTAAACTTCACCCATTAGTTTGTACAGCGTTCAACGCTGACTTCGATGGTGACCAAATGGCTATCCACTTACCACTATCACCAGAGGCTCAAGCAGAAGCTAGATACTTAATGCTATCTACAAACAACTTATTAAAACCTCAAGATGGTAAGCCAGTTACAGTACCTACACAAGATATGATCCTTGGTGCTTACTACTTAACAATGGAAGTTCCTGGAGAGAAAGGTGAAGGAAATTACTTCTGTTCACCAGAAGAAGCAATCATAGCTCATGAAAACCATGAACTTGGAATGCATGCTGACATTTTTGTTAAGATGAGAAAAGTTGATGAAAACGGAGTTGAAAGATTCGGAAAAGTTAGAACAACTGTAGGAAGAATCATATACAACAAAGGAATTCCTCAAGATTTAGGATTTGTTGATAGAACAAACCCTGAAACAGAATTTGATCCTGAAATTAACTTTGTAGTAACAAAGAAGAACTTAGGAAAGATTATTGCAAATTCAATTAATGTTCACGGATTAGGTGAAACAGCAGAATTACTAGATTATATTAAAGCAACTGGTTACAAATATTCAACAATTGGTGCTATCACAGTATCAGTAAGTGATGCTAAAGTACCAGAAGCTAAAAAGACAATTATCGCTGATGCATACAAACAAGTTGATAACATTACAAAACAATATAAACGTGGTTTAATAACAGATGACGAGCGTTATAATGCAGTTATCAAAATCTGGAGTAAAGCTACAGATGATGTTAAGGTTGCCATGAAAGACAACTTTGATAAATTAAACCCATTATATATGATGAGTGATTCTGGAGCCAGAGGTAACTTAGACCAGTTAAAACAAATTGCTGGTATGCGTGGTCTTATGGCTAGTACAACTGGTAAGACAGTTGAAATTCCAATCACATCATGCTTTAGAGAGGGTCTAAGCCCAATCGAATATTTCATCGCTGCCCATGGTGCTCGTAAGGGTCTATCTGATACAGCTTTAAGAACAGCCGACTCTGGATACTTAACAAGAAGACTTGTTGATGTATCACAAAACATTATCGTTAGAGAAGAAGACTGTGGTACAAAGGACGGTATGGAAGTTGTTGCAATTAAAGATGGAAACCAAGTAGTTGAGAAGTTAGAAGAAAGATTAGTTGGTAGATATCCATTAAAAGACATTAAGAATCCTGAAACAGGTGAATTAATTGTTGATACAGAAACAATGATTAATGATAAGATTGCTGACCAAATAGTTGCAGCAGGAATTGAAAGTGTAATGGTTCGTTCTGTAATCGGATGTAGAACAAAACATGGTGTTTGTGCTAGATGTTATGGAATGGGACTTGCTACACGTGATAAAGTTAGCATCGGTGAGGCTGTTGGTATTATAGCTGCTCAATCAATTGGTGAGCCTGGTACACAGCTTACAATGAGAACTATCCACTCTGGTGGTGTTGCCGGTGTTGCTGATATTACACAAGGTCTTCCTAGAGTTGAGGAACTTTTCGAAGCTAGAAAACCTAAGGGATTAGCTATTATGACAGAAATCTCAGGAACTGTTAAAGTTTCAGAAGAAAAGAACAAGAAAGAAGTTATTGTTAAAAATAAGAAAGATATTAGATCTTATACAATTCCTTTCGGTTCTAAGATTAAGGTTAGAAACGACGATGAAGTTCAAGCCGGAGACCCATTAACAGAAGGTTCTATGAACCCAGGAGAAATCCTAGCAGTTAAAGGACCAGATGGAGTATTTAACTACTTAATTCAAGAAGTTCAAAAAGTTTATAGAAACCAAGGTGTTGATATTAACGATAAGCACATTGAATTAATCGCTAGACAAATGCTTAAGAAAGTAAGAGTTGAAGACAATGGAGATACTGAATTATATTCTGGATCACTTGTTGATATGTATGACTTCGAAGATGAAAATAACAGAGTAATCGCTGAAGGTAAGACACCAGCAACAGGTAAGAGAGTGTTACTTGGTATTACAAAAGCTTCACTTGCTACAGAGAGTTTCTTATCAGCTGCTTCATTCCAAGAGACAACTAAAGTATTAACTGAAGCTGCTATCAAAGGTAAGACAGACGAATTAATCGGTCTAAAAGAAAATGTTATCATTGGTAAGTTAATCCCAGCCGGAACAGGTATGGAATTATACCAAGAAACAAAGATTATCGATGAGACTGAAGAACAAAAAGCAGAAGAAGTTGAAGAAGAAAATGTAGAAGGTGCTGCTGAAGAAGTAGTAGCTGAAACAGAAGAAGCTGCAAGCGAATCTGAAGAATAATAAAGAAAGCCGTAGTAAAAAACTACGGCTTTTATATTGCACTTTTAAATTAATTAAGTGTATAATCTTTATATAAAATACATAGGAGAAAAAGATGAAAAAGTTACTAGGAAAATTGAAAAGTGCAGTATATGTAATAGCAATTTTAATGACTGTTGCATATATAGTTTATCGTATTGGTTTTACATTACCAATTAATTTAGGAATAACAGGAATGATATTTGCTCTAATAGTATTAGGACTAGAAATATGGGAGTCATTAGATTTCTTCATATATTATCTTAATATTTTAAGCGTAGATCAAAAATCACCGGCTATACCAATTGTTAATGATAGTACATTATATCCGGATGTAGATGTCTTTATTGCTACAATAAATGAGAATGAGGCACTATTAAGAAATACAATTGAAGCATGCAAGAATATGGAATATCCAGATAAGTCAAAGGTTCATATTTATATATGTGATGATGGAAACAGAGAAGGAATTGCAAGACTTGCGGATAGCATGGGTATCGGATATATAACAAGATTAAACAATAAGAATGCTAAGGCTGGAAATTACAATCATGCTCTTAAGAAAACAAGTTCACCATTGATAGCAACATTTGATGCTGATATGTGTCCAACACCAAATTTCTTAATGACAACTGTACCATTCTTTATAGTAAAAGATAAAGTTGGATTCGTACAATTACCACAAAGCTTTAATAATCCAGATATATATCAATTAAGATTTGGAATGTCAGATAAATTACCATTTGAGCAAGAGTACTTCTATCATAGAATTCAGATAGCAAAAAATGCAACAAACTCAACTGTATATTGTGGTACTAATGCTGTAATCTCTAGGGAGGCTTTAGATGCAACAGATGGATTTGCTCTTTCAACTATATCAGAAGATATCGCAACAGGAATGCTTATAGAAGAGCAAGGATATAAAGGTATAGCTCTTGATAACGTCGAAGCATACGGAGAATCAGTAAATGATTTAACTGCATTTGCAAAACAACGTTCAAGATGGGCAAGAGGTTGTGTTCAAATATTTAAGAAATATAAGATTAGTAATAGAAAAGGATTAAACTTTAGACAAAAATTAGAGTACTTATCATGTATTTCATATTGGTTCTTTGGAATAAAAAGAATGATATATTTAATAGCTCCATTATTATTTAGTTTATTTGGATTAATAATTGTAGACTGTGATTTAAAAATGTTCTTAGCATTCTGGGTGCCAACATATTTGGTAAAAAGATTTGCATTAGATGCGTTAGAAGGAAGAAGAAGATCATCTACTTGGACGAAGATATATGAAACAGTGCTTACTCCCGTAATGTGCAAAGAAGTATTTAAAGAATTAATTGGACTTGGAAGTACAAAATTTGAAGTAACACCAAAAACAAAATGGTCAAAGAAAATGACTAAAACAAATAAATTCTTATTAAGTGTTCACTTAACATTCTTAGCGTTAAGCATTGCGGCCGTAGTAATGTCAGGCATGAAAGCATTTAATGAAGGAATTATAGTATACGTGTTACCATTAATTTGGTTAATATCAAATATATTCTATTTAACAATATCAGTATTATTTGATTTAAGAGTAAAACCTGTATATTATGAAAAATTTGTACCAAATAAAATAAAAAAATATAATAAATTTTCTATTATTTCATTATTAGGAACAATTGGAAAAAAGAAATTTAAATAAAGAAATTAAAAAAATAATTAATATAAAAAATAAATAAAAAAAGAATTCCAAAAAAAATGGAATTCTTTTTTTATAAAATATAATAAACTAATTAAAAATATTAAATAAAATATTAATTATTTATTAAAATTAATAATTTTAAAATAGGAAAAAACGTCGTAATTTCAATGATAAAAAATAAAATAAATAA
>JAFWHH010000014.1 GCA_017512025.1 Clostridia bacterium
GCTGCTGAACGTTCAGGTGGTAAAACAGTATTTTTAGAAGAAGAACCAAAAGTAGCCGCAGTTGGTGCTGGTATGGAAATCTTCCAACCAAGCGGTAACATGGTTGTTGATATTGGTGGAGGTACAACAGATATCGCTGTACTATCTATGGGTGATATTGTTACCTCTTCCTCTATCAAAATGGCTGGCGATAAGTTTGATATGGAGATCTTAAACTATATTAAACGTAAGTATAAGCTATTAATCGGAGAACGTACTTCAGAAGATATTAAAATTAAAGTTGGTACAGTATTCCCAGGTGCACGTAGCGAAGAGCTTGAAATTCGCGGACGTGACATGGTAACAGGCTTACCACGTACAATTACAGTATGCTCTGAAGAAATTACAGAAGCATTAAAAGAAAATGCAGCTGTTATTGTACAAGCTGCAAAAGGTGTATTAGAGCGCACACCACCAGAATTATCTGCAGATATCATCGACCGCGGTGTTATTCTAACAGGCGGTGGAGCTTTACTACACGGTATCGACATGCTTCTAGCAGAAGAACTAAAAGTACCAGTATTAATTGCTGAAAACCCAATGCACTGCGTTGCGGTTGGTACAGGTATTATGTTAGAGAATATCGACAGATTACCAAAGCGTGCTTTGAGATAATTTGAAAGAACTAAGGCTAATGCCTTAGTTCTTTTTTTTCGTTTTTATATTTTTTTATTTTGATTTTTTGCGAAAATGGAAGGAAAATAGAGAAATGTGAAGGAAACAGGTAAAATATTCATATATATGGTTAAATTTAATATTTCCTTAATTGAAAACGTTTATAATATAATGAGTCGAATACGACATTAAGGCAAATAATGTTTCAATACATATTGCCTTTCCCTAATTTGGGCATACACTCCTTTCCACCTCCGTGTCAGTTGCAAAAATGTGCAACTATTTTAATGGAATAGAGTGTGTGCATTTTTTTTTAGGAAGTTGCGCTAAATATAAAATGTTACTTTGTAATGACAAACAATAAACAAAATGGGATAATAGCAATATGTCCAAGTGGTAAGACCAATATTACAAAAGGGGCGATTGTTACATGCTAAATATAGAACAAATTAAAGAAATCATTCCTCACCGCTATCCATTTTTACTTGTTGATAAAATATTAGAAGTAGATGAAGGCAAAAGAGCGGTTGGGATTAAAAATGTATCCGCAAATGAAGAATTCTTTAACGGACACTTCCCTGACTATGCAGTTATGCCTGGTGTACTTATTGTAGAAGCATTAGCGCAAGTAGGAGCAGTTGCAGTATTAAAGAAAGAAGAAAACCGCGGAAGACTTGCTTTCTTTGCAGGTATCGACAATTGCCGTTTCAAAAAACAAGTACGACCAGGTGATCAGCTTCGTCTAGAAGTAGAAATGACACGCGTACGCGGCCCAATTGGAAAAGGAAAAGCAATCGCAACAGTAGATGGTGAAGTTGCATGTGAGGCAGAAATTACATTTGCGATTGGTGATAAAAAAGAATAGATAGTACTAAAAAATCTCCTTGTGAAAAGACAAGGGGATTTTTTAATTTCTGCTATATAACGATTAAACAATAATATACAAACTAATCAGAAAATATCTTGTAAATAGATGGTAATTACCATATACTTACTTTATTATTTATCTAGAAAACAGGATAAGTGATAAAGGTAATAAAGAAATAAGGGCATTGTCATATTGTTAAGGTACTTAAATAAGACAAAATAGGATGTTATTGATTATGATGAAATGTGGGGAACTCAGTAAGAATATTAATTAGACGTATGAAATCGAGCATAAGAGAGAGAAAAGGGAAATGTCGCATTTCACAAAAGGAGATTATGAATATGTTCGGGAGAAAGAAAAGAAAACCATTACGACAATTAATTACACATAAAGAGCCTAAATCGCGTATTACAGAACAATACCGTAACATTCGTACAAACATTGAGTTTACATCTGTAGATAATCATGTTCGTTCTATTATTGTTACTTCAGCCGATCCAGGTGATGGGAAAACAACGACAATCTCAAACTTAGCAGTTGTTTTCGGACAACAAGGAAAGAAAGTTTTATTAATTGGAGCTGACTTGCGTAAGCCGACGATACAAAACTTATTTGCCATTCATAGTTCAAATGGGCTAACGAACTTATTATCAGGACAAGCAAAACTTATGCAATGCATTCAAAAAACAGATATAGAGAACGTATACTTAATGGCAGCAGGTCCAATCCCGCCAAACCCAGCAGAACTATTAGGGAGCCGGGCAATGGACGAGGCGTTGCTAGAAGCATATAACATGTTTGATATTATATTAATTGACACACCACCTGTCCTTGCGGTTACAGATGCACAAATTCTTGCGAATAAATGTGATGGAATCGTACTCGTTGTACGCAGCGAAAAGACGGAAAAAGATAAAATCGTAAAAGCGAAACAAATATTAGATAAAGCATCAGGAAAACTACTTGGAGTCGTTTTAAACGATAAAAGAGAAGAAAAAGAGCAGTATGGTTATTACTAAAATATGAAAAAGCCAACAAAAAAATTTTGTTGGCTTTTTTGTTTTCTGAAAATTATTTATCAAGATATACATTGTAAAAAGCATGATATGATAAAATTTTTGGGAAATCATTGGAATGTGTTGTCATATTTAAGATTATTTTGTAAGATTAAACTTGTTTCTTGTGAACAAATATAGAACTGAATTATTAAAAATAAAAAATGTAAGATTTATATGTTATAATTTTTCCTATGTGTAAATTTTAGAAAGTTGGAGGAACCTATGGAAGAAACAATTAGTCTAAAAGAGTTATTTCATATCTTAAAAAAACGTTTAGCAATGATCCTCGTAATCGCCTTTGGTGCAGCAATTGTAAGTGCTATCATTAGCTTCTTCTTTATGACACCAATCTATCAATCTTCGACGCAAATTCTTGTTAACCAAAAGAAGCAAGAAGGTGCAGCAATTCAGTTGGGGGAAATTCAATCAAATATTCAATTGACGAATACATATAAAGTTATTATTAAAAGTCCAGTTATTTTGGATCAAGTCAAAGAAAAATTGGGATTAGATGTTACGACTCAAGATTTAAATGAGAAAATTGAAGTAGGAAATGAAAAGGATTCACAAGTCGTAACTGTAACAGCAATAGATAAGGATCCGAAACTTGCTCGAGATATTGCTAATACAACTGCAGAAGTATTTAAAGGTGAAATTGCGAAAATCATGAGTGTTGATAACGTAACAGTGTTGTCAAAAGCAGAAGTTGCAGAAAGTCAATCTCCAATTAAACCACGCCCAATGTTAAATGTGGCAATCGCTTTCGTTGTTGGTTTAATGGCTTCAGTTGGCCTTGCATTCTTACTAGAATACTTAGATAACACAGTGAAAAAAGAAGAAGATGTAGAAAACTTACTTGGCTTACCAGTATTAGGGATTGTAGCTCGTATGGATGAAGAAACAATGAACGTGAAATCACACGCTCCATCATCAAGAAAAGTGAGGGGACAAACAATTGGCTCTTAATTTATTCAAAAAGAAAAAAAATCATCGTCAACGTCGTCAATTAATTGCTCATCAACAACCGAAATCACCAATTTCAGAACAATATCGTAATATTCGAACGAATATTGAATTTGCAGCTATTGATACAAATTTACATTCATTAATGGTCACGTCTGCAAACCCAAGTGAAGGGAAAACGACAACGACAGCGAATATGGCAGTTGTTTTTGCTCAACAAGGAAAAAAAGTATTATTAATTGATGCAGATATGCGTAAACCAGCAATGCATCAAATGTTCCAAGTAGATAACATTTTCGGATTAACGAACGTATTAACACATAGTGAACGTTTAGAGAAATGTGTGCAAACAACATTAGTTGATAATCTACACTTTTTAGCTTGTGGTCCAATCCCGCCAAACCCGGCCGAATTGTTAGGTTCGAAATCAATGAAAGAGCTTCTTGGACAAGCATATAGTATGTACGATCTAGTTATTTTTGATATGCCGCCAATTTTAGCTGTAACCGATGCACAAATTATGGCAAATGTATGTGATGCTTCTATTCTTGTTGTTCGTAGTGAATCAACGGAAAAAGAAACAGCAGTAAAAGCAAAAGGATTGTTAGAATCGGCTAAAGGTAAATTGTTAGGCGTTGTTCTGAACGATCGTGAACGTGAAGAGGGCTTATATTATTACTATGGTGCAAACTAATTTTAAAGTGAGATATGGTAAAAACATATCTCCTTTTTTCCCTTGAATATGAGTGATATCTCATATTCAAGGGAAAAAAGATTTTTATAGGAGAGAGGGAGGATGAAACAAATGATAGACTTACATTGTCATATTTTACCTGGTATCGATGACGGTGCACAGACAGTAACCGATAGTTTAGCGATGGCACAACAAGCCGTTTCAGAAGGAATACATACAATTGTCGCAACGCCGCATCATCAAAATGGAAAATATGTAAATGAACGTACTTCAATTATTCATCGCGTAAAACAACTAAATGATGAACTACAACAATATAATATTCCACTTACCGTTTTACCTGGACAAGAGGTCAGGTTATATGGCGATTTATTAGAAGACTATGAAGTTGGTAAAATTGTTACTTTAAATGAAACAAATAAATATATATTCATTGAGTTCCCGTCTAATCATGTACCTCGTTATGCCGAACAATTATTATACGAATTACGTGTAAAGGGAATGATTCCAATTATTGTTCATCCAGAACGTAATGCCGAGTTAATCGAGCGGCCAGATAAGTTATATAACATTGTAAATAAAGGAGCATTAACGCAAGTAACGGCAGGCAGTTTATTAGGAAAATTTGGGAAGAAAATTAAAAAATTTTCACTACAACTTGTAGAACATAATTTAACACATATGGTCGCTTCAGATGCACATAATACGACGTCAAGAGGATTTCATTTAGCGGAAAGCTATGAACTAATTGCTAAAGAATTCGGAACGAGTGTTATGAGTGATTTAAAGGAAAACTCGTATTTATTAATTAGCGGAAAAGCAATTTATAAAGAAGATCCAGAACAAATTCGTCGCAAAAAATTGTTCGGTATCTTTTAAATAAAGTACTGGTGATGTCTCCTAACCGTTATCAATGGAGGCACTCGGTCGTGCTGTGGGTAGAAATTTTCATTTCGCACCTACCTTAGACGCTTGTCGTCGGGAGTATGGCGTGAGGTTGGGTTAGATGCCCATAATTTATTTATAATAGAAACTCTACCTATGGAGTAATAACTATGACTTTATAGGTAGGGTTTTTGTTATTGTTACATATAAATAAAAAATGTGGGGGACAAAAAATGAAAAAAGTAAGAAAAGCGATTATCCCAGCAGCTGGTCTTGGGACGAGATTTTTACCAGCAACGAAGGCGATGCCAAAAGAAATGTTACCAATCGTTGATAAACCGACAATTCAATACATAATAGAAGAAGCGATAGAATCAGGAATTGAAGATATTATTGTTGTAACAGGAAAAGGAAAACGTGCCATTGAAGATCATTTTGATCACTCTTTTGAATTAGAGCAAAACTTACTAGAAAAAGGAAAATATGAGATGCTTGAGAAAGTACAAGCTTCTTCCAAAATTAATATTCATTACATAAGACAAAAAGAACCAAAAGGGCTAGGGCATGCAGTATGGTGTGCTCGTAAATTTATTGGAAATGAACCATTTGCGGTTTTACTTGGTGATGATATTGTGCAAGCAGAAACGCCATGCTTACGTCAATTAATGGATCAATATGAAAGTACACAGTCGTCAGTTATTGGTGTACAAACAGTACCTGAAAATGAAACACATCGTTATGGCATTATTGATCCAGTTGAACAAAATGAACGTCGTTACCAAGTACGTCAATTTGTAGAGAAGCCGGCTCAAGGTACAGCACCATCAAATTTAGCAATTATGGGTCGTTACGTATTAACGTCAGAAATTTTCATGTTCCTAGAAAATCAACAGACAGGTGCAGGTGGAGAAATCCAATTAACTGATGCGATTCAACGTTTAAATGAAATTCAACGTGTGTTTGCCTATGACTTTGAAGGCACTCGTTATGATGTTGGGGAGAAGTTTGGGTTTATTAAGACAACAATCGAGATGGCGTTACAACATGAAGAGCTAAAAGAAGAATTAATGGAATATATGAATGAAATTGTAAAAAGGGAAAATGTATATGTATGAAATGAGGTGGGAGAAAATTGAATCCGTTGAAAGTATTGGATGAAAATGTAAAAGAAAATAGTAAAGAGCTTGATTTGAGCGAAATAAATGCTCGTAAAGGATATATGGCGACAAAACGTTGTATGGATATTATAGGTGCATTATGTGGTTTGATTTTTTTATCTCCTATCTTTTTAGTTGTGGCATTACTTATCAAATATGAAGATCCAAAAGGTGGGGTATTTTTTAAGCAAATGCGTGTCGGTAAAGATGGAAAAGAATTTTATATGTATAAATTCAGATCTATGGTAACTGATGCAGAGGAAAGACTACAAGATTTATTAAAATATAATGAAGTGTCGGGAGCAATGTTTAAAATAAAGGAGGACCCTCGGATTACAAGAATAGGAAAAATCATTAGAAAAACGAGCATTGATGAATTACCGCAATTAATCAATGTGTTAAAAGGGGATATGAGTCTTGTAGGTCCAAGGCCTCCCTTGCCACGAGAGGTAAAAGAGTACACAACTTACGATAAACAAAGATTAATGGTTACGCCGGGGTGTACAGGTTTGTGGCAAGTCAGTGGAAGAAATAGTATTGGATTCGCTGAAATGGTTAAGTTAGATATATATTATATAGAAAATAGAAATCTTATATTTGATTTAAAAATAATATGTAGAACATTCGTTGTGGTGATTAAACCTAATGACGCTTCGTAATAATATATAATTAATATATAAAAGGGTGATTGTAATTGAATATCGCTTTCATCGGAGATAGTTTTCCAGATTCTTTATTATTAGAAAATGATGGGTATCCTTCTATTTTAAAAAAAGAGTTACAGTTACAGCATGGAAAAATAGTAAATATAGAAAAATACACTAAATCAGGAGTTGTAACTAGCGACATACGTGATTTGCTTGATGAAAAATTTTACCAAACGGATTGGGATTATGTAATCCTACATTTCGGAAATTTTGAAGCATTTCCGGCTTTATCAAAAAGTGCGCATAAATTTTTATTTAATAGGTGGATTAAAGAAGATTTAAGACATAGATTGAAATATCGGAATCGATTAACGGAGTATTCTTTCGAGTTGAAGCAGAACCTTAGATGTATATTAAATGATAGTTATGGTGTGGATTTTAAGATTAGTAAAGAAATGTACTATCAGCATTATAAAGATGTTGTGGAGCATTTAAGGGATAAGGGTAAAAAAAATATTATCTTAATTTCTCTTTCAAAAGTAGATGAACATATAAATCAGAATTATAACCATTATATTAATGATTACAATGAGGCCATAGAGGAAATAAGTAAAGAACTATCAATACCATTAGTAGATATCTTTGATATAAATGAAACCACCAACCAATATATCTACACGAAAGATGGATGGCATTGGAATGAGTTCGGTCACGCTTTAGTGGCTAAAAGAATGCTTAAAGAAATATTTAAAGTAGAAATGAAAAATATTTTTAAATACTATGATTTTCCTTCTCGGATGGAAAAAATAGAGAGTAAATCAATTTTTAAAATAGTATCTAAAAATCATATTTTGAGACTGTTAGAAATCTTTTGTCTGAAAATCCTAGGTACTTACATTAAATGTATTAATTGTAATAAGCGTAAAAGAGGGGTGGAAAAGGATGAATAAAATCTTTAAAAGCTCCTTTTTAATAATATTAGTAATATTATTAAGTAAAATTTTAGGTTTTATAAGAGAATTTTTTATCGTATATGTATTTGGGGTTTCTTTAGATACAGATGCATTTCTTATAGCTTCTGTAGTACCTCAGCTTTTGTTTTCGACGATTGATTTGGCATTTGCTGCAATATTAATTCCGATAATACAAGAAGTCAAAATTAATAATAAGGATAAACTACCAGGCTTTCTTTTAGCTCTCTCATTAAGCACTAGTATTATTTTAATATTGGTAACAGGATTGGGATTGTTATTTAATAAGAATATTATTAATTTAGTTGCAGTGGGATCTAATTCCGATGTGAAGGATTTGGCAGTGGTTTTAACGCAGATACTTATGCCGATGATTATATTTCAAGGGATTATACAAATATTAATTGCTGCATTAAGGGTTTTAGATAGGCCGATAATTGGTAATTTTATTGGTATTCCGTATAATATATTGGTTATATTTGGTATTTTTGTAGGGAAAAATTACTGGGGGATATATGGCGTCTCTATATTTATTCTTATAGGAACTGCACTGCAATCTGTATTATTAATAGTATATGGCTTGAAATTGAGGATGTTCAAAAGGTTCGAATTCAGTGAACAAAAATTATATTTGAAAAAAGTTGTAATCTTGGGTGTTCCTACGTTATTTTCGACTTTATTTGCCCAATTACAGGTTATATCAGAAAGAGTATTATCTTCTAGCTTAGAGACAGGATCAATCACTATTATTTTTTATGTTAATAAATTTTTCACACTAATTGTTTTTATTTTATTAACTTTAATAAATTCTATATTGTACCCTCAAATGTCCAAATGGGTATTAACAGAGGATAAGGGGAATTTTGAGGAGAAAATAAATCTAATTATTAAATATGTAGTTATTATTTTAATCCCGATAAGTTTATTTGTTTGTTTGAATGCTGATGGATTAATATATATGGTTTTGGGTCATGGGAACTTGGATGAAAAATCTTTATATACCATATCTATGGGATTTGGAATAATAATCGTGGGGCTCGTTGGAATCATTTTGAAAGATATACTTTTAAAGGTATTTTTTTCTAAACAAAAGGTTCGAATTGCAACGCACCTGAGTATTATAAGTATAATTTTTAATATAGTACTAAGTATAGCTTTTTGTAAATTATGGGGTATATATGGAATAATATGGGCAAACCCATTATCAGCTTATGCAACATGCATTTTATTATTTTATGTTTTAAATCGAAAGATGCAAATGAAAGTAAGAATTTTAATGAGGCGCACAGAAATAGTAGGATTGTTTGCAGTAAATATTCTATTGTACTTAGGACATTATTTAATAAATTTAATTAGTCCAAATATCTATATAAATGTAATTCTTAATGGATTATATTTCTTAGTTATTTTTGGAGGGTTTTATTGGTTTTGTGCGAGGAAGCTTCCGAGAAAAGAACTTCTTTATTCTGAAAGAATTTAAGAAGAGAAATGAGGGGAACTAAATGAAAGTATTGGTAACGGGTGTAGCTGGTTTTATTGGTTTTCATCTAACACAAAAGTTGTTAGATAGAGGTGTTGAAGTTATAGGAATTGATAATTTAAATGATTATTATGACGTTAGTTTAAAAGAAGGGAGATTATCTCAATTATCTCAACATAAGCATAAGAAAAATTTCGAATTTATAAAAATGGATCTAGTAGATAATCATCAAATCGAATCATTATTTAATAAAAATGATTTTGAAGTAGTAATTAATTTGGCAGCTCAAGCAGGGGTGAGATATAGCATTGAAAATCCTAGGGCATACATTGATTCCAATGTCGTGGGATTTCTAAATATTTTAGAAGGATGTAGAAATAAAAAGATTAAGCACTTAATATATGCTTCTTCTAGCTCTGTTTATGGAGCAAATAAGAAAATGCCATTCTCTGAAATAGATTCAGTGGATCACCCAGTAAGTTTATATGCAGCCACAAAAAAATCTAATGAACTATTAGCACATGCATATAGCCATCTGTATAAAATTCCTACGACTGGATTAAGATTCTTTACGGTATATGGTCCATGGGGAAGACCTGATATGGCCTATTTTAAATTTGCTAAAAATATTACTGAAGGAAAGCCAATTAATGTGTTTAATAATGGTGACATGTATAGGGACTTTACTTATATCGATGATATAGTAGAAGGGATTGTAAGGTTAATGGATGTAATACCAGAGCCGATGCAAGATTCAAATGTAATAGATCCTTCTAATAGTTATGCGCCATATAGAGTATATAATATTGGGAATAATAATCCAGAAAAATTAATGGAATTTATAAATATACTTGAAAAAGCTATAGGAAAAAAGGCTGAAATTGAATTTCTTCCAATGCAAAAAGGCGATGTGAAAGCAACCTATGCAGATATTAATAAATTAAACGGGGCGGTTGGATTTACACCTTCTACTTCGTTGGAAGTAGGCTTGGGTAAATTTGTAGATTGGTATAAAGACTATTATACTATTTCAAATATGTGAAGATAAATACAAAGTATGATAGTAAAGGAGAATTATATTTGTACGTTTTAATAATAATTGCATTATTATTTTCTGCTTTAAGTGGTATTGCGGAGAGGGTAGATTCAAACTCAGTTTTAATTTCTTCGTTAACTTTAATGGCTGTCATTGCTATTGTGTTCGTGTACTTACTAAAGTTAATAAAAAACAAAGAGATAAAAAAACATACAGGTATATACACCTTAATATTTATTAATGTATTGTTAATATTTATTAGTGCTTTTGCAACAACTATTAATGGTCAAGCCATAAAATTTATTGTGTATTATACATTTATGGCAATTATAGTAAATATCGTAGACGAAGATATATTATTGAAAAGCTGTAAAGTATTGGTATACACCTCTATAATTTTGTCGCTGGATATTATAGTACAAGGAATGGAATTATATAATACAGGGATAGATTTAGTTAACTTACGTAGCTTTACATTAATGGATAAACAATATTATACAGCTTTTTATGCGATTGTATTACCGATTAGTTTTTGGTTATATTTTGCAACGAAAAAGATAAGACATTTACTAATACTGGCGATTTCTGTTGTTTCGTGCATAGTATTAATGCAAATAAAAACCCTTTTAATTACAGTTCCGTTAGCTATTTATATAGTATTGTTTATTACAAGAGGATATTCTAGGAAAAAACTAGCCCTTTATGGGGGAATATTGATTCTTATTTTTCTTTATATGATTATAACTGGTAATGAAGCTTTAAACCAATTTTATGTAATCCTTTATTATATATTTGGAATGAGCAATAAGATACCACTTGAGTATATGAAGTATGTAGATACCTTAATTGTTAGGTTGGAGATTATTAGGAATGCTATGGAACATTTATCAAATAATTATTTACTTGGTATTGGGGTAGGTAATTATCCTGAAATCGTTCAAGGTAAGTCAGTGATGTCAATTGCGCGTAATATTTCTTATGATTTACCAAATGAAGCTGAAAGTGGTGTGCTACTTTTCTTAGTTGAAGGTGGAATACTAGGACTAGTTGCGCATATTTCAATTTATATATATATAGTTAAAGGTTATATGAAACGTCATAATAAAGAAAGTTTAGTACAAAATATTATTATTTCAATAGTGCTGACAAATGGAATTTCGAATATATTCCAAGATAACCTTAATTTTTTATATTGGTTTTTCTTAGGTAGTGGAGTGTATGTAACCAGTGCTTTATTTTCTAAAAATAAAATAGAAAATAATAAAAAAGAGAAAACTACTAAGAATTTAAATGTGACAGGGGTTACTAATCATGAAAATATTAATCTTTAACACATTGTATTATCCTAACATAATTGGTGGTGCAGAGAAGTCCGTTCAGTTATTAGCGGAAATGTTAGTGAGTAGGGGTCATGAACCTATTATAGTTTCTACTTTTACAGATGATAAAATTGATAAAGTAAATGGAATAAAGGTATATTATCTGCATCATAGAAATCTATACTGGTCGATAAATTCAAAAGATAAAAAAGCATTACAAAAAGTTTTTTGGCATGGTTTAGATGTATATAATCCAAGGTTCTCTAAGGAAATTACAAATATTATATTGAATGAAAAACCAGATGTAATTCATACGAATAATATTACAGGATTTTCAACAATACCGTGGATTATTGCAAAAAAATTTAATATCCCAGTGGTACATACCCTTAGGGATTTTAGTTTAATTTGTTCAAAGTCTACAATGTTTAAAGGATCAGATAATTGCAGTGGACAATGTTCAGAATGTAAAGTATTTTCAATGTATAAAAAAGGATTGACTAATAAGCAGCATGTTGATTATGTAGTTGGTAACTCTCATTTCATGATTCAAAGGCATAAGGAATTAGGGTTCTTTCAAGATACACCATCTGCAAGGATATTTAATGGTACCCATATTAGAAAAGAAGGACATAAAGATAAGCAATTGGTTGGTAAATTAAAGTTCTTTTATATGGGGAGAATTGATTATACAAAAGGAATAAAACTATTATTAGATGTCTTTACTAAGGTTCAAGATGCTGAGCTTATTTTAGCTGGAAAAGTTTATGAAGAAGAAATTGAGAAGAACATTGAAAAAAATACATATCCAAAAAATATAAAATTTTTAGGTTATATTAACCCTAATGATATATTAAGTGAAATCGATATATTAATTGCACCTTCTCTATGGAATGAGCCTTTACCTAGGGTTATTTTAGAAGCATACTCTTATGGAAAACCTGCTATTGGAACAGATAGAGGTGGGATTCCAGAATGTATTATTAATAATAAAACAGGCTTTATATTTAATCCTGATAATCCAATAGAGCTAGAAAAAATTATTAGATATATTATAGATAATCCTATAGAGGTGTCAAATTTCTCTAAGAATATACCTTCATATTTAGAAGGTTTTGATATTGAGAAAACAGTAGATTCATATATAGATGTTTATTCAAAAGTTATTAAATCATAAGTTGATTCAGATTATATTCAAGTTAATTTACTTGAATTAATATTCGAATATAAAAACATACATGTACGGTTTATGTGTGAATAAAATAGGAAGAAGGATAACTATGAAAATTGCAGTTGTTGGGACAGGCTATGTCGGCTTAGTTACAGGTGTTTGCTTATCTGAAATTAATCATCAAGTTATTTGTATTGATACAGATAAAGAAAAAGTGAAAAAAATGAAATCTGGTATATCACCTATATATGAGCCAGGTCTTAATGAATTAATGGTTAAAAATATAGAAAAAGACACACTTAGTTTTTCGACTAATCATGTAGAAAGTTTTCAAAATGTAGATGTTATTTTTATAGCTGTTGGAACTCCGCAGATGCCAGATGGGTCGGCAAATTTAATGTATGTTGAAAATGTTGCTAAATCAATTGGAGAAAGCATACAAAATGATGTTATTGTAGTAACAAAAAGCACAGTTCCTGTAGGGACAAATGATTTTGTAAAAAGAACTATTTTATCCAATTTAAAACATAACGTAAATATTAAGATTGCTTCTAATCCTGAGTTTTTAAGAGAAGGATCAGCTATTGAGGATACTTTTAATGGAGATCGTATTATTATTGGTACAGAAGATGAAGAAGCAGCAAGTATTTTAGAGGAAATGTATAAGCCGTTAGGGTTACCGGTTTTTAAAACAGATATCTATAGTTCAGAAATGATTAAGTACGCATCAAATGCCTTTTTAGCAACTAAAATTAGTTTTATAAATGAAATATCTAATATTTGCGAAAAACTGGGAGCAGACGTTGAAGACGTAGCGTATGGTATGGGGTTAGATAAACGTATTGGTAGATCCTTCTTAAACGCTGGTATCGGATATGGAGGATCATGTTTCCCGAAAGATACACACGCATTAGTCCAAATTGCTGGTGGGGTAGAACACAATTTTGAACTTTTGAAATCTGTAATTGAGGTAAATAATAAGCAGCAAAGATTATTAGCAGATAAGATAATAAGTAGATTAAATCCAATACAAGACAAGAGTGTTGCAGTATTAGGTTTGGCATTTAAACCAAACACTGATGATATGCGTGAAGCCGCATCAATCGTAATTATTAAGGAATTAATTGCTGCCGGAATTCAGGTGAAAGCATATGATCCAATTGCGATAGAAAATGCGAAGGAAATTCTGCCAGAGGAAGTCCAATATGTATCAACTTTAGATGATGCATTAATTGGGGCGGATGCAGCTGTAATTATAACTGAGTGGGAAGAGTTTCAAAACATGGATTTATATCATTTGAAAAATGTATTAAAGGAACCTGTATTATTTGATGGGAGAAATTGTTTTGAGTTAAGTAGGATGAATGAGCTAGGGATAGAGTATTATTCTATAGGCAGAAGCAGTATTATTCCAAAGGGAAATTTAATGGAGATTTAATGTTTTATAAAAATAGCAAGCACCAGTTTTACGGGTGTTTGCTATTTTTATTTAAAGATTTACTAAAGATGATTTATAAGGGAGCTATTCTATGCAAGTATACATTAATGGGAGATTTTTAACTCAAAGAGTTACGGGTGTTCAAAGGTTCGCAATAGAGACTATTAAACAACTAGATTTATATGAGGATTATAATTTTATTTTGTTAGTTCCTAAAGATTGCACAATTAATTATGAATTTAAAAATATTAGAGTGGAAAAAATAGGTGCTTTAAATGGGCATTTGTGGGAACAATTAGAGTTAGCTCGATATGTAAAAGGTCATCCCCTAATTAACCTGTGTAACACAGCACCACTTTTCAAAAAAAATCAAATCGTTGTTATTCATGATGCTGCAGTATATACGTCACCGCAAGGCTTCTCATTTTTATTTAGAAACTGGTATAAGACAATGTTTTATTTTATAAGTAAAAGAACGAAGGAAATATTAACAATATCGGATTTCTCTACAAAAGAGCTTATGCAATATTTGAAATTGAAAAAACAAAAACTAGGGTTTATCTCAGAAGGAAAAGAGCATTTTGAAAGTATTATAGAAAATACGGAGGTACTACAAAAATTTAGCCTTAAAAAGAATAATTACGTTTTGGCGGTTAGCAGTTTAAATCCTAATAAAAACTTTAAGGCTTTAATACAGGCGGCAGGACAATTACTAAATGAATCATTTGATATTGTAATAGCGGGTGGAGCAGATCCGAAAGTATTTGGAGATGTTAACATCGAGGGAGCTAATATAAAATATTTGGGATATATAACGGATGAGGACTTAAAAGGGTTATATAGAAATGCAGGTTGCTTTGTATTTCCTTCTATATATGAAGGATTTGGTTTACCGCCTTTAGAAGCCATGTCAGTTGGGTGCCCAGTATTAGTATCAAATATGGGACCAATGCCTGAAGTTTCTCAAGATGCTGCTATATACTTTAATCCTTATGACACCGATGAATTGGCTAGTAAAATTAAATTAGTGATGAGTAATGATAATCTTCAAACTGAATTAAGTGAGAAAGGGTTAAAACAAGCTCAAAAATTTTCGTGGACTACATCTGCAAAACAATTAATAGAAACTATAAAAAAGTTAGATTAGTTTTAGAAAAGGGGTCAAATGAATTTGAAGATAATGCATATTGGTGAATATGTAAAAGGTGGAGTAGCAACTTATTTACAAGAAGTTGTAAAATATCAGAATGAAAACAGAGAAGTTTTAAATTTAAAAGTGATGTTAAGTGATACAAATTCAGATAAAAATTTTAGCATGAACAAAGAAGATATTGAAGCATATCCTTATGAGAGAAATATAAAAAGTATTATCAAAGCGATGTTTTATGTGAATAAAAATATAAAAGAGCATAAACCAGATATAATTCATATTCATAGTACATTTGCGGGTTTTTTTGTAAGAGTCCCATTATTATTTCAAAAGAAAAGATATAAGGTTGTGTACTGTTCTCATGGGTGGGCTTTTTGTATGGAAACGTCCGCTCTTAAGAAAAAAGTATATGAAATTGTGGAGAGAGTTTTAGCTACAAGAACAGATAAGATTATTAATATATCTTCTAGCGAACATGAGGAAGCATTAAAAAGAGGGTTATCTTATGAAAAATGTGAATTAATTCATAATGGAATCTCTACGGATTTACATGAGGGAGATATAGAGTATAGAATCGATCCTTCCAAAATTAATTTGTTGTTTGTAGGAAGATTTGATCGACAAAAGGGATTAGACATTTTATTGAAGTTTTTTGAATCATATCAAAATCATAATATTAAGCTACATATTATAGGGGAAAGTATATTAAATAATGACGATATTGAAATCCCATCTAATGTGGTATCTATTGGATGGATTAATCATGAACATATTGATTCTTATTATAAACTGTTTGATGCAATCATCATTCCTTCACGTTGGGAAGGTTTTGGATTAGTTGCAATTGAAGCAATGAAAAACAAGAAGGCTATTATTGTAAGTAATCGTGGTGCGTTACCTGAATTAGCAAATACAAGTAATGGGTATGTATTTGATTTGAATAATTTAGATACATTAAAAGAGTTGTTGGATAATTTAAACAAAGAAGAATTAATTGTTAAAGGCTTAAACGGATTTAATGAATTTGAAAAAAAATACACAAGTAAAAAGATGAACACAGAAATTATTAAATTATATAAGAATATTTTATAAAAAAAAAGTGGGTGAATTATTTTGAAATTAATTTTACTTTCAGGGGGATCAGGAAAAAGGTTGTGGCCTCTATCGAATGACTCGCGCTCTAAACAATTTTTAAAGGTACTGAAAAATGAAGAGAATGAAATGCAGTCTATGGTTCAAAGAGTATGGTCACAAATAACGGCATTGAACATGGAGGCAGATGCGGTTATTGCTACAAGCAAATCTCAAGTAGATATGATTAATAGTCAGTTAGGGAATGATGTACCTATTATCATCGAACCAGAGCGTCGTGATACATTTCCAGCAATAGCCCTTGCTGCTTCATATTTATACTCTAAAGAGCATGTTGATCTGAATGAGGTAGTAGGTGTATTACCTGTAGATCCATATGTAGAAAATAGTTTTTTTGAAAGATTACTGGATTTAGAAAAGGCGATAAACTCTTCAAATGCAGATTTAGGTTTAATGGGAGTTAAACCTACATATCCATCTGAAAAATATGGTTATATTGTTCCGAATGTAGGGATAAGCACGAAGCAAATTATTCAAGTAAGCCATTTTAAAGAAAAGCCATCTATTACTGATGCTGAAGAATTGTTGAAACAAAATGCACTTTGGAATTGTGGTGTATTTGCATTTAAATTAGATAAAATTATTTCTCTATTGGATCAAAAGGGTCTTCCTGTTCAGTATGATGTATTAGTCCAACAATATGCAAGTTTACCAAAGATTAGTTTTGACTATGAAGTAGTAGAAAAAACAGAGAATATTATTGCATTACCTTATAATGGTTCGTGGAAGGATCTTGGAACTTGGAATACTCTTACGGAAGAAATGGGAACAAACATCCTTGGTAAGGGGAACATGGGAGCTGAGTGTGAACAGAATCATATTATTAACGAATTAGATATTCCAGTTTCTGTATTAGGGCTTTCTAATATAATTGTAGCTGCTAGTCCAGATGGTATTTTAGTTTCAGAAAAGGAAGCTAGTCCTCGAGTAAAGGAATTAGTTGGTGATTGGGATCAAAGACCAATGTATGAAGAGCGACGCTGGGGTTGGTATCGTGTGCTAGACCATACTAAATATGCTGAAGGGAATGAAGTATTAACAAAGCGTATTGGTATTACAGCTAATAAAAATTTAAGCTATCAATACCATAATAACAGAAGTGAAGTTTGGACAATTGTAAAAGGCGAAGGTATTTTTGTGTTAGATAATGAAATAAGAGTTGTTCGTGTAGGGGATGTGTTAGAAATTCAGCCAGGGCAGAAGCATGCGATTAAGGCTGTTACGGATTTAGAATTTATTGAGGTACAATCAGGTAGCGAATTGGTTGAAGAAGATATTGTTCGAATCTATATGCAATGGAAAGAAATAGAAGAAGTTTGTTATTTAAAGAAGTAAAAATTAGTAATAAGAGTGGCTAGAGGTGGAGTTATTTTGTATAAAGAACCAATACTTTTTCAACCAGTATTACAGGAACGGATTTGGGGAGGAGAATCTTTAAAGGGATTTAATTATGATTTACCTTCACAAACGACCGGTGAGTGCTGGGGAATTTCTGCTCATTTAAACGGACCAAGTATTGTTAAGAGCGGTAAATATAAAGGTTTAACGTTAAAACAATTATGGGATGAGCATAGAGTGTTATTTGGTAACTATCAAGCTAATCAGTTTCCATTATTAACAAAAATTTTGGATGCGAAAAAAGATTTATCTGTGCAAGTACATCCGAATGATGAATTTGCAAATGTTCATGAAAACGGTGAGTTAGGGAAAGCAGAATGTTGGTATATTATTGACTGTAAAAAAAATGCTGAAATGGTGTACGGACATACCGCTCAAACTAAAGAAGAATTTAAAAGGCTGATTGAAAATTGCGAATGGGATAGATTACTGCGTCGCATGCCAATTAAGCCTGGAGATTTCTTCTATGTACCAAGTGGAACGATTCATGCATTATGTGAAGGAACATTGGTATTAGAAACACAGCAAAGTTCAGATACGACATATCGTGTGTATGATTATGATCGTGTTGATAGTGTTGGAAATAAACGAGAACTACATGTTGAAAAATCAATCGCTGTATCCATGATTCCCCATGAGGATTATAGAGTTTATCCTGAAATTGAAAAAGAGAATGGTGCTATTATTACTAAATATGTAAGAGAAAAGTACTTTTCAGTTTGTAAATGGGAGATTCAAATGGAAGCATCTTTTCATCAGAATCAACCGTTTCAATTAGCTAGTGTAATTGAAGGTGAAGCGATCTTAAGAACTCTAAGTGGGGAATTTAGTATAAAAAAAGGAGATCATTTTATTCTTCCTGCTGGAATCGTAAGCTTTGTTATAAAAGGGAATGTGACCTTAATTGTATCTCATCCATAGAATATGTCACATTAATTTTACGATTTAGCTTTATCATTTATTAGTATTGCTATAATATAATTAAGAAGTCTTAGCATTTTGTTTGTAATTATAAGCAAAGAGGGTATAAGAATGAAAAAGAAAATTTTATTTTGGATTCTCGGTATAATAGGTGTTCTCATTATTGGAGGCGGTGCATATGCATATCATGTTTATTCTAACATATCAAGTACATTAGATGCTGTGCATAAACCGTTAGATCGTGAAAAGTCAGATAAACGATCAGAAAAGGTAGATGTAGCAGATAAAAAACCAATCTCAATTTTGTTAATGGGAAGTGATCAACGAAAAGATGAGGTAGGACGATCAGATTCTCTTATGTTGTTTACTTTAAATCCAAAGACAAAATCTATGAAAATCACAAGCATACCACGTGATTCTTATACAGAAATTGTTGGGAAGGGTAAAAAAGATAAGATTAACCATGCTTATGCATTTGGTGGTATTGATATGGCTGTAAAAACAGTTGAGAATTTTCTTAACGTACCAGTTGATCATTATATTGAAGTAAATATGGCCGGTTTTAAAGACATTGTTGATGCTGTTGGTGGAGTAGATATTAGTAATGATATGGACTTTACAATTGATGGAGTTCATTATGCAAAAGGTGACTTACATTTAAATGGAGATAAAGCATTACTATATTCTAGAATGAGATATCAAGATCCACGCGGTGACTTCGGTCGTCAAATGCGTCAACGTCAAGTTATCCAAGCGGTAATTAAAAAAGGTGCAAGTGTATCTTCTCTAGCAAGCTATGGTGATGTATTAAAAGCGATTGAGAAAAACGTTAAAACAAGTTTAACGCAAGATCAAATGTTTGATATTCAAAAGAACTATAAAGATTGCATGCAGAATAGTGAAGAAATTCAAATCCCAGGTGATGGTCACAAAGCCGCTGATGGTATTTGGTATTACTATGTTCCAGATGCAGCGAAACAAGATTTAACGAATAAGTTAAGAGCGCATCTTGAATTGACTAAGTAATATGTAACAACCCAACTCCTTTGGAAGGAGTTGGGTTTATTTTTGCATGGATTTATATTAATATTATATGTTGTGAGATTAATAGATGAGGTGAATTGATGAATAAGAAAGCAGTACTTGTTCTTGTTGTCTTTGTATTGTTTGTTGCTTCGATTGTGAGTGGTAAATTGTACTGGAATAAGAAGATTGCAAATGCGACAGGACAGACGAGTGAAGTAACGAAAACAAAGGCTGAAGTGAAAGATAGCGGAGCGAAGAAAGAAGAGAAAAAGGAAGAGGAAAAACAAGATGCGAAGTCATCTTTTAATGAGGCATACGCGAAGAATTTGCCAGATGCAGTGAAAGAGAAGTTAAAGAAAGCTGCTGAGGATAAAAAGGCAGTAAATCTTGTTATTGTTGGTGATGAAGCCTCTTCATCTGAAAAAGGTACTTGGGCAGCTAAGTTAACGGCTAATTTAGAAACTGCTTACGGTAAAGGTTTATGGAAAGTGACGGTAAAGGAATATAAGGGTGAAAGCACAGAAGAATTAATTACGAATAAACGTGATAAAGAGATTGCGAAAGAGAATCCTGATGTGATTTTATTTGAGCCACCATTTATTACTGATAATGGTAAAACTGGTAATGGGAACTCTGTCGCAAATACGCAGAAGTTCGTTCAATCACTTTCTACTAGTGCAAAGGGTGCTACAATTATGATTCAACCATCAAATCCAGTATATGGTGCGAAGAATTATCCGAAGGCAATTGAGGCATTGAAACAATTTGCAACGCAAAATAATTATACATATGTTGATCACTGGGGAGCATGGCCTGATGCAACAACAAAGGCTATCTTACCATATTTACAAGAAGAGTTTGGTTTCCCAAGTGCTAAGGGGCACGAAGTTTGGGCTCAATATATAACGGATTATTTTGTAGCTAAGTAATAAGAGTTATGTGTAAATAACAGAAATTAATTTATTACTTTTTAAGGTATGTGTTTTGTAGCATACCTTTTTAATTTGAATTTGGAGGATATTAATATGAATTGGAAACAAGAATTTAGTCGCTGGCTTTCTTACGCACAATTAGATGCAGAATTAAAAGAACAGCTAGAAAATATGAAGCAAGATGAGAAGAAAATCGAGGATAGCTTTTATAAAAATCTAGAGTTTGGCACAGGTGGTATGCGTGGTGAACTTGGTGCTGGTACGAACCGTTTAAACGTATATACAGTTCGTAAAGC